>NZ_AP025344.1:4612500-5212500 GCF_021654795.1 Paenibacillus dendritiformis
ATAGAGAAGGCCGGATTCGCCTTAATAAAGAGATAGATTTCATTAAAAAGTTGCAAATCGTCCTAGAACAAACGATAGTTATAACTCTCCCCTCCTAAATGCCTAAAACCCCAATTCTCCACCGTCCCCCCTTGAACGAGGCGATTCTACTTTTTTTGACAAGCTTCATCCTGCAAGTTCGGGAGGATCGGGGGATTGATTCGACAAAAGCGCTGCTTCCGCGATGCTTCCTGGTACTTCGGATCGTGCGCCAAAATAGTTTGTAATGTTTAGAGGAAATCAGACCAATGATCGATAGAATTAAAACGCTTATATCTTTACACTGGTGTTGAGACCACTTAAAGGAGTTGACACAAATGGCAAGACGAATCGGCAGCACTATGCTGTCCAAAGTATCCCCCCTGTTCACCGCATTCGGGCTTATCGTGCTCGGACTGGCCGCGAGCGCCATCTTCGCGGACAGCGCATCGGCCCACGGCTACATTGAATCTCCCGCCAGTCGGGCGTACCAATGCAAGCTGGGCTTGAACACCGGCTGCGGACAGGTTCAGTATGAACCGCAAAGCGTGGAAGCCAAAGGCAACTTCCCGAAAGGCGGCCCGGCTGACGGACATATTGCCGGCGGCGGCATCTTCGCCCCGCTGGATGAGCAGTCAGCCGATCGGTGGAACAAGGTGAAAATGCAAGGCGGAATGAATACGTTCCAATGGCATTTGACAGCGCCGCATGCCACGTCGGAATGGAAATACTATATTACGAAAAAAGACTGGGATCCGAACAAACCGCTCACTCGCGCCGATCTGGATCCGGTGCCGTTCTGCACGATTCAGGACGGCGGCAAAAAGCCGCCGGCAACCGTCACGCATGAATGCAGCGTGCCGACCGATCGCAGCGGCTATCATCTGATTCTCGGCGTCTGGGAGATCGCGGACACCGGCAATGCGTTCTACCAAGTGATTGACGTTGATCTCGTCAACGACGATTCGGCCATCGATCTGCCGTCGGCTCCGGGCCAGCTCGCGGCTTCCGCGCAGACCGAGACATCCATCACGCTGTCCTGGACCTCTTCTTCCTCGGCGAACGGAATCAAGGCCTATGAAGTATTCCGCAACGGCGCTTCGCTGGGACAGACGACCGGAACATCGTATCTTGACGCCGGGCTGACTCCGGATACATCTTACACGTATACCGTGCGGGCCATCGATCGGGCCGGCAATCTGTCCCCGTTGTCCGCGCCGCTGGTTGCGGCGACGCTCCCGCAGGATAGCAGCGGCGGAGACGGCGGCGAGGGAGAAGGCGGCACTGAGCCTCCACAGACCGGCGATACGACCTGGAAATCCGACGCCATCTATACCCGCGGCGACCGCGTACTCTACGAAGGCTTGGAATACGAAGCCCAGTATTGGACGCAAAACAATCGTCCTGACGTCTCAGAAGCGTGGAAGCTGGTGAGCAACGTCATCCTCGATTGGAGCAAGGATCGGGCCTACGTAGGCGGAGACAAGGTGAACTATAACGGGGCCGTCTACCAGGCACGCTGGTGGACCCGCGGAGAGGAGCCTGGCAGCGCCGATGTGTGGCAAGCGGTGAAGTAGACACCCATAGAGCCATTCAAGGCGATGCTTTGTATGGCTTCCTTGAGAATATAGTCCAAAGTAAACACAACGCCCCGCGAGAGAGCCTCGCGGGGCGTCATCAACTTGTATTTTAGCCGTTCTTCTGTTGGAATTGCATCATGAACTGCGCCAACGCCTCGCAGCACGCATAAGGTACCGCATTGTAGATCGAGGCGCGCAAACCGCCGACGCTGCGGTGTCCCTTCAGACCGACGAAGCCCGCTTCCCCGGCTTCCTTGATGAACGCCTTCTCCAGTTCCTCGTCCGCGAGCCGGAAGGTGACGTTCATCATGGAACGGCTGTCATGCGCCGCGCAGCCGCGGTAGAAGCCGCCGCTGTTGTCGATGGCGCCGTACAGCAGCTCCGCCTTCGCCTGATTGTCCCGCTCGACCGCCGCCAATCCGCCGCGTTCCTTAAGCCATTGCAGCACCAGGTTCACCATATAGATGGAGAAAGAGGACGGCGTATTATATAAGGAATTATTTTTATAATGAGTACTGTAACGAAGCATGGTCGGAATCGTCGCAGGGCTGTCCGCCAGCAGTTCTTCCTTGGCGATGACGACCGTAACGCCGGACGGACCGAGATTTTTCTGCGCGCCCGCATAGATCATCCCGAACTTCGAGACATCGATCGGACGGCACAAAATGTCGCTCGACATATCGGCGATAAGAGGCAGCGGGCCCGTCTCCGGGTAAGCGGCGAACTGCGTTCCCTCAATCGTCTCATTGGAAGTAAGGTGAACATAGGCGGCATTCTCCGGAGCCACAATCTCCTCCGGTGCCGGCATGCGCATGAAGCGATCGGATTCGGTCGAGGCGATGACGCGGGTCTCGCCGATGAGCTCCGCTTCCTTGATCGCCTTGCCGGCCCAGCTTCCGGTATGGACGTAAGCGCCCACCTTGCCTGCGGCAAGCAGGTTCATCGGCACCATGGCGAACTGCGTGCTCGCTCCTCCCTGCAAGAACAACACATCGTAGCCGTCCGGAATCTGGAACAGCTCCTTCAATAATTGCTTCGCTTCATTATGAACCTGTTCGTAGACGGCGCCGCGGTGCGACATTTCCATGATGGACATGCCATGGCCCCGGAAATCGACGAATTCGGACTGAGCCCGCTCCAATACTTCCAATGGCAAAGCTGCCGGGCCGGCATTGAAATTGTACGCGCGTTGATGTTGTTCCATCGGTTTCTCCCACCTTCGTGTTCTTCTCTATCCCATATTTTATCGATAATCATAGCAGTAATTGAAGTTCGCTTCAAGGAGGTAACGCAAAAAAGTCTGCGCTCCTCAGGGATCCTGCGCCGTTAAAAAACCCCGCATCCTTCTCAGGATACGGGGGCTGTACGCCGTTCATTCAGCTTATTTTATCCGAGCGCGTTGCAGCAGATCCTGCATCGGGCGAAGCTCGCGCGTCGCGTCATACGGATAGCGGTTCAACACTTGCAGCAGGAGCTCGCGCAGGCGCTCCGGCTTCTTCAACCGCGGCAGCAAATGCTCCATCAAGCCGATGAGCCGCTTATATTCCTGGATATGATCCGGCGCATACACCTCGAACTCGTAGATGGAATATCCGAAGACCGTGGCCCGCTTCACGCCCTGGAATTTGACATAGCGCGCCGTCTTCGTCTCGAAGGTCACGATATCCAACTTCCCCTGGGACGTGATCGTTCCTTTATCGCCGGATACATTCGTCCAGTTCGTTTTGTCATCGGAGACGAGCAGCTGATACTTCTCCGCGCCCGCCTGCCACTTAATAACGACTTTGTTGATGTCTGTCGGCTCGCCCAGATCTACGATGAACCAGGCGTCGTCCACATAGGCGCTGGACCATCTGGAATTGATCGACACGACTCCGTCCACGGCCATATCCGGCGAATAATACGGGAACTCGGTTGCGGAGGACTCGGCCGGTTGATGAAGCGCCTTATTGTCCGTATAGAGAAGCTCAATCGGCTTATTGTACATGATGACATTGTCCAGCACGCCCCGGAACGCGTTCGTCTCGCTGCCGATGCGCAGCGCCGGGAGCACGAGCGTGTGCAGACGAGGGTACGCATTCTCGAGCCGCTCCACGTACTCATCCACATTGACGAACAGCGTCACGCCCTTATTGTCGCCTTTCAGCAAAAGATGCGTCCACTTGTCTTCCGGCACAACATAATCGAACGTGCTGTCATAGTGCTCCTTCGTGAACCCGAGCTTGCCCGTCTTGCCCTGCTTGAGCTTCAACGTTCCGGCCGGAGACTCCATCAGGATCGCGTCATCCGGGTTCCCCCGATCCGGCTTCACCCACGCCGAGAGCGTCCAGCCGAATCCCAACGCCTCGACCGGCGTCTCGATATAGCTGGTTCCGCCCTTCAAGCGCACCCCCTGCTCATATTTCCCTTCCGTCATCTCCACATTGACGCCTTTTCCGTCGAAGCCATTGCCCGAACTATCCTTGAACTGGTCCTCGAACAGGTATTGAATCACCTGGTTCTCCTCGTTATCCACCTTGAACTTGCGGGATAGATTCGCGTTCGGCGCATCCCCGATCGCTTCCGCCCGCTTCATATAGCGTTCAAAGGATCGGTCGTCCCGCGTGCCGGTCCACATTTTCTCGGACACGACCTGGATTCCGGGCAGCATCCGCTCATGCGAATCGTCCATGGATACCCCGTTGGCATCCGAGACGTCGTTCCACAAGGCGAACATGCCGCCCTTTACGCGGGGATGCCCGAACGGCAGCGTCGTATTCTCCCACTTGATCGGCTCCCAGTCATTGTACAAGAACTGGGAATTCAAATAGTCTCCATATAGGGTAGGGACGATATACATATAAATATTTTGGACGTTCAGCACGTCATACCCGAGATCGGCCGCCTGCTGCGGGGCCCCATACGGTTCATACCAGATATCCATCGTCGCTTCATTGCTGATCGGGGTCGTCCCGTTGTATTGCGTTAATCCGCCCCACAAATGCGGGTGCTTGCCTTTCTCGTTTATATGCTTGATGAGCGTATCCATGTACCAACGGAAGCGCTCCACATCCGGTCCCCAATATTCATCGGTGCCGATATGCACTTCCGGACCGACGAAGGTCGGATCGTTTTCATCCAAATATTCGTTGAACAGATTTTTCACGAACTCCACGGTTTCCGGCTTGGAAATGTCGAGGGCGTGATCGTTCCCCAGCGCGGGATTATAGGAAGTAAAAGCGCGGGAATGCCCGGGCGTGTCAATCTCCGGAATCACGTTGACTCCGTAATCCATGCCCAGAAGCTGGAGTTCCTTGAATTCCTGCTTCGTATAATGTCCGTTCGGGCTGGCCAATCCGGGATACGTGGCGCTTTCCAGCCGGTAAGCCGCCCTCGTTCCGTCCAAGAACGGGGTGCCGACATCATCGTTCAGGTGAATTTGGAACATGTTCATTTTGTACCAGGACAGCAGCTTCACATAGCTTCTCAGAAAATCAACGGTGTAAAATTTGCGCGCCACGTCGATCATGAGGCCCCGCTTCTCATACTTCGGATAATCTCTCGCTTCTCCGCGGGGAATCGTGAGATCGGGATGCTGCTTCAGGATCTGAAGCGCGGTTCTCGTGCCGAAGAACGCGCCTGTCGCCGAAGACGAGGCGATCGACACATAGTCTCCGGCCTGGAAGACGTTGCCTTCCTCGCCCAGCCACGCTAGCGACGGATCCAGCGACAAGTACAAATCGCCCGTCTGCGGCTGGCCATAGGCAATCTCAAGCTCATATCCCGTCAGGCCGGCCACATCTTCTCGCGTCAGCTCCGCCGCCTTGCGCAGCGCCGCTTCGTCCTCCGGGCGGACGACAATGCGCGATGATGCCGTCAACGTATAAGTCCCCGATCCGCCATACCATTCCCGCAAGGACGGGATGACGTCCGGCTCCGGATTGCGATCCGGGGTCTGCTTATACTGACCCGGAACCGTAACCGCAATGTTATCCGACAGCACTTTGCGGTTCGGATCGTTCAGATCCTCCACCTGCACGATCAGATTCACTTTGGCATCGACCAGCGGCATCCGGATACGGCCTTCGCGATCGATGACAGGCAGCCGGTCGCTCCCGTACACGCTGGCGCGATACCCTTCCGGCACTTCGGCCGCGGACCAATCCAGCTCGGTCTGTCCGGCCTGCACCGTCAATGTGGCCTGAATCCGGTCTGCGATAGATTGCAGGTCATTCAATTGGTACACCTCGAATTCATAGAAGGAGTAACCGTACAGCACGCCTTCGACAGGCGCTCGCTTCACTCCTTGGAACTTGACATATCTTGCTTGAAGCGGCGCGAAATCGATTACTTCGGTGCCTCCCTTGCATGGAATGACGCCGTCGCCATCCCTCGCGTTCGTCCACTGCTCCCCGTCATCCGACACAAGGATCTTGTATGTATCGGCCGGCGTCTGCCAGCGGATGACGACGCGATCGATCGCGGTCCGCTCTCCCAGATCGACATAGAACCATTGATCATCCTGCTTCGCGGAAGACCATCTTGTATTGGCCTTCCCGTCTACGGCCAGATCCGGACTCAGGTAATCGACTTCATTGCCCGACGAGTAGGCCGGTTTGTTCAGGGCGAGGTTCGTCCCGCCGAATGCAGCCGCGAGGGAATGGCCGGCGCCTCTATCCGGGGAAGGATCTTCCGGGAATGCGCTTCCATTTTTATGATAGACAGCCTCCGTCACCGTCCCCGGCTCGCCGCCGTCTGGAGGCGCGATCGGCTCATCGTCCGCAACTGCCGCCAGCTCTTTCGGCTGGGCATAGACATGCGATGGCGGAGTTCCGGGCAGAACGCTCGCCGTCATTATTACGATACCAAGCATCCATCCAAGCGCTTTTTTGTTCATCGTCTTCTTCATTTCCCTCCATATTGTCGTGGATTCCGCCGCGTCATTGACGCCAGTTTTTTGTTTCTCACCTCCTTTTTTCCAATCCTAACCTGTTCAACATCGTGCCGCAACAAAAAATAAGCATAAGTAAAGAGATGTATATTCTTGCTCCGCACTGCGGCGTCAGCAGGGAAGATAACACTTCCGCCGCCGTGCTTGGCGGCACCACAAGACTACAACCTTCACCCATGCCCTTCCGTGCAACCGCTGCCCACAGCATACGGAACTTCAACGTTGTCCAATCGCTTAAGGCCCTTAATCCCGGCATGGGCCGCAAACTCCGAGGCATCGAACACGGCTCCCGAGAATAGAGGACGCCGGCAAGGAATCCCGTCACCCGTTTCCTCATGCTGTTTCCTTCCTTTCGTTCATTCGTTTGATACGTTCCATTTCCTTAATCCTTCCTCTCCCTCCATCTCTCCACGCAGATCTCCAGCGTTCCGTCCTTCTCGGCTCGATAGCGGCGTTCAACCGGGGCTCCCGCTCCATCGGCCGCGACGATCCCGTCTTCACGGTTCACTTGAAAAAACCATTCCGTATGATACGGGAAACGCAGACGGGCCGTATAGGGGGCGCCTTAAAATAGAGGGCACCGTAGCAATGGACACCTTTTTTCATCTTACCGACCTCGCTTGGCCAAAACGTAAACGTTTTTCAACGCTTCCAAATCATCCAGCCGTATTCAAGCAAGCTTACGGTCATCCTCTCTCCCTTGAGCGTTGTCATGAAGAAACGTTTTAACATTCCATTCTCTTCCTTTCTTTTGAGCTTTGCCCTGGCCTCTTCCCCGGGACGTGAATAAAAAAATCCTCCCCATCCAAGCCGGATGGGAAGGATACATAGGAGGAGACGTATATCAATGTGATTAGCAGTCGAAATAAAGGCTGTATTCCTGCGGATGAATGCGAATGGCTACGGATTGAGCTTCTTTCCGCTTAATGCTGACATAGTTGTCGATGAACTCACGGGTAAATACGCCGCCTTCCAGCAAAAATTCATGATCCGCCATCAAAGCGTCGAGCGCCTCTTCCATCGTAGCCGGGACGCGGCGAATCTCCATTTTCTCCGCCTCGGACAGCTCATACAGATTGCGGTCATACGGACCGAAGCCGGCGGCGGCCGGATCGATCTTGCGCTTGATTCCGTCCAGTCCCGCCATCAGCATTGCCGCGAACGCCAGGTACGGGTTCGCCGTCGAATCCGGCGTGCGGAACTCGATGCGGCAGCCCTTCGGCGTGACTGCGGCCACCGGGATGCGAACCGCGGCGGAACGGTTGCCTTTGGAGAAGACCAGATTGACCGGAGCTTCATACCCGGGAACGAGCCGCTTGAATGAGTTGGTGCTCGGGTTCGTCAAGGCGATAAGCGCAGGCGCGTGGTGCAGAATCCCGCCGATATAATGGAGCGCCATTTCGCTCAGATTGGCGTATCCGCCCTTCTCGTAGAATAGCGGCGTATCGCCGTTGAATATCGATTGATGCACGTGCATCCCGCTGCCGTTGTCGCCGAACAGCGGCTTCGGCATGAAGGTGGCCACCTTGCCGAACTGCCGTGCCGTATTATGAACGATATATTTATATTTCATCAGATTATCGGCCGAGGCCGTCAACGTATCGAAGCGGAAGTTAATCTCCCCCTGCCCCGCCGTCGCCACTTCGTGATGATGGCGTTCGACGCGGATGCCGCATTCCTGCAGCAGACGGCACATCTCGCTGCGGATATCTTGCTGCGTATCGACTGGCGCGACCGGCACGTATCCGCCCTTTGCCGGAATTTTGCCCCCGAGGTTGCCGCCGGCTTCCTCGCGGTTCGTATTCCAGGATGCCTCTACCGAGTCGACATAGAAGGAGGAACGGTTCATCGTATTCTCGTACCGGACCTCATCGAAGATGAAGAATTCCGACTCCGGAGCGAAAAATGCGGCCGTACCGACCCCGGACGTGTGCAAATACGCTTCCGCCTTCTGGGCGATGCTGCGCGGATCCCGGTCATAGCGTTCGCCATCCGGTGTAAAAATATCGCACATGATGATAAGCGTCGGATGCGCCGTGAACGGATCGACGTAGCAGGAGTTCGCGTCCGGCATCATCACCATGTCAGATTCTTCAATTCCGCGGAATCCTTTGATGGAGGAACCGTCAAATGCTACTCCGTTCGTGAACGTGCTCTCATCGACCTCTGAAGCGGGAAGGGTAATATGATGCGCCCGACCGACCAAATCAACAAAGCGAAAATCTACATACTGGATTTTTTTCTCTTGAATAACCATCAAAGCTGGATTTGTCGACATGATGATTCCTCCCATTTCCGAACAATACACGTTCATCACGCATTCATTGTTCCACTTTCAAAATTAAGTTGTTGTCATTATAATCGCTGCGGAGAAATCTCGTCAATACCTATGTCAGGTATTTTTATGTTTGATGTTAGGTATTCTTACACTAAATGATGGGAAACAGCAGAAAATCCGCTTTCTCCTCCGCTTTGGCTCATGATCTCCCACGGGGAAATGAATTGGCCCCTCGGACTGGGAAATGTTTCGTGTGCCTCCGTCCAAGCGGGCCTGCCTGTGAATCGGCTGCGGCATCGCCTGTTCTAGGTTGCGGCGGGAACCCGCATAATGCCCGGCTTCGGCACTCCTCCCTCCCGATCAGGGACTCGGGAACTCTCTCTACACGTTCGCCCCTCCGAATGCTGCAATAATGCAGGATTTCTGGAACGCCTCCATTTTGAGTAAGGCAATCCTGCAAAAGTGCAGGATTTTCGCCCGTTTTCACTTCATTTGGGCCCGAAATGGGAGAATTGATGTATATTTGCATCAATGTCACTTAATCTACCTGCTAGACGAAGAAAATGCTGTAAATTTGCAGCATTCATCGAGCAGGGACCCAAAACCGACGCATCACTCGGCCGTAGGCTATCCGACCAGAGCGCATAGGCGGAAGCACCTTTACGTCATGACAAGCCCATAGTCCCACATACGCGTACACGGCTTCACGCCGGTTCGCTAGCGACTCATGACCTGCACATGGCCGTAATACCCCTAACGGGACATTACACTAGCCATGCGTTATCATCCGGACACCCACGAGCCCGCTCGTTCGAATTTGTTGTACACCAGCTCAACCCATTGCGAACAGGCCCCCAGAGCCACAGACGCATCTGCCGCTAGGTACACGAGCATAGCCGCCACTAGGCATATGGGCATAGCTGCGGAGCGCCTCTGCCAAAGGGACCCGACCGTGCACTCTAGGCCCAGGGCCCCCGTCATGCCCACGCTAGCCCCAGGGCTCCACCGTGCCTACACTAGCACAAGGCCCTCACCATACCCACGCTAGCCTCAGAGCTCCACCGTGCCTACGCTAGCACCAGGCCCTCACCATACCCACGCTAGCCTCAGGGCTCCACCGTGCCTACGCTAGCCCCGGGCCCCCGTCATGCCCACGCTAGCCCCAGGGCTCCACCGTGCCTACCCCCGTCATGCCCACGCTAGCCCCCGCCTCCGCCATGCCACGCTAGATGCAGGCCATGAGCAGCAGCGGCATGTCCGGCGTGCGGGCAAGCGCCAACCAGCGCCCCCTGTTTCCGCGAAAGAAAAAACAGCCTCTTTCCACATGGAAAGAGACTGTTCTTCTTCACTTCATCATTAGGTTTACTTGACCCAAGTAGCAAAATGGGACGGCTCCATTTTCTCTGTGCTGAACGTCTTGCCGCACAGAGGGGCGAGCTGCTCCAGCTCGCGCAGCAGATTAGCGAATTGATCCGGGAACAGCGACTGCACCCCGTCTCCGGTCATCGAGTTGTCCGGATCGGTGTGCATCTCGATGATCAATCCGTCCGCGCCGGCGGCCACCGATGCCTTGGACATCGTCTCCACGAGCTCGCGGCGGCCCGTGCCATGGCTCGGATCGGAGATGACCGGCAGATGGCTCAACTGCTTCACGACCGGAATGGCGGTCAGGTCCAGCGTGTTGCGGGTATACGTCTCAAAGGTGCGAATGCCGCGCTCACACAGCATGACGTTCGGATTGCCCCCGGCCAAAATATATTCGGCCGCATTCAGCCACTCATCATAAGTGGCGCTGAACCCGCGCTTGAGCAAGACCGGCTTGCCGCATTCGCCCAGCTTGCGCAGCAGATCGAAGTTCTGCATATTGCGCGTTCCGACTTGGAGAATATCCGCGTACTCCGCACAAATATCGACGTATTCCGGCGTCATGACCTCCGTAATCGTCAACAGCCCGTGCTTGCGCCCGGCTTCGGCCATCATGACCAGCCCTTCTACGCCGACTCCTTGAAAGCTGTACGGTCCTGTCCGCGGCTTGAAAGCCCCTCCGCGCAAGATTTGTCCGCCCGCCGCCTTCACCAGGCGCGCGATCTCGTCAATCTGCGCCGGCGATTCCACCGCGCACGGGCCGCCCATAACGACGAGATTGCCGCCGCCGATTTCCACGCCTTTAATCTTAATTACCGTATCTTCCGGATGGAAGTCACGGCTAGCGAGCTTATATGATTTCGTAATTTTAATCACGCTCTCGACGCCTTTCATTTGTCTAAGATGTTCAGCCAGCTGAGGCTCTGCTTTACCGATAATGCCAATGACGGTTCGATCCGTTCCGCGCGAGATATGGGCCTGGTTGCCGGCCTTCTCGATGAGGCTTACAAGCTCCGCGACCCGCTCTTCCGGAGTCTGATTCGAGACGATAACGATCATGGGATTACATCCATTCTTTACTGTCGATTCATCGCTTTCACATTTCAACGCTTATACGCTTTTAAGCTTTTATCCATTAAAGCAACTATAACGAAAATCCCACCCTTCGTCAATCCTTTTTTCCTCATCCGTTTCCCGCCATCCGTTATGTCCCGGGAAATAAAAGAAAGCTCTTTTCTCCCCAGACCGTTCGGCTGGCAGAAAAGAGCTTTTCTTTATCCGTGAGCGTGACCATGATAATGGCGGCGTTGCTCCCAGCGCCGCTTCTGCATGGCCAGCAGGAACCGCTTCATCGGGATATACAACAGAAGCGCCATCAAGGCTCCGTCAATCATTCCGCCTACAATCAGATTCATGTTGATGGTCAGAAGCCGGTTCAGCCAGTCCGGCAGCGCGGCCGCATGAACCGTCCAATGCAGGGGCAGAACCCAATGCCCTACCCGCTCATTGACGACAGCGACCGGAATATAGATCAGCTTCCCGAATGCGAAGCCGACCAGAGCGGCAGCGAGCCTCCCCCTCATCCAGTACACCAGAGGAAAGATGAGGAAGAACGCCAGCCCTGCCGTCGGCAGTGTGAACATTTCAACGGCCAGTCCAATACAGAAGCCTCTCGCAACCAGCGCGGCGGCGCCCCGGGTTCGAATCAGCTTCAGGAACTGGTACTTCAACCATCTTTTCACAATATTCCTTCTCTCGAGTTGTATCTCCGATCCGTTGATGGCAGCCCTAGTTCATGACTTCGACTTCTCGCGAATGACCGGAAGCAGCTTCTTCATATTCACGGTCCGCTTCAAGTCCCATGTCTCCGGGTTATTCCCGTCGTACTGCTCCAAATAAGCGATGACTTCCTTCGTAATCGGCGTCGGCGTTGACGCGCCCGAGGTCACGCCGACGATTCGGACCCCATCGAGCCATTCCCGCTTCAATTCCGACAGATCGGAGATGCGGTAGGCACGGACGCCGGCAATCTCCTCCGAGACCTGGGCCAGTCGGTTGGAGTTGTTGCTCCGCGGATCGCCCACGACGATGACGAGGTCGCAGCCTGCGGCCTGCTCGGCCACCGCCGCCTGTCTCTCCTGCGTCGCCATGCAGATCTCGTTATGAATCTCCGCCGTCGGGAAGCGGGCGATAAGCCGATTCATAATATGCTTGATATCCCACTGGCTCATCGTCGTCTGATTCGTAATGACGAGGCGATCCGTGCCAACCTTCAGATCGGCGATCTCCGCTTCCGTCTCGATCAGATGCACCTTGTCCGGGGCTACGCCCATGGCGCCTTCCGGTTCAGGATGCCCTTTTTTGCCGATATAAATAATCTCGTAACCTTCGGCCGTCTTCTCCCGAATCAGATCATGCGTGCGCGTCACATCGGGACATGTCGCATCGACGGTGGTCAGCCCCTTCTCCCGGGCCTTCTTCCGCACTTCCGGAGATACGCCGTGCGCCGTAAAGATCACCGTCCCGGAATCGATCTGATCCAGAATCTCCAGGCGGTTCGCCCCATCCAGCGTAATGATGCCCTCGTCCTCGAACGCATCCGTTACGTGACGGTTATGAACGATCATCCCTAATATATAAATCGGACGGGGCAAATCCAGATTGCGCGCCGTCTGTTGTGCCAGCACCATCGCATCCACGACGCCATAGCAATAGCCACGCGGTGTAATTTTCCTGACTTCCATCGGTACACCTGCCTTCTCATTATACTGCGTCTGACATCCGCTTCTCCATTATACCGGATAATCTCCGCTTCCGTCGACCGTAGCCAGCGGCAGCCACACGATGAACGAGGTTCCTTTCCCCGGCTTCGTGACGACCTCGACCGAACCCCGGTGCTCATCGATAATCCATTTGGCTATCGCCAGCCCCAGCCCGGTGCCCGATGTTACGCCGCGGGACACGTCGGCCCGATAGAAACGCTCGAAGATATACGGCACTTCCTTCTCGTTCATGCCGATTCCCGTGTCATCCACCTTCAATCCGATCTGGTTATCCTGCCGCAGCGCCGTCAGCCGTACCTTGCCTTCCGGGGTATATTTGAACGCATTCTCAATGAAAATGAAAAGCATCTGCTGCAAATAATCCTTGTTGCCGTACACATACAAATCTTCCAGCACATCGATATCGCCGAGCTCCCATTCCGCTTTGCGCGGGAGGAACTGCGCCCGGCGCACGACCTCCTCGACCATCGGCTTCAGCTCGACGAGCACCTTGCTCATCACATAGCCGGCATCGGCGCGGGCAAGCGACAGCAAATCATTCACCAGATGGCTCATGCGTTCCGACTCGTCCGCGATATCGCGCAGCGCTTCCAGCGACATCTGCTCCCGGTCGCTCTGGCTCATCTGGATCGGCTCCTGCTGCTTCATCCACATTTTCTGAAGCAGATCGACATTGCCGCGAATCGTCGTCAGCGGCGTCCGCAGCTCATGGGACGCATCGGACACGAATCGGCGCTGCGCCCGGTACGCCTCGTCCAGCTCGTTATAGAACGTCTCCATCCGGCCCAGCATGCTGTTGATCCGGTCGGTGAGCTGTCCGATCTCGTCGTCGGACGGCCCCTCGCGCGGAATGCGGACGCTCAGGTCGGCCCCCTTCTGAATGCGGTCCGTAGCCCGGATGATATTCTCGATCGGCCGCAGCGATTTCTGGGCGAGGAACAGGCCAAGCGAGAAGGCCAGCACGATCGTGACCATCGACGCGATGATAAGGATACTTCGCAGTTCTTTGGTGAACAGGGCTTCGCGCCCGGTGAAGGCGAATACCTGAAATGCCCCCTCAACCTGATCACCTAACACGATTGCATTTTCATAGACAAGAAATTCATAGCCTCCAACTTCGATTTTTCGATAGCCCTCTTTAATCTGCGCCGCCTTTTGCGGCATCGGTATATTCAGACCGAGCTCCGACAGATTCGGCGACATCCTCGGCGTTTTGTTGCGGAAGCTGACAATCTGAATATACAGCTCGGCATCCTCCAGCCGCTTCACGTCGGATTTGGGAACATCGAAGTCGAAGCGATTCTGCAGATCGATCGTCGGCAGCACCTTCAACTGGTTGACCTGGGCCTGAATGCGCGACTTAATATGCGCGTATGTGTTGTAGTCGACAAAGGTGTAGATGGCGATTCCGAATAAGAGCAAGGTAAACGCGAGCAGGACGGAATACCATACCGTAAGCCGCAGCCGAATCGACATTAATGATCTCCTCTCAAGACGTAGCCCGTTCCCCGAATGGTCTGGATGATACGCTTGCCTCCATGTTCTTCCGTCTTCTGGCGCAGCATGGCGATATACACCTCAAGCACATTCGATTCTCCGCTGTAGTCATAGCCCCAAATTTTCTCCATAATGACGTCGCGCGGCAGCACCCGCTTCGGATTCTGCATGAACAGATGGAGCAGTTCGAACTCCTTCGCCGTCAGCTCGATCGGCTTCCCGTCGCGAAGCACCTCCCGCGTATGCAGATCAAGCACGACGTCCTCGAACGTCAAGCGGTGCGTCCCGCCCTCGCCCTCGGCCCGGCGGCGCAGCAAGGCGCGCACGCGGGCCAGCAGTTCCTCCAGCGCGAACGGCTTGACGAGATAATCGTCGGCTCCGAGATCCAGCCCGTGCACCCGGTCCTGCACCTCGTCCTTCGCGGTCAGCATCAGCACCGGCACATTGCTGCCCGCTTCCCGCAGCCTGCGGCATACCTCCCAGCCGTCCACCTCCGGCATCATCACATCCAGGATCAGCAAATCGGGCTCGCGGATCATCATCTCGCGCAAGCCCTCGCTGCCATTCGTCGCCGTCCGGACTTCATATCCTTCGAAGACCAAGCCACGCCTCAGCATGGACGTAATTTTCTCATCGTCATCCACGACCATAATCGTTGAACGCGTCATCCTACCAGCCCCTCTTCACCCGTAGATTATCATTCTCTTCCCTGCTTCTTCCTTACTGCCATTCGCCGCCCGAATAGCGAAAAGGAAGCCAAGAACGGCGCAGGCCGTCCTATGCTTCCTCTCCCGCTGCGCCCGGGCCGCAGCACCCGGATTCGTCATAAGCCGCGCGGCTTATGGCTGCTGCTGCTGCGACTGAAGCTGCTTGTCGAACTTGTTCCGGTCGCCGAGCTTAATCTTCAGTTCCGTCTCTTTGCCGTTGCGTACCACCTGCATCGTCACGGTATCGTCAACCTTCTTCTTCTGTATCGCTTCGATCAATTCCTCTTTGGTCGCGTACTTCGTGCCATCCATACCTGCAATAATATCATAGGCGCGCAAATCCGCCTCATAGGCCGGGGAACCGAACATCACATTAAGCACGAGAGAGCCTTCGACATTTTTGATGCCCATTTCCTGCGCAATGTCGCTGGTCATCGTCTGGAGGGTAGCGCCAATGAACGGAATCGGCTCCTTCGGTATTTCACGGTTCGCCTTCAGATCGTCCACGACCTTCTTGATCACATTCGAAGGGATGGCGAATCCGATGCCTTGCGCCTGCTTGCTGACCGCGACATTCATGCCGATGACTTCGCCCTTCATATTCAAGAGCGGCCCGCCCGAGTTGCCCGGATTGATGGACGCGTCCGTCTGAAGCAAATGCTCGTATTCCCGGGCGCTGCCGTTATCATCGACATTGATCGAGCGCTCGCGGGCGCTCAGCACGCCGGACGTAACCGTGTGGTCGAAGCCGGACGGGTTGCCGATCGCGACAACCTGCTCTCCGACCTGAGCCGCATCGGAATCGCCAAGCGGAACCGTCGGAAAGTCGCCTTCCCCGTCAATCTTGATAACCGCCAGGTCCAGATCCTGGCTCTGGCCAAGCAGCGTCCCCTTGAGCGGCTTCTTGTAGCCTTCCACCGTCACCTGGATGACTTCCGCCCCGGAGATGACGTGCTGGTTCGTCAAAATATAGCCCGACTTATCGAAGATGAAGCCGGTCCCGATGCCAAGCGGCTGCAGCTGCTGGCTCTGGCTCGAGCTGTTGTTCCCGCTGCCGCCGAAGGAATCGCCGAAGAACTGGCGGAAGAACGGATCGTTCATCCAAGGGTTATTGCCGTAGCCGTTCTGCGTGCTTACGCGGGCCAGCGTCTCGATCTTCACTACCGCCGGACTCGTCTTCTTCACGACCTCCGGCACGCTGCTGGCGCCGTTCGGGAACGGAGCCGGCGTGCCGTTGGTCACGACCGCGCTCTCCGACGTGGCGGCCGTGCTCGCCAGCTCCTGTCTGCCCGTGAACAGATTGGTCGTGTCCGCGGCATACATCAGGCCGGTGATGACCAGCATCCCTGCCAGGAACGAAGCGAACATTGCCCGGAACGAGCTGCCCCGCTTGCGCTTCGGCTCCTTGAACTGCCAATTGCCCTGCGGCGGCTGGGGAGGCAGGCTGCCTCCGCTCCCCCCGGGCTGGAAGCCGGAGCCGCTTCCCTGGCTGGTCGCTCTGGAGAATGGCAGCGGCTTGACGGGCGCGGGCGGCGTCACCTCCACTTCATTCACCTTGCCCGATGCCATAGCAGTCGTTGTGCTTTCTTCGGATTGCTTGACAGACTGATAAGGGCCGTAAGCGAAATAATAAGCTTCCTCGGGCTTGCGCGCCTGGGCATCGCCCGTCTGAGGGCCGTCCTGCGGGCCTCGAGTCTCATTCGGTGCTGTTGTATAAGAATCCGAATCGGAGTCGGATGTAAAAAATAATTTGCGTCGTTGTTCGTCCATAGTTCTTACCTCCCAATAAGCTGATCTTCACTCGAATCAACAAGCGTTTTAGGTATGAATGATATATTTATATATTGTACCATCAACCTTAAGCTCAGCTTAAAAAGATTATAAAACCCAATAAAAAGAATGATTCTCCGGAGACAAGCCGCCTTATCCCCCATGCGGCAGCCTTCGCCGGATATCGATATGGACGCAAAAAACAGGCCCATGGACCTGTTTTACGTTACGAACGGGCCGGCGCCGCTAACTCATCCGCCCCAATACATTTTCTGCTTCATCAAGCTTGGCCCGGGCCCGGTGCATCTCCGCGGGAGAGAGCGAAGCGTCCGGATTGGTTGGCGCCTGGAACTGGTTCACGACGGCGCCGAACAGCTGCACGCCGGCATCCGGATCATTGCCGACCCGGTACTCGTGCTTGAGCACGAACGGTTGCTTCATCTCAACGAAGATCGATTCGTTGGCTTCCCCGTCGAACGAACCGTTCACCGCCGCGAACGGCAGGCGCAGCCACAGGGTGCGCTCCTCGTTCAATGCGCAATCGAAGCTGCCCCCTTCATAATCCCAATTGCCGGAGATGGCGAACCCGAGCGGCTCCAACACGCGCACCAGTTCATCGGTGCCGAACTTGCGGCCGGCGAACTTCCCTTCCAACTGCTGCATGGCATGCAACCTCCTTCCTCCTTATTGTGGACGAAGTCAGTCGCTTTTAACCCAGCCTTTGCGATGCGCATGAACGGCGAGCTGCGTCCGATCCTGAACCTCGCATTTCATGAGCAGATTGGACACATGCGTCTTGACCGTCTTGATGCTGATATGAAGCTCTTCCGCGATATCCTTGTTCGTCTTCCCGTCGGCGATGAGCAGCAGCACTTCCCGCTCCCGCTCCGTCAACGCCTCATCATCCGACTGCGACGCCTGCTTGCGCAAGCCGCGGGTCAGCGCCTGCGACACCTCTCCGCTCATCACCGGCATGCCGCGCAAGGCGCCGCGGAGCGCATAGACCAGTTCCTCGGCGGAGACGGTCTTCAGCACATAGCTGATGGCCCCGGCCTGAATCGCTTCGAATACTTGTTCATCCTCCATGAAGCTCGTCAGCATGACGATCTTCAGCTCCGGATAGCGGCGCGTCAATTCGCGCGTCGCCTCGACGCCGTTCATGTCCGGCATCATCAGATCCATCAGAACGAGATCGGGCAGCCGCTCTCCCCGCTCCGCCCGGGCGGAGATCGACTGGATCGCTTCCAGCCCGCCTCCGGCTTCCCCGATCACTTCAATATCCGGATCCAGCATCAAATATGTCTTCAATCCCATTCGGACCATCTCATGGTCATCCACGAGAAATACGGTCATTACCGTCTGTTCCACTATGATATCCCTCCGTCTGCCTCCGGCTCGCCCTGCTCCGGGCCCGCTTCCCCTCTTCTATTCGCTTCCTGGCGGAGCCGTCTCCCCGGCTTCTTCTTCTTGCTCCCGAAATAACGGAATATGAACGCGAATCGTCGTTCCCGCGCCGGGCTGGCTGATGACATCCAGATTGCCGCCCAGCTTGTCTACCCGTTCCTTCATCGTCGTCAGACCGTAGCTTCCGGTCTTATAGGACGCGCCCTGCAGATCGAAGCCCTGGCCGTCATCGGCGATGGCCAGGATGAGCTGCGCCGGCGTCGCGTGCATGGTAAGCGTAACTTGCGTCGCGCGGGCATGCTTCACGACATTAGCCATCGCCTCCTGAATCATCAGGAAGCTCTGGTGCTCAATTGCCTCGGACAGCTTGATGTTCATGTCAATATCGATTTTGCCTTGAATGCCGTTCTGCCGGCAGTAGTCGGGAAACCAATGATCGAGCGCCTCCTGCAGCGTGCGCCCGTCCAGTTCCAATGGGCGGAGCTGGGCGATCAGGCTGCGCATTTGCCGTTGGGCGATATGCGACATCTGAATCAATTGGTTGACCACCATTTCAGCCCGCTTCATATCCCGCTCCATCACTTTGGGAAGAGAAGAAGAGGCCATATGCAGGGCGAACAGCTGCTGGCTGACCGTATCATGCAGATCTCTGGCCAGCCTGCGGCGCTCTTCCAGCACAACCGCCTCGCATTCCTTCTCCCGATCCATCACCTGCTGCTCCGACATCTTCTGCAGCAGGCGAAGCTTCTTCTCCATCGCGTCGACCATCGTATTGAAATCCTCATAGAGCCGATCGAAGGACGCGTCGTCGCCGAGCGGAATCCGCTCCGACCAATTGCCCTTGATCACCTGCATCATGCTGAGGTGCAGCACGTCGAGGCGGCGCTGCAGCCGGACGCCGGCGACATAGCCCATAATGAGCGACACGACGACGACCGTGCTGATGCCGAACAGCCACCAGTTCATGCCATGGTACCATGCGCCGCCGTACACAATGCCAATCCAGAATACGCTCATAATAAGGCCGCCCGAGATAAGGAAGGTAAGGAGAAGCTCCCATTTGACGCTCCGGGAACGGCGAACCCAATTTATCAGCATTCGTTATCCTACCCTTGTCACCTTCACATCACCGATGAACGTGCTGACGACGATGCGAATTTTTTTGCCGGCCTCATAGAAATAAGGGGTCTCCATCTGCACGCTGCTCATGAATCCGTCCTTCTTTTGATCGAATATTTTCACATCGCCCAGGAAGGAGCTCGACGTTACGCTAACCCCCAAATCCATATCGTTCGGGACGAATACCTTCACGTCTCCGATGAAGGAAGAGACCGTAATCTTTGTCTCTCCGTAAGGGACCTGGGCCTTCGTCAGGTCAATGAATGTATCGCCGATGAAATGGGAGAGATTCGTCGGCTTCAGCTCCCAATAATCGCTGCCCAGATGGGTATCGCCGATGAACGCCGATTTGTGGAACGTGTCCCGCTTCGGATTGCCTGACATTCCTCCCATTGGAGGCGGCGGCGGAACCGATCCGGCGAAGGAGCCCGACTGGCCATGGAAATCATTATTTTTCGGCTCCTTTTTCGTATAATTCGTGCCGAATTGCTCATCGAACTTGCTGTCAAAATCATAGTCCGCCGGCGGCGGCGGTGGAGGCGGGGTCTGCGCATGCGCATCGAATCCCCAATCGTCCTCCTTCCAATCCTTCGGGCGATGACGATCCCGGTCAGGACGCGGATAATCCCGCTTCTTGAACAGCATCCAGACTCCGCCCACGATAAGGGCAAGCGGGAACAGCATTTTGAAGAAATCGCCCGGCGACATATAGATGTACCCCAGATTCGACAGCAGGAAGTAGCCGCCGACCCCAAGCAGTATGACTCCCCAGAAGGCGCCATGCAGGAGCGAATTCAAGCCAATGACGATCAAAATGGCCGGCCAGAAGGTGCGGAACAAATCCCCGATATTCATATCGATGTAGCCTAACTGACTGAGCATAAAGAAAGCACCGAGCCCGATAAGCACCAGACCGCCTAACCATCGTCCCCGATTATGTTGCATGTCTCATCCCTCGCTTCTATCCATATGCGGCTCAGCTTGTGCCGCTTCTTGTAACTCTAGTGTAAGCGATGACTCGTCCGGGCGCCAGCGGCGTAAGATTGAAATCGGCCTCGGTCTCCAGACCGAGGGGGTGGAAGCTGATCCCAGATATTCGGACAAGGCCTCTGCAAGCCCTGGCTGACATAACCGGGTCGCTTGCAATCAAGCTGATTCGCAGCGTTATGGATTGACAATGATGTACTGTATGTATATGATGTGTATGTAAGAGATGCACAGTTAATTTTGATGGAGGTCCCATGAAAATTATTATTTCCAACGTATCGGATCCGCCGATTTATCAGCAAATCAAGGACCAGATCAAGGATGCCATCCTCTACGGCGAGCTGAAGGAAGGCGAATTGCTGCCATCCATTCGGGCGCTGGCCAACGATCTCCATGTGAGCGTGCTGACGACCCGGAGAGTGTATGATGAACTGGAATCCGAAGGATTTATTACTACCAGGCCGGGCAAAGGCTCCTTTGTCGCGAGGGAGAACCTGGAGCTGCTGCTGGAATCGAAGCGGCATATGGTGGAAGTCAAGCTGACAGAAGCGTGGACAACCGCCCGTGCGCTCGGAATCAGCAAGGAAGAGCTCATGGCCATGATGGACATTCTTTTCGAGGAGGAAGACCAATGAACCCGATACTCGAAGTTACAGAGCTTCGCAAACAAATTGGCTCATTCAGCCTGCAAAATGTCAGCTTCTCTCTGCAAGAAGGCTGCATCACCGGGCTTGTTGGGATTAACGGGGCAGGCAAGACAACGACGCTCAAAGCGATCCTCGGCTTGGCGGAGGCGGATGCCGGACGCATCGCCCTGTTCGGGAAGGACATGGACGGTCATGAACGGGAGCTGAAAAACCGAATCGGCATCGTCATGGATGAAGGCTACTTTTATGAGGATCTGACCCTGCGGGAAATGAAAAGCATCGTCGCGCCGGCCTATTCCAAATGGGATGAGTCCGCATTCAAGCAATATATGACGCGCTTCAGCCTGGATCCCGGCCAAAAAATCTCGACCCTGTCAAAAGGAATGCGCATGAAATATGCGCTTGCCCTGGCCCTCTCCCATCAGGCCGAGCTTTTGATTATGGATGAGCCTACCAGCGGTCTCGATCCTTTGGTGCGAAGCGAGTTGATGGACATCCTGCTCGATTTCATGAATTCAGGCGGAAAAGCCGTCTTCTTCTCCACCCATATCACATCCGATCTGGACAAAGTGGCCGATGCGCTCATTTTCATGGATAAGGGCAAAATCAAATTCATGGAAGAGAGGGACGCTTTGCTTGATTCCCATGCGGTCGTCAAAGGGGACAGGGCGGCGCTGAACGAGGAGACGAGGGGATTGTTTTTGAGCGTGGACGAGACCCATTACGGTTTTACGGGCTTGACGAACAATAAAATGGCCGTACGCCAAAACATGAACAATGTGCTAATCGAACGTCCGACGATCGAAGACGTGATGCTCGGTTATTTAAAGGGGGCAAAATAGATGCTGTTACATCTCGTGAAAAAAGATTTTCTCCTGGCAAAAAAGCACTTGGCCTTCATGCTGGCGGTGGCGTTTGTATTGCCGGCTTTTATTTCCACAAAGCTTCCTGTGGCCGGCAGCTTTTTGGCGTTCTTTATGACGTGGCTCTATTTTGTGTACTTGCTCTTCAACACCGTGTCGATGATGGAATACAAGTATAAGGGAGCGGCTTTGCTGTGCGCTACCCCCTATACGCGCCAAGCTTTGGTGAAGGCAAAATATTTGTTTATTTGCGTTCTTTTTGCCGGTTGCTATTTCATTTATACGATAACGGCCTTGCTTCTGCCCTCGAAGCTCGAATTATTGTCGGCGGCTTCGTTTGCCGGATCGTTTTTGCTCTTTTCCCTTATCTTCGGGATTCTGCTGCCGTTTCAGTATCACTTCGGCTACGAGAAGTCCAAATACGTATTTATGATTTTTGTCTTTCTGACGCCGTTTGTATCTCCGGTCATCGCGCGTGCGGCTCATGATTCCCCCTTCAGTCTGAGCCTTCATCTCCCGCTTCCGCCTGCCGTGGAAGCTTGGCTTCCCGCCCTGCTTGGGCTGTTGATTGGATGGATCTCGATGCGCCTGTCGTTAGCCATCTATTCCCGTCAAAACCTGTGAATCGGAACCGGCGCCGCGAGCGGAACGGCAGGCCGTTGAGAGAACCGGTTAATACGCTCCGGCGGCCGGGCTAGGATGCAAAAAAGACCGCCTTATCGGCGGTCATTGCATCTCTTTATAACTAGGGAACAAGCCGTTGCGGCGCCTTCCATGTCAGCGTAATTACAGTTGCTCCGGCTGTTTTTTGGAGATACGGTTCGCTTGCGGGTTGTTCAGAGCGCTTGCGGCGCCTTCCGATTCCACCCCGAATTCCGTGTCCGCAAAAGCATTTCCTGCTGCAAATTCCGTGTCCGCAGCCGCGTTTCTTCCTGCAGCTCCTCCTGGAACCGCACCCGCGTTTCTCGGAGCCACTCCCGTATCTGCAGCCGTGTTTTCTGCTGCAAATTCAGCGTCAACATATTTCGAATTCGCTGGGGACATTCTGTTCGCTTTGTTGTTTTTCATCGCATTTCACCTCCTGAGAGTTCGCCGTCGTTGGCGAGCATATCAAGGAAACGTCGTTTCCCACGACAAGTAGTATGCGATGGTCTGCCCCGCTTTATTCGCCCGGCAGGCTACTGCAGCGATTTAGGAATCGAGCCGGTTTTGAAGACGGCTTCGTTCAGCTGATTCAGCATGTCCTCCGACACCTTGCCATTGCCTTCCTGGACAAGCTGAACTTCCACTTCTTTCTTGCCCCACTGCTTATATACCTGCTTCGTTGTATGAAAATACAAGTCGATTTTATTTCCCTTGATTTTCGAACCGATATCCGTCACGATCCCGTAGCCGTAGCCCGGAATATATAAGATGCTGCCAAGCGGGAATACGGACAGATCAGCGGCGATGGTGGACACGTAATCTCTTCGCACCTTCACGCCCGAATAGGTAATGCCGTATTCCGGATGGCCCGGTTTTTTTCCGGTCGATTCCACGCCTGCCGTATAACCCGTGGCGATGACCTTCACTCTCTTGATCACCTGCTGCTTCCCCGGCGCCAGATTGACGTCGGAATACGACATCGAGGAAGTCGGAACGGCCTTGCGCGGCTCTTTCGACGCGGATTCCGCCCCTTTATCCGGACGGGCCGGCGGGTTGACATACACGATCGCTGCTGGCGGAGACGGCTTACTCCCGGCGTTGTACGCCCCGAGCGCGGGAGCCCGCTTCCCGGACATCCCAGGCCCGATGTCAGCCAGCGGCGGAACAGCCGCATACCGGTTCCCAATGCCCTCCGGAAGAGCCGAGCCCCTCCATACAGGCCCAGACGATGGCCGTACCCCCTGCCCCATCGCGGCAGACACCGGTCCTTGTTCCATCAAGGCCACGTACCGGTACAGATAGGCATCCGCCTCTCCCCGCTCTGGCGCCAAAGCCATAGCGACCGCGCCGAGCAGGAGAATGACCGCCAAGCGAATCCGTGAACGGTTAGGCGACGTCATCATCGAACGTTCTTCCTTATTCTTTTCCTTGTTCATTCCTGTAAACATATGGTTACCCCTCCCTTAGTGGGAAGGATGTCCACGGCTTATTTATTTTATGCATCATCGACAAAAAAGAACTCCCTCCGATAGGGAAGGCGTTCTTTCGACATGAGCCCGCGGGCAATTTACGATTTACTTAGGGATTAAAAGGGCAGGTTCAGAGGGCAATTGGCCGCCAACATCCAGGATGGCGTCATCCTTATGAATCCTGACGCTAAGCACCAGCCCTATCGATACCATATTCACTAACAAAGAACTGCCGCCATAGCTGATGAACGGCAGCGACAGGCCGGTCAAGGGCACCAAGCCGATGTGCATGCCGATATTGACGAAGATTTGAAAGACCAGCATTCCGGCAAGTCCGATAACGAGATAGGATCCGGCCAGGTCGCGGCTCTCCCGGACAATGAGCATCATGCGATAGATAAGAAGAAAATAAAGCAGCAGCAGCGCCGAGGACCCTAAAAACCCGTATTTCTCGCCAATGACCACATAGATGGAATCCGAGTAGGCATAGGGAATGTAGCCGCGCTCGATATAGAATCCCGAATCGCCTCTTAATCCCCCCGAGCCAATCGCATGGATGGCATTGTTGACATGCCATGATTTATCAGGATCGCTGGCGGGGTCGAGAAAGGTCTGTATCCGCGACATTTGATGCGGCTTGACCAGCTTGGCCAACAAATCGTGATCCGCGTAATACAACCAGCATATCGCCCCGATCGCCACCGCGAGGGTGCCAAGCAGCGAGGCCATCTGGGAGGTGCGGATATTGCCCATCCATAGCATCGCGAGCAGGACGCCGACGAAGACAAGCGCCGTGCCAAGATCGGGCTGCTTCATAATCATGAACGTCGGGACGAAGAACACGGCCCCGATCGGCAGCAGATCGGGGAGCAGACGAAGCGTCCGGCCCGAGCGTTTGTGCAGCATATCGGCGGCCACCAATACCGTAGCGATTTTAATCAACTCGGAGGGCTGAAGCTGGAAGCTGCCGACACTCAGCCACCGGACCGCTCCGTTGATATTTTCTCCAAGGAACATGACAAGCAGCAAGAGACCGATTCCGATTCCGTACAAAACGTAGGCCACGGCCCCCATAAGGATCGAATAATCGAGCACCGCGACAAGCAGCGTCGGAATAGTGAACAAGGCGAACAACACGATGTTGTTCACATATAATCCGTCCAGCTTGGTGCCGGCCGTCGCCCCATGCACGGCCACTGTCCCAATGGCAATCAGGGCCAGCATGAACAAGACGATCGGTTTATCTATTTTTCTAAACTTGCGAATATAAATCATCTCAGTACCTCTTATTCGTAGGCTGGAGGAGTGCCCGTTCCCGCCAAGATCTGGCGAGGGAATCGCGGTTTTCGGGAATCCTGCAAAAAGGCATTAATTTCTTCTACTTACGAGAAGAATTTGGGAAATTGCTGCAGAAGTGCAGGATTTCGCCTGTTTCTCCATAAAACAAGCCGAAATTGGCATAAAATCCTGCATCCTTGCAGGATTTTAGTTTTCGGAACGGGGCATCAGGGCGAATACTGTATATTTGCAGCAATTTTGGACCGAGGCCGCTGCTATCAGAGCCCCCGCCTTACCGCCGCATCCGCATCCGCCTGCACATCCGCCTGCACATCCGCCTGCACATCCGCCTGCACATCCGCCTGCACATCCGCCTTCGCGACCAACGTTGATTCGTCCTCCTTGCGATTCTAATAAGTGACGACAGATATACAGCCAGAGAGTCCGGAAAATTTCCGCAACCTGAAGTTAAAGCGATTAAACTTTTATCTTGTACACAGGTCCTCGCTATCCTAGTGTCTCGGGAAGCAACAATTCCGCGGAGAGCACTTCCGGATCGAGCCAATTGTCAATCAGCTTCCTCGCATAGGCCAGATCCTCTTCATTCAGGATTAGGTACCAGATATCATCCATGATTTTTCCTTTCCCATCCAAGGAATAGCTGGTGAATGAGGGAAGGGTGTCCTTCAACAGCATCATCTTGGCCAAACCAATCATATCGCCGGGCAAAATATCGGTGTCCAGGTTGTCACCGGCAATCTCCAGAAGCTCGGGCAAATGGCTGATCTTGTCGAGCTGCACCATGCGCTTCATCAAGGCCTGCAAAAAGATACGGTTGCGCTCCATCCGGTTCATGTCCGAATCTTCGCGATAGCGGACATAGTTCAGCGCCTCCAGTCCGGTATAGATGGGCTTGTTCGCTTCGATCAGGAATTTGTCATGGTAACGGCTCTGATTCCGGATGTCCTCCGTGATCGGCAATTCGACGCCGCCCAGTGCATCAACGACCTCCCGGAATCCTTTAAAATTGATGGCCGCATAATGATTCACCGGATGCTGGAGCAGATGTTCCACGCTCTCGACGCTCATTTTCGCGCCCCCGAAGGCATAGGCATGAGCGATTTTGTCTTGCTTGTCCTTGCCGACAATCTCGGCGTAGGAATCCCTCGGGATGGACAAGAGCAGAATGCGGTTATCCTTCGGCCTCACGACGGTATAGAGCATCGAATCGGAACGTCCGACCTCCTTGTCCCGCTGATCGATTCCGAGCAGCAGCAGCGAGAACGGATCATCATCAATGCCTATGGTGTCCTTCTTGTCATAAATCGGTTTATAGGTCCGATCCAGTGATTTCTCCACCTTATCCGACAGGAACATATCGAAGGCGAGTACGGCTAGCTGCTTGCGAAATAAAAAGGCGCCGAAGAGCACAATGCCCGCAGCAAGCGCAATAATCGCCCACTTTTTATTTAGTTTCATCGTTCATCTCTCCCAAACTCATTTGGCCGCGGTAGGCTTGTTTTCTCCACAATTCGATGCCATCGTCTTTCCACACATAGACATCCATGCCCTTTTCTCCGCCGCCCAGAGCCCAGCCAAGCACAATATCGGGATAACCGTCCTGGTTCAGATCGGCCAACCCCGCGTAATCGAGGCCATGGCCGAAGCCCTTCGTATCCCACACGACCCGCCACGCTTCATCCTCCCGCTTCAGCAAGGCCGCCTTCTGCACCTTCTCGTCTTGAATATTCGCTTCATAGACGACGACGACCTCATCGTTGCCGTCCCCATCCACATCCCCGACCGAGATGCCGTTGCCCTCTTCGCTGAGAGCCGGAATCAGCAATCTGGAAAAGCCGGGAATGTCGCTTAACACAAGATCGCTGCGATGATGGGGCTCGGGCCGCGGCGGCTGAACCAACTCGGCCGGAGCGGAAGGCATGCTGCATCCGCCTATCCACAGCAAAGAAGCCGCTGCGAACGCTCCCCATCTCCTTATGTCTCTCATTGCATCCCCTTCTCTGCCTGTCTTCCACTCTAGTGTATTGCCTCATAACCAAGAATAGGTTATGAAAAGGTTAAAATTGTCGCATCTAACGCGACGGAAGGAACACCTGAATCTTCGTTCCCCGTCCCGGCTCGCTCTCTATTTTCAGATACCCGCCGTGCAGCTTCACGATCTCATGACAGATCGATAAGCCCAGTCCGCTTCCGGCTCCGCTGTTGCTGCCTTTATAAAATTTTTGCAGGACGCTGCCGATCTCCTCCTCGGGAATGCCCGCGCCCGTATCCTCGACTGCAAGAACGATATATTCCTTGAACTGGCCTGCATGCATCGCAACGGTTCCGCCCGGAGGGGTGAACTTGATCGCATTGTCCAACAGATTGAGAAGCACCTGCTTCAGACGATTGGCGTCCGCATGGATGACAGGCAGGGCATCTCCACCCTTGACCTCCAGTTCCAGCCCCAGTCTGGCCGCTCTTGGGGCCAGCTGTGTCCCGACATGCCGCAGCAGCTCCGGAACATGCACCGGGGCGCGGGACAACGTAATTTTTCCGTTCGCCAGCTTGGAGAAGTCAAGCAATTCATCCACCAGCTCAGTCAAGCGATCGCTTTCCGCTTCAATCACGTCCAGCCCCTCCTCGAGCAAAGCCTTGCTGTCGCCGCCCGCCGCCTGCAACGTCACCGTCCACCCCTTAATGGACGTTAACGGCGTTCGAATCTCATGGGACACCGAGGAGATGAATTCATTTTTGAGCTGATCGCTTCGCTGCAATCGGGATGCCATTGTATTTAAGGTCTCCGCCAAGGCTCCCAGTTCATCCTTGTGTCTTTTCTCCGCTCTAGCCGAGAGATCGCCCTCCGCCATCCGGTCTGCGGCCAGCTTCAACTCCCGTATCGATCCGGTAATCGTCCGCGACAGGAACAGGCTGACCACCGTGACAATCCCGACCACCAGCAGGCCGGCCGCAATGCATAAGGCAGCGATCCGGCGGATGGTGGCGATTGTGTTCGTCAAGGATGCCACATACCTGACGACCCCGACCGTCTTGGCGTCGGTCACCAATGGGCAGGATACCGCCAGCAAGGACTCGCCGGAGGAGGGAGATGTCCCCCGCCATATCCCCATCGTTCCGTCCCGCGCCTGCCGCACATCCGAATAATCAATCAGGCTTCCCGAGGCCTGGACGTTGACATTATCCTGAAGCAATCGTCCGGAAGCGTCAATGACTTGCACCTGCGCTGCCGTATTTTGGGAAAACCCCCGGAGCAGCCGCTCCGACTGCTCAGCCACATCCTGCCCCGAGAAATATTGCTGAAAAAAAGCGGCCGATATTTCCGCTTGATTTATGAGAATGCGCCTGACGCTGGAATGGTAATAGTAATCCACCGACGCGATCAGGATCACTTCCAAGATCGATACCGTAATGAGGATGACTGCCAAATAGCTTCCTACTAATCTTTGTCGGATGCCCACAATGTCATTCGTCCTTTCTCCAGCGGTACCCGGTTCCCCATACTGTCTCAATCCGCTGCGGCTTCGAGCAATCGTCTTCGAGCTTCTCTCTCAGCTTCCGAACATGCACATCTACCGTCTTCGGATCGCCGACGAAGTCCTCTCCCCAGACGAGGTTCAACAGGTCATCCCGGGATAGCGCTTTGTCGGGATGCTCCATAAACACCTTCACCATCTGATATTCCTTCGGCGTCAAGCCGATCACATCATCCCGTTTGTACAGCCGGTTCGCATCCAGGTCGAGCCGGAACGGACCGGATTCCATGATCTTTCGCGCCGGCGCGGCCGCTAGACGGGTCCGCCGCAGCACGGTCCGAATCCGGGCCACCAGTTCCAGCGGATTGAACGGCTTGACGATATAATCATCGGCACCGAGTTCGAGTCCCTTAATCTTGTCCAGATCTTGTCCGCGGGCGGTGAGAAAAATAATGACAATCTCGGGATCCATCTCTCTCATCCGCTCGCAAATGGCAAATCCGTCGATGTCGGGGAGCATGATGTCCAGCACGACCGCATCGGGACGGGTGGCCGCAAAACGATGCAGCGCCGCTTCTCCTTGTGCCGCCTCCGCTACCAGGAAGCCATTCCGTTCCAAATTAATCGTGACAAATCGTCTAATATTATCATCGTCTTCGACGACGAGCACTTGATTGCCGCAGGAAGTATTCATCGCTGCCTCCTTCACTCCCATTCAAGCATGCACAAGGGAGAATCATTTCCTTCTATTCAGTTCGCCGGCGCGGGCACAGCACCGGCTGCCGCAGCGCAGGCATGCAGAAGACGCCTCCGTTCCGGCCTTGCGTTTATCTTCTATTATAACGGGTGAAGGGACGGTTCCGCGATCCCCCCTATATCCGCCGTGCTGATGCGGGTTGTCCAGACCGGATGCACGGGAAAAAGCCCGAAGAGCATCCGCGTTCAAGTCGCAGACCGCTCCTCGGGCCTTATCCTCCAGCCGGTCTTCCTATCTTCTCAGCACGGCCGGCTTCGCGGGCGAATGGCCGATCGGCGGAGGCAACGGCGGGCTAGCGGGCCGATTGTGGTGCGCAGCGTCAAGCTGGCCCATTTGCTCCGGATACCCGTATTCCCCATGCTCGCTCAGATCGAGACCCATCACTTCCTCGTCCTCCCGCACCCTCAAGCCCGAGATTTGCTTGATGCCGTACAACAGAACATAGGAAGCGAGGAAGGCAAACGCCCCCGCTGCCGCGATTCCGTAGGCTTGCACCCCCAACTGGCGAAGGCTTCCCGTATCGAGAAGACCTCCGGTTCCGACGCCTACCTTGGCCGCCAGCTCCGTCGTCGCGAAAATTCCGTTCGAGAGCGTGCCCCAGATTCCGGCCATCCCATGGACGGACAAGGCGTAAACCGGGTCGTCAATGCGCAGCTTATCGAACAGCTTCGCGCTGTAAAAGACCAGTACCCCGGCGGCAAGACCGATAAGCACCGCCGCCCATGGTTCCACAAAAGCGCAAGAGGCGGTAATGGCAACCAGCCCGGCCAACGTGCCGTTCAATATCGTCGGAATGTCCGCTTTGCCATTGACAATCCAGCTGATGGCGAGTGCCGCTATCGCGCCGGCCCCGGCGCCCAATTGCGTATTCATCGCCACGTAACCGAAAAAGCCGTCATCGACAGCCAATGTGCTGCCCGCATTGAAGCCGAACCACCCGATCCAGAGAATAAGCACGCCAAGCGTCGTGTATACCTGATTATGCCCCTTTATCTCCTCGGGAGCTCTTTTGCCCCCGAAGCGTCCAAGCCGGGGCTTGAGCAGAAGCGTCGCCGCCAACGCGGCCATCGCGCCTGTCAAATGAACGACGGTCGATCCGGCGAAATCCTGCTTCCCATGCTCCGCGAGCCAGCCGCCGCCCCAAATCCAGTGCGCCACGACCGGATAAATGACCGCCGTGAACAGGATGGTGAACCAGACATAGACGGACAGCTTCGCCCGCTCCGCGAAGCCTCCCCACGCAATCGACAGGGCCACGGCCGCGAAGGCGAACTGGAACGTGAAGAAGACGAACGGAGGGAGGCCGCCAGCCCCCTGCGGGTTGAAGAAAAAGTCCCCCCAGCCGATCAGTCCGTTCCCGCTGCCGCCGAAGATGAGACCATAGCCGACGGCCCAATACACCAGCGAGCACAAGCCAACCGTGAACACGGTCTTCCCGGCGATATGACCGGCATTCTTCATGCGGGCCGATCCCGATTCCAGCAGAATAAATCCCGCCTGCATCAACAGAACCAGCACGGCCGCCAGCATGACCCAGAGGGCATTGATCCCCGTGTTCAAGCTCTCGACCGACGGACCGTCCGCTGCCAGGGCCGGAACCGGCAGGCTTAGCCCCCAGCCGATCCCGAGGAGCGCGGCCATCCCCCAGCGTCTCCACCCGCTTGACATGCGTGGCGGCTGAATGGACAGGTTGCTTTGCATAATCTCCACTCCCTTTAATGTGTAAGATACTCTAACACAAATTTAATTTATTATTGGTGATTATAGGGGTGGGATCGCCTTGTTTCAATAGGTTTTCAAGATAATGTATATTTTTCTGCAATTAATGTAAATGAATCTAACGCAATCATGTCACTTCGCAGGTTAGGTTAACAGCAAAATACCGCAGAGGATACATCCTCTGCGGTATCGATGGCGAGTCCGACTTTACTGGAATACTTGGGAAAGCGGATTTTCGGTAAACTTCTCTTTATAGATTGTCCCGTCCTGCTTGAATACTTTATACTGGTGGAAGTTCTGCGTCGGGAATAACGTGCTGAAGCTGGCGGTTGGCAAAAACTCCTCTGCCGCTCTCTCATTGACATGATCGTCAGTCCAGAAATAATGCACCACGAGCCGGTTCTTATTGTACGGATGAACCGTGCCGTAAGCGCCGTAAAGACCGGGCTTGCCCATGACTTCTTTCCAAGGGAAGCCCGATTGAGCCGACTTGTCCGCGAGCTGAGGCTTCATCGCTTGCACAAAGGCGTTCTTCGACGAATTGCCGATCGCGATAACATTGCTCTTCGCCAGCGCCGTCTCCATATTTTTCTTGACCGCCTGCCGCTCCGTCAACACCGTAGCCTTCATGCCCCACATGTTCAGCATATGGAGGAGGCTATCCTTCACCATGGCCTGGTGCGCCGCGGCTTCCTCACTTACGCCATCGCTCAGCACGATAACCAGCGGCTCGCCATGCAGCGTCTTGGACATGATGCGGAGCATCGATTGTGGCGGAAGATCCGGATGTTGTTCCAGGATGCCGTCATACATTTGAGTCATCGTCGTCCGGGTGTAGTTCGCCTTCTCCGCTTCGGTCAACCGGAATTCCTGCTTCAGCTCATAATTCGGCTTATTCAGATTGTCATCCATCCGCTGGCCAATCTCGGTCCCGAACTGATCCTCTATGATCTGCAGGAGCCCTTCGACCGTCGCGTTCCGATAAGCGTAACGATTATAGTACTCTTTCATGAACGCATCGAACTTGGCTTGTCCTACCGTGCGGTAAAGTTCATAGATGGCCAGGCGCCCCTTTTTGTAAAATACGGCATCGGGAGAGTCGCCCACATTGTCATTCGTGGAGTTAATCGACTCTTCCAGCGGAAATTCATCCATCCGCACGCCGTCGAAGCCGCTCATCTTGTTCCCCTGCTCTTCATAGAAATAGGCCATGGCGAAGTCGGCGAAGCCTTCATCCAGGAACGATTCATGCTCCGAGTCATTGCCGATGATGGAATGGAACCATTGATGCGCAATCTCGTGGACGAAGGCCGTTTTGTTTTCCGGATCGTCCTGAGCGCTCACGAGTCCCATCTGGATAAGTCTGGAGAATTCGACAGCCACGCCCTCGACATGGGATTCCACGATGCGGAATTCAGGGTAGTCGTAAGGACCGAACTTCTCGCTGAAGAAGGTGATCGCCTTGAATGCCTGATCGATGTATTGATTAATGATTTTGGTCTTTTTCGGATCATTGTCATCATTATAATAATAATACTCCACGGTCAAGCCGTTCACCGTTTTGCTCGCCTTATGATACTTCGGGCTGGCGAAGAAGACCAGCTCCCGCGTATTGTCGGCCTCGGCCGTAACCGTTTTGCGTCCGGGCTCTGCCGCCGCTTCGGACAATTGGCCCGGCATCGCTACCTGCAGCTTTTCCGGGACATTCAGACTGACGCGATAATCGGCCATATCGTAGTAATCGGATTCGAACGTTTTGCTGTACGGCTTTTTCGCCCATGCATGCGTCCGCCCGTCATAGACCGACATGACCGGGAACCAATGCGCGCCGTTCACAATGTCTTTGTAATAGGACAGCCGCTGCATGCCGAACGGAATCTTCGTCTTGAATTCCAGCTCCAGCGCGGCCGCTTCTCCTTCCTTCAACGCCTTCGCCAAGGAAACCGTCAGCGCTTGATTCTCCTTCTTGAAATCGAGCGTCCGTCCCGTACTTGCATCCTTCACGCTAATAATATCGATGCCGCCGAGAAAATCCTCCGGCTTCTTATCGGGATTATCCTTGGCGATTTGCTCATTATTCCGTGCGAACATGGCAGGTTGGGTCTTTTTCGAGCGGTTCGCGTCGGCGAACAGCCGGAAGACGACATCGGTAAGCTCGTCGGATGACGTATTGCGGTAGGTTACCTTCTGTCTGCCGGCAATCGTCATCTTCTCCGTGTCCAGCTTCGCTTGTATATCATATTGAACCTGCGCCGCGGCCTCCCGCTTCGCCGGTTCCGCCGCAGCGTTCCGAGTCAAGTCTGGCTTGCCGCTCTCCTTGGCATAGGCGGTTCCGTTGCCGGCCAGAGGGGCCGCCAGCATCGTGAAGGCCATCGCTGCCGCCAAGGTCGTGTGCAGCAGTTGGCGTCCGGTTATTTTCATCAATCTCCCCACTCCTTATCGTTGCTAATGTCTGGGCTGTTACCCCTATTTTAGCGGAGGCAAGAACCGGCATGCCAGTGATTTTCCTTATCGGAAGCTTACAAACTTGTCAGCCCGGCTCCGGATCGAATGGACCATCTGCCGCTCCTCCAACCGCAAAAGACGCCTGTCAACGACAGACGTCTTGTCTTACGGCATAAATAGTCAAGCAGCGCTGCGCCCAAGAGTCTCAGCTTCTGCTTTATCCCTGGGCGGCACGCAGGCAGGCTCTCTCCATTATTGTTCCTTCGGCTGCGCGATATAGCGTGTCCGAATCTCTTCCTGCATCAGGCCGATCAGCTCCGCGAGCGGCTTCATGCCCAGATCGCCTTCCCCGCGCTTGCGGACGGATACCCCGCCTTCGTTCTTCTCATTCTCGCCGACGACGAGCATGTAAGGCATTTTCTCCAGCTGCGCTTCGCGGATTTTGTAGCCGAGCTTCTCGTTCCGCACATCGGCTTCGGCGCGAATGCCCGCATCGAGCAGCTTCTCGGTTACTTCCTTGGCATACGCCTCATACGCCGGCGATACCGGAAGGACCTTCGCCTGGACCGGCGACAGCCAGAGCGGCAGCGCACCGGCGAAGTTCTCCAGCAGGAACGCCGTCATGCGCTCCATCGTGCTGATGATGCCGCGGTGAATGACGACCGGACGATGCTTCTGCCCGTCATCTCCGACGTATTCGAGCTGGAATCGCTCCGGCAGGAGGAAGTCCAACTGCGCGGTGCCCAACGTCTCTTCCTTGCCGAGCGCCGTCTTGATCTGTACGTCGACCTTCGGACCGTAGAATGCGGCTTCCCCTTCGGCCTCGAAGAACGGAAGGCCCAGCTCTTCGACCACTTCGCGGAGCATGCGCTGGGACATTTCCCACATCGCGTCGTCCGGGAAATACTTCTCGGTATCCTGCGGATCCCGGTAGGACAAGCGGAAGCGGTACTCCTTGATGCCGAAATCCTCGTATACTTTGCGCAGCAGCGTAATGACGCGCGCGAACTCTTCCTTGATCTGATCCGGGCGGCAGAAAATATGAGCGTCGTTCAACGTCATCGCCCGCACGCGATGAAGCCCCGTCAAGGCGCCGGACATCTCGTAGCGGTGCATCATGCCGAGCTCCGCAATCCGGACCGGCAAGTCGCGGTAGCTGCGCATCTCGCTCTTGTACACCATCATATGATGCGGGCAGTTCATCGGACGAAGCACCAGTTCCTCATTGTCCATCTCCATCTTCGGGAACATATCTTCCTGGTAGTGTTCCCAGTGGCCCGACGTCTTGTACAGCTCGACGTTAGCCAGCACCGGCGTATAGACGTGGCTGTATCCGAGGCGCTCCTCCATATCGACAATATAGCGTTCCAACGTGCGGCGCAGCGTCGCCCCGTTCGGCAGCCAGATCGGCAGCCCCTGGCCGACTTCGCGGGAGAAGGTGAACATTTTCAGTTCCTTGCCCAGCTTGCGGTGATCCCGTTTTTTCGCTTCCTCCAGGAAATGCAAGTATTCATCCAACTGCGCCTTCTTCGGGAAGGCGGTGCCGTAAATCCGCTGCAGCATCTGGTTGTCCGAATTGCCGCGCCAATAAGCTCCGGCAAGGCTAAGCAGCTTGAACACCTTGATCTTGCCGGTCGACGGCACATGCGGGCCGCGGCACAGATCGAAGAACTCGCCCTGATCATAGATCGTGATCACCGAATCCTCCGGCAGATCGCGAATCAGATCCAGCTTCAGCTCATCGCCAATCTCCTCATAGATCGCCAATGCCTCTTCCCGGGAGACGACGCGTCGTGTAATCGGCAGATTTTCTCCGATAATCCGTGTCATTTCCTTCTCGATCTTCGGCAGATCCTCCGGCGTCAACGAAATATCAAGATCGATATCGTAATAGAAGCCGTCCTCGATGACCGGACCGATGCCCAGCTTCACATTCGCGTCCTTGTAGAGCCGCTTAATCGCCTGGGCCATCAGATGGGCGGTGCTGTGGCGCATGACTTCCAGCCCTTCCTCCGAATCCGCCGTCACGATTGCCACTTGGGCGTCATGCTCAATCGGCGTTGCCAGATCGACCATTTTGCCGTCCAATTTACCTGCCAGCGCGTTCTTCTTCAAGCCGCTGCTGATAGAGCCGGCGACTTCCTCCAATGTTGTGCCCTGCGCATACTCCCGAACGGAGCCATCGGGCAGAGTTACTTTGACCATAGACATGATGCTGGACCTCCTCATTTCAGCTGTTGCGCTGCGATATCCGTAACCGCCATCTGTGCGTTGCGTTGCCCGCGAGCCCGCCAACAACAAAAAACACCCGTCCCTGGCAAGGGACGAGTGTTGACGTACGCAGTTAACCCGTGGTTCCACCCTCATTCAACCGGAAGCGCAGGCACCCTCGCAATACCGCTTAGCGCGGTTGCTTGCGATCGATCCTGCCGGTTCTTGAGCATTCGGTAACGGGAATGATTCGTTGAGCGATACTGTCCGGCCGAGCCGCATGTCCGGCTTCCGGGGTTCCCGCCCAATGCTCCGAAGGGGTCAATGTGCGCGGCCACCGAAGGGACTTGCAGCCAAGGTCCCTCTCTCTGGGCGGTTCCATCTCGCCATTGTTGTCTTCGTCACAGCATGTTGCATCGCGACTGATATCGCATTTTAGATCAACCCATATTATATGGCATTTTCGGCGGGAGGTCAAGCAGGAGCCCAGCCCGTCCTTAAAAATCAGGCGCCGTCTCCTGCTTCTGCCAGAGCATCGATTGGCAAGCGTTGCAGCGGATGCAGACATGGACCCGGGATTCAAAAATTTGCTGAATCGTCTTGATGACCTGTGATTCCGGCTCCCGCGTATGAATGATGATATTTTGCGGAGAGACATTGATGAGCGTGCTCACGATCATGTCCTCCATTTCCATATCGCAATCGACCATCTCCACGATCATGCCGTCCATGACATGCTTCGGCTCCAACGGCTGAAGATTCTCATTCAACAAGGTAAAATCATGTCCCCCGCTGTGCATTAAATGCGCGAGCGGCACCTTGGTTTCCTGAATATAGACAAAATATTTCAACAACGCGATAAATTCCTGGTACTGCCGCTCGAGCACAAATTCGTCCACGGCATAATCGACGACCTCCTGGAGCTCGGCCATATAAGGCTGCAGCCGGAAGCGGATGAACCCGTCCAGATGAAGGGAGGTATGCTCCTCCAAATAGCTGCGGATGGCCCGCATGACTTTCTTTTTGCGGCGCCGCCGCGCTTCCTGGCCGCCGGTATCGTCACCGCCGCTCAATAGCAGCAAACAGTACTTTTCGATTTTGACGCATTCCTCCGGATCATAGCTCGTATATTTTTGAATCAAGTCGCGCAAAAGTTCCTCTTCTTTGCCGGAAAGAATAAATTCGGCCAAGGCGCGGGCACTTCGATTCCATACTTCGGAGCCATGGCCCGCCAGTTGAAAATCCGGCTCCACTCCGCTGCATGCAATGGAGCTTAGCTGTTCACCGAACGTGACATCCAATCGGACAATCGTCTGTTCTTTATGTAAATCACCCAGCTCCTGCTGCAGCAATTTGCTTAAAGACAAAACCTCTTCCCGTGACGCATTCGGAAGCGTTAACGTGAACAGTTCCATATGCCCACTCCTTTCTGTTCCTTATTAAGTATATGGGGCTGCGGAAACAGATATACGAAGCGGGTTCTGGAAATGAAGCCGACGCCGGACAGGCCGCGGGACGGCACGTCAGACAGGCTGATGGAGGGCACATCATACAGGGAGCGCCTCCCCTGTGTAGAGAAAAGCTGGCTGTGCCGGCCCCCGTCATAAAAGATCGCTTGGCATGGCGAATTGAGGCACCTGCGGTATGGGAAAGATACGGCGGCCTTGGCTCTAAATAACTGTAATTATACAGTTTTCGGCTTGGCGGGGCTTCCCGAAATAGAAATTCCTGCAGAAATACAGGAATTTCTGCTAACTTCCACTTATGCAGAGGTAAAACCGGCGAAATCCTGCACTTTTCAGGCTGTTGAGAAAGAAGTTTTGAGCAGGAAAATGGATATTTCCACCATCCTGAAAACTGCACCATTTCCCTAGACACGCCCATCCGGCAGGCGAAATCCGCAAACTCCACGATTTTTCCAGGCACGCCGATTCGGTAAGCGAAATCTGCAGAAATACAGCAATTCGATATGGACGACTATTCCAGAAAGGGAATCCTGCAAAATTACAGGAATTTCCCCCGTTTCGCTTCGGTTTGAAGCAAAAGGGCCTAAAATGATGTAGATTTGCAGCAATTCCTCGGGATGGGGACTCATTAAGCCGAAATTCCTGTAAATTAGCAGCAATTTCCTCCGCACGTCCAAGCCCCAGGAGGCAACGCTGCTTCCAGCAGGCCGATAGTGCTTCCAGCAGGCCGGATAGTGCTTCCTGAAGGCGATGTTGCCCCCAGCATCCGACGCGGTCGGTTGGATCCCGTAAAATCAGGCCATTGAGTAGTCTATGGGACTTTTCACCTGTGATGTGGATCTCTTCTCCCGGTAGAAAAAAATCGATTTAAAACGCTCTAAGAGCCAAAGTTTGGATGAGGAAAATGGACCTTCGCTACCCCTTTACAAAAAACAGGGGTTTTCCAACAGCCTGACTTTTGCATCAATTTCCCAAATTACAACGGAAAGAAGGAGAAAATAGTGCAGTTTTGCAGGATTCCCCCAACGCAAGCCTACAAACCTGGACTTCCCCTGCGCATACCGCGCGTACTCTCCCCTCCATCCATGTGCAAAAACCATATTATCCGGTATAAAAGATGTGGTAAAAAGTTACGAGATGGGAGCAGAAAGTGTACGATGTTTCTCCATCCATATTGTCGCGTAATCGACAATATCTCGAACAGGAAGGAGCAAGGCGGTTGCATTCCCGACCTTCCCCACTCGGACATGATTCGTATCCCGCGCGAAGTCTGCCCCAATCACATCGAAATCGCTTGAATCTAAATCCACTTCCTTGTATCCAACCCAAGCCTTCTTATTGCCTTGCATCACGGGAGCTTTCGCCATCATCTCCTTCTTACGCTCATAATCGGCCCTATATTCAGCCAAATGAATGCATGTATTATTGCCGTGACCGACCCCCAATAATAATATCCAACCATCAAGTTCATACAGACGGGCGATCGGCGATTGCTCGCCCAAGCCGTACGCCAGACTATGATTTGCTGTAATATACTCCCGGTTGGCGCCCCAGGCAGCGAAGGAAAGCTGAGGATGACTGCTTCGGATGACGCCCCTTTGCTTCCGGAACACCTCCGGTATAATCCCCATTTCCCAGCAAGGAGTAAAATCATGATCAAAAGCAGGCATTTGCTCCCGAATATCCTCCCACCAAGATTCTCGCACAGGCGGATTGCGCCATGTCGAGGGATCAGACAAGTCCGGCGTGTGCGTTGGCATGACAAGCGTTCCTTCTTCTCCCAACTGTTCCTCTAAAGCTAATATGACTGATATGGCTCCTCCTACCACCCAGCCGCCTAAGGATTTCATAGAGGAGTGAAGAATCATATTCATTCCCGATTGTACGCCCAGCTTCTTAAAGTCCTTTTTCAGTGAGGACGGTGTAATGAAATCTCCGCTGATTACTTCCATCTGTTCATTCCGCCTTTGTAGTCATGTTCGAACGAGCTATGTCATCGGTCTTATCCCCTGCTCACATTGAGTCGTCCGCCAGATCCAGAGCAGAATAGGATGCAGTTACTAATAGGAAATTCCCCTGCCAATATCCAGAAAACATTGCGTGCCATAATAATACTATATAAATGAACATTATGAATAAACATTTCTAAACGTTTGAAGCACATATTTGCAATAGGGCTTGCAAAAGCATTAGCTAGGATATTTTACCGTGTCTAATGAGGAAGCATTTCGTGCACAGTTACGGGTATGTCCGTATAATAGAAGAAGGAGCGGCCTTTTGCCAGGCTGCTTTTTTGTGCGATCAATGATAACCACACCCTAGAAGGAGGACGCGATGAATATTCTAGTTGTCGATGACGAGCAGAGCATCTTGAACCTCATCCGTCTCAATCTCGAGATCGAAGGCTACGCGGTGCACACGGCCGCGAGCGGCCAAGCCGCGCACGAACAATGGCAGGCGCAACCGATTGATTTGATTATTCTTGATGTTATGCTTCCCGACACAGATGGGTATCAATTGCTGCGCGAGTTCCGCAACAGCAATTCAGATGTTCCCGTCATCATGCTTACCGCCAAAGGACAAATCAACGACAAGCTGCTGGGACTGCAATTAGGCGCGGATGATTACCTCGTCAAGCCGTTCCACAGCACGGAGCTGCTGCTCCGAATCAAGGTGATCGAAAGACGGATGAAAAAACAAGTGCAGACGAACTCCGGATCCAGCATCATGCATTGCGGACCTTTTCAAGTCGATCCGGAAAAGCGCGCGCTAGTTGTGAACGGACAGGAAATTACGCTAACGTATCGAGAGTATGATCTGCTTCTGCTGTTATTATCCAATAAGCAGCGCATCTTCACTCGCGATGATCTCCTTATGAAGGTGTGGAAGCTTGATTATCCGGAAAATACGAGAGCCGTCGATATTATGATACAGCGCCTCCGCAAAAAGCTGGGAAAAGAAGGAGAGCGAATCAAAACCATTTACGGCGTCGGATACAAAATAGATTGTTGAGATGCACGGCCATTTTGAACAAGGTGGACAACCCATGACTTTACAGCAACGCTTTCACTTGGCACTTCTTGCCCTATTCATTCCTGTCATGCTTTTTCTCTATATCGTGCTTGATATTTCTTTGCAGAATAATGTTTATCACTCCGCGGTCAATTCGCTGCAAAAGCTAAGCGTAGAAGCTCAAATCTACACGATCAATTATGTGGAACGCGAACAAAAAGGAAGACCGGACGTCACGCTTCAAAAAGGGGCGCCGCTCATTGCCTCCTATCTGTCCAAGCGCATGGGCATTCGTGTTCAGCTCATTAACGCGCATCATCTCGTCCTGGCCGATACCGAGCGAGGATCGCTGTCTTATGTGAATCAGGATATGGAACAAGCGATGCTTGGCAATAAGTCCTATATGTTTCAAAAGGCCTCTCCTTCTCCATTGCTGCTGTTCTCTAGCCCAATCTACGTCGACAATCAAGTCATCGGTATCATTCGATTCCTCCAGCCCTTGGAGGATGAATCGCAGCTGGTCAAGCGAATGAAGCTCACCTTCGGGGTGGCTTGCGTGCTTATTCTCGCTGCCGCCGTGTTGGTTGCGAATCGCTTCGCCAAGTCGCTGAGCAAACCGATCGAGCAGCTTCGAGATATGGCGAAGAAGCTTGCCAACGGCCATTATGGCAGCCGTATCGAACTGAGCGGTTATGAGGAAATAAGTCAGCTGGCGCATTCCTTGCATGCAATGGCCGATGCCATCGAGCTGCACGTCAAGCAGCTAAGCCGGGAGAAGGACAAGCAGCGCGATTTCCTGGATCGGGTCACTCATGAGCTGAAGACGCCTCTGACCGCGATTATGGGATATTCGAACCTTATTCCGCGTCTGAAGGATCCGAAGGATGTTCAAGAAAGCCTGCGCCATATTTCCGTGGAAAGCGAGCGCATGCTTACACTTGTCGAGGAACTGCTCAGCCAATCCAAGTATGGAGACAGCCCGTTCTCGGTATCCCCTACCATATGCGATATCGCGGCGATTGCGAGCGAAGGCGTCTATATCATGCAGCCACGGCTGGACAAATATCGGATTCGGCTGCACAACGAGCTAGTACCTACGATGGTTGTCGCGGATCCGGATAAGACGAAGCAGATTTTCCTGAACCTGCTCGATAACGCAATCAAATATAGCGATGCATCCGAGCTAGTGATTCGACAGACATCAAGCGATGATGCCGAGCGAATTACGATCCGGGACGATGGAATCGGCATAAGTCATTCACTCATTGCACGGTTCGAAAACGCATCATCGGACGCAGCCCTAAAATCGGACGCAGGCAATGGCTTCGGATTGCTCATATGCAAGCAGCTGATGGCCTTGCAAGGAGGAGAAATGTCCATACAATCCGAGGATGGGATCGGAACGACGATCACGCTCCAATTCCGCTCGCCGGCAGCATTGGATACACATCCTCTACCAACATGCTCGAAATAATACATTTATGAAACAATTACGAGGAAATTATGAAATGATGATTGTTTATGCTGAGCAAGGAGAGTAATGCAGATGAACAAGCTTATATGGAGCGCCTTTCTTTTTACGGGAATCATTCTATTGCTGTCTTTTGCCGGCTTCTTCCTGAATGAGCAGGTCTATCAGAAGGTCGGCATTATCGACGATAAGCATGAAGTATTGCGAAAAGTAAGCGATTCCCTTCCTGTTCAAGCAATCATTTCTCATCAGAAATGGGGATCCGTGGATGTCAATGACGAAGTAAGTCTGCACGCGTTCGTATCCTATATGGATCGAATCAAGCAGGAGTATGAACCGAAGCTGTCTACGGATACCGACAGTGAGCAGGCCATCCTCTCGGGACGTATCCAATATTTGAACGGAAGCGAGCAGACCTTTGAGCTTGGCAGCACCTTTACCCTAGGCAAATGGTCTTACGGCCCTGGACACGAGACTCCTCTGCTGTCTGCCCTGGAGACTCAGCTGCAAAGTCTTTATTATACGCCCGAGCATTTCGCGCAATTCATACGAACTGCAAAGGGGCTCACTTTTCGCTCTGATGGCGTACAAGGAAATTTGCTTGATCATGAAAAGGGTTACTTGGTGTCGAGCATTCAACAAGCATTGGAAATCAAAGATCTGGTCGAAATTAAGCAATTGTTGCTCCGCAAGCAGAAGCTGCTCGGCTCGATTACTGCATACAAGGAGGACAAGGAGCTGAAAAATGACCGCGGCAATATCCTGCATATTGTCGTGTATTCCGACTATGTCGTCATGCAGTATATGGGCGATGACAACGGAAATTCGATCTATTTGCAGGCGGGCTTGGAGAAGCTGCTTCATCGAAAGAACGCAAAGGCGGATATAAGATGACACGATTACTCTACCTTTTACTATTCGTCTGTCTAGTTGCGCAGGCAGGCTGTTCCAATGATCATCATGCCATTACTGTGGATGAGCAAGGCATGCCCGACTTGAAAGGGCGCCATCTGGTTGTATACGTGGCCGCTCGGGAAGAAGTCGGCAGTGCCCTGCTGTCCTCCTTCTGTCAACAAACAGGATGTACGTACGAATATATCCGGCTGTCGACAGAGGAAATATTGCGCCGCGTGTCTCAGGAATCAACGAAGCCGCAAGCGGATCTCGTCATTGGGGGAACGATCGATGCGCACATGACGATGAAGGAAGAGGCTCTATCCTCCCCGATTCGCAGCGCAAATATGGATCTTATCCCTTTCCCGTTCAAGGATGCGGACGAGTATTGGGCTGGTTACGAAGTGGAGCAGTTATCCATTGCGGTTCATCGCGAACGCTGGAATCAAGAATTTGCGCCGCTCGGGCTGAAGATCCCTGCAACGTGGGAAGACCTGCTTGATCCTGCATATCGCGGCAAGCTCGTTATGCCAGATCCGAATTACTCAGGAACCGCGTACACGTTTATCGCCTCGTTATACGATGCATGGGGCGAGCAGAGAACTTCCGATTATTTGCGGCAGTTGAACCGCAATATCGGCCTGCTTACTGTAAACGGCTTCATGCCGGCACAATACGTCAGCTCGGGCGAGTATGCAATCGGTATCAACTTCCTGGGAGATCAGCGCAAGCTGCGCGAGGCCGGGTTCGATATCGTGAGCAGCGTTCCGATAAAAACGAGCCTCTTCGTCAATGGCATATCGAAAATCCGGAACGGGCCCAATGAGGCCGCTGCGGACTGGTTCATCAATTACTGCTTGTCACAAGAGGCTGCGGCTGTCCTGGAACGGGTGTCTTACGGCACCCCGACCGTTCTCGAGAACAAGCAGGATGCAGCGAATTCCGCTGTCTTGCCTGTACACAGTTCCATGCGTAGGCATGAACAAATCATTGACCTTTGGAACAGAATGCGTGCGGACAAAAAAGGTCAAGGAGAATGAAGCATGTTAGGTTGGTTGAAAAAAGCTCCCGCCATACCTCGATTGCCGGAGCACATGATCGCGAAGATGTACCGAATTTTCCGCATGCGTACCTTAATCGGTATTTTTATCGGTTACGCAGGCTACTACTTAGTGCGCAGCAACTTTACGTTGTCCACACCCTATTTGAAGAGTGAGTTCGGGTTCACCCCTTCTCAAATCGGTATGTTGAGCGCGGCACTTGCCGTTACCTACGGAATAAGCAAATTCTTCATGGGAAATCTGGCGGATAAAGCCCATACGCAGCGATTTATCGCTGTTGGGTTGTTCTTGTCTGCCGTCGTTAACCTTATCTTAGGATCTACTTCCTCGTTCGGTCTCATCTTCATAATGCTTGTCGTGAACGGGGTATTTCAAGGCATGGGCGCTCCTCCTTGCAGTATCGTGCTGGCGAACTGGTTCTCGAAGAAAGAGCGCGGTACGTATATGGGAATCTGGAATACGTCCCATAATATCGGCGGAGGCATTATCGCGCCAATCGTCGGTGTTGCATTAGGGATTCTAGGCTCGGCTTACTGGCAAACCGGAATTTTCGTCGTTCCCTCGATTATGGCCATGATGATCGCCGTTTTCGTCTGGTTCTGCGGCAAGGATACTCCGCAGTCGGTTGGTCTGCCGCCAATCGATGAATATCGCAACGATTATGACGATGTGGAACGCAATCCAGACGGCGACAAGCTGTCCATGAAAGAAATCTTGATCAAATATGTGCTTAAAAACAAATTCATCTGGTACCTGTGCTTGGCGAACGTCTTCGTGTACTTCATTCGCTTCGGCGTCTTGAACTGGGTACCCTTATACTTGACGGAAGAAAAAGGCTTCACGCAATCGCAGTATCACGTTGCATTTGCTGTATTCGAATGGGCAGCCATTCTGAGCTCGCTCGTCGTCGGTGTGCTTAGCGACAAGTTGTTCAAAGGCAACCGGATGCCGCTCTGTATTATCAGCATGGTCGGCGTCGTGTTGGCTACGCTCGTATATTGGCAGTCTGCGAACGTCCTCGTAATTACTATCGCCGTATCCATTATCGGCTGTCTCATCTATGTACCGCAGTTCCTGATTGGCCTGAGCGCGATCGACTTCGTGCCGAAGTTCGCTGTAGGTACCACGGTTGGCATGACTGGTTTGTTCGCTTACTTGTTCGGCAACTTGACGGCAAGCGCACTCGTTGGATTTATCGTCGAATCCTCCGGTTGGAACGGTTGCTTCCTGTTGCTTCTCGCGAGTGGCATACTGGCAGCACTCTTCCTGACGCTGATTCAGGTCGGCCGCAAGAAGAAGCTGACTAACGCTGCGAACGAAGCGTAAGCCGCAGCAGGATATAAATTATAAAAAAATGACCCTCTGATGTCACGCTGCCAAAGCTGGGCATCAGAGGGTTTCCTATTTATTCACCCTTGAGGAATCAAGAAGAACATGTGCTAACGCCTGTGCATACTGTAGCGTAACGATATATGTCAATCCTAATAAGAGAGGGAGAGATCCGTGACTACGACCTATAGAGCACTCGGTCCATTTTTGCCTTTTCCAATCCCAATGCCAGGTGGGGGGCCTTTCACGCCTGGAATTCCTTCCGCACCAGGGGGAGGTCCTTTCACACCTGGCCTTCCTTCCGCACCAGGGGGAGGGCCTGGAGCAGGATTGCCTCCAGGCATTACGCCGCCACCGCCTCAATTGCTGAGTTCGTTTCAGCAGCTGTCGCAGTCCCCGTATCAAGTGCAAAGCTTTCTCTACCAGTATCCGGCCCAAGGCGTCACACCATTTGCTGCAGGCTGCCAGAACCGATGGACGCTCATTGTCACTCGTACCTTCAATGTTTTTCTTATGTATATCACATCTGCCAACCCATTTGGTTTTACACAGGGCTTCATCTTTCCGACGTACTCGTTTGGTACATTTCCTTCATCCGCTATTTTATGGTATACCTGTTTCTAAAGGAATATAACAGTGAACAGGTCCCTATGTCGTCCTAGTGCGGGCCTGTTCCATTCTTGACTGTACGCGGTTTCAAAGCGAGCTCCATCATGGATGCGGGCAACGGTTTCCCGGATAGTCCTCTTACTTTCCGTCTTGTCCAGTTGTAATAACCATTTCGGGAGCCCTGATACATAAGAGTCGATGGGGTTATCTTCGCGGTGCCAAAAGAGACAAAAGAGCGAATTTTTGCTGATTTAAAGGATGGTATGCGGTGGACGACCTTGCGGGGACTAAAAAGGGCCGCCACACCAGCGATGCTTGTTTTTGCTGCCATAAGCCTCAAAAAAACGGCGGCCTGTCTCTGGAAGACCGGTCACCCATCTGCTAATTTGAAATATGGATAAAAGACGTAAACAACTCCCGCGATGGCAGTTTTTTCGCGGGAGTTAGTCAACAATCTGGAACCGGCGTTCGTCCTTCCCGTTCCGCATCTATAAAATAACGCTATTAAGCGCATCTTAAGACTGGAATAACAATATCCGCCCTCCGGCAGAACTAATTCTGCATGACGAAGTCGCGATCGACCTTCGCGTTCTCGTCCTCGAACACCTTCAAAATATTGTACTTCGTGTCCCGCTGCGCCGGAATTTTGCCGGCCTCGCGAATAAGCTGCAGCGTGCTGCTGATGTTGACCTTATGCGTCGTGCCTGCAGCGGAGACGACATTTTCCTCGATCATCGTGCTGCCGAAGTCATTGCAGCCGTAGCTCAGCGTCTTCTTGCCCACTTCCGGCCCCATCGTTACCCAAGATGCCTGGAAGTTCGGGATATTATCCAGGAAGATGCGGCTGATCGCCAGCGTCTTCAAATATTCCTCCGGACTGACCGGGTCTGCCTTCATATTCGTATTCTCCGATTGGAATGTCCATGGAATGAAGGCCAGGAAGCCCTTGGACGGATACTTGTTCCCGATGCATTCGTCCTGCGCCGTGCGGACCCGCTCCAGATGAAGAGCGCGCTCCTCCAGCAGCTCGCCGAAGCCGACCACCATTGTCGCGGTCGTATTCATGCCCACTTTGTGCGCGGTCTGCATCACATCCATCCAGTCCCGCCAGGAGCCTTTGAGCCGGCTGATCTTGCGGCGGGTGCGATCGTCCAGAATCTCGGCGCCGCCCCCCGGCAAGGAGTCAAGTCCCGCCTCGTGGATAGCGCGCACCACTTCCTCCAGCGACAAACCGTCCGATACTTCCTTCATCTTCATGATTTCGGCCGGAGAGAAGGAATGCATCGTAATGCTCGGGAACCGTTCCTTAATCGCCTTGAGAAGATTCGTATAATAGCTGAACGGAAGCTCCGGATTGGTTCCCCCCTGCATCAAAATTTCCGTACCGCCGACATCGATCGTCTCCTGAATCTTCTGGAAGATGACTTCATCCGGAAGCACGTAGCCTTCTTTGGAGCCCGGGGCACGGTAGAACGCGCAGAACCGGCAATACGTATCGCAGATATTCGTATAATTCACATTGCGTCCGATGACGAACGTAGCGATCGGTTCGGGATGCCATTTCAACATGATCTGGTTGGCGGCATGGCCGATCTTCTCTACCTGATCGGACGCGAACAACGTCACGCACTCATCCGTGTCGATACGTTCACCGCGCAGCGCTTTATCCAAAATGCGATCAATCGGTGACATCGTCACAGTCACTTCCTCTCTCATTAGTTGCATGCTGTATGAGCGTACATGCAGCACGAAGCGGATGCATCCGGTCCGATGCTCCTCTATTCGCAAGCCATTCGATTTCCGATCCTGACATGAAGCCGATGCCCGTCAGAGCATAGGATCCTGCATGTCAATGACTTCATAATCGTACCACAATTACAGGCGAAAAAACAGCACCCTCTCCAGGGAAGCCCGACCCGTAATATAGCCGGTACTCCGTGCTGAAGAGGGCATAATGCCATGTATATAAGGAAAAATAATTCACTGAGGCCCTATTATTGGCTCAGTGCTTGATCCAAATCCTGCAGCAGATCGTCGATATGCTCCAATCCGACAGAGAACCGCAGCAGTCCGTCCGTGATCCCGCGCTCCAGCCGAACCTGCCCCGGCATCGAGGCATGCGACATCATCGCCGGATAGGACAGGATGCTTTCCACTGCGCCGAGGCTGACGGCGACCAACGGAAGCTTCACCTTGTTCAGGACGCGCTTCGCCCGTTCGCCGGAGCCGACATCGAACGAGACGACCGCGCCGTAGCCTGCCGATTGCCTCTCGTGCACGCCGCGGCGCGGATGACCCGCCAGGCCCGGATAATAAACCTGGCTGATATCGCTTCGTTCCTCCAGCCAAGCCGCCAAGCGGCGGGCGCTCTGCTCGCTCTGGCTCATCCGCGCGCCCAGCGTCTTCATCCCGCGCATAAGCAGCCAGCTGTCCTGCACGCCGAGCACCGTGCCAAGCCCGTTCTGAAGCTGCTTGATGCGCCCGCCCAGTTCCTCGGTCGCCGTGACAATCAGACCGGCCAGCACGTCGCTGTGTCCGCTCAGGAACTTCGTTGCGCTGTGAAGGACAATGTCCACCCCATGGGCGATAGGCAGCTGATGATACGGCGTCATGAACGTGTTGTCCAGCAGTGTCAGCAGCCCATGCTCCTTCGCCCAGCCGCATACCTCCGCGATGTCCGTAATTTTGAGCGTCGGATTGGACGGCGTCTCCATATAGACGGCCTTTGTATTCGGACGCAGCGCCGCCTTCACCCGATCGATATCGGTCATGTCGACGAAGGTCGATTCAATCCGAAGCCGGTTCAGAATCGTGGTCAGCAGACGGTACGTCCCTCCGTATACATCTTCGGTTACGATAATGTGATCGCCGGCAGAGAACAGCAGGAAGGCGGACGATATAGCCGCCATCCCGGACGCAAACGCGTAGCCGTTCGTTCCTCCCTCCAACAGGGCGATATGATCCTCCAAGGCCTGCCGGGTCGGATTGCCCGAGCGCGAGTAATCGAATTCGGGCGGCTCGTAAATGTCATGATGATGGAACGTCGCCGCCTGATAGATCGGCACGCTGGACGCGCCCGTCGTCTTGTCGATTTCCCCGCCGAAATGAATCAGCTTCGTTGTAAAATCGAGCGCCTGTCCTTGCTTCAACTCCGGCTTCGAATTATCGGATCCGCTCATCCCTGCTCCACCTCCAAGCGGGCCGCTTCCAGCGCTTGCGCCAGATCCTGTCTCAGGTCGTCGACATGCTCGATGCCGACGGAGAACCGCAGCAGCCGATCGTCGACCCCGATCCGGTCCCGAATCTCGGCCGGAATGTCGGCGTGCGTCTGCACCGCCGGGTACGTCATGAGCGACTCGACCCCGCCCAGGCTCTCGGCGAACGCGATCAGCTTCAGATGGCGCAGAATCGGATCGACATAGCGGGCATCCTTCAAGCGGAAGGAGAAGATGCCGGTGTTCCCGGAGGACTGGCGCCGCTGAATCTCATAGCCCGGGTGAGCCCCCAGCCCGGGATAATAGACCGCTTCGACAGCCGGGTGCTCCAGCAGCCATTCCGCGAGGCGGGTCGCGTTGGATTCATGACGCTCCATCCGCAGCGCCAGCGTCTTCATGCCCCGCATCAGCTGATAGGAATCCGACGGGCTCAGCACGGCGCCGATCGAGTTGTGGAGGAAAGCCATCTCCTCCGACAGCTCGCGGCCCTTCGTGACGACAAGGCCGGCCAGCACATCGTTGTGGCCGCCGAGGTACTTCGTCGCGCTATGTACGACGATGTCCGCTCCCAGCTCCAGCGGCCGCTGGAAGAACGGCGTCAGGAGCGTATTGTCCACAATCGTCAGCAGGCCATGTTTCTTCGCCCAGGCCGCCACCCGCTCGATATCCGTAATCATCATCAAGGGATTGGTCGGCGTCTCGATGAAGACCGCCTTCGTCTGCGGCGTGCGGGATGACTCGAGCGCGTCCAGGTCGTTCGTGTCGACATAGGTGGCGGTGACCCCGCAGCGGGACCATATCCGCTCCAGCAGACGGTACGTGCCGCCGTACAGATCGAGCGACACGATCAGATGATCGCCTTGTCCGAACTTGGCGAACACCGTCTGTATCGCCGCCATGCCCGAGCTGCAGGCGAAGCCGGCATCGCCCTGCTCCAGGGCGGCTGCCGCTTCCTCCAGCACGGTACGCGTCGGATTCTTCGTACGGATATAATCGAACCCCGTGCTCTCTCCCAATCTCGGATGACGATAGGCGGTAGCTTGGTAAATCGGATAATTAACGGCTCCTGTCGCCGGATCGTGAACCGACCCGATCTGGGCCAAGCGGCTTTCCATGCGGTAATCGGCTTCGTTGCGCTGCACCATTATACGTTGGCCCCTTCCTTACGCAATACGGCATTGCCCAGTTCGTACGGCGTCTCCTGATAGACATAGTAGTTCAGCCAGTTCGAGAACAACAGATTGGCGTGGGCGCGCCACGACGAACGCGGCTGGCGTGACGGATCGTTGTTCGGGAAATAATTGACCGGCAGATCCATCTCCATCCCTTTGGCGATATCCCGATCGTACTCCCATTTCAACGTGCAAGGGTCGTACTCGGAATGTCCGGTCACGAAAATATGCTTCCCGTCCCGCGTCGCCACGAGATAGACGCCCGCCTCTTCCGACTCGGCGAGAATATCCAGCTCAGGCACCCGCTCCACGTCCTCGCGGCGAATCTCCGTATGCCGGGACTGGGGCACGAGGAATACGTCGTCGAAGCCGCGCGTCAGCTTCACATTGTCCTTGGTGGTACAGTGCGGATAGACGCCGAATATTTTGCGCTCAAGCGGATATTTCGGAATGCCGTAATGGAAGTACAAGCCGGCCTGGGAAGCCCAGCAAATATGGAACGTGGACGTTACGTTGGCGGAAGACCACTCCATAATGCCGCACAGCTCGTTCCAATACGTCACTTCCTCGAATTCCATTTGCTCGACCGGCGCCCCCGTAATGATCATGCCGTCGAATTGCTGTCCTTGGATTTCATCGAAAGTCTTATAGAATGAGGACAAATGCTCGGCGGATGTATTTTTGGATGTGTGCGTCGCTGGATGAAGCAGCGTCACATCCACTTGCAGCGGCGTATTGCCTATGAGGCGCAGCAGTTGCGTCTCGGTCGTCTCTTTCGTCGGCATCAGGTTGAGGATCACAATTCGCAAGGGACGAATATCTTGGTGATACGCGCGGGTTTCGTCCATGACGAATATATTCTCCTGAGACAATATTTCTTTGGCCGGCAAATGATCGGGAATCTTGATCGGCATGACGCTCTCCTCCTTCATAAATCCATCATAATGTGGTTGTCGCTTGCGGGATAAGGGTACAAAAAAACCTTTCCCGACATTCGAGAAAGGTTGTGCATTTCCAGATTCATGCGCCTCTCTCATCTGTCAGCAGCAGTCCTCTGACCGCTACCGCAAGAATTAGCACCGTGCACGCGGCAGATACGTCCTTGAATGCAAGAACGGCTCTGCGCATCTGGCCGGTTGCCGGGTTTCATCGGGCTTGTCCCTCCACCTGCTCTTGATAAGATTGCTAACATTTCATATTCGATTGCAGTCCCGGGAAGCTGAACAGGACTTGGTAATAATTTAAAGGCAAGACGAGCCAGAAGTCAAGAGGAAAATCACCTTTTGCTCCTTCCGGCATATCGTATTCCATGTACGCCGCAGCGAACCGATTTTGTCTTGAAAAAAGGACGTGCCGAGCGGTATACTTAACAGGTGCCTGAGCGGCACAGTTGTCATAAAGTTCGAAGATTATCGTAAATCATTTCAAATTGGGGTGAATTTCGGATGGATGGCGACCCGAGGCAATGCCGAGGTACGAACGGACAACCGAATAAGGCGATTCGGCGGGACTCCGTGCAGCTTGACGGCTGTTGCGTTCTGTCATTATGCCCATCCCCGAGCGTCATGCGCGGATAAATGCCGTGCCCTGGGGTCTACGGCTCTCATCTGCATCTGCCCTGCACGAATCGTCTAAGTAGACGAAGCAAGCTGCCGCATCGGATATGCGGCCGAAGGGGAGATTGGCAATGAAAATCCGTCTAGTAAACGAAGGCGTCTTCACGCCGGTGGATGATATACAGATGACACTCGCTCCGCCGGAGAACGGCTTCTATTGGTTAGATGCCGATTTGGAAGATCTGGTCGAGCTGCAGCCCTTGTTCTCCATACATGATCTCGCGGTCGAGGACTGTATGAGCGAAGAAGAGCAGCGGCCCAAAATCGAAATCTATGAAAATCATTATTTCATCGTGCTGAATAGCATCCGCTTCGACGATGAGGAAATATTTCTGCGGGCCCTGAATATCTTTCTCGGCAAACACTTCATCATCACCGTGACGAAGCAGAAAATCAATGAATTGCGCATGGTCAAGCCGATGCTGTGGGAGCAGCAGGTGAGCTCGGCCGACCGCATGCTGTATCACTTGCTCGATCTGGTGGTGGATAACTACTTCTCGGTAGCCGATCGGATCGAAGCCAAGATCGACACCTTGGAGGAAGAACTGATCGTCAGCGCCAAGAAGGCCCACCTGAACGAAATCATTAGTCTTCGCAGCGAGATTCTATGGCTCAAAAAAGGATTGGCGCCGCAAAAAGAAGTGCTGCTGGTCCTCTACCGCAAGGATCTCCGTCTCATCGACGATGATCTGCAGAAGTATTTCCGGGATATCTATGAAAATGCGGTCAAAGTCTCCGAGACGTTCGAGACCTTCCGCGATCTGATGGGCAACTTGCGAGAATCGTATCAGCTCAGCATCGCGAACCGGGCGAACGACATCATGCGCGTATTTACCGCGATTACGACGATTTTCATGCCGCTGACGCTCATTACCGGCATCTACGGAATGAACTTCGATTATATTCCATTCATGGACTGGGCCTACGGCTCGCTTTATATTATCGGCTTTATGCTCATACTCGGTGCCCTGATGTTCTACTTGTTCCGCAAAAAGGACTGGATATAAAAGGTTCCGCAAGTGGCCTTTATATGATACAGGTTGGTTTCCAAGCCCGCCTCCCCCAACAAGGGAGGCGGGCTTGTTCCCGCTCTCCCGCTTACCCGGCCTGAGCCTGCCGCGCCTCCCGGCTCTTCCGTCTGCGGTGCAGAAGCCGGAGGAAGCGTATCCGTTCATAGTTGGTCTGCAGCTCGGAAGCCGGCAGTTCCAGCGCCGCTTCGCCGAACGCCTTGATATAGATCGGCTTGATGTACTCGTCCCCCAATTCAATGAGGGCCGACTCAACCGCTTCGCGTTCGGCGGGAGGCATCGAAGCCAGTTCCTCTTCGGCCAGCCGCTCAAAGGCGCCGCCTTCCTTCGCAATCTTCTCGATGCGCATAATCAATTCGCGCCGATCCACCTGCAATCGCTCCATCAGCTGCCCGATCCCCATCCCTTGCTGCAGCCCTTCCATCAGCAGGCGGCGCTCCGATATTTTGGCCAGCTCATTCGCCTGCTTCGCTTCCCATTCCGCATAGACCCATCTGGCGAATTCAGGCTCGCTGACGGCAGCGGCCACCCAGTCGAGCGGGAAGTCCGTCGTGCGGTCGTACTGCTTCGTAATCTGAATAATCTCTGCGCCGAAGTCGCGTACCTTTACCGCGCCGAAGCCCGGAATCTGCTCCAGTTCCTCCAGATTCTGCGGCAAATAAGCGCTGACCATGCGGAGCATCCGGTTCGACGCGATCCAGTACGGAGCTCGTCTCAGACGCGTGGCCGCTTCCCTGCGCCATTGGGCCAGCCGATCATACACCTCCGTATTCGGATGGAGATCGGCATAGCAGGCGATCCATTCCTGCTGTTCCCGCATGCGGCGCTCATGAATGTCCGCCTCCGGAACGAAGCCGAGCGACAGCCGGTAACCTGCACTCATGAGCCGCGCCATGCCCCGCCGCAGCGATGCCCGCATCTCGGCCCAATCGCCGCCTTCGAACCAGATCTCCGGCTCCGCGCCATCCGCCTCCCACAGCACCATCCATTGCCCCTGCTCCTCGCCCGCAGTCAGGAGCCCGAAGGGAGCCGCAGGTGAATCTTCCTTCCGCTTCCCGCCGCGCTTCGGCCGCTTATCGCTTCCTTCCTCCTCCATGCTTCGCTCCAATCTCACCATCCATACAACCTGCATGATCTACCTTCCTCCTTCTCGCTTCTCAAATGCCCCTCATAGCTGGGAACGCAAAAAAAGAAAGCACCTCTCCCAATGCGGCTTGCGCATCATGAAGAGGTGCTTCCTCGTCCTAGTTATGAGTTTATCTAGATTATAGCATGACTACAGAATCTGTCAATTGATTATGGCCTTTTCAGATGCGTGCGGTATAATGATAGCGTTACCGATACAAGGAGGCTTGTCCCATGAGCGCACATGAACTCGATTTTTTGGCCGATCATACCGAAGCCACGTCCACGAGATTCGTTACCTTCATCGGCGGCAGCATGCGCCGTTTCGATCTCGCCCTTACGACGACTTCCCGCTTCTATGGCAAGACGCTCGTCACCGATCTTCAGAGCGGCCTGACCGCCATTCTCGGACAGGACGACCTGGAGGAGGAAGGCTATCTGGAGCATTTCTACCGCTTGACCGACGAAGAAGCCGCCGATCTGCGCCAATTCCTGTCCCTCGTCGTCGGCGCGGCGCATTTTACCGACTGATTGGATTCCGCGATGGCCGGGAACGGGCGTACTGCTTACTCGGAGAACCAGAGCACATTGCTCAGCTCCCGTCCCGGTCTGGTGACGACCCGGCCGTTGGCCATCAATCCTGCCGAAGCTCCGCCGTCCAGATTCATCGCTTGTACGGCACCCATCTTCTTCCATATTTCCGCCCATTGCTTCATTGTCGCGGAGGGAACCGTGGCCAACAGTATCGATCCGTCGGGCAGGATGCCGATCCCGCTCCGCATCGCCGACTTGGACAATATTTTGTCCTCTTTGAAGCCTTCCGCCCGCGGATTCAATGCCACCTTGCCATCCTTCACCAGACGGGGACCGCCGCCCAGCGCCACCTGCACGTCGTCCCAGTCGATCGGATGGCCCAGCCTATCCGTATAACGAATCGACATCGTTACTTTATCCCCCACATGGAACCGATCGGCCATCGGCTTCTCCGTCCCCGTAAAGACAAGCACATATCCGTCCTTCGGAATGCTCACATTGCGGCCGGCCGTCACCTTCTTCACGACGCCGCCGCGAACGACGACGGCCCGTCCGTAGGCGAAGCCGAGCGAACTGCCTCGCAGCGGCGTGTACAATACGGCCGCGCTGCCGTCCCGCTTGGGCGTTCGGTTGACGAAATAGGCATGCCAGGACGAAGTGCGTTCGGTGTCCGCGTCCGTCACTTGACCGCTAACCTCGATGCGCAGGCTGTCCATCACGGCCCGCCCGTCCGGACGGAAACCGATGGCCGTGCCGTAATTGCTCGTATGCTCGACCCGGCCGCGGTTGATAATCGTGCCATACGGCTCGGGACGGCCTCCATAGGCCTCGAAGTAGGTTCCGTTCACCGCCGCCTTCGCTCCGGTCCGCTTCGCGGTGCGGGCCAGCGTCGCGGTCGTGCCGAAGCGGTCCTTGCCGAAGGAGACATGCGGCTTCATTCCTTTGGGCACGCGTACCGTGGTCACGCGGAAGACTTTGCGGCCGAGGGAGACCCGCTTCACGGAAACGCTTACCTTGTTCGCGGGCTTGGCTGCCGCGACGACCACGCCAGACGCCGCAGGGCGGCCGTCTTGGACCTTCGCTCCCGGCGTCCACACCCATAACAGACTGAATGCGATCAAGCCCGCAAGGCAGGAACGCCATCGGCCCGCACGGCGTTCCGAAGGAGCCCGGCATACATTGTCCTGATTCAACTCTCTCATTCCCCCAACAATTCGACCCCGCCTCTCCCTCTAAAGAGTTCCGGGTACAGGGAGGACAGGGTCTTCTAGTCATTCGATGCGTATCTCGCTATCTATTGTATCGGCAGCGGAACGCCGAATCGTTAGGCCGTCTCGATCAGACGAAGAATGCTTGTCATCTCAAGCTGCTCGAACATGGCCGCGACCGCATCCCGCTGCGGCCGGAACACGCATTGATCGGCTTCGCATACGACCGGCGCGTCGCAGTGGATGCGCGCCAGCCGCCGCGACAGATGGAGCATCTCCAGATCGGACTCGATCTTGGCGCGGACGCCTGCCGGGAGCGAGCTCATATTGGCAAGAATCCCGTCTATCGACGAATACTGCTGAATCAGCTTGAGGGCCGTCTTCTCGCCGATTCCGCGAACGCCCGGATAGTTGTCCGACGGATCGCCCATCAGCCCCTTCACATCGATAATCTGCTCCGGCGTAAGCTGCTTCTCTTCCATCAGCGTCTGCGGGCAATAGACGGCATAGTTGCCTTGTCCCTTCTTCATGATGACGACCCGTGTCCGTTCATGCACCAATTGAAGCATGTCATGGTCGCCTGTCAAGACATACACTTCCATCTCATCGCGGAACAGCCGCGACAGCGTGCCGATGCAATCATCGGCCTCGTAGCCTTCGGCCTGCACATTCGGAATATGGAAGCTGTCCATGACGTCGCGGATCAACTGGAACTGGGGCACCAGATCGTCCGGGCAATCGGCCCGGTTCGCCTTATATTGATCGAACTGCTCCGCCCGGAACGTCTTGCTCCCCAGATCCCAGCAGCAGGCGATATGCGTCGGCTCGAACCGCTTGACCGCATCCCAGAAGTACCGCATGAATCCATAGACGGCATTGGTTGGCGTGCCGTCCTTCATGCGGCGGATGGACCCGCCGTATGCGCTGGCGTAATACGCCCGGAACAGCAGAGCCATCCCGTCCACCAGCAGCATGCGCGGCTCGGCCGGTTCGGACATCATGTCCGTATCCCACATCATTCCCGTCCCCCTTTTCTAACTCTGCCTGACAGAATTGCTATATTTCTATACTTCTGACACTGCTCTCCATTATAGCACAGATAGGCTCCTCCCGGCTCCGCCGGCGCCGCAGGCCCCAACCTGGCAATCAGGCCCAACAAGCCAAGCTGGCCCAAGCTGACAGCCATTCCCGCCGGCGGTATCAGCCATGCTTGGCCGCGGTCGTCCACGTATCGCGGTATACCTCTTCGCGGAAACCGACCGTTACCCGCTTGCCGTCCGTCACGACGGGGCGCTTAATGAGCTTGCCGTTCGAGGCAAGCAGCTTGATCTGCTCCTCGCGGCTCATCTGAGGCAGCTTGTCCTTCAGCTTCAACTCCTTGTAGACTTCCCCGCTCGTATTGAACCACTTTTTCAGCTCCAGGCCGCTCCGATCGATCATCTCCTCCAGCTCCCGCTCGCTTGGCGGCTGATCGAGGATCGGAACCAGCTCCAATTCGAGCCCTTGCTCCTTCAGCCATTGAATCGCTTTGCGGCAAGTGCCGCATTTCGAATAATGATAGACCGTTACCTTCACGACTTCCAACCCCTTCCTTCTCCGTTCAGGTCGGTGCAGACCCGTTATTGGCGTTTCTCACTTATATCCTGGCCGTCCTCCTTGCCAGTACCAGCGCCCGAATCCAGCGCTAACCGGCCCACAGCCCCTCATTTCAATGCTGCCGCCCATGCCGCAAGCGTTCCCGCAGCGCCAACAGATCATCCGGCAGCGGAGCCTTGAAATGCATCGCCTCCCCTGTCATCGGGTGCTTGAACCGCAGCTCGGCGGCATGCAGCGCATGCCGGTTCAACGTCTCCAGCGCTCCGGCAAGCCATGGCGATTCCGGCTGCCCGCCGCCGTAGAACTTGTCCCCCAGCAGCGGGCAGCCGATATGCTTCATATGAACGCGAATCTGATGCGTTCGCCCGGTCTCCAAGCGGCAGGATACGAGGGATGCTTCCTCTCCGTACGTCTCCAGCGTCCGGTAATGGGTAATCGAATCATAGCCATCCTCTGTCACGACACGCAAATGAGGCTCCGTCTTGTCCCGGTCGATCGGAGCCCGGATGGTCCCCTCCAGCGGCGAAGGGACGCCATAGACGAACGCCTCATATCCTTTCCAGATGTCATCCGTCTGCATCTGATCCGCGAGCTGATGATGGGCATGGCCATGCTTCGCGACGATAAGCAGGCCGGAGGTCTCCTGATCGAGCCGGTTCGCCGGCCGGAAGCGGGTCAGTTCCCCCTTGGCGCGCCAGTAATGAATTACCCCGTTCGCCAGCGTGCCCCCCGGATAGCCTCTCGTCGGATGGACGACGATCCCCGCCGGCTTGTTCAGTACCAGAACATCGTCGTCCTCGTATACGATGTCAATCGGAATCGGCTCCGGCGGGATCGATTCGACCGCCTCCTCCTCGATCCGCACATGAACGACATCCCCCGCATGGAGGCGCTCTCTCACGCTAAGCGGCCTGCCGCTTCGCTCCGTCAGCCCGTTCACCGTAATGGCCGCTTCCGTCGTCTTCAGCCGGGTCAACAGCCGCCGCGACAGATTCAGCCGCGAGCGCAGCACGGCCCGCAGCTGAATCCCTTCGTCGGCTTCCGGCACGACATATTCAAGCTCCGCGGCCAGCTTCCGTCCGCTAGGCCCCGTCATGACGCGATTTGCGGCGGAAAACCTCCGCGCTCCGCACATATTCTTCATCCGGAACCGAAGCAATCGCATTGGCCCGGCGGGCGGCGACGAAGAAGTAATCCGAGAGCCGGTTCACATATTTCATCACCTGCTGGTGCACGGTTTCTTCCCGGGCCAAGGTCACGAGGCGCCGCTCGGCACGGCGGCACACCGTCCGGCACACGTGAAGCGCCGAGGCCGCCTCGCTGCCACCCGGCAAAATAAACTTGCGGATCGCTTCCGTGTGCGCATTATGATCGTCGATCCAGCCTTCCAGACGTTCCACCTGCTCCGCATGCACCTTATAGACCACCTCGCCCTGCTTCTTCTCCGCATAGGCGACATCCGATCCGCAATCGAATACCTCGTGCTGGATCTCGATCAATTGCTGGCGGATCTCCTCATAAGCATCTCCCTGGCAGCATGCCGCCGCCCAGCCGATGAACGAATTCAATTCATCGAGCTCGCCGTAGGCCTCCACCCGCAAATGATCCTTGGATACCCGGCCTCCGATAAGCGATGTCGTTCCTTCGTCCCCTGTCCGCGTATAGATTCTCATCTGTCTTCCTCCTTGTGTTGCGTGCTGACGCCGCACGGGCGCAGCATCTAGTCCGTATCCCGTTACGGCCGGACGGGAGGGCATCAGCCTCTGAACCTCATGGCCGATACCTCCCTCGGCATCCCTGCCTCCAGCCGGAACCATTGATGACTCCGGCGCGCAATCTCCCGATTAAGAGCCGCGTGCTCGATAATATAGCTCCGTTCCTTCGGATCCGTGAACGGCGTGTAAGCCGGCGGATCGTTCGTAATGAGGAACAGCTTCCCCTGAAAAGCGAGCAAAGCGTCCTCCAGCCGCTTGCGGGCGGCCGCAATCTCCTCTATATATATGGCGTCATATTCTGCATGTTCGACATCCGGACGCTTCTTCCACAGCTGCGCATGGACACCTTCAAGATAGGCGGTCGCGCTGTCCACGACCACGACCCTCCGTTCCGAGCGGAACGGATTGGACTCTTCGTTAATCCGATGCAGAAGTCCCGGCAGCTCTTCCCCCGCCGGCAGATGCTGCCACCGGCAGCGGGAAGCATCGGGCATGCCATCGGGAAGGCTTGTATGTAAGGTCGACAGGTACAGCCCTTCACGGCCGAATCCAGCCGCATAGGACAACGCGAACGATGTCTTCCCGCTGCCATGGCCCCCGGAAATCCCGATAATCACACTGACTCCCTCCATCCGTCCGCATCATCTGCCGGCCTTCATCTCGTCTCCTCCATCAGCTTCAAAATCTGTATGGACCGCTCTACATCCGGCGTGCGTACCGGAATCGCGACGAACAAGCCCTTCTCTGTGATCCCGAGCTTGTTGAGAAGCGGCAGCTTCTCAGCGGGAAGCGCATATAAATGCTTCTCCTGATGCTCGATATAGCCCTTTTGAGCTTTTTCCAGCACCATGCCGTCAAAATAGCCTTCTTCATATTTGTCCTTGTCGAAATAGTCATCCAACGGGATATGGCCGCCCTGCTTGCTCATCGACTTGACGTCTTCCTCGGGCACGACATGCACGCCGTTATCGCCCGCCGCATATTCGACAAATAATTTCTGCAAATTGTACATCGGCGACGCGAACACGTCTACTGTAAACCGGCCCTCCAATTTCTGACTCAATTCCGTCTTCAGCGCCTCGGTCAATTCGGATGGCACCGTTGTCGTCGACATCATGAATACGGATATGTCCGCTTTGGGCCCGCAGCCTCCCAGCACGAGCGCCAGTGCGAGCACCATCCCCATCCATCCCCATTTCCGCACGATGTGTTCCCCTTTCTCCAGCATGTCTGTCCGTCTACCCCCAACTATATCACAAACGGCATAAGCAAAAAAAGAAGACCCCTCAGGGTCTTCGGTATGTTAAGATCGCTTGCCGAGCGATTTCATGTACTCGTTAATCTTCAAGTCCAGCATGCTGCTGATTTCAATCATGCTCTCAGCCGTGAAAGACTGCTCTTCTTGAAACATCTGCTCCATTTGCTTGCGCAAAATCCTTATCTCCTGTTCCAGAGCAAGCATCTTGGACGAAACGTTTCTTGTTTTGCCCGACCATTTGGGATGAGATCCATCTTCTCTCAGTAAACTACGTGAATAAGTCGTCAAGGTGTAGTTCGAACAAAACAAGCCCTTTCCTCCTTTCGCAGCTGGATCCTCGAAGCCCCACCATCGCCCATCTGTGCCATTTGATGGGATTGTCACGCGAGACATGTTATATTATACCAGATGAAGGAAAAGAAAACTAGTTCATTTTAGTTCTATTTGAATTTTTTTCACATTTCATGCTTAATCTTGTCGAGGAAACGCCCCATTCGATCCAGCGCTTCATTCAATTGCGAGACCGAGGTCGCGTAGGAGCAGCGGATGAAGCCTTCGCCGCCCAAGCCGAATACGTCTCCCGGCACCGCCGCCACCTTCGCCTCGAACAGGAGCCGATGAGCGAATTCCTCGGAAGTAAGCCCTGTCGATTGAATCGAAGGGAAGGCATAAAAGGCGCCCTGCGGCTCATGGCAGTCAAGCCCGATGTCGCGCAGCCCCTTGACGATAAGGCGCCGCCGCTGGTTGTACGACTCGACCATGCGATCCTTCTCTTCATGCCCGTGCTTCAATGCCTCCAGCGCGGCGATCTGGCCCATAATCGGGGCGCACATGACCGTATACTGATGGATTTTGAGCATAGCCGAAATGAGCTCCTTATGGCCGCAGGCATAGCCCATCCGCCAGCCGGTCATCGCGAAGGCCTTCGAAAACCCGCTGACCAGAATCGTGCGATCCTTCATCCCCGGCACGGACGAGAAGCTGACATGCTTCTGATCGTAGGTCAGTTCGGCGTAGATCTCGTCGGAAATGACGATGAGATCGTTCTCCTCCACGATTTTCGCGATCGGAAGCCAGTCCTCATAGGTCATAATGCCGCCTGTCGGGTTGCTCGGATAACAGAGGATGAGCACTTTCGACTTCGGCGTAATTTTCGCCAGGAGCCCTTCGGCGGTCAGCTTGAAGTTGTCCTTCGCGAACGTCTCGATGCCGACCGGTACCCCGCCGCCGATCGAGACAATCGGCGAATACGAGATATAGCTTGGCTCAGGAATGAGAATCTCGTCGCCCGGAGACACGAGCGTCCGCAACGCCAGATCGATGGCTTCCGAACCGCCGACCGTTACAATGATTTCATCGGCAGGATCATACGCAACTTTGAATGATTCATCCAAATATTTCGCAATCTCCTCCCGCAGCTCCGGCATCCCCGCGTTGGACGTATATTTGGTGCGTCCCCGCTCCAAAGAATAAACACAGGCTTCGCGCACATGCCAAGGCGTGCAGAAATCCGGCTCTCCGACCCCAAGGGTGATAATATCCTTGCTGGATACCGCCATATCGAAGAACCGGCGAATGCCGGAAGGCGGAATATCCCGGACCAGCGGATTAATGTATTGATGCATGGAACGGTTCGTCCCCTGCTTCTCCTCTTCCTTAATCATGCTCTGTCACCTCTCACGGGGTTACGACGAGACGTTGATCGTCCTCGCGCTCTTCATAGATGATGCCGTCTTGCTTGTATTTTTTGAGGATGAAATGCGTCTTGGTCGACAGAACCGCTTCAATCGGCGACAGCTTATCCGAGACGAACGACGCGACCTCGCGCAAGCTTTTGCCTTGAACCTCGACCTGCAGATCATAAGAACCCGACATCAGGTAGACCGCCTTCACCTGCGGGAACAGATAGATCCGTTCGGCGATCCCTTCAAATCCGCGGCCGCGCTCCGGCGTAATCTGGACTTCAATCAGGGCCGTGACCATCTCGTCATCGACCTTGCTCCAGTTCACGACCGTCGAATATTTGACAATCACATGCTTTCGCTCCATTTCAGCAATCGCCGATTGAACCTCTTCCACCTGAACCCCCAGCATCGTGGCGATTAGGTCCGGGGAACGGCGGGCGTCCTCTTTCAACAATTTGAGTATTTCAATATCAAGCGAGCTTAAATCTGTCATTCCCATTGCCTCCCTCGACGTGCCTGCAAATCAGCCGGTATATTATTGATATTTCAATATGATACACCTTTTTGCCGATCCACACCAGCACAAACATATGTCAGGCGCGGTTGCCGGAACAAGCAACAGCCGCCTTTCCATAGAATCGGAAAAACGGCTGTCTGACGGCGCGTTAAGAGAGATAATCGGAGGAGCGGCTGGTGGACGACTGCGTCTGGTACGAGACTTGATGCTGCGGCTGCGGATGGTATGGAGCCTGCTGCGCTGGCTGCGGCTGCTGCTGATATCCGCCCTGTCCATAGTAGCTTGCGCCGTAGCCCTGCTGCGCTTGCAGCTTCTGCTGGACGAACTGGTTCGCCTTCTGCATCGTCTGCTCCTGGTCGCGCAGCCGCTTGTTGACTTCATCCCGCAGGGCCGGGGAGGCGACGGAATACATATTTTGCTGCTGCATCAGGTTGAACAGCTGGCCTTGCATCTGCAGCGTGCTGTTCGTCAGATCGGTGAACATCTGGCGAACGGAAGGACAAGCCGCCTCCGTTACGCCTGTCGCATATTCTCTTGACGTCCGCTTCAAGTCATTCAGAATCGTATGTAACAAATCTTTCTCGGGCAAAAACCCGCTCATCGAAGTGCCATTCATGGTCATAACCTCCTGTCGGTCGTCGTTATTGGGACTGGGACTGCTGTTGGGCGTGGGACGGAGCGATCTGGGCATGCTGCTGCAGCGATTGCACCAGCAAGTTCAAATGCTGCTGATGCGCCGACGCCATCTGGCTCAGCGTCTGCTGGATGGCGGGATTATTCGTGCTCGCCGCCGTGGCCGCGCATTGCTTGATCAGCAATTCTTCATTGGAAATGGAATCTACGATATATTCCAGTTCTTTCGCTGATAGCGGCTTCATCGAAAGATGGCTTTGTTGTCCGTATGGCATAGTTATGTTCCTGCTCCTTTCAACCGGGAAAGTGTTGGTAATCATGTGTAGTATGAGTCGCCGCCAAGGAAAATATGTAAAGGAATTTTGCAGATCATGGCCTGACGGGAGGGGCGCTGGAGAAGCGGAAGGAGCCGGAGAGGGCCCCTTCCCGCAGCCGAGAGGGAACGGAAGGAAGGAACGGGCACGCTACGGCTTCGCTCCCTGCTTGACAAGCCGCTGCATGAACAAAGCGCTGAGAATGGGCACGCTCCCGGTCACCGCCAGGAAGCTCACGATAGCCGGCTGCCCTGAGCGCCAGCTGACGAGCGCAATAAAAGCCGCGATGCCCAGCAGCCTTCCGGCCAACAGACCGAATTCGCGGACGACGGTCAACTCCACCCGCTGCTTGACCGACTCTTCGTCCCGGCCCATGATGTCGAAAGTGGAGGAGGTCATCGGCACGATAAACAACGGGGAGAATAGAGAAGTGATAACGCCGAAGAGGATAAGCATGGCATAGTTCACTTGGATAAACAAAGGGACAATGGCCGCCGCCATCGCCACGCTCCCCGCGATCATGCCCGGGGCCCGATAGGAAGCGCGGTACAGCCGACCGGCAAGATAGAAGCTGACCAGCGCGACAGCCGAAGTGATGAGCGTGTAGTTCCCCAGCTTCAGCTCGTTGGTGGTCGTGATATAGACGACGAGCCCGACCAGGAAGTAGAATACGCCTTCGCGAACCCCTTGGGCGGCCAGCGCCGGCAGCGCGGCGCGCCACGGGCTGCGCTTCGGCTTCCAAGCCGTAAACGGCAGCGACCAGCGGTATGCTCCTTCCGGCGGCCGCTTGTGCAGCCAAAAGCTGAATATGCCTGCGGTGACAAACACGATTAGCGACGCCGTGAAAATTACCGTGTACCCCCGCTCCCCTCCGAGCCCGGAGATGAGCAGTCCGGATACCCATGGGGCAATCATGGCGCAGCAGGAACCGATAAAGCCCGTCCAGCCATTGTACAAATCGCGGTTGTTCGCCTCCGTAATCTCAAAATAAATGACATTGTAAGCCAGCCAGAAGCCTCCGTTGGCGGCGCCGAGCACCAAGCCGAGCGGAAGCATATACTGAGCCGCAGCCTTATCGAGCCAGAGAACCGAGGCGTAAAACAAGGCGGACAAGCCGATGCCCAGCCGAAGGCAATTCATTTTATTGCCTTCCTTCACCCATTTTCCGGCAACATAGAACATGATCGTCATAGCCGCCTGCTGGGTAAAAGTAAACCAGCCGATAAAGGCGAAATCCGATTTCATTTTCCATAAAAAAACATTGACGAACGTCCCGGACAGGGCGTTCGCCAACGAAAATAGACCGAATACGACCAAGAGCAGCAAAGACTGGCCGTCAAGACGCGCTTTCACGAAGGTGAACCCTCCCCGCTTTCAGAGCTGGTAGCCATGTGGTTACAGCTTTTAACTTGCCCCAAAGCAGGCGTCTTATTTATTTAACTTTCGCATTTCTCACATTTTCCATCATCGCTTCGCGATAAGGCGCAGCCAATAATTTGGACACCTGGAAGCAGGATGTGCATACATAGACATTCACGTCGAATGGCGGCTCAAGCAATGGCGCAGCCAGCACTTCCGGCTTGGCTGGCTTGAAGCCCGTTCCCGACACCGTCTCCTTACCGGCCAGCAGCATATATTCGCGGCAGTGCGGGCATTCCGGAACTTCCTCCTGGCTGTGGAGAATCTGGTCGACGCCTTCCTGATAACGAAGCGTAGCCGCGTCGCTGTACAGCACGCCGCCATCGTCCCAACCGAAGTTGGACCAGCCCTTCTCTTCCGGCTCCTCCTCTTCCTCCCGCTCTCCGGCGGAGGACCCTTCGTCTTCTTCCTTTTCCAGCTCGATATTAAGCGTGCGGTAATTGTTCAGCTCATTATGGCAATGCGGACATTCGTCCTCCGGGCCCAATTCCTCGTCCCAGACAATCTCCGTATCGCACCAGGGACATATTGTTTTGCCGGTCTCGCTCATCGGCATACACTCCTTTTCACCCTATATTTCTCCAATAAATAATCCCGATAATAAAAAAGATCGCGGCCAGCGCAAACAGCGCGCCCCATAAATACTTCATTCCGTATCCCTCCCAGACGTCATGGAGATCAACCCGCGGCGTGAGGCGGCATCACTTGATGCTCGCCCCGATGATATAGGACAGCGAAATGGAAATAATCATCGCCAACAGTCCGACGGCCCGGTTATCCTTTTCGATCTCTTCATCCAGCCGGAAATAAGGCATCAAGAAGCCGAATAAAAAGTAGGCGGCGAGCAACAGCACGTATCCGAGCGCAGCCCACAGCAGGGACGCGTACAAGGAATCCCTGGCCACGATTCCGAAGCGGAAAATATTGCATATCCCGAATATTTTACCGGACGTGGCCATCGCAACGCTGAGGTTTCCCTTCCGGATCTCCTCCCAGCACTTGTATCCCGTCACCAGCTCGAAAATGGACAATAGCAGAACTAAAGCCAGCACGACTACGGAAAAATAAGCAATCATGGATACGTAAGGATTGCTCAGCCATTGTTCAATCATCACTTCCACGGTGCTCCCCCTTTGGTCCCAAGATATTTTACTTCAACTCAGCCACGGTCACTCCCGTTCCGCCCTCTCCGAAGCTGCCGAGACGGAAGCTCTTGACGTGCTTGTGCTTGCGTAAAAATTCCTGAATTCCGGAACGGAGGATGCCGGTTCCTTTGCCGTGAATAATATAGACCTGCCCCAGATTCCCGAGCAGCGCTTCATCGAGGAAGCGGTCGGCCTCCATCAAGGCTTCCTCCAGGTTGGCCCCTCGCAGATCGAGCTCCGAACGGACCGTGTCTCCCCGGGTCCGCTTCACATTCGCGCCTGACTGCACGGGCTTTGCGGCGGATTTCGCCGAAGAGAGCAGCTCCAGATCGTCGAGCGGCACCTTCATCTTCATGATGCCGAGCTGAACGACCGCTTCTTCGCCGGCGAGCTCGACGACGCTGCCCTTCTGATTCAAGCTGTACACCCTGACGTCGTCTCCCGCTTCAATCCGGCGGACCGGCTTCGCGTCCCGCTTCGGCTTGGCGGCCAGCTTGGCTTCGGGCGCGGCCTCATCCAGCCGTTTCCGCGCTTCGGTCAGCATATGCTCCTTGACCTGAACGCCTTCCATCGCCAGCTGCCGCAGCTCGGCAATGATCTCCTGGGCTTCGCGGCGGGCCTTGTCCACGATGGCGCGGGCCTTCTCTTCCGCTTGCTCCTGCCGCTTCTCCCGCTCCGCCTCCTGCTTCTCCAGCTCGCGGGCCAGCTTCTGCCGCATCGCTTCCAGCTCCATGCGCAGCTTCGAGGCCGTTTCCCGTTCCGCCTCGGCCTTCAGCCGGTTGTCCTCCAGCGACGCGATCATCGTCTCAACGCGCATATCCTCTTCCGTCACTTCGCCGCGCGCATGATCGATAATCGGCTTCGGGAGCCCGAGCCGCTCCGCTATCGCGAATGCATTGCTTCGGCCCGGAACCCCGACCAGCAACCGGTAAGTCGGTCGCAGCGTCTGGACATCGAATTCCATGCTGGCGTTGATGACGCCTTTGCGCTCATAAGCATAGGCCTTCAGTTCGCTGTAGTGCGTCGTAGCCACCATTCGGCAGCCCAGCCGATGAATATGCTCCAGAATGGCAATCGCCAAGGCAGATCCTTCGGCCGGGTCCGTACCGGCCCCGACCTCGTCCAACAAGACAAGGCTCTTTGGCGTCATTTGCTCCAAAATGCGAATAATATTGGTCAAATGGCTGGAGAACGTACTCAAGCTCTGCTCAATGCTCTGTTCATCGCCAATATCGGCATAGATCGCATCGAAGACGCACATCTGGCTGCCATCCTCCGAAGGAATGAACAGGCCTGACATCGCCATCAGATTCAGCAGCCCGATGGTCTTCAAGGTAACCGTCTTCCCGCCGGTGTTCGGGCCCGTAACCAGTATCGACGTATACGTATTGCCCAATTCCACATCGATCGGCACGACCTGATCGGCCGGAATCAACGGATGGCGGGCCTTCCGCAGCTTCAGGAAGCCGCGGTCGTTCATTCGCGGCAGGGAAGCCCTCATTTCCCGCGCAAGGCGGGCCTTCGCGAACATGAAGTCCAGCGTCTCCACGGCCCCGGTATCATACTCCAGCACATCGGCCAGCAGGCCGACCTGCTCGGTCAGACGGGACAAAATGCGTTCGATCTCCCGTTCCTCCCGGAGCTTGGTCTCCCGGAGCTTATTGTTCATCGCCACGATCGCCTCCGGCTCAATGAACAGCGTCGCGCCGGAACCGGATTGATCATGGACGATGCCGCCGTAATGGCTCCGGTATTCCTGCTTGACCGGAATCACGTACCGGTCGTTGCGGATCGTAATCAGCTGCTCCTGCAGCATTTTGGCCGCGTTCGAGGAGCGAATCATCGCCTCGAGCTTCTCCCGGATGCGCGTCTCGCCGATCCGGAGCTCCCGCCGAATGGCCGCCAGCTCGAAGCTGGCCTGATCGAGAATCTCGCCCTGCTCGTCGATGCATTGGCGGATCTCCTCCTCCAGCTGCTTCTGATCGCTAATCGTCTCGGCCAAATCATGCAACAGAGGAATCGCCTCTTCCTCATGCACGGCGGCAATATGGCGCTTGGTCCGGCGCGCCGCGAAGAGCAGGGCCGAAATATCCCACAGCTCGGCGGAACTGAGCATCGCTTGAATCCGCGCCCGCTTCAACGCTCCCCGAATATCCTTGACTCCCGCCAACGGCGGCCCGCCCTTGAGGCGCTCGACCGTCATCGCTTCGTCGGTAGCCTGGAGACGCCGCTTGACTTCCTCGAAGTCCGAGCTTGGCCTCAGCTTCAGCGAGGCCTGCTCTCCCAGCCCCGTAGCCGCATGCTTGGCGAGGGAGGCCAGTATTTTATGGTAATCCATCGTACTCAATATTTTTGAATCCACAACCAGTTCGACTCCTCTCGGTGTCCATTATAACGAAACTCATTTTTGATAGCTATGATGTCTGAACCTGCCACTAATGTTTATCGAGGAAAAGGTTACACTAATTGTTGCACAGCCTACACCCTTTCAAACGAGTAAGGAGGAAAGTCCATGAATTTTCTCGGCCATGTCGTTCGATTTATCGTCGCGGCAATTGTATTGATGGTCACGGGCTGGATTGTGCCGGCGTTTTCCGTAGGCGGCTTCTGGAGTGCCCTGATCCTGGCCTTGGTGATCGCATTGTTCGGCTGGATTGTCGAAGGTATCTTCGGCAAAAAAGTCACGCCGTTCGGACGCGGAATTGTCGGCTTTCTGGCCAGCGCCTTGGTCATATATGTAGCCCAATTTTTCGTCGGCGGCGTATCGGTCAGCATTCTGGGCGCCATTCTGGCCGCGCTGGTTATCGGGTTGATCGACCTGTTCATCCCGATAGCGACTCCGTTCGAAGCCGGTAAAGAATCGTAACCCGGACTGCAATCCTTTTCCAAGTCCATACTCTCCCCCTCGTCAGCCGGTCTGCAAGCATTGACGGAATTTGTTGTCTGAATAGGCTTGGCAATCCGCCAATGCATCCGCTACACTGGACTGATAAGGGGGATGAGCATGAGACGCAGGATGCGATGGACAATAGGAGCCGCCATTTTGCTTCACCTTGGGCTGACCGCATGCGGTGGACCGCAAGTGCCAGCGGCCGCGACCGAAAGCGCGGATGCCGAATTGGTCATCCAAGCGACCAATTACCAATTCGATCAGCCGGAATATCATATCAAGGCGGGCGAATCCGTTCGCGTCATTTTGGAAGCGAAGGGCAATCACGGCCTTGAAGTGAAGGAACTGGGCCTGAAGCTGGACCCGAACCAGACCGATCAAGTCATCAAGCCCGACAAGCCGGGTACTTATGAATTCTACTGCACTATCCTGTGCGGGCCGGGCCACAAGGACATGCGCGCGAAGCTGATCGTCGATTAAACGTACCGGCCGCGCCAGGCAGACAGAGGCCGCCGTCCTGCCCTTCGGGGAGACGGCGGCTTTTGCATGCGGCGCGCCCGGTTGGATAGAGACGGATGTACCGTCCCCTTTTACAGCCATCTGGCCCAGGTGACGGCCTGCGCCATCGCATCCGGCATCCATGCCCCGGTCCACTCCATCCACGCGGACGCTGCCGCCCAATCGCGAAGAGCGCCGGCCGGCCAAGCCCGGAGCATCACGTATAAAATGCACCAGAGAAAAGCGAATTGCACTAAGCCCAATAGGGCGCCGATCAGCCGATCCACGGCCCTCACCGGCTGTGCAGCGGTCAGCTTCTGAACCGCGAACCGGATCAGCCACAGCCCCGCCATCGCGAAGGCGAACAGCAGAATGAACGCGACTACCGCATGCACCGTGTCCATCAAAGCCGGGGAAAGGGAAGACGTCATCCCTCCCGTTCCGTCGCCGCTCCCCCCATCCGGAGAGAACAGCCGCCGGCGCACCCAGGGCACGAAATCTTCGTAATACCGCGAGGCGACAATGAACGAGACGATGCATCCAATGAGGGACAGAAGCTGGGATTTCATGCCCCGCCATGCTCCCCATGCCACCGATGCCGCCGCTGCCGCCGCCAGTGCATAATCCAGCCCGTTCCAGGCGGCGAAAGCATTCGCGATGTCGCCCCGCAGTTTATCCAAAATTTCCAAGAAGTCTATATCCATATTTGTTTCCTTTATTCGTATGGTTCAAAAAGGCCGCTTCTTGAACCACAGTGTTAATTAACGTCCTGCTCTATCAATTCCAGCCATTCATTGAACTCGCTCTGCAGCTTCTGGTATTCGTCCTTCAGTTGAAGATAGGCCTCCTCGGTCTCCTTGGCCTGCTGCCGCTCCATATCGCGCTCCACCTGCGACAGCCGGAATTGATGCGACAGCACCTCGAATTGCTCCTGAATCTGCTTCAGCTCCTCAAGCTGCTCCTGGCCGCTCTGCTCGGCCGCCTGCAAGCTGCGCAGCTCGGATTCCGCCTCTCTCAGCCTCCGCTGCAGTTCATCCCGTTCTTCATTCCAGGCCTTGAACGCCAAGGACCAATCTTGTTCCTGCTCTGCCCATTCGTCGGCCTGAGCTTGCCAAGCGGCTTCGATCCGCTTCCATTCCTGCTCCCGAGCCTGGAATTGCTCGAAATGCTCCTGCCACTGTTCCTCTCGCTGCTCCCACTTCTGCTCCAGCTCCTGCCAGTGCGCGTCGCGGGCTTGCAGCTTGGCCTGCCATTCCGCCTCCAGACGCCCGCATTCCGCTTCCCAGCGGGCAGTCTGCTCCCGCGCTTCCAACAAGTCGCGCTGGGCCGTCTCAACCGCTGCGGCAGCCTCCTGCTGCGCTTCTTGGACGGTCTCGACAGCCGCTTTCCAATCGATCGCCTTCGCTTCCAGCTGCCGGTTCTTCTCCTCCAGCTCCGCGATCAGCTCATCATAAGCCTGCTGCTCCTGCGCTTCCTTCGCGCGCCATGCGCTGCGCTCCGCTTCATGCTGCTCCCGCAACGCGGCAACAGCCTGCTCGGTCTGCGCACGCCACGCGTCCCGCTCGGCCGCGAGCCGTTCCTCCAGCTCCCGCTTGGAGGCCGCAAGCTCCGCTTCCCGCTCTTCGGCCGCCTGCTTCAGCAGGCCGCGCTCGCGATCTTCGGCCTGCTGCAGCATCTCCATCGCGTCGGAGAGCGATTGCTGCAGCTCGGCCGCATTCGCATGGGCCTCGTCGCGAACCCGCATCAGGCGCTCCATCTCCACCTGTCGGGCCCGATCAAGCTCCTCCGCCCGGCTCAGGCGGCCCTCCAGCTGCTGGATGCGCGCCGCCGCTTGCGCCAGCTTCGCATCCGCTTCCTCGCGCAGCGCTCTCTCCTCCGCCAGCGCCTTCGCGTGCTCCTCCGCTGTCTCGGCCGCTCTCGCTTCCGCCTCCTCGCGCAGCGTTCTCTCCTCGGCCAGCGCCTTCGCGTGCTCTTCCGCTGCCTCGGCCGCTCCTGCTTCCGCTTCCTCGCGCAGCGTTCTCTCCTCGGCCAGCGCCTTCGCGTGCTCTTCCTCCGCTTCGAGCTGAAGGCTTGTCATCGCATCCACATCTTCGGCATGGCGATTATGCACCTTTTCCAGCTCCTCCGCATGAGCCGCCTGGAGACGGTTCAGCTTGTCCTGCCATTCGCCGATGGTCTGCTCCAGCTCCTCTTGATGCGCTTCAAGCCATTGCCCGCGCTCGGCCTCTTGCGCCGCGTGCAAGCGATCGATTTCCGCCCGAAGCTTCTCCAGCTCGGCAGCCGCTTGTTCCTCCGCTTCGCGCTTCGCCTGCTCCACCAAGGCTGCGTGCTCCGCGGCCCAAGCCTCTCGCTCCGCCTTCAGTTTCGCCTCGGCTTGCTTCAGTTGGAGCGCATGCCCCGATTTGACGGCGGCCAACTGTTCCTGCTGCTGCTCCTTCAAGCGTTCCATCCGTTCCAGGAAGCCGCGCTCGAGCTGCTGCCGCTCGACTTCCGCCTCCTGACGGACTTTCTCTTGGGCAGCCTTATATTCCTCCGTCAGCTCGCTCAGGCGACGGTTCAACTCTTCTTCATGCCGCCGCGCCTGTTCGGCGAGCTGCTGCTTAGCCTGCTCTTCCCGCCGGCGCGCCCGTTTTTCCGCTTCCGCTGCCTGCGCCGCCAATTGGCCTTCCCAAGCGGCGGTCTGCTCGGCAAGCTGTTCCTCCCAGATCGTTGCGGTCTCTTCAGCCAACCGCTCTGCCGCCGCGATCTTTTCTTTCCATTCCGCTTCCTGGGCATTCAGCTTCTCGCTCCACGCTTGCTCGCCGGCTTCCAGCTTGGCCTGCCAGCTCTTCGCCTGAGCGGCCAGCTTCTCGCTCCAGCTCCGCTCCTGTTCGGACAGCTTCTGCTTCATCTGCTGTTCGTGCTTCGCGGCCGCTTGCTCCTTCTCCGCCACCGCCTGCTTCCACTTGCCTTCCAGCTCCTGCAGCTTGCGCTTCGCCTCTTGTTCTCGCGCCGCCGCGGACTGCATGCTGCGTTCCGCTTCCTTGAACTGCTGGCTCAGCTTCTGAAGCCGTTCATCAGCCAGCTTCTTCTGTTCCGACAGCTGCTGGTTCGACTCCTTCAGCTTGGCCGTCTCCGCGCGCAGACCGGCCGTCTGCTTCTCGGTGTTCTCCTTCTCCGCCGTCAACGACTGCTGAAGCTGCTTAATTTGGGCTCCCGTCTCCTTACGCAGCTCCTCCAGGGCCCGTTCCGATTGGGATTTCACCCGCTCCAGCTCCCGGGTCAGCTCCTGGCCGGCCTGTTCCTGCTCCTGCAGAGACTGACTCATCCGCGCATGGTCATCCTGAATTTTCTGCACTTCTTCCGCAATATGCACAGCCGCAAGGACGGCGATGCGCGTCGTATCCAATCTGGAATTGACGTCAGAGATGGTGCGCATGCGCTCGTCTACCATAGCGGCGATGTTTCTCATGTATTCCTTGCTCGTGGTTCCTACCAATTTATACTGCGTTCCATATATGTCAACCGTAACCCGATGCTTATTGTCCGGAGTGGTCATCCTTGCGTCCTCCTTGCCTTCATGTCGCCCTGGCCTTCCTGATGCTGCCAAGCGCTGACATTATCTATACTTGCTTCCCTATTAGGTTCGGCATGACAAGCATCATTTCCTTCTCCGATTCTAGAGGTTGTTCAAAAAGTCCGCTTTTGATCACGCAGCAGCTCGCGCAAGAAATTCGGCATCAAACTCGCACTCATTCTCGATAAGCGTATGCTTTCACAGTATGTTTCCTGGGGAAACATTTTATCTGCTCCTGCAGTCTCCCCTGCACTGCGCTGCTATTTGCAAGTTTTGGAAGCAAAACCCGCTTCGGCAGCAATCCCTTCGAATTCGAGCAATCTTCCCTGTGCTGTAAACCGGATTTTTGAACACGCACTTCAACAGAAATGTCTTGTTTTTCCTTACGAAAAAAGCGCCTCAAAGCAGACGCAAACGGTTCGGCCTCTCCGCGAGAGGAAAGCGTTGCTGCGAGAGGAGGACAGAAAAGCGGACTGCCCGCTCCCCCATGAGGCCAAAGGGACGGCAATCCGCTTGCTTGTTATCGTTCTATTTGCGGAGCTCCGCTTCGAATCCGGCTTCCAGGGCGGATACGACACGTCCGTGAATCTCCGTAATCTCTTCGTCGGTCAATGTCCGTTCCGGATGGCGGTACGTGAACGAGATCGCCACGCTCTTCTTGTCCGGCGCAATCCGATCCCCGGTATAGACATCGAATACGCGGACCGATTCCAGCCATTCTCCCGCCGCGTCCTTCGCCGTCTGCACGAGCTCGCCGACCGCCGCGCCGCGATCGACGACGATCGCGATGTCGCGATCGACAGCAGGGAAGCGAGGAAGCGTCTTGTAGACGATATCGGCGGAAGCCGCTTCAATCAACGGCTTCAGATGAATTTCCGCGACATAAGTGTCGCCCAGATCCTTCTCCCGCTGCACCTCCGGATGCAATTGGCCAATGATGCCAAGCCGCTGCTCTTCCCCGTTCGCCTGGAGATACATCGTCGCCGAACGGCCGGGGTGCAAGCCTTGCGGGCGGTTCGCCTCATAGCGGATCTGTCCCTCAAGGCCGAAATGCGCCGCCAAGCTGTCGACAATCCCCTTCACATCATAGAAATCGACCGCTTCCTCCGCGATATTCCATTGCGGCGCCCGCCGCGCGCCCGCCAACAGCAGGCCAAGCACCGGCTCCTCCTGAGGAATCTCCGTCAGCGCTTCCTGCGGCGTCATGTACAAGCTGCCCAATTCAAAAATCTGAATGTTGTCCGATTTGCGGTTCCGGTTGTACGCCGCGACATCTAGCATGCTCGGCAGCAGGCTCGTGCGGAGCACGCTGCGTTCCTCGCTCATCGGCATAAGCAGCTTGACCGGAACGGCATCCGCCGCCACCGCCGGGAACAGCTTCGCTTCCGCCGGATGCGTGAACGAGTACGTCACCGTCTCATGCAGCCCGTTGTCCGTCAGCAATTGGCGGATGGCGCGGCGGATTCGCTGCGGATTCGTCAGATGGCCCGGCGTCGTCACGCCTTCGATCGCCGTCGTCGGAATCCGGTTATAGCCGTAAATGCGGGCAACCTCCTCAATCAGATCGACTTCGCGCGCAATATCGCCGCGCCGGCCCGGAACCGTCACCTGGAATGCGTCGCCGGACGGTTCCGATTCGAGGCCGAGCCGGTCCAGAATCGTCTTCACTTCCTGCGGATGGAGCGAGGTGCCGAGCAGACGGTTCGTATTGCCTAGCGTAAGCGTGACGACCGGGCGCTCATGACGCTGCTTGATCTCTTCGACGATGCCTGCGGAGACCGTGCCGTTCCCCAATTGGCGAATCAATTCGGCCGCGCGGTTCAAGGCCGGGATGACCGCTTCCGGATTCGCTTCCTTCTCGAAGCGGAGCGACGCTTCGGAGCGAAGCCCGAGCTGACGGGACGTTCTGCGCACGACGCTTCCCGCGAAATGGGCGGATTCCAGCAAAATGTTGGCCGTCCGCTCCGTTACCTCCGAGTTGGCGCCGCCCATCACGCCCGCGAGCCCGATCGGCTTCGATCCGTCCGTAATGAGGAGCATATGCGGCTCCAGCTTCCGCTCCTGTCCATCCAGCGTCACGAGGGTCTCGCCTTCGCGCGCGTAACGGACGTCGATCGTGCCTTCGTTCAACTGGTCGGCATCGAACGCATGCAGCGGCTGACCGTATTCCAGCATGACGAAATTCGTCACGTCCACGATATTGTTGATCGGACGCACGCCCGCCGCCAACAGCCGGTTCTGCAGCCACAGCGGGGATGGCTGAATTGTCACATTGCGGATATAGCGGGCCGCATAATGAGCGCATCCGTCGGCTGCGCTGATGCTGACGCGGATCGCATCCGATGCCTGCGCAGCGTCCTCCTGGACCTGGGTCTCCGGCAGGCGGAGCGGGCGCTCGAGCAGCGCGGACGTCTCATAAGCCACGCCCAGCATGCTTAGGCAGTCCGAGCGGTTCGGCGTCAGATCCAGCTCCAGCACATGGTCGTTCAGACCGAGCACATCCGCGATCGGCGTTCCGACTTCGGTGCCCTCCGGCAGGACGAGAATCCCTTCCTGCATTTCCTTCGGCAGCAGCTTGTCGTTCATGCCCAGCTCCTTCGCCGAGCAGATCATGCCCTGCGACTCGACGCCGCGCAGCTTTGCCTTCTTGATCTTCATGCCGCCCGGCATGACCGTCCCGAGCAGCGCAACAGGCACCTTTTGGCCGGCGTCCACATTTTTGGCCCCGCATACGATCTGCAGCACTTCGCCTGTTCCGGCATCCACCTGGCAGACATTGAGCTTGTCCGCGTCCGGATGCTTCTCCTTGGATTGCACGTAACCGACAACGACGCCGCTTACTCCTTTGTTGCGATTTTCGATGACATCAATCTCGATGCCGGCTTCCGTCATCCGCGCCGCCAATTCCTCGGCGGTCACGCCGGACAGATCGATATATTCGGATAACCATTGGTAGGATACATTCATGGCCGTTCGCTTCCTTTCCTGTGAGAAGTAGTCCCTTCCGGCTTACATGCGAGCAAATTGCTGCAAGAACCGCAAGTCATTCGTATAGAAATGACGGATATCATCCACTCCGTACTTGAGCATCGCAATCCGTTCTACGCCCATGCCGAACGCGAATCCGGTGTACTTCTCCGGATCGTAGCCGCTCATCTCCAACACGCGCGGATGAACCATCCCCGCTCCCAAGATCTCGATCCAGCCGGTCTGCTTGCAGATGCGGCAGCCGCTGCCGCCGCATTTCACGCAAGTGACATCGATCTCCGTGCTTGGCTCCGTGAACGGGAAGAAGCTCGGACGGAGCCGGATCTGCATATGCGGACCGAACATTTCGCGCGAGAACTGAAGAAGCGTGCCCTTCAGATCGCTCATCCGGATATTTTCGCCGATCACAAGGCCCTCGATCTGATGGAACATGAACGAATGCGTCGCATCGTCGTCATCGCGGCGGTATACCCGGCCCGGGCAGATGATTTTGACCGGCACCTCGCCCTTCATCTTCTCCATCGTGCGCACCTGAACCGGCGATGTCTGCGTCCGCATCAGCAGCTCCTCCGTAATATAGAAGGAATCCTGCATATCGCGGGCCGGGTGATCCTTCGGCAGGTTCAGCGCCTCGAAGTTATAGTAATCATGCTCGACCTCCGGTCCTTCCGCTACCGTATACCCCATGCCGATGAAAATGTCTTCAATCTCCTGAATGACCTTTTGCAGCGGATGTACCGCTCCCTGGGCCATCGGGCGGCCCGGCAGCGTAACGTCAATCGTCTCCGCCTGAAGGCGCCGTTCCGTCTCCTCGCGCTGGAATGCGGCCTGCTTCTCTTCGATGAATTGCTCGATGGCTCCGCGCACCTCGTTCGCCACCTGGCCGATCAGCGGACGCTCTTCCGCGCTCAGACTGCCCATGCCGCGCAATATTTCAGTAAGCGCCCCTTTTTTGCCAAGAAATTTGACGCGCAGCTCGTTCAAGTTGTTCGCATCCTTCACTTGCTGCAGCTTCTCCAGCGCTTCGGCGCGCAACGCCTGCAAACGCTCTTTCATGGTGTCAACCTCCCTTTCATTTTCAGCAAAAATCCATATTAAAAACAAAAAGGCCTTCTCTGTCTCAAGGGACGAGAAGGCCGTGGTACCACCCTTATTAGACATCACGCGCTTCGGCATGGCCGAGGCCGCGAACTGTCTCACTTGATACGACGATAACGGGTCGTTCGCCGGGAGCCCCTACTGGCACAGGCGGTGCCTGCCGTTCAAGGCCCTGCTCCGGAGTGAATTTCGGCAGTCCATGTCTTCAGACGCGCTCTCAATCGGCGGCGCATCCTCCCTGGGAAGCGGTGCTGCGTACTTGTCTCCATCTTGGCAGTTGCATGGATACGTATGCGTTAGGTTCAAACCAATGCTGTTGCCTAATGTCAACGCATTACATTTCAAGTATTATAGTCAACTCGACGCTGTTTTGCAAGTCTCATTCGCGGAGTTCCCCGTTCTGAGATCTGATTGATTCCGAACCATCGAGAAACAGGACATCACAGCTGTTTTCTCCGCTCCCCCATCCGTCCGTCTGCTCATTTTATTCAGCATGTCATTTACACAGACAGTATTTGAAAAAAGAAAGCCTCATTCTTATTATGACGTATTATATTAAAAATATGCGATTATATATTACACATCATTTATTTATTGTGATATACTGTATCATGAAAAAGAAACCAAATACGGTTCCACTTTGAAGGAGGAATTCTACAATGGCTTTACCTGTTGCCATCAACGGCATGGGCCGCATCGGCCGTCTCGTGCTGCGCCGCGCTATGGATGAAGCGCATTCACCGATCGCCATCCGGGCCGTGAACACTCTTTATCCCGCTGCCACCATCGCGCATCTGCTCAAGTACGATTCCATTCACGGGAAATGGAACGCGAACATCGCCGCTGAAGGCAATACGCTCCTTATTAATGATACGCCCATTGAGGTCGTGGCAGAAGCCGATCCGTCCCGGCTGCCTTGGCAGCCGCTCGGCATTCATACCGTCATCGATGCCACCGGCAAATTCACCGATCGCCCGGGCGCTTCCAAACATATTGAAGCCGGCGCGGAGAAAGTCGTCATTACCGCCCCAGGCAAAGACCTCGACCTGACGATCGTGATGGGCGTCAACGAGCATATGTACGACGATAAAAGCCATCATCTTGTCTCGGCCGCATCCTGCACCACGAACTGCCTCGCGCCGCTGCTTCATCTGCTTGATCGCTCGTTCGGCGTCGCATCCGGCTGGATGACCACCATTCATTCCTACACCAATGATCAGAAGCATCTCGATAATCCGCATAAAGATTTGCGCCGCGCGCGGGCATGCACGCAGTCCATCGTCCCGACGACCACCGGCGTAGGCAAGGCGCTGGCCGGGATTCTGCCGCATCTGGCGAATTCGGTGCAAGGCATCTCGGTGCGCGTGCCGACGCCGGACGTCTCGCTCGTTGATTTGACGGCCGAAGTGAAAACTTCCGTGACCGCGGACGATGTCCGGCTCGCCTTCCTGCATGCGATCCGCGACGGGCATGATCGTTATCTCGAATGGTGCGACGAGCCGCTCGTCTCCACCGACTTCATCGGCAACGACAAATCTGCCGTCGTCGACGGGATGTCGCTTATCGCTCATGGCACCCACATCAAGCTTCTCGCCTGGTACGACAACGAATGGGCCTACGCGGCCCGGGTCGTCGACTTGACCCGTCACGTTGCGCTGGAGGGAGTGAAAGGCTCATGCAAAACGGCAGCTGCCCGGTAATGCTGGGCACCATTCTGTGCGAACGCTGCGGTACCCTTTTGGAGGAAATCGATACAGAGAAAGTGATCGTGTACTATCACCGGTGCAGCGACTGCGCCGTCTGTTCCAAAATCGACAAAATCGGGGGCGAATGTGAATGAAGCCGAATTGGATCTGTCACTTCCGGCATGGCGATGCCGGCATGAAAGCGCTGTTGGGCGGAAAAGGAGCCAATCTTGCGGAAATGACCCGCATCGGGCTGCCGGTGCCGCCCGGCTTCACCATCACGACGGAAGCGTGCCGATCCTACTATGCGGAGAATCGGCTGCCGGACGGCCTGATGGACGATGTTCGCGCCGCGCTGCAGGCCGTCGAGCTGATGCGCGGCCAGCGGTTCGGGGACGCCCGCGATCCGCTTCTCGTCTCCGTCCGCTCCGGTTCCGTGCATTCCATGCCCGGCATGATGGATACGATTCTCAATCTTGGGCTGAACGATAAGACCGTCCAAGGCCTCGCCTCCGTCACAGGCGACGAGCGCTTCGCCTATGATTGCTACCGCCGCCTCATTCATATGTTCGGCAATGTCGTATCCGGCGTCGAATCGGGCGAATTCGAGCGCATCCTCGCCGAAGTCAAGGCGCATAGCGGCGCGCGGACGGACCAGGCTCTCTCCGCCGACGGCTTGCGCGAGGTTGTCCGGCGGTATCAGCAATATTTGGAGGAGGAAGCCGGAGCGCCGTTCCCGCAGGATGTGCATGTCCAGCTGCGGCTGGCCATCGAGGCGGTGTTCCGAAGCTGGAACAATCACCGCGCCCAGGTGTACCGCAAGCTGCACCAGCTCTCCGATGACGAGGGCACGGCAGTCAATATCCAGTCGATGGTGTTCGGCAACCGCGGCGCGGACAGCGGGACGGGCGTGCTGTTCACCCGCCATCCGTCGACAGGCGAGAAGCTGCTGTTCGGCGAGTATTTGACCGATGCGCAGGGGGAAGACGTCGTCGCCGGCACCCGGACGCCGCAGCCGATCGCCAAGATGGCGGAGGAAATGCCGGATCTGTACCGGCAGCTTGTCGAAGCCGCCGGCCAGTTGGAGCGCCATTACCGCGACATGCAGGATATCGAGTTCACGGTCGAGCGCGGCAAGCTGTTCATCCTGCAGACGCGGGCCGGCAAGCGGACGGCGCAAGCCGCCGTCGCCATCGCTGCCGCGCTCGTGCAGGAAGGGCTGATCACGGCGCAGGAAGCCTTGCTGCGAATGGATGTCGCGCAGCTGGAGCATCTGCTGCACCCGTCCATTGCGCCCGATGCCGCGATCGACACCGTGGCGACCGGACTGCCCGCCTCGCCGGGAGCGGCCTCCGGCCGCATCGTGCTTGACGCCGACGAGGCCGAACGGATGGCCGCCGCCGGCGAGCGCGTCATTCTCCTCCGGCCGGAGACGACGCCGGAGGATATTCACGGCGTGCTCGCGGCGGAAGGCGTGCTGACGAGCCGGGGCGGCATGACGAGCCACGCGGCCGTCGTCGCCCGCAGCATGGGGAAACCCTGCGTCACAGGCTGCGAGGACGTCAGCTTCGACTTCGCCCGGAAGCGCATCGCCATCGGCGGGCGCACGTTCCGCGAAGGCGACCTGCTGTCGATCGACGGCGCGACGGGCCGCGTCATCGCCGGAGCCGTGCCGCTCGTCGCCGCGGAGATGTCGGATGAGTTCCAGCAGCTGCTGGAATGGGCCGACCGCGAACGCGAGCTGGGCGTCTATGCGAACGCGGACACGCCCGCGGACGCCGCGAAGGCGCGTGCGCTCGGGGCCGAAGGCATCGGTCTCTGCCGGACCGAGCACATGTTCATGTCCGCGGATCGGCTGCGCATCGTCCAGGAGATGATTCTGGCCGAATCGGAGACGGAGCGCCGGAAAGCGCTCGCGCGGCTGCTGCCGCTGCAGCAGGAGGACTTTGAGGGCATTTTCGAGGCGATGGACGGTTATACGGTCACGATTCGGCTGCTGGATCCGCCGCTCCATGAGTTCCTGCCGAATCTGGAGGAGCTTGTCGTCCGGCAGACCGAGTGGAAAGCGACCGGAGCCGGAACGGCCCGCGAACGGAAAGAACTGGATCGCCTGATCGCCAAGGTGCGTTCGCTGCATGAGCTGAATCCGATGCTCGGCCAGCGCGGCTGCCGGCTCGGCATTCTGTTCCCGGAGATCTATGAGATGCAGGCGGAGGCGCTCTTCCTCGCCGCATCCCGCATGCTGCGCAAAGGCGTGCGCGTGCAGCCTGACATTATGGTGCCGCTGGTCGGCCATGCCGCCGAACTGAAGCTGCTGCGCGAGCTGATCGAGCGCGCGGCGGAGCGGGTGCTCGGTCCGGAGCGGCGCAACTGTGCATACCGCATCGGCACGATGATCGAAGTGCCGCGCGCGGCGCTGACGGCAGGCCAGATTGCCGAGCATGCCGACTTCTTCTCGTTCGGCACGAACGATCTGACGCAGATGACGTTCGGCTGCAGCCGTGACGATGCCGAGGGCAAGTTCCTGGCCCACTATGTCGACCGCCGCGTGCTGGCGGCGAACCCGTTCCAGGTGCTCGACACGTCCGGGGTCGGCCAGTTGATTGAGCTGGCCGTGGAGCGCGGCCTTGCCGCCAATCCGCAGCTCAAGACCGGCATCTGCGGCGAGCACGGCGGCGAGCGCGACTCGATCCTGTTCTGCCATGCGACCGGGCTCGATTATGTAAGCTGCTCGACGTTCCGCGTCCCGCTCGCCCGCATCGCCGCCGCCCAGGCGAAGCTGCTGCACGGAAGCCGCAACAAAGCTTCCCTGCATTCGATATCGGTGTAACCGTAAGAGAGAAGCGCCCGCTTGCGCGGGCGTTTCGGACTGTCGACCATGCCTGTCGACAGTCTTTTTTTCTTAGGAAGGGCGAGGCCGGGGAAGGCAGGACAGGTTAGGTTAGGTTAAGTTAGGTTAGGTTAAGTTAGGTTAGGTTAAGTTAGGTTAAGTTAAGTTAGGTTAGGTTGGGGGTATGCTGCTCCCTGCATGAAGCTAGAAAGTCTGCGGATGAAGCAAGCTAGCCCCCGTATGAAATTCCTGCACAGGCGCAGCATTTTTAACCTCAAGAGGCTAAATTCCGAGAAAATCCTGCAAAATTACATTATTTCGCCATTTTGAACGCTCTTTATGCCTTGCCGTAGGGTAATTGCTGTATTTTTGCAGCAATCTTATTTTCGCAACCTCGCGTCAATGAAATTGCTGCATTTTTGCAGTATTGGTGGGGCAAATGACTAGAGCGGCGGGAGAGAATGCAGCTTTAGTGGAGTGGGATGACTAGAGCGGCGGGATTATTGCAGTTTCTGCCTCTGTCGAAACGGGTTTGTACTCGGGGTTAAAGTAACACCTGGAAATGTTCATGACAGCAAGTCTTCGAAGATGTTTTCGAAGAGGCTGCTCATCTGTTTCCGGCTACCAAGCGGTTGCAACGGATGCAGGCTGCTAGACGCCAGCTATTTACAAAACCCTGCAAGAACGAGAGATTCGTCCTGTCCTGCCCTATACCCGTCCTCAAACGAAAGAAAACTTCTTTAAAAAGCATGAATACGTGTACGATGATCACGATAACTGTTACCTATGTCCAGGCAATGCGGTACTGTCTTACGAAACAACGAACCGTGATTGTTATAAAATGTATCGCCTGAACCCGTCAATCTGCAAAAATGGCGACCTGGCTCTGGAAGACCGATTGCACCTCTCCCGCGACTGCAGTATTACGAAGGAGTTTGTCTTCAATCTGAAGCGCCCGGTTGGGCGGGCATTTTTTACGGAACCGGTGAAGTTCTAACGAAGCTGTAAGTGAATGTCCCGCATACAATTCGTAGCCGCCATACAAGCTGCCGTGGAGGGTGGAACCCCATCGGCATATGTTGTAGACGAGAGATTGCCCCCAATGTTTCCTATGAATCTTGCAGACCAATAGAAGATGCAGCAGTTCTCATGCAGCGAAAGTACTCTTTCATGCGAACGGTTCCGCCTTTAGCTGATGTGGATGACTCCATTGCCATGGGCATCCCCTTCTGACCGGATGGGAGAGTGCTGCTAAGGAATTACAGAATGACGTCTCTCCCTTTTAACAGGAAAGCCGATCTCCCCTCTCTCAAAAAACAACAGCGACAATCGACCGCAGACTATCCTTTTAACAGGAAGTGAAATTCCTCTTGTTTATTTCCTTCGAGGATGTGATACAATAAGCGCAATAGCGGCTTCATGCCGTCTATCTTTCATATTCATGAAAGGGTTGGGTGAGGGGCTACGATGGAAAGCAGGTATTCGATTGGTCCACCAAGAAAGAGAGAGACCGTCGCATGCAAAGGAGAATGCTTCGCCTAATCCAGCTGTCCGCCTGAATCCAAGCGATTGGCGGCGGGAGCTGTTAGCGGGAATCGTGTCTTTTTTTGCGATTGTCTATATTATTATTGTGAATTCATCGATATTGGCGGATGCCGGGATTCCGCAGGAAGCCGGTATTATCGCCACCGTGCTCGCGTCCGCTATCGGCTGCTTCATTATGGGCTGGTGGGGCAAAGCGCCCCTGATCATCGCGCCGGGGATGGGAATCAACGCGATGTTCACGTACACGCTCGTTCAGGGCATGGGGCTGACGTGGCAGCAAGCGCTGGCCGTCACCGCGATATCCGGCATTTGCTTTATTGCCATTAGCATGACTTCGCTCGTCGAGAAGCTGAGAACGGCCATTCCCGCTTCATTACAGGAAGCGATCTCGGTCGGAATCGGTCTCATGCTCGTCCTGATCGGATTGCAAAAGGGCGGGGTCATCGTCTCGGATCGCTCCTCTATGATTGCGGTGCAATCGTTTGCCGATCCGAGCGTGCTGGTTACGCTGTTGACCTTGGCGTTAACATGCATTCTGTACATGCGCAAGGTTCCGGGGAATCTGCTGCTGGCGATTATCGGAGGAACGGTGCTCGCCTATCTGTTCGGAGCCGTGCCGACGAATGCGGCGGCCGGGGGCGGAGGCTTTTCCTGGTCCACCTATGGGGATGTGTTCGGGCAGTTGACTGTAAAGGGCTTACCCGTCATGACCTTGATTGTCGCCGTATTCTCGCTGACGCTTGTCATCGTGTTCGAGAGCGTCGGACTGATTAACGCACAGTTGAACATGAGCGGCAGACAGGAGCGGTTCCAGCGCGTCGTTCAGGCGAATGCGGTCACGGTCTTCTTGAGCGGGATTTTCGGCACAAGTCCGACCGTCTCGACCGTGGAAGCGGCTGCCGGCATCTCGTCCGGCGGAAGAACGGGCTGGACCTCGATCGTCACGGGAGTGCTGTTCCTGTTGACATTCATTGCGATGCCGGTCATCACGCTCGTTCCGGATCCGGCGGTAGCGCCGATCCTGATATTCATTGGCGGCTTGATGATGCCCGCCGTCCGGAATATTTCCTTCGAACGGCTGGAGGAAGGCCTTCCCGCCTTCTTCATCATCGCGTTCATTCCGCTGATGCACAGCATCGTGGACGGAATCGCGATCGGCTTCATCAGCTACGCGCTGTTCCACCTGGCGGTGGGCAAAGGGCGCCAAGTCAAGCCCCTGTTCTATATCATTTCGCTTCTGTTCGTCATGCATTTTGTGCTGCAGACGATATAGGCGAAGCCATAACGGAAGCCCGCTTCGGACGCATCGGCGTTCGGGCGGGCTTTGTGGGTTCCTTCGAGAGCAACGGGAGAGCATCGGTATAGACCCATCCGCAGCCCTATGTTCCCCATGGGCCCTCAAGCTTGGATGGCGGCCTTCCCGCCTTGACGACGCTTTGCTTCAAGATCCTGGATCATGCGCGGCTCGACATTTTCCAACCGGTAGAAAAAAAAAGCAGTCCTACACATAGCATGAAGCAGATGAGCGGGATCCAGGCGAAATTGAACTAAATGGCTGCCAGGCCGGATGCCGCCTGCTCCTGGTTCGGCACATAATGGCCGATCGCCAGAACCCATGCCGCCAAAGCGCCGCCGAATCCCATGCCCAATTTGACCCCGAAGGAGCTTAAGACAGTCAGCAGCCCTTAAGCTCTGACGCCGGATCTCCACTCCCCATAACCAACGGTGTCGGCCAGCATCGCATACATAAGGCCTGCGGTCAATCCGAGGCCGGCATTGCCGGCCACTACGGCTCCGACCAGCAACGGAATCGAGCTTGCCAGCGCCGCCCCGTACATGCCCAGTTGACTGACGGCGCCCACCGCCATCCCGAGCAAGGCCGTATTGCGCTTGCCGATCCGCTTCGCCAGCATGGGCATCAAACGCGATACCGGCCACAAGGAGCACATTCAAGCCATTCACGAGCGGAACAAGATCTTCGCGGCCAAGATTATATTTTCAGGAAAAAGACGGCTGACTGCCCCTTGCTCGTGAACGCGATCCAAAAGAACACGCTAAGGAAGATTAGCAGTCACCACGGCACATTGCCCTTTAACGCCTTGACGCCTTCCTTGAACGGGACGACCTGGCTGCCATTGGCCGTCTGCACCCGCTCGCGCGTATTCACGAACGTGATGAAGAACAAGACGACGGAAACCGAGGCGACCAGCACCATCGTCCACAAAAACCCTTGCTGCTAATCGCCTTGGCCGAATACGGCTACCAGCGGCAGCGTGCCGGTGCTGACAATAAGTCCTCCCAGTCGGCCGGAATCATCCGCACTGGCCACAAACTTCCCTGATGCGTATACGGCAGGATCCAACCCTGCATAGGCTACCAGTTCTTTGGCATTGCTAAATGGTGTGGCATCTCCGTTCTCAGCTAAAAGGCTTGCTGCGAGCTTGTCTCCTATTCCAGGTATAGATTAAACCAGTTCACTGCTGGAATCGATTCTGCGCTATCCGCAATCTTTTTTCCAGAAATTCCAACTTCTCTTGGAACTGGATGACTATTCCCACTACGCTATGTAATGCCACTTGCTGCCCTATGCTCGTTTCCTTTATGGGGTTCTGTTCGAGTTCCCTTACAAGGCACTTAGCTTTATCGCGTACCCAAGATATAGAATGGGAATTACTGACCTCTTCCCCAATCCTCTCTTCAATTTCTCCTATACCGGGCTCAGATGTCCAATTCTCTGATAAACAGCAATTTAATATGTGCAATGACGTCTTACAATACAGGTGGTAGAATACGTTCGTATAGTTCAGAAATACCTCTTCTAACATTCTCGAATATTCAATTTGGCCTGTACGTAAATGCCGGTAATGAACTCGTGATGCCTTGTTAGATGTTGTAAATCCGCTGAGTTAGTCTCCTGTAAACGGTTCAGATTCCATTCTTCACGGTAATACAGTTCAGCCAAGTACCAGGCGTCGTGAGCATTTTAACCTTTCGCAAGTGCTTATTTCTAAACTTCTTCGCCTGTAACGGGTTGACCACTATGACCGGGTATCCCTCTCGTTCTAAATACTTCATCAGAACGCGGTGATAACTTCCTGTTGCTTCTAAGATGAGACGTTGTTTCTCCGGTCTTTTCTTTCAGTTGGGAAAGAACCTGATCGAACCTATCTAATCCTTGCAATGAATGAGATACCTTTTCACTTTTCCCACAAGGCTCTCCTTTACTCGTAAAAGCTTGGGTCTGACTTTCACCATTCGCCACATCAACTCCTACAACAGGGTTCATTATTCTCCCTCCGTTTGTGGAATAGCCGGTCAACTCCCACGATGGTTCCAACTCCATAGCATCGCTTGTTATACGAGATCATTTCGTCCCTGCCAGTTCAAACGTTGGGGGTAGTGAGAGAACAGTTTATAAGTCGGGGTTTCCTACCCTCGCCACGTTCTCCCGGCTACCGCCATCATACTGAAACTTATAAAAAAGGCCAACCAAATTAATTGGCTGACCTCATAATACGAAATAGCGCCTGCTCTATGGCATAGCGCTTATGCTTCTTGTTCAAGTTTTTCCTGTACGGCTGCTTTCCAGCGCAGCGGTACGTCTTCGATCGTTTTCAATGCCTTTTTAATCAAGCCGCAGTAAATGATTACCAGTACTTCTCACCTCCTTCTACGCTCATCTCGGCAAGCTCGGCAAGGGCCAATTTGATTTCGACGTTTTCCTTTAACAATTCCATAACTTTAGTCTCCAGTGTGTCCGGGCGCTCATAGTCATAATAAAATTGAGCCTTTTCCACGTCGATTTTAAGGACAGACCGCAAGCCTAGAATATGATCCGGTTGCGGTCTCTCCCCTTCGACGTGTAGCCCCGGTTCCGACATCTGCTCCTCTGTAGGATTGTAGTAATTGTTTCTACTCTTTTACTCCGCCCATCGTAAATAACATACATCGTTATCCCTCCTCGTATAGTATTTCCTGAAGGCAGTTTTGAGTCTTTTTCCAGTCCTTTATAGGAACATAGAATGCCTTCAAATCGTTCCGGCAACCGATTCCTTCGCTATTACCTTGCTGAAGCTGCCAACTCGTTAAAAAACCGCGACCCGGAATTCGGGGAGTACAACCGGAAGAAATTCAATAAAGTCCCTAAGCATCAACACAAACGTGCCCTCGTCTTAACAGCAAGAAAACTTGTGCGTCTGGTCGACGTGCTGCTACGCAACGACCACCTCTATACGCCCTGAAGGAAGGTGAAAGGTAGGGAGAATTAACCCGAACGACATTCCTTTATTGACTCTTGGCCAAATTATGGTAATTTCTATAATTTTTTTGGTGATGCCTTTTTTAGGATTGATCCTGCTGCACGCCAAGGAAAATTTCCATTTCTCATAAATCAGGGACTTGAAATCATACCGTTGGACTTATCCTATTGAAAATTCCCGCTTTCGCGGAGCTATGCCCATACAATGTTTCCTCGCAACACTGCCTGAATATATTCAGGGTACGATGAACTGCCTACAAATTTGGCTGACTTTAGCGCTAATCTGATTTTTATAGGACCGTTGAAGTTAAAGTCTCTCGGTATCATGTACCAACGCTCTTCCAGCGGGTCGTCATTATACCACCCTTTTTCAATGGAGACTGTATGGGGCAGGTCGCGCCGGAATGTAGCATTTTCCAGCAAGCGTATGCTTGAGTATGACGTGGAGGAGTTAGTCTCCATGTGGTGTAGGCGTATGTTACGCTCCGCATCATCTACCATTTGCAGACTGGCATACGCTTGACTGTCTCCCCAATTAACACCGTAATGATTTTTTATCTCGAAGGAGCACGTATTACTGACGTTTTCTAGGGGGCTAAAAATCACTATCTTAGGGTTGGTTATGGTAACCAAGTCTATGTTTCTTATTTGATATTCAGCAGTTATTTTTTCATCGACCCATATAGGATAGTACCCGCCCGTACTAATGCGATTGATCCCAGCGGCCAGTTCGGGGAATGTGTTATTTGCGGACACTGGCCCGCCGCCTTTGCCGTTGACAGTCTCCGCTATCATCCCCTTACCGTCAACGACAGATTGCTTTACCAAATCGAGTTCCTCTACAACACGACGTCCTTCAAGAAAAACCCCTCCCGGACCATGAATATGAACCGCGTCCGTGGTACTTTGCATAACGAGCGGCCCCTTTTCGCTTGCCAATCGAATAGTGGATGGTTCATTTCTGTTCCCAACTCCGAACCAACCTTTTCGCTCGTTGTTTACATACCACTCACCAAAAGATGATGTAGCTCCAACAAGCTGAAGATGGGGGCCATCAGCTTTGGACATTGACAGCATCCCTTCAATGACAGAATCACCATTCTTACCTACTGCATTTTTCTTCAAGTCATTAAACTCTGCCCTGGTTGCAGCCCCGACATCATCCGAAGTCAGCGCTACATCACCTGTCTTGCCGTTTACTGATTTGACCGGAGCGTCAATGACGGAAATCTCGGACTCAAGCAAGTTTACCGCTCGAACTAGCTCAGATACAGTTCCGCGCAGATTCGCCGCCACGGTGCCGCTGATTGGAGCCGCAAGCGTTGGATCAAGCATCGTATAGGTGACGAGGTAGATTGCGGTTGGGTCAAAATATTGTGCTTCCGTGCGTGCTGCTGAAAGCCCGTATGCATAAGGTTCTTGAGCTGAATTCAGGTATTCCCAAGTAGTATCTGTCTTCGTGTTCCTGTAGATATCATACATTTTTTTTACCCTATTCTTCAGATGCCCATTTGAACCATCAACACGGTTAATCACGGCATGTCCCCATCCAACATTTTTACTTGGGTTCGTCAGTTCCCGAATCACAATGCCGCTGCCGACCTCGACCATGTTCGAGCCTGCGGAGAGTTTGGCGCCCAACTCATAATTCCGGACGGGTTCGACGGTTGGCTTCGCCTTCAAATATTGGAGGCGGTATGGTTGCCACTCAGTATCCGTAACAAGAGTGGTCGGAACTGTCGATACTTGAGTTCCCGAAACTCTTCCGCCTTTACCGTCTGATTTTTGCCACCATTTCGACATTCCGCCAGTCGGATCATTGTAATCTGCGCCTGTCGCGTCGTACATTTTCCAACCTAAGAAATACGCCTTAATCTCTTCCCGAGATGGTTCGTAATCCGGCCCCCACCCGCTGTCTGAGTTGGAAATGGTAAAGTACACGTTTCCTTTTGATCCATCCCAATCGAACCTATCCGGCCCCGAAGTTGCGGAGCCTTTCTGCAGACGGACGCCGTTGTATTTTGTAACTATGGCAACGCCGCGTAGGTCGCCGTGGACCAATGAGTTGGTTAGACCTAATTCGGCGATAACAGACTTGTATCCATTTTGCGGCGATGCGTAACGGTAATTGTATTCTCCTCTCGGCATCACCTTCCCCCACTGCTCCAACACATACGGCAGCCCATCGTCTCCCATAAAGAGCGTATCGGGATTGCTGCCGTCTACTGGATGAGCGGCCAGTTCTGTTTCGAAGCCGAGCGTGGAACGTTGCTGACGCGCGAAAGGCTTCGGTTCGGTACCAACGGTAAGGATTGGATTTTTAATGCTGTATGTCCCCGGTGTCCCTCCCGCTGAATCACCGTTTACAAATGCCACGTTTATGCGTGTATTATTTCCCGTATTAAAGGTTACCTGACTGCCTTTAAAATTAGATACTAAAGCCGTTCCAGATTCCACACCAAAAATATTCAAACCTGCATTATGTTCAGCTGAATAAGTATAGTCTGTGTTTGGGAAAACGGGAAATGCAGGTATGTGGATGCCTGTTTGTGCAGATGTAGATATTTGCATAACAGCTTCATAGGGCGAGATAAGCATTAAATGAGTATCGGTTAAGGCATACCACCCATCAGTAAACGGCGGCAGCAGATTACCTCCCGTTACGATGGTGTATGGATTGGTTACATTGGTAATGCCATCAACATACGGATATGTCGCTGCAACTTGCTCTGGTGTCATGCTAACGATGATTTCATATTCGGCTTCCGATATCTCATAAAGTCGCACATCATCAAAATATGCAGTTACCCCGTCACCACCGATCACGTTTGCATTAATCCCCCGAGTGTCAGGAGTTGAAAAGTTTGCAATTGCTTTATACAAGACCTGAAACTCTTTGTTGCTAGCGGCTTGGGTTTTGGTATCTTCCATATATCCAGATACAGATAAGCTCGCAGTTGTAGCTGTCCCCACCTTTGCTTTACCTATCAGGAGATAGAACTTTTCTGCTTCAAACAAAACCTTGGTTTTAGTTACAGCTGAACCTCCGCTTGCTCCCTTTGGTGATACACAAAGCGTCTGGTCTATCGTATGTGTTGTCTGGTAGTCGGTCCACAATTCTGCGTTATCGCAGGCCCCCGCACGCCCCAACAAATTCACCAACGTCCGCCCCTTCACCTCCCCCATCCGGAACGGCGTGTCGTTCTCGACCTCCACCACCTGGAGGCCGGGGTTTAGCGTCAACGGCTCGTAGGCAGGGACATGGGCGTCCTTCAGGCCCTGCTCGATGCGGTTCATGTCCTTCTCGGTGACGAGGTCGTCGTATTTCCAGTCGGTCTTTGCCTCGTATGGCATCTAGGCCACCTCCCTGATTGCGATTGGATGCTTGATGAGCGTATCGGTTGTAAGCGGAATGTATACCGGATTCGAGGTCAGGACCGTTCCGGCTTCATCCTGCAGTTCAATCAGCGTCACGGTCTCCGCCGCGCCGGCAGGAATGATGTATTCCATCAGCACTTCCTGTTCCGATACATCCTTGATCTGAAAATCCGTAATTTCCACGGATTGGTTCAGCACGACCTTGGCGATTCTACGGTTGACGTGCTGCGCCATTTCCTCCAATAAAATAGAACTAATCATTTCAATACGACCTCCTGTCCCCATTCGGCAAACGGCGTCCGTCCCAGTCTCCAGCCCGTCGACAGCTTCGTCCGGCGGTTAAGCGGGATACGGCTCAAATGCTCCTGTACCTCGATCCGCTCCGACAAGGATGTGGCCTGCCGATACAAGAGATTGGCCGGCTTCATGAAGCGCACCGTATGCTCCACTTCCTTGAAAATCGCCGCATCGGTCAGCTTCGCCCGAACGGTCAGCTCGAAGCGCCCGACGTCGAGCTCCACCTTGGCCCGATCGGCGCCTAGCAGGAAGTCGAGCCGCTCCTGTAAGTACCGCACCGTGAACGGCGGCTTGGTCGAGTAACGGTTCATGATCCGTTTTTTCCGGAAATCCAACGACTCCTGTGCCGGGTCGGCCTGAATGCCGAGCTGTTCTTCCCTGCGCTTCACCGAAGCCTCGCCCGCCGTGAGCACGAATTGATCGTTCAGCCATTTTTCGGCCCCGGCCGCCACGCCTTTCAGCTCCGCATCGACGGTCTCTCCCAGCCATTCGAATTCGCGAATGCCCTCATAATAGGGAGGCAAATAGGAGCAATAGTTACGCTCCATGGAGCTTCACCTCCCGCAGCACAGGCACTTCCTCCTCGGCGAGCTCCAGATTGGCCGCGGCTCCGTTCAGCGTCGTGCCGCTCACATCCGCCACCCCCGGCACGGTGAGTATGCGGGCTTCCATCTGGCTGATGCGGACGATCAGCTTCTCCTCGTCCTTCCACGACTCCCGCAGCAGATGCATATATTGCTGCAGCACCTGCTCGACGGCGCCCTGCACCTGGCCAAGCGTCATTCCCTTGTCGAGCTGCAGCGTCGTCTCGACCTGCAACTCCACGGGACGTACCGCCGCAATCGTCACCTGATGCCCGATGGGAGCGAAGCCTCCGCCCATGCCGGCCGCCGCCTTGGGATCTGTCTGCTCCTGAACCTCGGCAATCAGTTCCGCAGACGGAACTTGATAATCCGACGAGATGAGCGTACACTTCACCGTCCCGCCCCCTTGCCAGGCCGGAAACACCTTCACTCCGCCTACGCCCGGCATGACGGTCAGCTTCGTCCGATAGTCGGACACATTGCCCCCGAACGGCTGCTCGTTAATCGCTTCAAGATAGCGAGCTCGCAGCGCGTCATCGGATTCCGTGTCCTCCCCGGGAACGAGAATGTCCCCCAGTTCCGCCCGCGCCAACCCGGCGATATAGTCGATCGGCGTCAGTTCCCCATAGAGCCGGTTGCCGTCCGCTCCCTCCGTCTCGCAGGTCAGCTCGCTTTCCCCAGGGGTCAGCGATGCCGTTACCCGCCATGTCAGATCTTCGATCGCAAAACGGCTGCCGATCGGCACGCTCTTCGGCGATCCGTCCGCAGCGTAAAATCTCCCGCGGCGCTTAGCGGCGACTGCGGGCAGCCGCCGCACGCCGAACTCGGCCGTGCGGCGCTCCAGATAAGCGCCTGTGGCCGTATCGGCATAGGATAGCTCGCGGTTCAGACTCATCTCTTGATACCACTGCGCCAATTCGGCCGCGACCGGCGCGAGCGCATCGTAGATGATGCTGCCTTCCCGCTTGTCCACCGCATTGGGAACCCGCTCCAGCATGCGCGCCAAAATATCCTCATAACGAGGAGTTTCCTGGATGCGCTCTTGTCCTCCAATTCCATTATCCATTGACGGTCACCTCCTTCATCGTCTGCACCGTCCCTTCCGTCGTTTCCACCGTGAAGCTAACCAGCATGGCATCCTTCGCCGATTGGAATTCGAATGCGGTCACGCTCCGCACCCGGTCATCCTGCATCAGCGCTTCGGTAATCGCCCGTTCCAATTCAGATTGAACGAACCCCGCGCCATACCCGAGATTCGCTCTCAGCTCGGTTCCGTAATTCGGACTATAGATGAGATGCTCATACCGTTCCGTCTGAAGCAGCTTGTCTATCGCCTGCTTCATCGCATCCAGGCCATCGGTTATACCTGCAATCCTTCCCGTTCTGCGATCAATTCGGTAGGTCCTTGTCGGCTGGCTGGCCTCGGCAACTTCAAAAGTATCCTCCATATCCATCAGCACTTGTGGAATCACAGACCCACCACCCTGTCGATAGCAATATACATCTGGCCGCCCTGCGCGCGGGCGAGCAGCACCTTGTCACCGGCCTTCAACCCTTGCCGGATGACGACCTCCTCCGTGCCGATCCGTACCTTATACTCCGTTAACTGCTCGGTTACGGCAATGGCGCTGGCAGGAAGAGAGAACCGCTGATCGACCTGAATGCGGAGCGGAGCGGCGCTCAACACCTCGCCGAACAGCAGCGAGACCGGACTGGAGGCCTCGACGGCGCCCACTCCGGCTTTTTTGATAATATCCAGCATCCCCATATCTAGATCACCTTCAATGTTAGTGACATCTTATGTCCCGAACCGTCCCAATCGTGGGAGCATTCATCGATGAGCATATATTGCTGAATCTGTTGTTCGGGCAAATAAAGAGGGATGTACATTCCGGCCCGAATGCGCACATCCCCTACGGCGTCTACTTTTAATGTTTTTTTCTCGCGGTTGTGAAGCTTCATATAGGAGGCGAGAAGCTCCTTGATTTGGGCGTCATTCATGCCCTCATCGAGTTTTTCGGACAACTGCAGTCTTCCCCATCTTGCGATGTTCGCACTGTCTTGCATAATGAATGTCTCGCGCTTGCCCGACGCCTTGTTGTCCCGGAACAGCTTCACGCGGTTGTAGGTCTCATCGTCAATCGACCGCTTGTGCGAGAACCCCCGCATCTGACTCTCTTCACCGATAATGATGTCGGTTGTCCACGTTTTCGCATCCCGCAGCGTCAGCTTGCCGAAGTCGTCATAAAAGATGAAAATATTGCGCGTCGCAATCAACGTCTTAGCCAGCGCGCGGCAGATGATATCGAGCAGCTTCTTGTTATCCTCCATCACGAGAGGAATGACATGCTTCGTGTCGGCCAGATCGCCGATCTTCAGCTCGCAGTCCTTCGCTATCCGCTTGATGAGATCCGTGGCCGTCACATTTTCGAGCACATACGTATCGTTCGTTAGCAAGTACCGGATCTGGTCATAGGCGGTCAGCTTCACCTTATCGTCCTCACTGGTCTCGATGGTGAACACATATCCGTAAAATACAGGCTTGCCGTCGACCTTCACCCGCACGACATCGCCATTGTTGACGGTGAATTTACGGCTCTGGAACAGCGCTCCGGATACATAAGTCAAGGACATCTTAGCCGGCTTGCCGGAACGGGACGTCGACCAGGTCATATCGGTAATCAGCTCGGAAATATCCCACATCGTCTTATTGCGGTTATCAATAATGACTTCGATCATGCCTACACCTCCTACCGCAGCCGCAGCTTCCGGCCTTGCTCCAGATCCTTGACTTCATCGCTCCGAAGGCCGTTCAGGCGCTGAATCTCAACAGCCTTGCTCTCATCATTGAAAAATCGTCTGGCTACCGCCCATAGCGATTCGCCCGGGCCAAGCGTATAGGTGGAAGGAATCATGCGCTCATCCGGCCGCTCTGGAGGAGCCTTCTGAATCGTGACTTTGCTATTCACGTTCGAATTCGCGGATTTCGTCATTTTATGCGCATGGAAAAAGCGATATTCCCTCAAACCGAGCTCATAATCGATATCCCCTACGCTGCCCGACGACTCCGACCATGTGAACTTCTCGATGACCATCGCCAGATTGATGCGCATGGAAGGCGAGGTCAGCACGAACCGGATCGGGCGCTGCCGCTTCATCCAGCCGCGCAGCATCTCGACATAGTCCTTCGGCTGGAGCAGCCGCTCAGGAGGGACATGAACATATGGGGCCGGCCCTACGGGGAACAGGCTGCTGAATTGCAGCTCGGCCAGCTTCATCGGCTGAATCGCGTTCACCTCGCCCAGTCCGATAATGTCGAACGAGGACAGATTCCCGGATTCGCTTACCTGCAGCTGCGGCGGGTTGACGGGCAGCTCCATCACCTGCTCCTGATTGTTGATGCTCAGAAAAATGCGGTACTCATTCATCAGCCGTACACCCCTTCCGCCGTCGAGACGAACTCTTCCTCCAGCTTCTGTTCGATCCGGTTGATGAGCGTATCGAAGTCAAAGCCTTGGTGGATGTCGCCTGTGGACACCTGCACCGTCGGGGTCAGCGTCACGAAGTTCTGAATGCTGTCCATCTCCGCCAGCTCCCGCATCATCATCAGCTTCTCGTCGGAAATGTCGACCTCGCCTTCAACCTTGCCGATTTTGCCGACTTCTCCTACCTTCGAGATTTGCGGCGCATTCATGCCCGTGGCGATTGGCTTGAACTGGTCTGTTCCTGTTGGGCCGGGATCGGCTGCCTTCTTCATCAAATCGCTTGTGAAGCCACTATTTTTAGTTATGAAATCCTGGCCCTTTTGAAACGCATCCGCTATGTTAGTCTGCTCCATGCGGTAGTCTGAAAGATCAACCAAATCATCCCCGTCCGCTGTGGGCTTCATTTTTTCTACCCAATCCGTGCTCCACTCGTTAACTGTCTCAAATGTGGAGCCAGTTAATTTATTTATAAAAGTAATGACCTTGTTGATGCCACGAATGATCGAATTAATCGCGTTAAAAGAGAATTCTACAATGTCTTTAAACAAATCGTAATATAGTTTTTTTACTGCATAAATGGGATTTTTGAATATATTTGCAAAGAACTCCCCAAATGCCACTATACGATTCCATGCAAAGGCAATGACATTCTTGATTGATGCGCCGAGAGCAAAAAAGTAGCCTATAATAGCACCAATTATGGTTCCTGTAGACACACCGAAATAATTTAATATTTCTAAGACTAGAAAAATCGCTCCTACTATCGCAAAAATCGGCCAAGCCGCAATCAGCCACTGAACGAGCCAGATCGCAGCGACCGCGGCAACAACGATGCCGATGGCAACGAGGGCATTTTCGACCAGGCTCCAGTTTTCCAGCAGAAAGCCCACGACCGTTTCCGTGATGGATCCAAGCAAGCTTAATCCGCCATGAATCGCTTCGAAAAAGCCGTTGAACCGCCCTTCCTCAAATGCCTGATTCAATAATTCCAGTACGGGGCCGAACGCCATCATGGCCGTCTCGCCCATTAAGGCCAGCATGCCTTGGAAGCGATTGACGGCAAGCTCCCATTGCTTCACCGGACTTTCCATCAAAAGAGCAAGAGATTCCTGGCTCATCCCGGCCTTGGTTATCAGTTCATCGAAGGCCTCCAGGAAACCGTCCAAATTCCCGGTCTGGCCGAAGGACTCCATTTTATTCTGCAGGTCCTCATTGATCGGCAGATTCAACTGCCCAAGCAGGCCATCCGCCTTCCCGAAGTAAGCCTCCTTCATCGAGCCTGCAAGTCCGGCGGCATTTTCGTTCGGCCGGAAGGCGGCCAAGCGCTGGACCATTTCATTCATCTTAGTGACATCATTGGCATTTTTCGATATCGAAGTCAGCACAAGCCCGGACTCCAATGACTGGTTCACATCACGCCCCGACTTGAGCGCTTGGGACCTCATCGTCTCGAACACCGCCGCTCCCTGCTGCGCATTGCCATATTGCGCCTGGTAGCGGGAACGGAAATCTTCCGCCGCAGCCGCATTCTGAATCGCTTGGGCGCCCATCGTCTGGAGCGCGTTCAATAAGGGAAGGGCCGCGTTTTTCATTTTCTGCCCAACCGTTATCTTTTCTTTATCCTTGCCCTTCTTCTTTTGCTGTTCCTTGCCTTTCTCTTCTGTGGCCCCTCCTGCTTCCACTGCGGAGGCGCCTGCTGCTTCAACCGCTTTTGTGAAGCTGTGAGCCGCATCGCTCCATTCCTTGCCCGCGTGCGCAGCAAGCTGCTTCCATGACTCTGTCATCGAATGAAATGACTTCTTCACGACTTCATCAATCGAAGCCATGATTCTCAGATGCGTCATCCCCATCATTTTCAGCATCGGGTTGAATTCGAAGCTCCAATCGTTCCGCATGCGGTTGACACGCTGGGGGAGCACGACAGGAGCCGGCGGCTGTGGCGGCTTGAAGATGATAAGCTGCTTCTCGTTCATGAACTCTCCTCCTTTCCCCGGCAGACGGCAAGCCTTCCCTATACTTGCTCATTGGGTAAAAGAGAAGGCTCAACAATCTGCGTTTGGTTCTACCGCTTCTTCATCTTGCGCTGCGCGCGGCGTTCTTCTTCCACGCGGATGTCGATCATCGCATAGATGGCTGCCCGCTCGCGCTCGGGCAGAGCGAGCAGCTCATGCGGCAGAATGCGAAGCTTGTGGAGGGCGTAATAGGCATAGTTCGCTTCGCCGTCGCCCTCCCGGATTAGTTTTTTACTTCATCAATGAGCTCGTTCATGTCCTGATTGAAGCCATTCAGTTCCTGAACCTCTTGCAGCAACGCCGCATATTCTCCCGGCAGGAGCATCTTCCGAAGCAACGCTTCCGCGCCCATGACGCCATACGATTGCTGCAGCTCCGAGTTTTTCAGATCCGGAAAGACGACGCTCGCCACGATCAGCTTCGCCGTATATTCATTGAAATCAATCTCCGGCGTTACGGTACCTCCCTTGCCCTTCTTCTGCTTGGTCGCGGCCTTGCGGCACTGCTCGTTCTCGACCTCGCTGATGCTGCGAAGCTGCCATGGCACCGGCTCTCCCTGTTCATCCTTGAAGCGGGCAGAGACGACATAAGCCGTCTCCGTATTCGCCTCCGCATTTTGGGCCAAAAAATATCGCAATGAACTCATTGCTGCTCTCACCTCGAATGTTATTTATAATTACGAAATGCTATTGAAGTTATTTAAAATATCAACGTCATCAAACGTAAACTCGACTTCCTCTTCCAACACGTCGCTCTCCGTATCCAGCTTCGCCATGACGACGCTGTTCAGATTGACGTTCTTCAAGCATACCGTCTGCGTGCCAATCGAGGACATCGGATCTTCATTCGTAATCTGGATAATGAAGTTCGTGTCTTTGCCATGCTTGATATAATCAAGCATCATATTGCGGAACAGCGGCGTCATATAGTAGATCGTCATGCTGCCGGTTCCCGTCCAGCCCGCTGCCTTATGCTGCACGCTTCGGCTGCCGAGCACCTTGACTTCCGCTTTCTGCTTTTCGATCTTCGCCTCCAGCGTCTTCACATAGAACATTTCCTCGTTTTTACCGTCAATCTGAGCAAATGCCCGGCCTTCGCGGCCCGAAATCGTATCCTTCGCCTGCAACAATGCCATGTTACTTCACCTTCACTTTCATATAAATTTTCTCTACGGCGTCTGCCGGCTGCACCGCCAGTTGAATGACGATGCTATCGCTCGTATCGCCGGCTGTGACCTGTACATCGGTCTGCGCATCAAATGGCTGAATCGCGGACAAGCGCACGAGCTGGTCAAGGTAAGCGATGCATTCGCCGCGGAACAACTGGCGGCCGTCGCCGTTGTTGTTCACCTTGCCGACATAGGACGTCTCGAACAACTGCTTCATATCGTTGGCAATGCCGTCAAGCACTCGAACGACCCGGTTTTTGGAGAAAACGCGGCCCTTATCCGGAGTATAAGACGTAAAGCTGTTGATATCCTGCTCGACCACCGCGCGGCCCCGCTGATGGACGAATACGAACTCGCCCGCCTCCAGTGCGGCTTCGACCTGGCGGTTCGTCAGCCGCACGTCCGCGTCGATCGCATCTTCATACGCGGTATAGGTGAGTGACTCATTCATTGCCGCCGCAGCCGTAGCGGCAGCCACCCACACGCACGCTTCGGCTGGGCCGAGCACAGTGCCGTCCGCTAACTTGACTCCGTTCTTCACGCTGATGACGCCTTCGCTGTCCGCCAGCGGATAGTTCGGCAGCACCGCCTGAACCTTTTTCCCTTCCTCCTCGCGCATCCGCTTGATGAAGGCGGTATATACGGAAGCAAGTGTCTTCTCCTCCGACGGCAGGGCCACCGCATGGAAATCCTGCACCGCCAGCGCATCCAGGAAGTTCATATGGTCTTCATTCGTCGCCGCGCCGTCCTCGCCGCCAGTCAGCGGCAAGCCCGCGATCGCCTCCAGCGCTCCGCTGCCTTCGAATTCCACCCAAGCGTTGGCCTTGAGCTCCTCTGCTTGGGCGACGGTCTGAAGATCGACCTCGCGACCCGCGATCTTCGTAATAACGTCCATCTTCGTATCGTCGAGAACGTTCGGACGTACGACGAGTACGATGTCGTTCCCGCGAACGCCGCCGCAGCGGGCAATGGCCTTCCATCCCTCGTGAGTCGCCTGGGCCTTGGCGCCTTCATTCAACCGATACAACAGCACCGTCTTGGCCCGCTTGAATGCTTCGCGCACCAACAGCAGCGCCTTGTCCGTCACCTCATAACCAAGAAGCTCGAAAGTCGTCTCTCCGGCTGGCAGTTCCAGCACCTGACGGGCTGGTCCCCAGCTCAACTTCAGCGGCAGGGCCACAACCCCGCGCTCTCCCACCGTTCCCATCGGGCCCGCTTCCGAGTCGAAGCGCACATATACGCCCGGTCTTACTTTGTTCTGCGTCATCCATGTTCCTCCAGCCATCACAATACCTCCTGAATCATAAATTGGTACAGCAGCGCAGCAACCTGCGCCTTCGTATACATGCCGTCCTCGCGGAGCAGCGCATGCAGCATATCCCGCTCCCGTCCGCTGTCCGCCTTCGCTTCCAGCCATTGCGCCTTCGTGTAAGCCGTCTCTTGCCCATCAATGCTCATCTCGAATCCGCCCCTCCTGCTTCATTGCTTCCATCTTGCTGCCCGCCTCCCGCTCCCGCAGCAGCGTGAGCGCATACTGCACCCGGAAGCGCAGTAGATGATCCGGGTACTCGTGGCTCATCTCGGCGCCGCGGCAGCGCATCTTCCCGAAGTCGACGAACTCCAGCGCGTCATACAGCGCGTCGGCGACCTCGTCGGGATGCGGCCGTTCCCCGGTCTCTCCTGGCACATAGTCGACCTCCACCTGCCACGCTGCCGCATAGCGGCGCTCCCCTATGCGCTGCCTGCTGCCGCTGCGAAGACGGAGGGCGCAGTACGGCGCAATCGCGTCCGCTGCCGCCTCGGCATCCAGCACCGGCATACCTGGGAAGATCTCCTCAAGCCGCCGCATCACGCCTTGCCGAATCTCGGCACTGTGCACATTTTCTCCCCCCCTGCAATCCGGCGTACCTGTGAAGCAGTCACTGCATCCTCTCCAAAAACAAAGACCACCCGGAATCATCATCCGAATGGTCTCTACTCATGGCTTGTCCACGTTCCGCCTTAACCGCGGGTCCGGTGGCACACCACTTCACACTACTATCTTATCACCGGAAGCCGCCCGTCTGCGTGCCACCATCCGGCCAAATCGAGGACAGGCGGCAGGCCTGAGACGGATTGACGGTGCCATGGCATTCGGGAAGATTCAAAACAGCCGTTCACTTCCAGTTCAGGAAGCTCCATTGCACCAACTCATTCATGCCGATCAAAAACGCCCGTCACGGAAATCCGCAACGAGCGTTGGTTCGATCTAGCGATCGGTACATCAGTAATATACACTTCTTGATCCCACATCCTATTACCGCTACTCCGCATACACTTCCAGCCCGAGCAGGAAAGCCAGCTCCATTACCCCGCGTGCCTTGATGCGGCGGAAGGTGCGTTCGCTAACATTCATCTCATGGCAGAGCAAATAATCCGGCGTGCTGTTCTGCGGGCTGAGGTAGCAGCGCTCGATCACGCCCCGCTCCGCCTCGCCCAGATGGGCAATCGCCTTGGTCACATTGTCATGGACGGTCTTCATATATTGCTCCCTCTCAACATTGTGGACCGCGGTCTCCTCGACTGGCTTCCCGACCTTGTGCGTCGTGCCGTGATAACGGGGAATATAAGCCAGCGTCGTCCGCATCTCCCGCCGTACGGCACCGGCCTTGCGGTACAGCTTCGCCACAGCCAACACCGATTCCACCCGCTTGCGCGTCTCTGCCCGATTAATGGTTGCCAACATCGTGAACCACTCCCCAATTCGTTATTTATAAAATAAAATAAATATAAAAAACTTTAAAAAGTTATTAAAAACAACAATCAGAAAATAATAAGGGTTCATGCTGGCTGTCTAAACCAACCATCCCAAATCCCCTCAACCTAGGAAAAAGACCTCTTTCGTTATTTACAATAACGATCTATACTGAAAGAAATATATTTTCAACAACATGCACCAAACTGTTGAGAACAAATGTTCGCAATGTTATACTGCAAGCATACCATACCGCCGAAGTGAGCGTCAACGATGAATTGATGCTCATATATTAAAGGACGAGGGTGATAACGATGACTGGCAAGAACAGAGAAGTGATGGGTTCACGAATCAAGCAGCTCCGCTTGAAGCACGGCCTCTCCCAGGATGACGTCGCCCATGCGCTCGGGATGAAGCGCGCCAATGTGGCCAACTATGAAGCGGGACGCACGACGCCGCCGAGCGATATTATCGGACGCCTGGCCGATATGCTGCACACCTCTGCCGACTATCTGCTCGGGCGGACGGACAACCCGCTCGCGCTGCATGCGGCGGGCACGATACCGGAATGGGCCACCGCCAAGGACAAGCGTGATTTCCGCAAAATGCTGGAGGAAGATCCGGAGGTGATGTTCGACGGCGTGCCGATGGACGAAGACGACCGCGAACGGGTGATTCAAGTGCTGGAAGCCTTGTTCTGGGATGCGAAGAAGAGGAACAAACGGAAGCCGAAGCGAACGGAATGAACATTCGAACCTTGAAACCGCGGGGTGCATGGCATGGATGTTGAGAACATCGTAAGCAAGCTGATTCGGAAATACAAAACGAACTGTCCTTTTCAACTGGCGCAGCGGCTGAACATAATCGTCAAGCAAGCGCGGCTCGGCAATTCGACGCGCGGATTCTATTACCGCAAGCTGCGCCGACGCTATATCGTGATCAATACCGATCTGCCGTTCGAGTGGCAGCGCTTCGTCTGCGCGCATGAGCTCGCCCACGACCGGCTGCATACGGGAACCGGCCATTTTTTCATCGAGCGGAACACGCTGTTCTCCGTCGGCAAATTCGAGCGGCAGGCGAACGAGTTCGCGCTCCGGCTGCTCCTGGACAGCACCGAGGCGCTGCCCGGCGACACGAAGGAGAGCTACTGCATGCGGCATGGCATTCCGCCTGATGTCGCGAAGTTCCTTCCTGACGGCGACGCGAATGACATTGAGCGGGAGCATGACGCAGCCCTCTAGGCAAAAAAATCAGAAACCGGTACGAATGCCGTGGCCTTTTATAGGTGAATCCCATAAGATGTGGCATCTGATGATTAGGTATGTGCCGGGCGAGCGGAGCCAGCAATCTCCGCCCCCATGCCGCAACTATATGAGAGAGGTGATTCCCTTACATGAAGGCGCTGGTTACCGGTGTCTCCGGGTTTGTCGGAAGCCATATGGCGGAATATTTGCTGGATCGGGGCGTTGAGGTCGTCGGAACGATCCGCAACCGGAGCCGAATGGAGCATATCCGCCATATCGAATCCATGATTCATCTGGTCGAGTGCGAGCTGCGCGATCCGTTCTCGGTCGAGACGCTGCTGACGCAGGAAAAGCCGGATTTGATTTTCCATCTGGCGGCGCAGAGCTTCGTCCCGACCTCCTGGAATTCTCCCGTCGATACGATTACGAACAATGTGGCGGGGCAGCTCAATATTTTCGAGGCGGTCCGCCGCCACGATCTTGACTGCAAGATCCAGATCGCCTGTTCCAGCGAAGAATACGGCCATGTCGAGCCTCACGAGACGCCGATTACCGAGGACAACCCGCTGCGGCCGCTGAGTCCGTATGCTGTGAGCAAGGCAGCACAAGATTATCTTGGTTACCAATATTTCAAAAGCTATGGTCTGCATGTGCTTCGCACCCGTACCTTCAACCATACGGGCCCTCGCCGGGGCGAGCAGTTCGTGACGTCCAACTTCGCCAAGCAGATTGCCGAGATCGAGAAGGGGCTTCGGGCGCCGGTCGTCCATGTCGGCAACCTGAACGCGAAGCGGGACTTTACCGACGTGCGGGATGTCGTGCGGGCCTATTGGCTTGCTCTGGAGAAAGGCGAACCCGGCGAATGCTACAATATCGCCTCCGGATCCTGCGTCACGATTCGCGAGATGCTGAACCTGCTGCTCTCCTTCAGCAGTGTCAACATCGACATCGTTACGGATCCGAGCCGGATGCGGCCGTCGGATGTGGAGATTTTGCTGGGCGATAACACCAAATTCTCCCGGCAGACGGGCTGGAAGCCGGAGATCCCGCTGGAACGGACGCTGGAGGATTTGCTGAACTACTGGCGCGAACGGGCAGGCAAGCAAGCATTATAAGAAGAACCGGAGTCGCCATCCCGGCGGCTCCGGCATCGAAAATGAAGCATGACGAGCAGCCGTTTCCCGACCGGCAGGTTATCGGGAAGCGGTTTTTCTCGTATCCGCCTATGCAGCATGGCCTGAAAACCAAAAAAGGCCCCGGTCGCAGCGACCAAGGCAAAAGTAGTAAAAGGTTATGAAGAAAAAATTGGAGCGGGTGATGGGAATCGAACCCACGCTGCTGGCTTGGGAAGCCAGCGTTCTACCATTGAACTACACCCGCAGAGGCCAAAAAACACACCCAGATCCCGCAAAAACTGACCGAGTGTGTCCAATCAACAACAGATGGTCGGGACGACACGATTTGAACATGCGACCCCCTGGTCCCAAACCAGGTGCTCTACCAAGCTGAGCTACGTCCCGAAACAAAGTAACTTTTGACAAGAATTAATATACCATATAGTTGAGTATCATGCAAGCCAATTTACAAAAAAATGAACCGGTAAAATCAGCCATCCCGAACCGCCCGGGTCACGGGAAAATGACGGCCGCATCGCTCTTTAAGAGTCGACGAGGCCGTTCTCCAGGGCGTACCGCGTCAACTGCACGCGATTCTCCAGATGAAGCTTCTGCAAAATATTTTTCAGATGATTTTTGACCGTATGCTCGGATAAAGAAAATTGGGCGGCAATCTCCTTGTTCGACTCGCCCCTGGCCACCCGCTCCAATATTTCGCGCTCCCGCATCGTGAGCGGGGAATGCGCCGGCGCTTTGCTGTTCTTGGTGGAGAATTCCTGCAAAATGCGAAAAGCCAGTTCCTTCGACATGGGCGCCTCGTCAATGGCGATCGCCCGCAAATACTCGTGCCATGCCGATGGCTGCAAGTTTTTGAGAAGATAGCCTTGGGCTCCTTTTTTCAACGCCTCGAACAAATGGGTAATATCGTCGGATACGGTTACCATGACAATTTTGACATAAGGGAACCGCTCCTTAATATGCTTGGTCGCTTCCAGCCCGTCCATCACCGGCATCGAGATATCCATCAGGATCATATCCGGCATGACCGTCTCGGTCATCGCAATCGCTTCTTCTCCATTCACCGCCTCGCCCACGATGGCGAAGGAGGGATCGATCGCCAATATATCCCGCATCCCTTCCCGCGCATGCGCATGATCGTCTGCGATCAACACGCGGAACACCGGTTGTCCTCCCATATTCTTCATCCCCTTCCTCTCGCTTGATCCTACCGCGCCCCGGCCAGCCGTTCGGCGGCACCGCGCTTCGAGACGCGCATAATCGTCTGTCCGGACTCCCGCCTCATCTCGAAATGCCAGCCCAGCGTCCTGGCCCGATCCCGGAGCATTTTCAATCCGTACTTCCCGGCCGCGGCGCAAGGATCGCCCGCGAACCCCGTGCCGTCATCCCGCACCTCGCATTCGAAGCCATCCCCATGGAGCCGCCCAATGACTCGCACATGCTTCGCGTCCGCATGCTTCCTCACATTGGTCAATGCTTCCCGCACGCAGGAGAACAAAGCAATCTTCTCCTTAATCGTCAGCGATTCTTCCGGGATGGACCAGGCGACATCCATCTCCCACTCCGTATCTTTATGAATATCCTCGATCATCTGCATGAACGGATGCGACCAGGTAAAATCCTTTTCCTGGGGTACGGTCCGCAGGTTGGCAATCGCTTGCCGCACATCGTCATACACATGCCGGACCGTCTGACGGAGCTTATCCAGCTGACCCTGCTTCTCCTCCGGGGGGCATGACTCCAGCCGGTCGATTTTGACCGACAGCATGAACAACGATTGCGAGATGCCGTCATGCAGCTCCTGGGCCAGCCGCTCCCGTTCCTCCAGCGCCGCCGTCATCCGCTGCTCCCGCCGGAGCGTCGCCTGCGTATCGTCCAGCTTCTTGAACAGGCGCGTCAGCAGCGTCGCCGATACGATGAACACGATGATCGGAGCCAATATATTGCCCATGTCCATCGACAAATAAGGAAGCAAAAAGGAATGTCTGACATATTCCCATAGCCCGATCGTCAATGTCGGAATCCATAATATCAACCGCTTAATCATCTTGTCGCTCATTTGCGCATCCCCCCGCTCATTCTGCCGTCCAGACTCTGGCCCGCCGGATGATGCTCCCGTCTGCCGTTCTTGTCCCGCTCCCCTTCCCAGCAAAAAAGCATGAGATCCCGCATGGGAGCTCATGCCGCCTGCCTGCAGACAATGAGACGATGGCCGTGACTGTTCTCATTGCGATTGCGGCGCTGCCGTCGATTCCCGGACGATAATCTCCGAATTGAGACGGACGGTCCGGTTGGTGAGCGAGACGCCGTTCATCTGCTTGACGAGCATGTCCACCGCCGCCTTCCCGATCTGCACGGCCGGCTGACGCATCGTGGTCAAACGCGGCCGCAGCTCGGAGGCAAGAACCTGATCGTCATACCCGACGATCGACATATGCTCCGGCACCCGCAGCCCCGCTTCTGTCAACGCGTTGATTGCGCCCAACGCCGTGAAGTCGTCGGCGGCGAACAAGGCCGTCGGCAGCTGCCCTTGATTCAGCCATTTGCGAACCGCCTGGTAACCGGATTCAATCGAGAACTCGCCCGGCTCCACCGCGAAGGGCTCCAAGCCTGCTTCCGCCAGCGCCTGCCTGAATCCGCGCTCCCGCTCGATCGAGCTGAGGAAGAAGTCCGGTCCCTGGATATGGGCGATGGAACGATGCCCCAGTTCGACGAGATGGCGGGTCGCTTCATAGCCTCCGGTAAAATTGTCGACGGTGACGCCGTGAACGTCCGGCTGCACGGTCTGATGATCGATGAGCACGAACGGAATATTCCGGTTCCGCAGCTCCGTCAAGTAGGACAATTCATGAATCGGCGACAGGAGGAGCAATCCATCAACCCGGTCCTCCTCGATAAAATCCCTCCCCACGCCTTCCTCCTGGGGATAATTCGCGACTGACAAGGCAAGATAATATCCGTGATCCTTCAACAGCGAAGACACCGTTTGCACGATGCTGTCCAGGAACGAGTCCTGAAGCGTCGTGACAATCATGCCGATGACTCCGGTTTTGCCTTTCGCCAAGCTTCGTGCCGCCGCATTCGGGTGATAGTCCAGTTCTTTCATCGCCTGCAGAACCTTTTGGCGATTCTTTTCTCGAACAGTTTGAGCATTGTTCAAGACACGGGATACCGTTACGACAGACAAGCCAGCTTTTTTGGCCACATCAAAAATACTGACTTTCATATCCTTCTCTCCTCATTGTCATCGTCATCCTGCAAGCCACATTGTTGTCATCTAGTATCCATAATAACCAATTTAGCGCTGCATTCCAATAAAATCTGCGGCAATCCGCTATTCATTTTGAGTATACTATGATTTACAATGAACTTGCGCCAATCGCCGCCTTGAAACGCAAGTCAAGTTGCGGCGTATTAGGTATATATAGGGTGGATGCATACATTTGCCCCGCGAAGGAGATGGTAAGCATGATCGTTGCAACAACCGAAAATATCCCAAACTATGAAGTCACTGAAGTGCTTGGCACCGCATTTGGCGTCGTCGTCCGCGCCCGCGGCATCGGCGGAGACATTATGGCTTCCTTGAAAGGGTTGGTCGGCGGCGAAGTCAAGCAATATACCCAGATGATCGAGGATGCCCGGCGTCAGGCAATGGATCGGATGATCGAGAACGCGCACGCGATGGGCGGGGATGCCATCACGATGATGCGCTTCGACAGCGGCGACGTCGCCCAGAATATGAGCGAGATCGTGGCTTACGGAACGGTCGTCAAGCTGAGACCGGCTCAGAGGTAAGGACCTTATGTGGGTAGTGATAGGTACGGCGTTAGTCGTATACGGGCTCCCTCTGCTTGGCCTGATCATCCTCATCATCATCGGCAAAACCTATTATGACAAGCGGTACAAGCAAGTCGACAATCCTCGCGACGCGATCGGCATCAACGCCGATTATGCTCCGACCAAGGAAATTTTTATCGATCCGCGCGACGGTTATAAATACCAGGTATACTACAATGCGAAAACGGGCCAAAGACAATATATCCGCATGGATTGACGAACGATTGAAGAACGCCCCGCACAGCATTGCGTCATGAAAAAACAGCCCGCATCCCTGTTTTGGGAGCGGGCCGTCTGCATGTTATTTCATTATTCCGGCTTCTTCTGGGAAAAACTGACTTCCGGCGTCGTCATGCGGTCGTAGAATTCGACGTATTGGTCACGCTCGTCGGAGGCGAGCAGCGCCATCGCAGAACGGGGGTGTTCATCGAGCGTTCCGGTGACCAGATAAGGAATCAGGTAACCCCACTCCCATTTCTCGCGCGTAGTCAGCATATAATTTTGGATGAAGCCGAGCACCGGACGCATATGGTATCGGCTATTCTTCAGATGCGTCAGGAGCAGCTCGGTCGGGCAATTCCCCGCTCCGCGTCCCATGCCGTAGACTGAGGCATCCAGAATCTCGACGCCCAGCTCTGCCGCCACCAGCGTATTGGAGAAGGCGAGCTGCATATTGTTGTGCGTGTGCACGCCCAGGCGCTTGTTCGGCAGATGCTCCTTGAACTTGTGCACCAGGTAATGTATATCGTTATGATCGAGGCTGCCGTAGGAATCGACAATATAGACGATGTCTACCGGGCTGTCCTTAATCATGGCGAAGGCTTCAATCAGATCGTTCTCCATCACGTTGGAGAGCGCCATAATATTAATGGTTGTCTCATAACCCCGATCGTGGAAAAGCTGAATCAGATCAAGCGCTTTGTCGACGTCCTTGCTGTAGCAAGCGACACGGATCAGATCGAGCATGCTCTCGGAACGGGGCAAAATATCATTTTCGTCCACCCGCCCGATATCAACGAGCGCCGACAGCTTGGTTGTTCCTTTTTGCGGAATGACTTTACGCAGGAAATCGTCATCCAAAAATCGCCAAGGGCCTGCTTCATCAGCGCCTTTAAGCAATTTCGGCGAATTTTTGTAGCCAATTTCCATATAATCGACGCCCGATTCGTTCAATGAGGCATACAAGCTTTGCACGAACTCGACGCTGAAATCCCAGTTATTGACGAGACCGCCGTCGCGAATGGTGCAGTCGATAATTTTACAATGATTCGTTTTCATCCCGCTATCTCCTTCTCAAAAATAATTTTCTCTCTATTCTAATAGAGAACGCCTCTCAAAGTAAAGGAAATCCAGCTTCTTTCTCCATCGCGATTCTACTTTTTACAATCATTCCATAGCTAAACGCGTGTTCAAAAAGGCCGGTGTTCGAGCATTGGGAAGATGGCTTGCATTCGATGCGGGAGCGCCGCAGGCAAGACTGCATGGACAGCAAAATTGTTTCCGCAGGAAACATGCTTCAGAAAATGTCAGGTCACTTTCTTTTGGCCATGATCAAAATCACAGAATTCCGGGACATGGCTGTGATAAAATCCGATTACCAATTGATAAAGATTCTCATTACCATTTGTCAACTATATTCCGCGCACAGAAAGAAGGATGAACACGATGGGCCTTCATTTTCCCCGTCCTGCTCTAGCAATGACCCCGCTATGCGAACTCAAGCCTGGCCAGACAGGCTGTATCTGCGATCTGTCCGAAGCCAATCCAGCTGTCTGCCGGCGCTTGATGGAGCTCGGAGTCGAGGAAGGCACGCATGTCCAGGTCATGCACGCCGGCCTGCTCGGCGGACCGCTTACGCTCGGAGCGAACGGCCAGCTGATCGGCATTCGCCGCAGCGAGGCCCGTCGTATCGGGGTGCATGCGGTATGAGCGCTCAGACTACCGCGCTGGTCGGCAATCCGAATACCGGCAAAACTTCCCTGTTCAACGCCCTGACCCGCTCCTACGAATACGTCGGCAACTGGACAGGCGTAACCGTGGAGAAAAAGGTGGGGCGGCTGCATCGTCAGGCAGGCGCCCTGATTGATCTGCCGGGCATCTACTCGCTTCATCCGATGTCCAAAGATGAGAGCGTCGCCGTGCAATACCTGCTCGACGAATGCCCGAACGCGATTGTCAATGTCGTGGACGCCTCCCAATTGGAACGCAACCTTATGCTGACTGTACAACTGCTGGAGTATGGCGTGCCTGTATATGTCGCCCTCAATATGACGGATGTGGCGGCCGGAAGAGGCATTCATATCGATTCCGCGAAGCTGTCCGCCGCGCTCGGCGTCCCGGTCATTCCGGTGAACGCCCGCAAGAAGCAGGGCATCGCCCATATTTTGGAGCGCCTGCAGCCGCAGGCAGCCGAAGATGCATCTTCGCAGCCCTCGGCTCGCGGGCCCGCAGCAGGCGGCACCGCGGCATCGCGGCTTGAGCAGACAGGCGAACCGCGCAGCCCGCTGGAGTTGAATTACGGCGATGAGGTGGAGCGGGCAATCGGGCGGATCGCCGCGCTTCTACCCGGCGATGATGCCGTTCCGGTACGGTGGACGGCACTGCAGTATATCGAGAAGAACGAGACGGTTCGCCAATCTGTCCAGAAGCGGGTCGGCGCCGAACAAGCCCGCCAAATCGGGCGTATTCTCGAAGAAGCCGAGCAACGCTTGCAGGACAGCGGCGCCGCGCTCCATCTTCCGCAGCGGCTGCGCAGCATCCGGACGGACTTCATCCGCCAGGCCATCGCTTCGTCGGTCCATGTGGAGCAGCGTCCGGCCCGGACCATGACAGAGCGCCTCGATAATATTGTCACGAACCGGTGGCTCGGTATTCCGATATTTTTCCTGATCATGTTCCTGACCTTCAAAGTGACCTTCGATTGGCTCGGCACGCCGTTGTCGGATGCGCTGGACGCGTTCTTCTCCGGGCCGCTGACCGATGGAGCAGCGGCGCTGCTGGACGCGGCGGGAGCCTCCTCCTTCACGCATGCGCTGCTGGAGGACGGCATTATCGCCGGGGTCGGAGGCGTGCTGGTGTTCGTGCCGCAAATCTTCTTGCTCTTCCTCTTCATCTCGTTCATAGAAGATTCCGGTTATATGGCCCGGGTCACCGTCGTCATGGACCGGCTCATGGAAGCGGCCGGCCTGAACGGCAAGGCGTTCATCCCGTTCGTCATCGGCTTCGGCTGCAACGTGCCGGGCATCATGGCGGCACGCACCATCGACCAGCCGCGGGAACGGCTGGTCACGACGCTGCTCGTCCCGCTTATGTCCTGCTCCGCCCGGCTGTCGGTCTATGCGCTGTTCGCCGGCGTGTTCTTCCAGGCGCATCAGGCGATCGTCGTGCTCAGTCTGTACTTGCTCAGCATCGTGCTGTCGCTGCTGCTGGCGAAGCTGTTCACGAAGAGCTTGATGAAGGAAGAGCACGGCATCTTCATCGTCGAGCTGCCGCCTTACCGCATGCCGCAATGGCAGACGCTGTTCCGGAGCACATGGGAGAAGGGCAAGGGCTTCGTCCGCAAAGCAGGCACCTTCATTCTCGGCGGCTCCGTCCTGATCTGGTTCCTCACCTACGCCGGTCCCGGCGGGCTCGGCGTAGAGATGGACGACAGCTTCCTGGCGATGATCGGCGGCTTCCTCGCCCCGCTGCTCGCACCGCTAGGCTTCGGGACATGGCAAGCCGGAGCCGCGCTCTTGACCGGGTTCCTGGCCAAAGAAATCGTCGTGTCCACGATGAACATCATCTATCATGCGCCGGATGCGGCGATGCTGCAGGCACAGATCTTCCAAGCCTTCACGCCGCTGTCCGCTTATACATTCTGCGTGTTCCTGCTGCTGTACGTCCCTTGTCTCGCGACCGTCGGCATCCTGCGCAAGGAGACGGCTTCATGGCGGTGGACCTGGTTCTCGATCGGCTATTCGCTCGTCCTCGCCTATGCCGTGGGGCTGGTTGTCACGACCGTCGGTCATTGGCTTGGCTACCTGTAAGAAAGGATGATGGTAATGCCCTGGTTCGAAATTGCCCTCGTATCCGCTATCTTCGGCTACGCCGGCTGGACGCTGATCCGGCATATCCGCAAAAGCAAGCAGGGCGCTTGCGCCTCATGCGCCCTGAATCGCTCCTGCCCGTCCGGAAGCTGCGCTTCCGCTCCGAAGCCGGAGCAAAAGCGAACCGAATAGAAGCCAAAAGGAGCGCGCCCGCCACGGGCCGCTCCTTCTTCGATTCAAGCAGCTTCGTCTTGACGTACTGCCCGGACTTTCGTCCCCTATTCGCTCATTAGCTTGTTCACGTTCGCTTCACGCGCTTCGCCGGCTTCGAATCGCCCCGATTGCTTCAATAAACCTCCGTTCCACGCTGCCCAGATAAGAGTCTCCCCGGCGGATGTAGACGACAGACACCTTGTTGAACGGGGCCGGGATCGGAAAGACGCGGAGCGTGCCCTCCGCCTCCTGCTTCTTCACGGCGGCCCGCGGCACGACGGTGATGCCGAGTCCGGCCGCGACCGTCCCGATGATCGTCTCCAGCGTGCCGAACTCCATTACCTTCGTCGGCTGAATGCCTTCGTGCTGCAGCCATCGTTCGAGCTGGGCCCGGTATCCGCAGCCGCGCCGGAAGACGAGCAGCGGCAGATGCAGCAGCTCCCGGAACGGAAGCGGCTTGCCGGGCTCGCCCTCCGATGCATCCGGTCCGCAGATAAGAACCAGTTCCTCCTCGAACACCGGAATCATCTCGATATTGGCCGCGTTCACCGGCCCGGAGACGAACGCGCCATCCAAATTATAGTCAAGCACCTCTTCGGTCAACTTTTCGGTTACGCCCGTCACAAGAGAAATATCGACCTTCGGATGATTGCGGTAGAACAGACTGAGAATATCAGGCAGCCCGACGACCGTCTCGATCGATCCGATAAGCAGAGACCCGGCTGGATCATCGGGATCCTGGAATGCCTTCTTCATCTCCTGCATCAGCAAAGCCATTCGCTCCGCATAGCAGAGCAGCTTCCGCCCCTCCGCATTCAAGGTCATGCCCCGGCGGTGGCGGTGGAAGAGCGGATAACCGATCTCCTGCTCCATCAGGCGAATCCGGGCGGTCACATTGGACTGGACATAGCCCATCTCCTCTGCCGCCCGGCTGACGCTACCATGCTCGACGACAGCCAAAAAAATGTGTATATCGCTGATTTCCATCGCTGGCTTGTCCCTCCGATCTCATGCTGACTCAGCTATCATTATCAGTGATATCTTAAATCACTTTCAATTGTTTTACAAGATAGCTGGACCGCACTAAGATGTAGGTTAGCTGCTTTAATTCGGATAGTGCATACAGGAGTGAATGACATCATGAGCAAGTCCCGTTTTTGGAAAGGCGCTTTATTTTGTTTGTTCTCCGCAATCGCATGGGGAGCGATGTTCCCGGTCGCCGAGAGCGCGCTGCATCATATCGATCCGTTCTGGTTCTCCGGCATCCGCTACAGCGCCGTTACCGTGCTGCTGGTTCTGCTGCTTGCCTGGAAGGAAGGCAAAAAAGCATTCCGAACCGAAGGCCATGGCATGAAGCTGTGGGGTTTGGGAACACTCGCTTTTATGGTATATAACTTTGGCGTCTTCTGGGGACAGCATCACTTGGGCAAATCCGGCGTGCTGCTCGCGTCGATCATGGAATCGTTCATGCCGATGCTCGCCGTGCTTCTTGTCTGGTCGCTGACCCGCAAGCGTCCGAATATCCGGACCCTGGGCTGCGTGGCCGTCGCTTTCATCGGCGTGCTCTTCGTCGTTACGAAGGGCGATTTCACCGCCTTCGCGAACGGCGGTCTGAAGCTGCTGCCCCTTCTGTCGGTATTCGCCGGCGTTATCGGATGGGTCGTCTTCACCGTCGGCAGCGGCCAATTCTCCGGCTGGTCGGCGCTTCGCTTCTCTACGCTGACCTGCATCTACGGAGCCTCGACGATGATGGCTGCGGTCCTCGGCCTGACGCTTCTCGGCCTCATCGAGGTCCCGGAAGCATCCGGGGTGGTCCGGATCATTCCGGAGCTGCTGTTCATGATCGTCGTCGCCGGGCTGATGGCCCTGCTGAGTTGGATACAGGGCATTCAACTGCTCAATTCGGTGAACGGCATGCTGTTCATTAATTTCGTCCCTGCGACGACCTTCGTTATCTCGGTCATCCAGGGCTACGCGGTCTCGGCGGCCGAAATTATCGGCTCGCTCCTTATCGTCGGCGCGCTTATCGCCAACAATCTGATCACCCGGCGGGAAGCGGCCCTGGAATCGCGCAAGCCGGCCTCCCGTCCCCCGGCAGCACGCCGGCCCGCCAAGAAGCAATCGCATGCGCCTGCGGGATAACACACATTTTTCACCTACTGGAAAAGGGAGAGACGCCAAGCGCCTCTCCCTTTCTTTTTCGCGGAGGCAGCACATAAGGCTCCCTGATCGTGATCGCATGTCGCCCCTCCCGTAGATGCGGCTTGCCGGGACATGGACGGGCTTCTTTTCGGCAACTTACCTTCCCGTACTAGTACCGTGTTAGCCTCTTACCAGCCAGGCACTTGCGACGGCTCTTCGGAACCCGCCATCCACTTCCGCATCATGCACTTCGGCACCCGCCATCCCTTCCGTATCATTCACTTCGGCAATCGTTCACACAACGCCGCACAGCCGAATTCAACTAATCTTATACTGCGGAACACACGATTCGTCCCCATCGTACATGCGACAACGCAGCTCAGATCTCGTCCTGCTTCTGCACTACGCCGTTCAATAATCGTTCCGTGCACTTTACCATGCGATTCGCTGCTTCTCCGGTGGTGTACAATGCGGTTCGGTGCTCATTTAAGGGTGTACAGTGCGGTTCAGTGCTCACCCATGGTGTACAGTCCGATTCGGTGTTCATCCATGGTGCACAGTGCGGTTCAGTGCTCATCCAAGGGTATACAGTACGACTCGTTACTGGTGGTGTATAAGGCAATTCTCACTCGTTGAATGCTGCAATAATGCAGTTTTGGTTCATCCCCTTCTATTGGAAAAAAGAATTCCTGCAAATCTCAGGCGGTTGGAAAACCCCTGTTTTTTGCGAAGGGGTGGAGATGGTCCATTTTCCTCATCCAAACTTTGGCTCTCAGAAGGTTTTAAATCGATTTTTTCTACCGGGAGAAGAGATCCATCACAGGTGAAAAGTCCCATAGACTACGCAATGGCCTGATTTTACGGGATCCAAGCGACCGCGTCGGATGCTGGGGGCATCATCGCCTTCAGGAAGCATTATCGGCCTGCTGGAAGCATCGTTGCCTCCTGGGGCTTGGACGTGCGGAGGAAATTGCTGCTATTTTACAGGAATTTCGGCTTAATGAGTCCACATCCCGAGGAATTGCTGCAAATCTGCATCATTTTAGGCCCTTTTGCTTCAAACCGAAGCGAAACGGGGGAAATTCCTGTAATTTTGCAGGATTCCGTTTCTGGAAAAGTCGTCCATATCGAATTGCTGTATTTATGCAGGATTTCGCTTACCGAATCGGCGTGTCTGGAGAAATCGTGGAGTTTTGCGGATTTCGACTGCCGGATGGGCGTGTCCAGGGAAATGGTACAGTTTTCGTCCGGTAAAAATATCCATTTTCCTGCTCAAAACTTCTTTCTCAACAGCCTGAAATCTGCATCATTTTTCCTCATTCAGCATCGATTCGAGGCAAAAAGGGCGAAAAATCTGCACTTTTGCAGGAATATCATCATTTTTCGCTAAAAACCCAGTAAAATGCTGCATTTTTGCAGGATACCTAGCAATCGCGACGCACCACAAAGCGAAAGCCTTGCATCAACTTGCCTATCCGTGTAGAGAAGAATTCATCGTCACTCCCCCAGACTGTATTTGGCACGAGACCAACTAGTCGCCACCCTCCTGTACCGCATCCGCAACAAAACCAACTACTTTCACCTACCCGTACCGCACCCGCAACAAGGCCAATTAGTACCACCTACCCGTACTGCATCCGCAACAAGGCCAATTAGTACCACCTACCCGTACTGCATCCGCAACAAGACCAACTAGTTCCACCTACTCGTACCGCATCCATAACAAGACCGCCTGCTTGCCTCGCACTATCGCCTCATACCCAGACGGCATTCGCAGAGGGAGCAGGCCCCCACTCGATCCGGACCTGCGAAGAGCCAAGAGCCGCCACGCCTCTCCCCTGCACTCGAACCGCAGAAACACAAAAAAAGCCGGGGCCGACTCTGCGCCGGCCCCGGCTATTCTATCCCGTCATGTCGAACGGCAGAGGCTTACGCCTCCGACAGTACGTATTCAGTAATGGTGCGGACCATGACCCCGGTAGCGCCCTTCGGATCGACCCCGCGGCCGCTGCTCAGGAAGGCCGTGCCCGCAATGTCGAGGTGGATCCATGGCAGACCGTCCGCGAACGTGCCGATGAACAGTCCGCCCGTAATCGTCCCTGCGCCGCCTGGAATGGCGTTGCGCACGTCGGCTACGTCGCTTTTCAGCATATCCCAATATTCCTGGTGGGACGGAAGCTGCCACACATATTCGTTCGTGCGCGCCGCCGCTTCCCGGAAGCGGGCGAAGAAGGCATCGTCGTTCGTCACGACTCCCGTCGAGATGCTGCCGAGCGCCACGCCTACGGCCCCCGTCAAGGTTGCCGCGTCGATAATCTTGCTCGCGCCCAGTTCCTTGGCGTACGTCATGCCGTCCGCCAGCACGAGGCGGCCTTCCGCATCCGTGTTCAACACTTCAATCGTGCGTCCGCTGTACGAAGTGAGGACATCTCCCGGCTTCAGCGCGTTGCCTGCCGGCATATTTTCGGCCGAAGCGACGACGCAGACCACGTTCACCTGCGGCTTCAGGCGGCCGATAGCCGCCATCGCGCCCAGCACGGCCGCGGATCCGCCCATGTCGCAGATCATCTCGTCCATATTGGCGGAGCGCTTCAGCGAGATGCCGCCGGTGTCGAAGGTAATGCCCTTGCCGACCAGACCGCACACATCCGTCCATTCCGGCTTGCCCTGATATTTCAAGGCGATCATGCGCGGCGGGTTGGACGAGCCTTTGCCGACGCCCAGCAGAGCGCCCATGCCCTTCGCCTCGATCTCCTTCTCGTCCAGCACATGCGCCTCAAAGCCGAACTGCTTCGCCAGTTCCATCGCCGTCTCGGCGAGGCGGCCTGGGTACAGCACATTGCCGGGCAGATTCGTCAGATCGCGCGCGAAGGTCGTTCCGTACGCATAGGCTTGTCCGCGAACGGCGCCTTCGTTCCAGGCCTTCTCGTCGAGGCCTTCTCCGGCCAGCGTCAATGCTTCAACGCAGTGAATTGGCTTCGCGTCTTTCTTGTACGTTACGCGCTGGTATGCTCCGAGCAAGAAGCCCTCCACCATGACATGCGCCATCGCGGCCGCCTCTTCGCCGGCTGCCTTCTTCAGCTCGTCCGGCACGATTACCGCGATGCGGGACAGCTTCAGCTTGACCGCTTCGCGCGCAGCTTCCGCGAGCATCAGGCGTACCTGCTTCGTCGTAAGCGCCTCATCCTTGCGGCCGACCGCAATCAGGACGGGAGCCTTCTCCTGGCCTGTCGCCGCGACATACGTCTTGCAGCAGCCCGCCTCGAACAGCCCGGCCTTCACCGCGGCCTGGCAAGCCTCCGCTCCCGGGAACCCGGAAGCTTGCTCCAGCTCGGAGCGGGATCCGATGACGACGACGCCGTCCGCTTCAATGCCGGCAGCAGCCTTCGCTGCCGTCTGAATGGTTACCTTGTCCAGCCAAGCTACATTCGATAAGTTCACGTATGTATCATCCCTTTTACTTATAATGAAGTGCCCATAGCATTAATACTATCATATCTTCGATGATTCGGGCATGGCCATGGCGACTTTTTCTGTCTCCCCTTGAACGGTGCCGCCGGGATCTGATTCGGGTGATTACGGTGTGACCAAAGGAAGCTTGATGACGAATTCCGTCCATTCTTCCGCCTTGCTGTCTACGTCAATAATCCCCCCATGATTTTTAATAATGCGGTAACTGACCGACAACCCCAAGCCGGTGCCTTCCGCCTTCGTCGTGAAAAAGGGGTCGAATAGATGCTCCAGCGTCTTCTGCTCCATTCCGATTCCATTATCCCGTATCCGGATGGCGACATATCTGCCTTCCTTCTCCGATGTGATGCGAATCCGGCCCTGCCGATCTTCCTGCACGTGTCCGATCGCTTCAATCGCATTGCGGATAATATTCAAAATGACCTGCTTAATCTGCTTCACGTCGATCGAGACGTAATGCGTGTCGCCGTGCGGATCCTCTTCCAGCTCGATTTCGCAGCCTTTCATCAACGCTTCGCTTTCGGTAAGGAGTACGACTTCGCGGAGCAGGGAGGAGATGGGAACTTCTGAGGTCATTGGGGCGGATGGTTTGGATGAATTCAGAAATTCAAATATGATGTCATTCGCGCGGTCGATCTCCGCGAGAATGATTCGTGCATACTCTTCCTTGCCCAGATGCATCAGATGCGGGCGCAGCAGTTGGATGAATCCTCGAATCGACGTGAGCGGGTTCCGTATCTCGTGGGCGATGGCCGCCGCAATCTTGCCCAGTATCGCCAGCTTGTCGTTCTGGTACGCCGTCTGCTCTATCCGCTTGAAATCCGATACATCCTTGATGCTGAATAAAAAATCGCCATCCATCTGATCCCCGTAAGTAACGGTAATCAAGTAATGCCTGTCATTCCGGTCAGAGAATTCATGATAGCGCTTACGTGTCAAAATGGTATCTTTGTATAGCCGCAATATTTTTTTACGCTTGTCCTTTTTGATCAGAGGATGGAACAGTAGTTCCCGCAGACTGCAGCCGATGAGCGCCTTGCGGGGAATGTCGAGCAGCTTGGCGGCCTCCACATTGATAAACGAAAGAACGCCGCTGCTATCGAACAATACTATGCCGCTATCCATTTGCTGAAGCACACTTTCATATTTATTGCGCGCCATCTGGGTGGAGTACAATGCCTGTGCGGACCGAAACCAAGGTTCGCGAATCGGGTCTAGTACCAATGTGATCCCCTCCTTGCTTCCCTGTTCTGCCTTATTAGCCGTAATCCATTCCATGAAATACAGAAACGAACGATGCATCATCTTCATAGCTTCATCCGCCTCAACATGGGACTGCACGGTAAACATAGCTTCCTCGTGAAAGCTCCATACATTCTCCGGAGTCAGCGGAGCGGCACGGGCAGTCTCGCGTGCAAGGTTCAACTCCCTTATTCCGCCGCACAGCATATAACGCCTGAGTCCTTTGACATATCGAAGCTTCCATTCCGACCGTATACACTCTTCCTGTGCGCTTATCGAATTCATGCGGGACTCACCTCATTTACGGCAACCTGTTCCGTTCGGCAAGTTCAATTCCAACAGTTCCATCATAGTAAACTTTTGGCAAAAACGTCAACCCTAGATAATGTCGAAAATGTACTAAAAAACTCGTATCCCATAAAAGTAACTTAAAGGATGCGTGTCCACGGCCCCATACTAAAAAGGCGACCCGGCCAGGTATCGATGCCCCGTCATCGCAGCTGTGCCTGCGACGGTCCCGAACGACCGCGTGTCGCCTTCCCCTATGTCGATCTCATCCATTAGCCCGGCTCCCATCCTGTTCTGCTACTGCTTCATGAGCTGCGCCTTGCGCCGGCTCATGAGAGCGAGTCGCCGCTTCAGCTGCGATTCCCATTGCGTATCCTTCCACTGCTTGGCCAATGCCAGCAAATCGAGCGCATTGTCGATTTGATTCCGCACCAGCTCGAGCGGATCGTCATTCTCATGGTTAATGCAGTTCTCGAACAGCTGACTGTCGTCCGTCGAGACGTAGTCCTTGAAATTCACCTCCTCCACCCCATCGCTTTGAGCATACTCCGCCAGGATTTCGTACTCATTTTCCACGAGAAAATGCACCTCGATACGGTGGCACACCGGACACAGCAACAGGGGAACATTTTGTATGCGAGTGCGGTAATGCTGAAGCGTGCCCTTCGTTCCGATCATGCTTGCTCCACAACAGAAACTCATGTTCTCCCTCCTCGGCATCAATGCAAGGCTTCTGAATACGGTCATCTCTCCGTCGTCTTGTTAGCTTATTCGATAAGGAAGCCGTTAATTCCTTCAACAACTGTGAAGTTCCTCCTAACGTCCCACGTCCGCTCCACACGCCTGTCACGTCTAATCACCCGCTCTTCCGGCATATAGATGTGACACTGACGTTCTTCAAGGGGGGTTCGCCGATGAAGCCTAACATGCTGTTCATTGGTTCGAAGCAGATTGACTATGTCCAGTATGACGAAGCAAACGGGCAGCTCTATATTCATTACGCAACCGGGCGGACGGACGCCTATGGCTCCGTCTCCCCGCATTGGTACGAGCGGCTGCTCCGTTCAGAGAATCGCTATGACGATGTCGTCCAGTTAACGGTTCGCTCGCGCACGGAAGCAAGCGGTCAAAGAGCCTTATCTGTCGATGGGGGCAGCAGATCAAATTAGGGCCCTTCATGTATGTATACCTTTTGGCCGCGAAAATGAAACACTTGTTTATCCCCTTTTTAATTTGGAATATTCTGGTTTACAGTCGGATAGTATTAGGGTGTGGTCCGATTATCATCCGTTTTATCGTCCGTTTTCACCCCTATATTACCGAAAGGAGGGCCATCTTATTTCTATTCGCAATGACCTTTCCCATTCGACCCGCGAACGCCCGTCCGCCATTCATCTGATGGTCAAGGACCCGGACACCCTGTTCGCCTACTGGCATATCTCCCCGCGCAGACGCGCTGCCGCGGAACGGCATTACGGGCTCCCCTGGGGCGAGATGAGGAAAAACATCCGCCTCTACGCCGCGCCGCTCCCTGAACGGCTGCAGTCCGGGAGCGGGGATTCGCCGCTTCCCTTTCACGATTGCCGCGATTCCAGAGTCCAGAAACAGGAAGCGGCTTCGGCATATCTTCGTCCCGTGCTGCCCGGAGGAGCCCATGCGGCCGATTTCGGCATTCTGGATGACGACTCCCATTTCGTGCCGCTTGTCCGTTCTTCCATTCTATGCATCCCAATGGCCGCGCATGCCTATTCCCATTCGGCCCGGCTCCATCCCGCGTCACCCGGAATCATGGCGCCCAAGGCCGGGGGCGGCTCTCTGTTCGAGCAATTTTCCGTATATACGCTATATTCCAAGCATGAAGGAGTCCACGCATGAGCACAACTGTTCCGCATTGCAAGCGTACCTCCTCCGCCCAGACGGGCCGGATCGCTCTTCTTCTCCATGCCCATCTGCCCTATGTGCGCCATCCGGATCGCAGCGGCACGCTGGAGGAGCGGTGGTACTTCGAAGCCGTGATGGAGACGTACCTTCCGCTGCTGGATCGGTTCCAACAGCTTGAGCGGGACGGCGTCCCGTTCCGGCTGACGATCTCGCTCTCCCCCACTTTACTTGCCATGATGGAGGACCGCCGCCTTCACGAACGGTTCGAAGCGCATCTGGCCCAATCCATCCGCCTCGCTTCCTCCGAGATCGAGCGGCTGTCGGCAGAGGGCCCGCTGCGGCAAGCCGCCGCCATGTATCTGGAGCGCTGGCGGCGGTACCAAGCGCTGTACCGGGATTGGGAGGGGCGTCTCATCGGCGGGTTCCGCCATTATATGGAGCGGGGCTATCTGGAGTGCATCACCAGCGCCGCGACCCACGCCTTCCTACCTTACGTGAAGCAGGAGAAGCTGGTTCGCGCCCAATTGGAGGCCGGGCTTCAGGAAGCGGAGCGCCATCTCGGCCGGCGGCCGGCGGGGCTGTGGCTGCCCGAATGCGCCTATTCCCCGGCCCTCGCGCGCCAGCTCCAGGCCTGCGGCATCCGCTACGTCGCCGTGGCGTACGATACCTGGGCGAAGGCGAACCCGGCTCCGCCCGCCCTGCCGTACGCTCCTGTCATGACGACGGGGGGCATCGCTGCCTTCGCGGGGGATCCCGAGTCGTCCCGGCAAGTGTGGAGCAGCCGCGAGGGCTATCCCGGCGATGCCGACTACCGGGAATATTACCGGGATATCGGCTTCGACCTCGGCTGGCATGACGAAGCCGAGTGGAACTATATCCGCCCCTATCTGCTGGAGGACGGGAGCCGGCTCAATACGGGGTTTAAATATTACCGGATTACCGGAGCGCAGGCGGCCAAGGCGCCGTATTGTCCGGATCGGGCTCTGGCCAAGGCCCAGGAGCATGCGCGCCACTTCCTCGACTGCCGCGAGCGGCAGCTTCGGGAGGCCGGGGCCGTCATGGACCGGATCCCCGTCGCGGTCTGTCCTTACGATGCGGAGCTGTTCGGCCATTGGTGGTACGAAGGGCCGCTCTGGCTCGAAGCCCTCTTCCGGGAGCTGCATGACCGGCAATCGGGGCAGGCGAGCGGTCTCGCCTTCGTCACGCTGGGGGAGGCGCATGCCGAAGCGGAGCTGGCGCCGTCGCCCGAGGCCGAGCTTCCGTTCGGAAGCTGGGGCCGCGGAGGTTACGGCGAAGTATGGCTGCAGGAGCGCGGCGATTGGATCTATCCGCTGCTGCATGAAGCGGAGGACCGGTTGCTGCAGGCCTCGGAACGGCTCCGCAAGCAGGCCGGTCCGCATCCGGTGCTCGACGGCATGATGAACCGGGCGCTGAAGGAATGGATGCTTGCCGCAAGCAGCGATTGGGCGTTCATTATCGATGCCGGCACGGTGGCGGAATATGCGGCAGCGCGGACACGGGAGCATCTGCGCCGCTGCCGGATTCTGCTGGACGCCGTCATGGAGGGGCAGGAGGAGGCAGAGCTTCTCCGCCAGTGGGAAGCGGACTATCCGTGCTTTCCGGGACTCGATTACCGGACGCTGCTCCGCGGCGAGGCGGAGAGCGCCGCGGAGCGGCGCTTCGTCCGGAGGGACGACCCGGTTCCGGCCGCGCGGGTGCTGATGCTTGCGTGGGAGTTCCCGCCGCTCGTCGTCGGGGGGCTGTCGCGCGCCGTCTACGACCTGTCGCGCCATCTGGCGCGCAGGGATTGCGAAGTGCATGTCCTGACCCGCGAGGTCCCCGGCTCTCCGGCGTACGAACGGATGGACGGCGTCCATGTCCACCGCGCGGCGATGCTGGCTCCGCTAACTCCTCCCGCGTTCATGGATTGGGTCTTCCAGATGAACGCTGCCCTGAGCGACAGCGCGGATGCGCTCGTGCGGGAAGGCTTGGGCTTCGATTATATGCATGCGCATGATTGGCTCGTCTATCCGGCGGCACACGATCTGAAGGAAACATACGGCTGGCCGCTCATCAGCACGATCCACGCGACGGAATACGGGCGTAACCACGGGCGGATCGAGAGCGGGCTGCAGCGCCGGATTCACGGCATGGAGCAGCGGCTCGCCGCGGAATCCGATCATGTCATCGTCTGCAGCTCGGCCATGCAGGACGAGGTGCAGCGGATTTTCGAGCTGCCGCCCAGCCGCATCTCGATGATTCCGAACGGAGTCGCCATGCAGGAGGAGGAGGACGGCGAAGCTCCTTCCAGACAGATGGAGCGGACGGCGTTCCCTCCGGCGCATGAATCGGAAGCCTACGGTCCGATGCTGTTCTTTGTCGGCCGGCTCGTCTACGAGAAAGGCGTTCACGTGCTGATCGATGCGATGCCGCAGATTCGGGAAGCCGTGCCCGGCGCGAAGCTTCTCATCGCGGGAACGGGACCGATGAAGCAGGAGCTGTCCGCCCGGATCGAGGCTCGCGGGCTCGCGGGGCAGGTCCGTCTGCTCGGCTTCGTGGACGATGAGACGCGCGACGCATACATACGGGCGGCCCGTGTCTGCGTTTTCCCCAGCCTGTACGAACCGTTCGGCATCGTCGCCCTCGAAGCGATGCGCTTCGGCACCCCGGTCGTCGTCTCCGACACCGGCGGGCTCGGCGAGATCATCCGCCACGGGGTCGACGGCTACAAGGCGCTGCCCGGGCAGGTCGAATCGCTGGCCTGGCATGTGACCGATCTGCTGCTTCATCCGGAACGGGCCTCCCGCATGGCCGCGGAAGCCGTCCGAACCGTGCGCCGGCATTACGACTGGCGCGCCATCGCCGCCTCGACGAGAGAAGTATACGAAGGAGTGAGTCCCTGATGAAAGCCGTAATTATGGCCGGAGGCAAAGGTACCCGGCTGCGCCCGCTCACGCTGCATACCCCGAAACCGATGGTCCCGCTCTTGAACCGGCCCTGCATGGAATATGCGCTGGATCTGCTGCGGCGCTGCGAAATTTACGAGATCGGCGTGACGGTGCAGTATCTTCCCGAGGTCATTCGCAATTATTTCGGCGACGGGTCTGACTTCGGCGTGAGACTCCATTACTTCGAGGAGGAGAGTCCGCTCGGGACCGCGGGCAGCGTCAAGCATGCCGCTTCCTTCCTCGACGAGACGTTCCTGGTCATCAGCGGAGACGCGCTGACCGACTTCGATCTGCGGGACGCGATCGCATTTCATCGGCAGAAGCGGGCGATTGCCACGATGGTGATGGCGCGCGTCGCCTCTCCGCTCGAATACGGGGTCGTCATGACCGACGAGGAGGGGCGGGTGACCCGCTTCCTGGAAAAGCCGGGCTGGAGCGAGGTATTCAGCGATACGGTCAATACGGGCATTTACATTTTGGAGCCGGAGCTGCTGGAACGCATTCCGGACGGCATCAGCTACGACTTCAGTCTCCAGCTCTTCCCGCGGCTGCTGGAGGAAGGGCAGCCGCTCTACGGCTATGCGGCCGAAGGATACTGGTCCGACATCGGGACGCTTCAGCAGTACCGCCAGACGCAGTACGACATGCTCGATCGCAAAGTCGCCGTCCGCATTCAGGCGGCCGAACCGATGCCGGGCCTGTTCGTCGAGCAGGGCGTGCGGCTGCCGTCGAGAATCCGGCTGATCGGACCGTCCTACATCGGCGCGGGCTCCACCCTTCACCCTTCCTGCTCCATCGGCCCGTATACGATTCTCGGTTCGGGCAATGTCGTCTACCCGCACGGCGCACTGGAGCGCAGCATCGTCTGGAACGGCTGCAGCATCGGCAGCCGCGCCGAACTGCAGGAAGCGCTGATCATGGATCGGACGCAGGTCGGGCAGGACGTCCGCATACTAGAAGGAGCGGTCATCGGGAGCGGCTGCGCGCTCGGCGACAAGTCGGTCATCCGGCCGGAGGTCAAGCTGTGGCCGGGGAAGCGCGTCGACCGCCTGCGCACCGTCAACGCCTCGCTGATCTGGAGCGAGGACGCGCCGGCCTCCCTCTTCCGCGGGAGCCTCGTCTGCGGCACGCCGAACGCGGATCTGACGCCCGCCTTCGCGGGAGAGCTTGCGGCCGCCTATGGCTCGGCGCTGCCGGCGGGGTCGTCCGTCGTGCTGGCCCGCGGCCCGCATGACTTCGATGCCCTGCTCCAGACCGCGTTCGCCGCCGGGCTCCGATCCGCCGGCGTGCATGTGACCGACATCGGCGAAGTGTCGGCGGCCTGCGCCCGGTACGCGATCCGGAAGCTCGGCGCAGCCGGGGCGGTGCATATCGGGCTGCGCCCGCCGGCCGCAGGGGGCGGCCCCGAGCGGGGCGTCCTCTGCTGGATGGATGCCGAGGGGCGGCCCCTCTCCAGCGCTGCCGGGCGCAAAATCGAGCAGGCCTACTTCCAGGAGGATTATGCAAGGGGCGCGGTCGATCGGCTGGGCAGACTCGAGCCGTATGCCCACGCTCGGGCGGATTATATCGCGGCGCTGCAGCGCGAGCTGGATCTGGAGTCGATCGCGGCGGCGAACTACACCTTCGTCCTGCACGCTCCTGCCGCTCACGCGCCCGAGATCGAGGCCTGGGCCGCCATGCTCGGCGGAACCCGAATCCATCTCCGGGCGGAGACGTCGAGCCCTGCCGCTGTGATGGAGCAGCTCCGCCGCCTCGAAGCCGACTTCGGCATCGTCTGGGACGCCGGCGATCGGCTGCAGGTCATGACGCCGGACGGCGGCCTGCATGAACCGGAAGCGCTGCTTCCGCTGATGGTGCGGGCACTGGCCTTGCGCGGCGTCCGGGCTTCTCTGGGCATCCCGGTCAGCGCGTCCGCCGCCGTCGAAGCCGCCGCCGAAGGGAGTCTGCTGGACATTGTTCGCACGAAGGAGGATCTCCACGCCCAGATGGAAGCCACCTCCGGCCTGCCCCTTCATCCGGGGGCCCATCCGCTGTATGCGGCAGGCCTGCTCATCCAATGCGCGGCCGCCGAAGGAAGAACGCTCCGCGAACTGCAGGAGCAGCTTCCTTCGCTGTGCATGGCGAAGGAGGAGATTCTGTGCCGCCGGGAGGAGACCGGGCCGCTGCTGCGGGGCATCACCGAATGGGTGCGGCAAGGGAAGCATCGGGCCGAATTGCTCGATGGCATCCGGCTTCAGGCCGAGGACGGATGGATCCTGATCCTGCCCGACGCCGAGGAGCCCCGCTTCCAGATCGTCGCCCAGGCGGACAGCATGGATACCGCGCGCCGCCTGGCCCGGCAGTATGCGAACCGGCTGGCGAAGACGCAGCTTCTTATAAGGAAGTGATACGATGCCGAGACCCCTTGTCGTAGGCAACGGCAAGTTCCTTGTCAACCTGGACGATCGATGCAATATCCGGGATATCTATTATCCCTATGTCGGGCAGGTCAATCATGTCGGCGGCTACCGCTGCCGCACCGGCCTCTGGGCGGACGGCCGGTTCAGTTGGCTGGAGGACGGCGCCTGGCGCGTCAGGCCGGCCTATGCCGAAGACTCCCTCGTGACCGAGGTCGAGGCCTGGCATGACGGCCTCGGCTTGATGCTGCGGATCAACGATGCGGTCCACCAGCGGGAAAACATCTTTCTGCGGCGCGTTCAATTGCGGAATGAGGCGGATAGGGCGCGGGAGATTCGGATTTTTTTTCATCAGGATCTGGCCATTAACGAGACCGAGGTGGGAGATACCGCCGCGTACTACCCCGATAACCGGGCCCTGTTCCACTACAAAAAAAACAGCTACTTCATGTTCAACGGCTGCTCCGCCCAAGCGGAGGGAACGACGGCCGGAACCCACGAGTATACGACCGGGATCAAGCGGTTCCATCAGGCCGAAGGAACGTGGAAGGATGCGGAGGACGGCCATCTGATGGGCAATCCGATCGCGCAAGGCTCGGTGGACAGCACGTTCAGCCTGCGCCTGATCGTCCCGGGCGGCGAGACGCGGGAAGCCTATTACTGGTTCAGCGCCGGGAGCCGGTTGGAAGAGGTGAAGCGTCTGGACCGCTATGTGGCCGACAGCCACCCCGGGAGGCTGATCGATCGGGTGCGGACCTATTGGCAGCGCTGGGCGAACAAGCGGAGCAAGCCGTTCGCCGATCTGGAGCCGGATCTCGTGCGGCTATACAAGCAGAGCCTGCTGGCGGTCCGCAGCCAGACGGACGTGAACGGCGCGATTATCGCCGCCAATGATACGGACATCATGCAGTTCAACCGCGATCATTACAGCTACATGTGGCCGAGAGACGGCGCGCTTGTCGCGCAGGCGATGTCCGCCGCGGGCTATCACGGCATGATCGCCCCTTTTTTCCGCTTCTGTGCGGACGCCTTGACCGAAGATGGTTATCTGCTTCATAAATACAATCCGGACGGGACGGTCGGCTCCAGCTGGCATCCGTATTTGCATGACGGCCAGGAGCAGCTTCCCATTCAGGAGGATGAGACGGCGCTCGTTCTGCACGCGCTCTGGCAAGATTATGAGCTCCATGAAGATATCGAATTGCCGCAATCGCTCTACCGCACCTTCATCCGCAAGGCGGCGCGCTTCCTGCTCGAATATTGCGACGACCGCCTCGGCCTTCCCCGCCCGAGCTACGATCTGTGGGAAGAGCGGTACGGCATCTTCACCTTCACCTCCGCCGCCGTGTACGGAGGCTTGACGGCGGCCGCACGCTTCGCCGCCCTGTTCGGCGACGACGAGCGCTCCGACGCCTATGCGCGGGGAGCGGAGGAGATCAAGGCCGGAATGCTGCGGCATCTGTGGAACGAGGAACACGGCCGGTTCGCGCGCGGGCTGCACCGGGTAGACGGCCAATGGCGGCAGGACATGACGCCCGAGAGCAGCATCTTCGGCATCTACGCCTTCGGCGTGCTGCCGCCGGACGATCCGCGCGTCGCCTCGACGATGCGCTCCTTGAGAGAGGCCTTGTCGGTGCGCAGCGCCACAGGCGGAATCGCGCGTTATTGGGGCGACTATTATTTCCAGCGCTGCTCCGACATGGAGGTGGCGCCCGGCAACCCGTGGATCATCTGCACGCTCTGGTTCGCTTGCTATGACATCGCGATCGCGACCTCGCTCGAACAGCTCGCATCAGCGCGCCGCACGCTCCGCTGGGTCGCTGATCACAGCCTGCCGAGCGGTCTGCTTCCGGAACAGCTCGATCCGTATGACGGAAGCCCCGTGTCGGTCGCTCCGCTTACTTGGTCGCATGCGGCCTATATCGACACGGTGCTCAAATATGTCGCGAAATACGAGCAGCTCCAAGCTTCGCAGGCTTGCTCCTGATCCCATTTTCGCGCAGAGGAAAAAGCAGCCTGACGGCAGGGTGTTCTCTCCCCTTCCGTCAGGCTGCCATCACGTTAAGCTTCCACTTCACGTGCCCTGTCAAGCAGACATCCCGGTTCCCCGCAAGCTGCGGTTCCGGCCGCCGGCTCAGTCCGTGAACTCCGATTGCAGGATGCCCATATGAATAATATGATGCCACGCTCCGTCGCGGTACAACGCTTCCCGGGAGACGCCTTCCCGGCGGAAGCCCGTCTTCTCGTACAAGGCGATGGCTCTTGCATTGAAGCTGAACACCCGCAGCGACACGCGGTGGAGATTCAGCTCGCGGAAGGCGTAGCGCAACAGCAGCGAGAGCGCCTCCCGTCCGTATCCCTTCCCCCAGTACTCCGGCTCGCCGATATCGATAATCAGCTCGGCATTGCGGTTCTTCTCATCGATTGCGATAAGCGAAGTGACGCCGATCGGCTTGTCTTCCGCCGCATCCGCGATGACATAGGTTTTGGAAGCCGTGGAGCCAAGAATGACATTCCTCACGAACCCCGCCGTATCCTCCTCGCTGTATACGTCCATCGCCGGGTTCGTCCAGTACATCGCTTCCGGCGTATTTCTCCACTTATGATAGACGCTGATATCCTGCTCCGTCATTTTGCGGAGCTTGATTCGCTCTGTTGCAAACATGTCCTCTCTCCTTTCATCCCTCGAAATGTGCAAAATTAAGCAACTTGCCCCTCTATTATCTCCTTTGTCAAAAGCGGAAAAAAGGGTATAATCATGTTTCAAATGTCCCCTTTTGCGACAGAGGTGAAACATGAACCCCGATTATTTGGAGATGCGCGCCCGTTTCTACCCGCGCGAGAAGGAGCGCCGCGTGCGGCTCCGTCTGGATGAGCTGGCCGACGTCTGGACATGCAGCGCCAAGCAGGCGAAGCGCAAATTAAAAAAACTGGAAGAGGACGGCATCTGCGCCTACATTCCCGGCCGAGGCAGGGGCCATTGTTCCGAGCTCCGGTTCCGCACCGATTTTCAAGAAGATCTGAACGCGGCGATCCGGCATAGTCTTCATGCCAAAAATATGGAGCTGCTGATGCATATTCTCCAGCTTCCTTGTCCAAAGCAGTGGAGCGGTCAGCTGCTGCGGCCGATGCAAGAGCTGCTGGGGCTGCAGGCCCCTGACCCGATCACCGATGTGCTGGAGGCGATCGTAACCTTGCCCGTGACGAATCTCGATCCGGCCCAGGCATCCATTACGTACGATCTGATGCTCGTCTCGCTCATCGGCGACACGCTGCTGCGGTACGATGCGGAGCGGGATCGGCTGCTCCCTCATCTGTCCGCCGCCTGGGAGACGGACGCGGACTGCCGGACGTGGACCCTCTATCTTCGCAAGCAGGCCCGCTTCCATCACCGCCGGCCGCTGACAAGCGGCGACGTGAAGTTCAGCCTGGAGCGGTTGATGCAACCGGACTGCGCCAACCGGTGGCTGGCGGAGGACATCGACGCCGTCGACTGCATGAACCCGCTCACCGTCCGCATTGCTCTGAAGCGCCCGAATCCGTTGTTCGGCCGATTCCTGGCAGCGGCGCCGACGACGATCGTCGCGGCGGACGCCCCGGTTCATGGCCGGCATTTCATCGGAACCGGTCCGTATGTGCTCGCGGAATGCAATCGGCGCAAAGCGGTGCTGGAAGCGTTCGATGAGTATTTCGGGCTGCGGCCTTATATTGACACCGTCCAATTTTGGCATGTGCGGCCGGAGGCCGCCCATCAGATCGGCTACCACCTGGCCGGCACTGGCGCACAACCCGAAGCTAGGAGAGACGGCGGCGAAGGCGGGGAGACGGATCCTGTAGCCGTGGAGGAGCGGGTCGAGCAAGGCTTCCGCTTCCTGTTGTTCAATACGAGGCATTCCGGACGGATGCGGGACCAGGCGCTGCGGAACGCCATTCATGAGCTATGCGACGTGGAGGCGATGTGGCGCGATCTGGATCGAAGCGGGCTCGTCCCGGCCTCGCATTTTGTCCCGGGGAAGAGCAAGCCGTTCGCGCGGAGCCTGCGCCAGGCGCGGCATTGGCTGGCCCAGAGCGGCTACAAGGGCGAGGAGGTGCATCTGTCCCTGCTCGATCTGCCCTCGGCATGGGAGGAGGGGCGCTGGCTGAAGCGGCGGGCGGCACGGATCGGGATCAATCTGGTTCTTCATCCGTATGCCCTTGACGAGCTGTATGACGGCTCTCGCGAAGAGCGCATGGACTTGATATTGTCCGGATACGTCTCGTCGCATGATCCGGTTCTGTCCATGATGGGAGCCTTTCACAATCCGGTGCTTCCTTTTCGGAAATGGATGGCTGACGAGCATATTCAACCCATCGACGGGCTGCTGGAACGGATGAAGCAAGCGCCTCCTCCTGCGGGGGAAGCGCTTGGCGATGACATTATCCGCTACATCCAAGACCACAGGCTGCTCGTCTTTCTGTATCATCCGCGGCATCGGCACCGCTTCGATCTGATGCTGCGGGATATTCAATTCGATCCGTTCGCCTTCCCCGACGTGACGGCCTTATGGGTGCGGCCCGCGTGGACGGCAGAAGGGAAGCCGCGGCCGTAGCGGCAGGCGCTCCGTGGACAAGCGCTGCAAGCGGGCATCATATCCCGGCGGCCCCGCCACGGATGAAAAAAGGCCAACCCGTAATCTCCGGTTGGCCTAATAGAGGATGAGGCTATCGCTTTTTATCTTCAAGAGACAGCCCCATCCCCGCTTAGGACAGCTCGACTGGCCCAAAAAAACTGCGAAAATGCAGTTTTTCCTTATGACGTGTGCTCCTTTAGAAGACTTCCTGCAAAACGGCATCAATTTCCGGATATCTGATGGATATTAGACAAAAATGGATGAAAATAATGTAGTTTAGCAGGAATTCCATCCAATTGCCCACCAAATAACGAAATTTGCTGCATTGGCGCAGGATTTTACTCCGCTCATCATCCTCTGCCGCTTTTCCGGCTTCCATTTTTTCCTCCGCCGTTTCCCGCTTCCGCCTTCACGGTCGGCCCCTTCGCTCCCTGCTCATCATCCCGCAAGATATCGTGCCGGGGTTCGACACATCCTGCCATTCATGCGGAATATCGATCCGGCATGCGGCATATCCTGCCATTCATGCGGGAATATCGATCCGGTATGCGAGACATCCTGCGGTTCATGCGGGAATATCGATCCGGTATGCGAGACATCCTGCGGTTCATGCGGGAATATCGATCCGGTATGCGACACATCCTGCGTTCACACGGAATATCGATCCGGTATGCAAGACGCCCTGCGTTCATGCGGAATATCGTCCCGGTATGCAAGACGCCCTGCGTTCATCCGGAATATCGTGCCGGTATGCAAGACGCCCTGCGTTCATCCGGAATATCGTGCCGGGCCGGGACATCCTGGGGGATTCGATGCAACCCCCAACTAGACGTATTGCTTCATCCAGCCGGCAATCCGATTCAGCCGCTCTACGCGCAGCTCGGGATGCCCGTTGCGCGACAGATCGTGATTGGCGCCCGGGAACCGCACCAGCTGGGTCGTCTTGCCCAGGCGCTTTAAGGCCACATAGAGCTGCTCGGCTTGCTCGATAGGGCAGCGCAGATCGTCCTCTCCGTGCAGTATCAGCAGCGGCGTCTGCACCTTATTTACATAAGCGAGCGGTGAATGCTTCCACAGCTTCTCCGGATCCTCCCACGGCTGGGCGCAGATCTGATACTCGGTGAAATAATAGCCGATATCGCTGACGCCATAGAAAGAGAACCAGTTCGAAATCGAGCGCTGGGTGACGGCGCCCTTGAAGCGGTTCGTATGGCCGACAATCCAGTTGGTCATGAAGCCGCCGTAGCTGCCGCCGGTAACGCCGAGCCGCCCTTCATCCACGAAATCGTAGCGGGCGATGGCCTGATCCAGCGCCTCCATAATATCCTCGTAATCCTTCCCGCCGTAATCTCCGCGGCAGGCATCGACGAATTTCTGTCCGTAGCCGTGGCTGCCGCGCGGGTTCGTATACAGAACCGCATAGCCCTGAGCCGCAAGCAGCTGGAATTCATGCATGAACGAATTCGCGTACATCGTATGCGGGCCGCCGTGAATCTCGACGATCATCGGCACCTTGCCGCCCGCGGACACGCCTGCAGGCTTCATGATCCACGCCTGCACCTTCCAGCCGTCGGAGGTCTCGACCCAGAACGAGTCCGGCCGGCTCAGCTTCAGCTCCGCCAGGAAGTCTTCGTTCGGGGCGGCCAGCCGGCGCTCTTCGCCCGTTCCCGTATCCCTGATGAACAGCTCTCCGGGCTGGAGCGGATCGGACGAGATGAAGACGATCCGTTGCCCGTCCTTCGTCACGGTGAATTGGGTAATCTCCCGATCGCCGGAGGTCAGCACCTCATATCCTCCCTCCAGCGGGAAGCGTGCGAGCTGAACGCTTCCTTCCGCCGAGACGAGCGAATAGACGGCGGAGCCATCCGGCGTGAAGACCGGAGCGGAAGAGCCGCCGGCCTTCATGTCGGTCACGGCCGCGTTGCCGAGATACAGATCGAGTTCGGCGGTTACGCACACGGTGGCCCCGCCCGCGGCCGGTACGGCATAAAGGCGGATCAAGGTCGCATTCTCATATTGGCGGTCATGGCCGAAGAACGCGATCGTGTCCCCATCAGGCGAGAAGGCGAGCTTCCCGATGACAAGACCGGATTCCGTCACGCGGCGGCAACCGCCGTCCTCGCAGTTCACGATAAAGATGTCTTGCGTGAAGACGAGATCCGGGTCGACCGCTTCATCCTCGACGCGCTTGGCGGCGAAGGCGGCATGGACGCCGTCCGGCGACCAGGCGAAATCATGGACATCATAATCTCCCGAAGTCAATTGAACGGTCGAGCCGGATTCAGGATGAAAGACAAATAAATGCGTGCGCTTGCCGTCAAGCAAGCCTTTGCCGTCCGCCTTGCATTTCAGCCGGTCGACGACGAGCGCCTGCTTGCCAGGCGCCTGCTTGCCATCTTCCTGCTCCTCCTTCTCTTCGCTCCCGGCCGGATCGATGCTTGAAGTGTACAACAGGCGGGCACCGTCCGGCGACCATTCAAATGCGCTGACGCCGAACTCCGCGTCCGTCAGGGCTTCCGCTTCCCCGCCATCGGCCGCCATCGTCCAGATCTGCTGGCGCTTGCCCTTCTTGCGCAGGAAGGCCAGCTTCGTCCCGTCCGGCGACCAGACAGGCGCGCTGTCCTGCTCCCCGTGCGTAAATGCCTTGCTCTTCGTTCCGTCTGCGGCCGTAATATGTATGCGGGAGCGGTATCCGCTCTTCTCCTCATTGACCTGCTTCGCCACATAGGCAATCTTCCCGTCCTGCGGATTGACGGCCGGATCGCTTAACCATACGAACCGGTATAAATCTTCCGCTGTGATGGCGCGCTGCTCCATCGTAACACCTCCCATGCTTGATATACCTAGTATGGCATTCCTTCCCTTCTCAAGACAAGCCCAATACGGCAAAGTCCCGCGCGCATATGGTCTCCGTTCGATTCATTCCCCCCGATGCTTACCGTCCGGCTTCCGGTTTGATTAGGACAGAGACTCCGGAGCAAAGCTGGCGGCTCGCAGCCGTCTTGCCTCTGCTGGCCCCAACCTTATCGCGATCCACGGCTTGGTGCTTCCCTTCGCTTCCGGGATCGAGTCAAGCCCTCCTCCTGACGATTTTCTCTCTTTTCGTCGCGGCCGGGCGAGTCCGAATTGTGCATCTCCCCCCTTTTAGCTGCCCTTGCCGCCACTTCTGCCCCTGCATACTCTATTCAATGACTCTATTCTTCTATAAAGGCGGTGTTTCAGAATGATTTGGCACTTTCACCAGCCCGTGTTCGCCTCGGATTCGGCGCCGGAGCTGCCGCAACTTTTTATGACGCATGGAGCCTGGTCCGGCCATCGCCGGTTCGCGTATGATCTGGTCCGCTTCGCCCGTCCCCGCATCATCGTGGAATTGGGCACCTTGTACGGCACCTCGTTCTTCGCCTTCTGCCAGGCAATCAAAGATGGACAACTGAACTCTCATTGCTTCGCCGTCGATTCGTGGGTGGGCGATCCGCATGTCGGCGTCTATAACGACAGCGTCTTCCATGCCGTGCAAGCCGTCACGGCCCGCGAATTTCCGCACAACGGCACCTTGGTGCGGAGCGATTTCGACGCAGCGGCGAATTATTTCGCCGACGGCTTCATCGACATCCTCCATATTGACGGCTATCACACCTATGAAGCGGTTCGAAATGACTATATTACCTGGCTTCCGAAGCTGGCCCCGAACGGAATCGTATTGTTCCATGATACCGCCATACGGACCGGAGATTTCGGCGTGTACCGACTGTGGGAAGAGCTTCAGATGCATCCCCATATCACATTTACTCATTCATGCGGACTCGGCGTCCTGTTCCCAAAAGGGTGTTCCCCCGAATGGCTTCCGCTGATCGTTAACCCGGAAGCGCTTGTGGCGAATTATGCAGCGGGACAAGCGTAGATGAACTCCTGTCGCGATTGCCCGTCCCGCTGCGGCAACAGCCAATCTGTTCAAGGAGGGCCGGATTAATGAGTACGATCCCGAATCTTTTCTATCACCGGACGCGAGATTGGGCTGCCGGTTACGCCTATGATCTCTCATTGCTTCAAGAGAGGTACAAAATCATTTACCCGGAGGAAACCGTCGTCTTGCCTGCCCCCAAAGGAGTGGACGCGCCCCGTTGGCCGCCGCTATGCCACACCGATGAGGCCTTCGTGGCGGTCATCCCGGAAGGAAGGGTCATGACCGGGTGCGGGTACGTCGTTACCCCCGACCATCGCCGGCTTCTTGACGTGGAACTTGCCTATCCCTATCCGTTCAACGAGCTTCCTCCGCCGCAATATACGACAGACACCGTGGCCACGTTGTTATGGGGCTGGAATATTCCCGGCTACGCCTATACACATGCCATTTTCGGGCATTGGTTTTTTGATATTTTGCCCCGAATTCATCTGCTGGAACAGAGCGGGATCGCTATCGACAAATATTTGATCGGCCAACTGACTCACCCCTTTCAACATGAATCGCTGCAAATGCTCGGATTTCCGATGGATAAGTTAATTCAAGTTGACCGGAACGACTTCCATCTGGTCGCGCGCAAGCTGGTCGTGCCTGCCGTCCCGTTCGCTCTGGGCGGATGTCCCCGCTGGGCCAATCAGTTCATCCGCTCCCGCCTGAAAGACGCTCATTCCATTCCTCCCCGTCCCGGCTATGAACGAATCTATGTCAGCCGGCAGGATGCGCACGTGCGTCATGTCATCAATGAAGAGGAAGTGATGCAAGTGCTGGCCGAGAAGGGCTTTGTCCGCATTGTTCTCACGCCGCTGTCCATGGAGGACAAAATATCCATCTACTCTTCCGCCCAGGTTATCGTCTCTCCCTTCGGAAGCGGAAGCATTAATACGGCGTTTTGCAATCCAGGCTCTACCTTGATCGAACTGACGCCTGTAACGGTTATGGATGGTTACTTCTGGAAAATCAGCAACCACGCAGGGATGAACTACTACGAGGTGCTCTGTGATATCGAGCAGCCGCCGAAGCCGCTCGGCGGAGCTGACAACTTAATCGTAGACATTGACAAGCTGAAGCGCGTGCTTCATATGGCCGGCATTTAGTCGCGCCTCATCAGAAGCGCCGCTGCAAGGGGCCTCTCATTCTCTCTGGCGGCAGAAGCCCGATACAACAAAGTCCCGCAGGCAGATTGCCGCGGGACCGGTATATTTCCATTTCGATTAGTTGGCAGCCAGATGCTTGTCCCCCGGCTTCCAATCGCTCGGGCACAGACCGCCGGATTGCAGGGCTTGCAGCACGCGGAGCGTCTCGTCCACACTGCGTCCGACATTGTTATGGTTTACGGCTTGATACTTCACTTCGCCTTCCGGGTCGATGATGAAGAGACCGCGAAGCGCTACGCCCTCCTCTTCAATGAGGACGCCGTAGTCGCGGGCAGCCGATTTCGTGATGTCGGAAGCAAGCGGGAAATTCAGGCGGCCGAGGCCATTGGCATCGGCGGGCGTGTTGATCCACGCCCGGTGCGAATGCACGGAGTCGACGGACACGCCGAGGATTTCAGTGTCCAGCTTCTTGAATTCTTCCGCTGCGCCGCTGAGAGCCGTAAGCTCTGTCGGGCATACGAAAGTGAAATCAAGCGGATAGAAGAATAAGACGAGCCATTTGCCCCGGTAATCGGACAGCGCAGCGGAGCCGAAGCCTTGTCCGTCCCCATTCGCTGTCTCCATGTTGAATTCTGGCGCAGGTCTGCCGACCAAACGTTCCGGCATATCCGCTTCCTCCTTTGAGCTGTCTCAAAATGTGCCGATTTATAACATCTTCTAAGATTTTTTCGCATGATTCTTATTTGGTTCTATTATGCCACTTGAATGCCGCTTTATCCTCTCCTGCACCAAAGCCCCGGTACCGCCCCCGCTTCTCTCTCAAAATTGTGTGTCTCTCTTCTCTCAGTTGCCCTATTCCGCCTCTCTCCTGCCTGCATAGTCTATCTCAATCCGTCTATTATCTCTGAAGGTGGTGTGCTTTGCGATGCATTGGTCCTATCATCAGCCTGTGTTTGCCGCGGATTCCGCGCCGGAGCTGCCGCGTGAGTTCATGACGCATGGAGCCTGGTCCGGCCATCGCCGCTTTGCGTATGATCTGGTTCGCTTTGCCCTGCCCCGAACGATTGTGGAGTTGGGCACGCTGTACGGCACCTCATTCTTTACCTTCTGCCAAGCGGTGAAGGACGGACAGCTTGCGGCCCGCTGCTTCGCTGTCGACACCTGGAAGGGAGACCCGCATGTCGGCAGCTATGACGATGTCGTCTATCAAGCGGTGCAAGCCGTTACCGCCCGTGAATTTCCGCTGATCGGCACCTTGGTGCGGAGCGATTTCGACGGGGCGGCGAATCTCTTCGCCGACGGGTCCATCGATGTGCTTCATATCGACGGCTACCACACCTACGAGGCCGTTCATCACGATTACGCGACATGGTATCCGAAGCTGGCCGAGAACGGGATCGTCCTCTTTCATGACACTGCGGTCCGCCTGCGGGATTTCGGCGTATACCGGTTCTGGGAAGAGCTCGGGGAGCATCCGCATATCGCGTTCCCCCATTCGAACGGGCTCGGCGTCCTGTTCCCCAAAGGATGCCCGGCGAACTGGCTGCCTCTGATTGAGAACAAGGACGCGTTGGTGGCGAACTATGCCGCAGGACAAGTGTGATGCATGACCTTGCCGGTGCTGCGGCACCTGACGACGATGAGCAGCAGGAGGAGGGCTTGAAATATGAATACGATACCCGATCAGTTTTATTTGCGGACACGGGACTGGGCTGCCGGCTTTGCCGCTGACCCTCATCTTGTGCGTGAGAGGTATAAAGTCATTTATCCGAAGGAAACGATTCATCTGCCTGCGCCCAACGGGGAAGACGCGAAGCGCTGGCCGTCGGCATGTCATTTCGAGGAAGCCTTCGTGGCGGTCATTCCGGAAGGGCGGATCATGACGGGGAACGGTTATGTCGTCACCCCCGATCACAAGCGGCTGCTCGATGTCGAGTATGCCTATCCTTATCCGTTCACTGAGCTTCCTCCGGCGGAATATACGGAGGAGACCGTAGCCACCCTGATATGGGGCTGGAACATTCCCGGGGTCGCTTTTACGCAGGCCATTTACGGCCATTGGTTTTTCGACATTCTGCCGCGGATTCATCTGCTGGAGCAAAGCGGCATCGCCATTGATAAATACTTGATCGGAAAGCTGACCCATTCGTTCCAATATGAATCGCTGCAAATGCTCGGCTTCCCGATGGACAAATTGATTGAAGTCGACCGCAATGATTATCATCTCGTCGCTCGTCAGTTGGTCGTGCCCGCCGTCCCGGTCATCCTTGGCAAGAGCCCGCGCTGGGCCTATCAATTCATCCGCAAGCGGTTGAGAGATGACCGCCACATCCTGCCCCGGCCAGGGTATGAGCGAATATATGTCAGCCGGGCGGATGCACATGCCCGCTTTGTCGTCAATGAGGAGGAGGTCATGCAGGTACTGGCCGAGAAAGGGTTTACCCGCATCGTGCTCACTCCGCTGTCCATGCAAGACAAAATTTCCATCTATTCTTCCGCTCAAGCCATCGTGGCCCCGTTCGGAAGCGGCAATGTGAATGTGGCGTTCTGCAATCCGGGCACGACGATGATCGAACTGTCGCCCGTCACCGTGGTCGATGATTATTTCTGGAAAATCAGCAATCACGCCTCTATGAATTACTATGAAATCATCTGCGATATCGAGCAGCCGCCGAAGCCGGTCGGCGGGGCCGACAACCTGATCGTAGACATCGAGAAGCTGAAGCGCGTGCTTCATATGGCGGGAATCTAGACGCCTGAATGCCGTCTTCACGCTGTCCTGAACATTCCCCTCCTCTATCGACAAATAACTATTTTGCCTTCCACGCTACCGATGGCCTAATCTTCTGCTAGCTTCCAATCATACACATACCATATCCAAACGATTGACAGGAGGAATAAGCCTTGTCTGACAGCCAACGGACGATCGTGATCGGAGCGGGAGGGCATGCAAAAGTCATCATCGACATTCTTCGAGCCGATCCCGCCGTCGACCTTGTCGGCTGCACTTCCGCGGACGGAAGCGGCTGCGTGGCCGGAGTTCCTGTCTTGGGCGATGATTCGATCCTGCCGGAGCTGTATGCGCAAGGGGTCCATCAGGCATTCGTGGCCATCGGCGACAACCGTATTCGCTGGAAGATGGCCCGAACCGCCGCGAACATCGGTTATACCCTGATCAACGCAATCAGCCGGCACGCCTATATCTCCCCATCGGCAAGCCTTGGGTCAGGCATCGCTATCATGCCCGGGGCCGTGGTGAATGCGGAAGCCCGCATCCGGGATTTCGCCATCATCAACACCGGCGCATCGGTGGATCACGAATCCGTTATCGGAGAAGCATGCCATATCGCTCCGGGAAGCCATTTATCCGGCAATGTGCGGGTCGGGGAAGGCTCCTTCCTCGGTACCGGAACCCAAGTGATTGACGGCACGGCGGTCGGAGCATGGTCGGTTCTGGGGGCAGGCGCCGTCGTGGTCCGGGATATCCCCGATCAATGCCTCGCCGTAGGGGTGCCGGCCCGCGTCATCAAGCATTTTGATTGTTAAGCAGTCTTGAATGTCGGAGGGAGATACATGAAGAAATATTATCCTATAGCAGCTCCGATTCTGAACGGGAATGAAAAAAAATATGTAGCCGATTGTCTCGATTCGACGTGGATTTCATCCAACGGTTCTTATCTGGGCATGTTCGAGCAGCAATTCGCGGCTTTTTGTCAGACGAAGCACGCAATAACTTGCAGCAATGGCACGACTGCGCTCCATCTGGCACTCATCGCGCACGGTGCCGGTCCGGGGGACGAAGTGATCGTTCCGACGCTGACCTTCGCCGCCACGGCCAATGCGGTCGCGTATTGCGGAGCGACACCGGTGTTCGTCGATTCCGATCCGGAGACGTGGAATATGGATCCGGAGGCGGTCGTGGAGAAGATTACGCCCCGAACGAAGGGCATTATTGCCGTCCATCTGTACGGTCACCCCGTTCATATGGATCCGATTATGCAAGCGGCCCAAGAGCATAATTTATTTGTCATCGAGGATGCCGCCGAAGCCATCGGCGCCGAATACAAAGGCAGAAGAGCGGGCTCTCTCGGCCATACGGCCGCCTTCAGCTTATTCGGCAACAAGATCATTACGACCGGCGAAGGCGGCATCATCACTACGGATGATGACGAGATCGCCGAGAAAATTCGCCTGTTCAAAGGGCAGGGCATGGATAAATCCCGTAAATATTGGCATACGGTCATCGGCTACAATTACCGCATGACAAATATCCAGGCTGCGATCGGCTGCGCGCAACTGGAAAATATCGACTGGCATATCCAGCAGCGCATTCGGGTTGCGATGCATTACTACGATTGCCTTCAGTACGATGAACGAATCACCCTGCCGGTCCAGAAGGTATGGTCCAAAAACGTCTTTTGGATGATGAGCGTCGTGTTGAAGGGGTGCTCGGAAGCGAAGCGGGACCGGATCATGGAGCGGTTGAAGGAGGATGGCATCGAGACGAGACCGTTCTTCTACCCGATGCACATTCTTCCGCCGTATCAGCATCTGCAGCCCCATGCGGAGTTCCCGGTCGCGAACCGAATCGCCGCGCAAGGGATCAACCTGCCGAGCCATGGCGAATTGACCGGGGAAGACATTCATTGGATTGGCGGCAAGCTGCAGCGCGCAATAGACAAGGAATCCTAAGTCACGAAGGGAGGGAGAAGGTTGAGCCGTCATTACCGAATCATTCATCATTTATATGAGCTGATGAGACGGGAAGGGAATGATTTTATCAGGCATTTATACATTCAGATGCTTCACCGGGAACCGGGCGAAGCCGAGCTGCAGCATTACGGCGCGCTTCTATCCATGCGGACAGGCAAGTTCACCGTCGCGTTAAGCGTGCTGTGCAGCGAAGAAGCCGAACAGTTGTATCACCGGCCGGCCATCACGCTGATTCCCCGGCAGCAAGGCACTATCGCCAGCCGGATTCACTCCTTTTATACTGCTGAACCGCTCTTTTTCCTTCACTCTTTATATGCAGAACTGCTTGGGCGTGCCCCTGATCCGATTGGGATGGAGGGGCATTCGCGCACGCTGTCTTCCGGAACCCCGCGCAAGACGCTGCTGCGCACCTTCGTCTTGTCCGAGGAATGCCGGGGGCTCCTTGCCGGACCGGCTCTCCCTCCCCTTCCGCTGCAGCCGCATCCGGCTGCGGCGGGATGGAGCGGGAGCATTCCCGTGACACAGATCGGCATCTTCCTGGGCTATCCTCATCCCCTCGCCCTCGACGGCGAAGGGATCGGACGATTTTTGTACCGGCTTATCGAAGGCTTGCTGACGATACGCCACGACACGGTCGTTCACATTGCGGTGACGCATTTCAATGAAGGCGATACCCGCAGCACGTTCGAGAGCCTGAATGCCCGCTTTCCGGGCCGCTGCCGGATTGTCGGCTCCAATAACATGGGGTGGATCAACGATCATGTCCCCGCCGACATCTGGATCGTCCCGATCGTGTCTCTCGATCTGGCCCTGCATCTGAAGAAGCCGTACATTCTATGCCTGCATGATCTCGTTCATCATCAATTTCCGGAGTTATATTATGCCTACCAGCCTGACTTCTGCCACCGGGTGAACCGCGCCGCTTATTATGTGATGGAGCGGGCTGCGGCCATTGTATCCAGCTCGCAATATGTCCGTATGCATCATGCCGTCGCCCTGGGAGGAATGCCTCCGGCCAAGACCCATGTCATTCGTCTGGCTCCGCCCGCCAGCGAATACCAGTCCTTCCCGCCTGTTCCCGAAGCGGCGTTCCGGGCGGCGTACCAGCTCTTCGATCCTTATATGGTGTTCCCGACGGTGCTCCGTCTTCACAAAAACTTCGAGCGCCTCATCGCAGCCTTTCTTCGGTACAGGCATTCGCCGGACGGATTCGCATCCCGCCTGCGTCTCGTGTTCACGGACGATTTGAGCGACAACCCGAAGCGGGCCGAAGTGATGCAGCTTCTCCAGCAATGCCAGAACGAGGAAATTCGCAGCAGCATCCGCTTTATCGGCCGTATCCCGAAATCCCATATTCCTTCCTTGTACCAATATGCTGCCGGCACCATTGTCCCTACGCTGTTCGAAGGCAGCTGCCCGTTCCCGATACTGGAATCGTTGACGATGGGAACTCCGGCAGCGGTCAGCAAGCTGGAGGTCACGAACGAACTGATACAGGATATGGAAGGATTTCTGGCCTTCAATCCCTATTCGCTGGAGGAAATGGAGGCCGCCATCCGCGGGCTGTGGCTGCATCGAAATCAATTGCTGCCGCGTCAGCAGTCCGCGATATTCCATGCGATGCAGCGTTCCTGGAACGATGTCGCCGCCGAATATTACGCCCTTATCCAGCACGTCGCGGCGGCAGGCGGTTGAGGAGCGCCGGCCTTTCCCTCCGCCCTTACAGGCCGTGATATTTCTGGTAAGCCCGATGGAAGACAAGAATATATTTAAGGGCGATGTCGTCCCATGTCCCGGAAGGATCATGAATCCCGGCCATCGCGGAAGCTTTGTAGTGCGCGTAATTGGCGAACAGCTCTTCCAGCGCTCTGGCGATAGCGTCCGGCGATTCCGGGTCGAACCAGACGACCTCGGCGCTGTGCCTCGACAGATGCTCGCGCATAACAGGGATGTCGGAGCACAGCACCGGCACGCCCAGCTTCAATGCTTCTTCCACGGGATAACTGCCGCCGCCTTCCGACAGGCTCGGCATAACTAGCGCCTGGGCCTGGCGCACGAGCGGAATGACATCGTGATCCGGGACGAAGCCAAGCGGATAAATATGTTCGTCCAGCCTCAGACCCTTCCGGCGGATAAGGGAGACCAGCGTCGGAATGTACACCTGATCCGGCCATAACGGCGGCACGCTCCGCAGCAGCTCCGTATTGTGCCCGAACAAAATAAGCGGAACCGGATGCTTTTCGCGAACCCGGGAGTAGGCCAGGAGCAGATTGTAATGGTTCTTGTGCGGAGAAATATTGCTCGGGTACAAAATATATTGCTGCGGGATACGGGCAGACAGGCCGGGGCTCAATTCCCCTGCCGCCAATGTCGGGGCAGGCACTATCGCATGCTCAATCACGGTGGCGGCTTCGCACGCTGGGCCGAAATGCTGAATCAGCCTGCCCTTGACATGATGGGAGGAGACGACGATCGATGTCATGTTGTCCAACCATTCCTTGGCGGCCCTCCAGACATGCGTCACGACGGAGCCGCTTAAAAACGGGGGCACATAATCAAGCACCGTCGTATCATGAAAGGTACAGATCGTCGGCATCCCAATCGGAACATATTCGGGCCCGTGCGGCCAAAAAAAATAAACGACATGCGTATCCTGAAGAAGGGCCTGCCCTTCGGCGGACTGAATGCTTCCGCTGAAATAGGCGATCTCCATATTCGGATAGCTTATGCCGTTCAACCTTTCGCGGAAACGCGTCTCGGCGGAGATGACGAGCCTGACCCGCTCGATGCCCGCTTGCCTGGCCATGGCAGGCAGCAAATTCGACAGCAGCCGGGCTCCCCCGCCTACGGAAATCAGATTTGCGCACCAAATCACAATCTTCATGTCGCCGGTCCTCCTCGCTGCGTATAACCCATGAACTGAATTCCAACCTCAGCATCCTTAATGACTATGCGGGGCAGAGCCCGAAAATGCATGGACAGCGTCATCCTCCATGCCGCGTGTATACAATAATAGAACTTCTGCCGCAGCCATCTCCGGCAAGGGGCTTCATCACAAAGCAGGCATGATCCATCTCGAAAAAAGTCAACGCATAAGGCGGACCTGACTTCAACATACTGCGTCCGAAAAAGTAAGGGAGGTATCGTTCGATGGCACAAATTGTGTGGCACGGCAATGCATTCGATTCGACCGGCTATGCGAAGGCGACAAGGCAATATGTCATGGCTCTCCACGCTCGCGGCGCCGACGTGAAGCTCGTCAGCCATTCCGCTCTTCCTCCGATCGAGCTTCCGCGGGAGCAGCGGGAGGTCTTGGAGCATCTTCAGGCCAAGCCGCCGTCAGCCGGCCGGCGGATCAATATCTATCACTACATTCCGGATCTGTGGCGGAGAAGAATTCGTCCCTCCTTCGGGTTCACCTATTGGGAGACCTCGAAAATACCGGACTCCTGGGTTCGGCAGGCCAATCAAATGAACGGCGTATTTTTGCCAAGCACGCATAATATCGGCGTATTCCGCAATTCAGGCGTTACGGTGCCCTTGATTTACATACGGCCGTGTCTGATGGAGCCGTACCGTCCGCCTTCGCCGCAGACTCCGCCGCCGTATATTCACGCCTTGCCCCCGTTCCGCTTCCTCAGCGTCTGCTCCTGGATTGAGCGCAAGGGGATTGATGTGCTGTTGAAGGCATTCTGGAAGGAGTTCACGGCGGACGATCAAGTCTGTCTCATCGTCAAAACGGCCGGCAACGCGGACGTGCTGCATGAAGTCGAGCGGCTGAAGCAGGAGCAGCGGCTTCCCCATGTTCCCGCTCCGGTCTATATTGATCTTGAGCTGCGCAGCGAGCAGGAAATGGACGCGTTATACCGGAGCTGTCATGCTTTCGTCCTGCCCAGCCGCGGAGAGGGCGTCGGATATCCGGTGCTGGAAGCGGCGATGAGAGGCGTTCCTGTCATTACGACCGGATGGGGCGGCCACATGGACTTTTTGAATGAATACAACAGCTATGTCATTCCTTATCATCTGACGCCCGTCAAGCCGCAGCATTACTACGGCGGGTATCAAGCCGATCAACTCTGGGCGGAGCCGTCGGGCAGCGAGCTTCAGCGCATTCTGCGCCATGTCCTGTCTCATTATGACGAGGCGGCCCTGAAGGGCCAGATCGCGAAGCAGCATACGATGGCGCATTTTACCCCCGACAATGCGGCCCAGGAGCTCCTTCAGGCGCTGTCGGACATGACGCGCCGCTCATTCGCCCGTTAAGCGCGATTGAGCGGCCGCGCTCTATAAAGAAAGCCTGCATGCCTCCTATGTCATATGTTCGCTAATCGGCTAGCCCCTGAACAAGGATTCCGGCACGCGGGCATCCCAGCTCTCCGGAATCGGCAGACCGAGAGCCGCTGCCACGACGGCGGCGGTATCCTTGAAGGTCAAGCCTTCCAGATTGGCGTTCGGATTGACGCACGCTCCGGCTGCCGCCCAGAAGATTGTCCGATCCATCGGATGATCGCTTCCGTGATTGCATGCATGTTCTCCGCCGCCTCCATGATCGGTGACGAACAGGAGGAGACTGTCCTCCCGCCACCCCCTGCGATCGATGGCATCCACAATCCGGAGCAGCCGCTCCTCCGCCTCTGCAATCGCCTCATGCTGCGGCGGCGTGTCGTATCCGCTCTGGTGGCCAAGCGCATCGGGGGCGTCCAGGGCGATATAGAACAGGCGGACATCCTCCGCCGCTCCGATATATTCACAAGCCGCATCCGTCAGCTCCGCATCCGGGGCGCAATGCTTATGCACGCCGATTCCCTCTTCCACCAGACCGTAATTAATCGGCGTCCAGGCGGTGAACGAGGCGAGCGTCCACTCCGGGTGATGCTCCCGCGCGATCCGGAAAAAGGACGGATAAGCCGAGTCGAGCGGATATCTCTCGGCGCCGGCGCGCTCGTTGTCATAACCGTGCTTGCCGGGCGTCACGCCGTGCAGCATCGCGCCCCAGCACTCCGCGCTAATCGTCGGCAGCTCGGTCATCGCGCCGAGCGTCATGACCCCTTCCTGTCTTGCCAGGGCGGCAACCTTCGAGCGGTTCAACCGCTGAAGAAAATTGCCCGCTCCATCCATGCCCAATACGAATACCCGCCGTGCATAGCTTGCCTGCTCCACCTGGATCCTCTCCCGTCTTTTGGATAAAATGATACCGCTATCATAGCACAACAACAGGAAACGGTTAACCCTGCAGGCGGAAAATATTCTCATTCGGCTTCGTTCAAGAAAGAACGAAAAAAGCATGCAACCCTTGTACCCGGCAGATACAAGAATCGCATGCCTCCATGGCTGCCTCCTGCCGGAAAACAGGCAGGCCTTCCTATGCATTGTCCTAGTCCAATCCCGTTCAGGCACGCTTCATGGCTGCGATAATCAAATCGCCCATCGCGGCCGTCCCGATCGCCTTTGCTTTGTCGGTCGCGATATCCCCGGTGCGGTGACCGGCATCGAGCACTTCCTTAACCGCGTTCTCAATCGATTGCGCGGCATCTTCGTAGCCGAACGTGAGGCGGAACATCAGCGCAACCGACAGAATGGTCGCGATCGGGTTCGCTGCGCCCTGGCCCGCAATGTCAGGCGCGGAGCCGTGAACCGGCTCGTAGAGGCCGAAGCTGCCTTCCCCGAGCGAGGCGGAGGACAGCATGCCGATAGAGCCCGTCAGCATGGCGGCTTCATCGCTCAAAATATCGCCGAACATATTTTCCGTCACGATGACATCGAAGCTCGACGGCCGGCGCAGCAATTGCATGGCACAGTTGTCGACGAGCACATGCTCCAGCTCCACATCCGGATAATCCGGAGCGATGCGGTTCACCGTCTCGCGCCAGAGGCGGGATGTCTCCAGCACGTTCGCCTTGTCGACCGAAGCGAGCTTCTTGCGGCGCTTCTGCGCAATCTCGAACGCCTGGCGCACGATGCGCTCCACTTCCTGCACATTATAGACGCAGGTATCGACCGCCTCCTGCCCGTGCTCGCCTTCGCGGCGCAGCTTCTCGCCGAAATAGATGCCCCCGGTCAGCTCGCGCACCACGATGAGGTCCGTTCCCTCCAGCACTTCCGGCTTCAGGGTGGAAGCATCCTTCAAGCAGTCGAAGATGACGGCCGGGCGAATATTCGAGAACAAGCCGAGCGCCTTGCGGATGCCGAGCAGCCCGGTCTCCGGACGAAGCTCCTTCGGATTGTTGTCCCATTTCGGGCCGCCGACCGCCCCGAGCAGCACCGCGTCCGCCGCTTGGCACATCTGAAGCGTCTCCTCCGGAAGCGGGGTTCCCTTCTCGTCAATCGCAATGCCGCCGAACAAGCCGTGGCTTGTCTCGAAGGCATAGCCGAACAGCTCCTCCGTGCGCTTCAATACTTTTTCCGCTTCGCGGACGACCTCCGGGCCGATGCCGTCCCCGGCGATTACCGCGATTTTCTTCACTTCCGCCATGCCAGTCACTCCTCGTGTCATCATCATTTCTTTAGTTGTAACATAAAGCGGCCGATTGATGGAAGTATATAAAACCTATCGTTACGATAGGAATCGCCTATAAGCCGGATCCCTGGATCCAAAGAAGACCCGGCGGGAAAAGCGCCTGTCCGCTCTCCTCTCCGCCGGGCTTGTCCTGCTTGTTCTTCCGTTCCGCCCGCTTTCCCTCCGCTAGACGGAACGGGCCTGCGGCACATTCCATCCGCGCAGCAGCGGCACCACCTTCGCATAGGCTTCGTCGGTATCCGCCGCATCGATGACGATGGGCTCCCGGTCGTACTGGAGAGCCGCATGCTCATAACGCGGATCATAATAATACTCCAGCAGCAGCGCCGCCACGTCGTCATAGCGGCCGTCTTCCAGCGCGGACTCCACCTCGCGCGCCGCGGGGGTATGCATGCGGCGGCGAATCCGCTCGAACGATTCCTTCACCTTATCCGCATGCTGATCGGGCTGGTAGTCGGCCATCAGATTGCGGACGCGCTCCCGGACCGGCATGCGCACGGTGAAGACGGTCCCGGCGCGCTTCGCTTCCACCAGGAATTCCGGCAGCACGACCTTGCCGATTCGGCGGCTCTCCCCTTCGATCAGCAGATAGGGCCGATTCTCCGCCTCCAGCTTCAGCAGCTCATCGAGCAGCAGCGCCTCGAATTTCTTCTGATTGTTCGGCTCAAGCCCGATATGCCCGAAGATGGAACCGCGGTGCCCTGCCAAGCCCTCCAGATCCAGGACGGGATATCCGTCCTCGCGCAGCCGTTCCAGGAGCTGCGTCTTGCCTGTCCCGGTATGGCCGGCCAGCACGATGCACGGAACCTGCAGCCGATACTCGGCAAGCGTCGATTGCACCCAACGGCGATAAGAACGGATGCCGCCGAGAAGCCGGAACGTCTTCAGCCCCATCAGCGACATCACGGTAGCCATTGTGCGGCTCCGCATCCCGCCGCGCCAGCAATAAATGACGGCCGGGCCCTTCAAATCGCGAAACTGCGCGTAGAGCGCGGGCAGCTTGGCCGAGGCGATGGCCAGTCCGCGCTCCTTGGCGGCCTCCACGCTCTCCTGCTTATATATCGTGCCGATCTCGGCCCGCTCCTCATCCGTGAACAACGGAATATTGATGCTCCCCGGTATGGTGAATTCCGCATACTCTCCCGGAGAACGAACATCAACCAGCGTCGCCCCGGCGGCGCGCTTCGCCAGGCATTGCTCCAATGATATATCCTGCATGATTTCACCTCTAGTTGTCTGTCTCGTATTTCGTCTGCAAGCGTAAAGATGCTCTGAATCTACTCTACCTTATTTTATCATAGACAGCCATGCCTGATCTCATACGGCAGCGCGCCGCTATCCGCCGGACGATCGCCGTGCCCTTTTTCCCTTCCGGGACATATGTAGTAATAATTCTCTCTGATATCAGGTCAATTTCAAGTCCGTTCCCAGGAGGTGGTTCTCATTACAACGGTAAAAGCTTTGATCATGGCAGGAGGGAAAGGGACCCGATTCTGGCCCTTTAGCCGTTCCACCCGCCCGAAGCAATTTTTGCCCATCCTTCACCCGCAATCCATGCTGGCGGATACACTGCAGCGCATGCTGCGCCGTGTGCCGCTTGACCATATCCATATCGTGTCGCTGGCGGAATATGTTCCTCTGATCCGCGAGCAGCTTCCTTATTTTCCGCCGGAGCAAATCATCGTGGAACCGATGGCCAAGGACACGGCCGCCTGCATCGGCCTGGCCGCGCTGCATATGCTGCTGCAAGACGAGGATCCGGTCCTCATCACCCTGCCGTCGGATCATTATGTATCGGATCCGGAGGCATTCCATGCGGCGCTTCAGACGGGAGTCGAACGCGCCGCCAATGAAGCCTGCGTCGTCACGCTCGGGGTGCGGCCCACTCGCCCGGAGACGGGCTATGGCTATATCCGGGTGGCGCCCGGCGAAGAAGCCGGGGCGATGGCCGGGCTGCAAGTGACGGCGGTGGAGCAATTTATCGAGAAGCCGCCGTTGCCGCTTGCCGGACGCATCTTCGCCGACGGCAGGCACTATTGGAACACCGGCATCTTCATCTGGAAGGCCTCCACCGTTATGCACCTGCTGGAGCAGCATCTGCCGAGGCTTCACCATATTTTAATGGGAATGAAGGAAGTTCTGGCGTCGCATTCGCCGGATGAATGCGCGCTCCATTCGCTCTACAGCCAGATCGAGAACCAGTCCATCGATTACGGAGTCATCGAGAAATGCGATTCCATCTATATGATTCCCGTTCAATACGGATGGGACGATCTCGGCAATTGGAATGCGCTGGAGCGGGCAGAGCCGCAAGATTTGTCCCGGAACATCATTCACGGGCTCCATCAAGGCATCGATACGAGCGGCTGCATTATTCACGGCAAGCCGGGGCAGCTGATCGCGACAATCGGGACGGAAAATCTGATTATTGTCGCGACGGATGATGTTGTCCTCGTCTGCCGCAAAGACCGTACCCAGGATATCAAAGCGCTGGTCGCCCGTCTGGAGGAGCAGGACCTCCAGCGCTATCTCTAATTCCATCCTCCATCCCAAGGAGGGAAGCAGATGAGTGGAGAGACTTCCATCCACAATATAGGCACCCTATTCGAGCCGACGGGATATGCTAAAGCAAACCGGCAAATGCTGCTGCAATTCATCCGCCGGGGGGTATATCCCAAATTCTCCCCCGTCCATCCCGAATCGGTCCATACGCCGATGGCGCCAGCCATAACCGCTCAACTGACGGCATTGATGCATCGTCCTTTGGCGCAGCGCCATACGGTGCTGTTCCATTACCCGGCTCACGCCTTTTTCCGGGATCCGGCCCGGTATTCCATCGGCATGACGATGTTCGAATGCAACCGCCTGTCATTCACCTGGGCGCGCCGCTGTTCCATGATGGATGAAGTATGGGTGCCGTCCACCTTCAATCGGAACACCTTCATTCAATCCGGCGTGCCGGCCCATAAGCTGAGAGTCATGCCTTACGGCGTCGATCCCGAGGTGTATTGCCCGAGCGCGCCTCCGCTCCCGATTCCCGGCAGACGGGAGTACGCTTTCTTGTCGGTATGCTCCTTCGACGAGCGCAAAGGCATTGATTTTCTCCTGCGAGCGTTCCTGACGGAGTTCGCTCCTTCCGAAGACGTCTGCCTGATCATTAAGACGCGCGCCTCGACGGCTGAAGAGATCGGCCGCCAGCACGCCTATGTCAATAACCTCGCCTCGCAATTGACGGGGCGGGCGAACGAATCGGTCATCCTGTTGTCCACGGTCCACTCCTGGTCAGAGGAAGATCTGGCCCGGCTGTATACTTGCGCGGACAGCTACGTTTTGCCGACGCGGGGAGAGGGCTGGAGCATGACCGTGATGGAAGCGATGGCCGCCGGCCTGCCCGTCATCACGACCCGCTGGTCGGCGCACCTCGACTTCGTCAACGATCAGAATGGTTATTTGATCGATGTGGAGCGGTTCACTCCATTCCTGCCGTCGCAATCCCGGCTGCTGTGGGCCTTGCCGAGCGTCGCCCATCTTCGCCGGCTGATGCGCCACGTCCATACCCATCGGCAAGAAGCTGCGGCCAAGGCCGCCCTTGGCCGGCATACCGTCATCGGAGGGTATACCTGGGAGACGAGCGCCCTGCGCATGCTGGAGCGACTGCAGGAACTAGACAGCCGGTAAAAGGAGAATCCACCAGTATGATAAGTCTCATTATTCCGACGATCCACCATACGGATCTGGTGAAGCATTGCGTCAACAGCTTCATTAATACGGCCCATGAAGCATACGAGATCATTGTCGTCGATGACGGCAGCCCGCCTCCGATTCAGCAAGACTTGGCCGCCTGGGCCGCCTCGATGAACGTCCGCTTCATTCCCAAGGAGACCAACGAGGGCTTCAGCCGGACCGTGAACCTTGGCTTGAGGCATGCCAGCGGGAGCTATGCGCTGCTCGCGAATAATGACATCATCTTCCACGAGCCGGGCTGGCTGCAGCATATGCTGGCGGCGATGCGGCTCTCTCCCGAGGTGGGCATCGTCGGGGCGCGGCTGCTGTATCCGGATATGACGATTCAGCATGGCGGCGTCATTCGGGGGCCAAAATGGAATTTCGATCACCGTTATCGCTTCCAGCCCGCCGATTACCCTCCCGCGCTAGCGGTGGAGGACGCGGCTTCCGTCACAGGCGCCCTGATGCTGATCCGGAAGGAAGTATTCGACCGGATCGGCCTCTTCTCGGAGGAATTCTTCATCGCTTACGAAGATGTCGACTTCTGCTACCGCGCCAGGCAGCATGGCTTCCGCGTCATCTATAGCGGCGCGGCCTGCGCCCTCCATTATGAAGGCTTTACGCGCGGGACGACGCGGGCGAATAAAAACCGCTATTGGCGGGTCAAAGAAATGGAGGCCCGCAAAAAGTTCTGGGCCAAATGGGGAGGTTATCACATCCAATGAGCGCGCAGCTTGAAGTTGTCTATGTACTGGAGCTTACCGGCTTGTCCGGCGGCATTCGCAATGTGCTGGAGCAGGTGAACCGGCTGCATGAGATGGGCGTGAAGGTTCATCTGTTCGCGCTGGACGGCCAGCCTTCCTGGTTCCCGCTTCACATCCCCGTGCGCCGCTTCCCGAATTACCGGGCGATGCTGCACACCCTGAAGCGGATGGACTGCATCAAGGTGGCCACGTGGTGGAAGACGCTGGCTGTCGTCTGGCACAGCTGCGATTGGCGCAGAGGCGGGCGCGGCATCCCGTTCTATCTCGTCCAGGATATTGAAGAAAGCTATTATCCGAATTGGCCGGATATGCAGGAGCGGGTCCGCCAAACGTACCGAGTCCCGGTCCATATGCTGACGATCGCCGATTGGACGACCCGGCAGCTGCTGGAACGGTTCCATCAGCACGCCACCAACATCTCGATTGCCGTCGATTTCAACATCTACAAGCCAAATCGGACTCACGACTACGATCCGCAGCGCATTCTCGCTTGCAGCCGCCGCAGCCAGCATTTGAAGGGGTTCGATGTCACCGTGCACGCCGTGACAGCGGCATGCCGCCAGCTCCCGCATGCTTCCTTCGTCACGTTCGGGGTCGAGCCTCCCGGCATTTCAGGTATTCCGCACCACCATTTTTCGAACCCGCAGGATCAGCATCTGGCCTACCTGTATGCCAACTGCGGAGTATTCGTGCAGACCTCCTACCACGAAGGCTTCGGGCTCCCGATTTTGGAGGCGATGGCCTGCGGGGCTCCCGTCGTCACGACAAGGGCGGAAGGCAATGAAGAATTTTGCAAGGACGGCTGGAACTGCGTCCTTGTCAACAAGGGCGACGCCGATGGCGTGGCCCAGGGGATCGTCCGGGTGCTGTCCGACCCGCAATTCGCCCAATTCCTCGTCGTCAACGGGTTCGAGACCGCCAAGCATTACAACTGGCCCCGCGTCATGAACAATCTGTTGAACGCGTTCCACGCCAGACTGACGCAGCAGGCATAAGGCTTGCGGCAACATGCCAAATCGCCAGCTTCGATCGAAGCTGGCGATTTGCGCTTTGTACTCCGCTGAAGCAGCCGGACGGCGGGCCGGCAGCTGAACCCGCTGAACCCGCAAGCTCGCTTATCCAAGCGGGGTCTCGTAGCGGATGCCGGCGAACACTTCATTCCACGCCCGATCGCTCTCCGCATCCCAGGCGATCGGCGCCTCCACCGCGCAAGTATGCGCCAATGGCCAATCGAGCTCCGCGATTCGGCGTTCGGCCCCCGGGTTGACGACGAGCAGGCGGAAGCGGTGCCGGACGATCCCGGCCAGCGCGGCTTCCAAGGCCGCCGCCTCCTCAAGGGAGGCATGCAGCCGGAAGAAGAAGACCCATTCCGCCTGTTCGATATTGCGGAGGAAGCGGGCAATTCTCCGCTGAAGCCTCTCCTGGAATTCCGGATATTTGCGGACAATGCCCTCCAGCTGGTCCGCGACCAAAAAATCGTGGACCGACTGCACCCCATAGACGCGATCCAGCAAGGAATAGTTGTGGCCGTTGAACTCCGTTCCGTCCACCTCGATATGGTCGGAATACATAAATCCGGCGAACCGGTTGCGAAGCAGCAGGCAGAGCCCCGGAACCGAATTGGAGTACATCCAATCGATGACCCCGCTGTAGGGCCGCAGGCCATACCGCTCCAGCCGCTGCGCCGGGTAGCAGTTCGAGCCCAGGCTGTAGACCGCCTGATACGTTCGCTTGATGTCGGTCAGGCGCACTGCTCTTGCCTCCTTTGCGTAAGTGCTCGTGACAGCCTCTGTCACATGGCCAGATTGAATGGCGTCGAGTACGTCTCCTGCGCCATCCGTCCTCCCCATTTCAGCTCGTAATACCGCTCGTAAAGCGGCCAGGTCGAATCGATAAGGAAGTTGAGGCGCGGATCCGACTTCCGGCTGGAGCTCTCATGATGATCGACCGGCAGCCCCGTAAAAATCTCCTCATACCCTGCCAGCCGGAGCCGGCGGTGATAGTCGATGTCCGCGAAATAACTGCTGAACACGGTATCCCACGGCCCCGCGGCCCGGACCGCTTCCATATTGTAGGCCGCAAGCGCATCGAAATTCGTCAAGGCCAGCCCCCACTTCCGCCCGCTCTGCTTCAGGTCTGTCAAGACGCGAAGAAAAGCTTCAGGGGTTCCGGGATGGGCCTCGGCATCGGTATGCATGTACATGACCGCGTCCGCCCCCTGCTCGGCCGCAATCCGCTGGAACCAGTTCATGGACTGGGTGAAGGTCAGCGGGACGGGCGGATGGATGATGTTCACCAGCCTGGACAAGGGATGGGCCTTCAGTTCGGAATCCGCCGAGTTATCCAGCACGTACGTATGCGGCCAATACGGGCGAATGCTGGCCACCGCCCGGTTCAGCAGATCAAGACGGTTGACATACGGGATGCCAACGATATAACGCATTGCCGTCACTCTCCATTCATATCAATTGTATGCGGTCGGCAATATGCTGCGCGGCATGCGACCAGGTCCAGCGGGACATCACTTCCTGGGCGGCGTTCAGCCCTCGCTGCCGCGCAGCCTCCCGGTTCTCGTATACATGTCTCATCAAAAACGCCAAATGCTCATAGTCGGGGTCGGCCCAGCGGAAATTGGCATAGTACGGGCATTTGGCAACCGCCGGCACGAGCTGCTTCACCCGGATCGGATATCCCGTCCGTTCGTTCAAGAAGTCGCGCTGCGCGCTCCAGTCGGTGGCAATGACGGGCAGGCCGCACGCCATCGCCTCCAATATCGGCATGCCCCATCCTTCCCCGCGGGTCGGCAATACGAAGCAATCCGCGGACCGGTACAGACTTCCGAGTAAGTACGACGGGAGCTTCTGATTGTGCAAAATCAGAATCTTCGATTCCGCATGCTTGAGATTCAGCTTGCGGATCTCGGCCAGCACGTTGATCGTCGGGTCGGCGTTCATGATTTTGCATACGAGCAGGACATTGTCGTGGGCGAATACGTTGGCGAAGGTGCGCAGCATATCCTCCGGATTTTTGCGCTCTCCCCACTCGAATACCGACAGGAACGTGAACCGGTCCGAGAAGCGCGCGGAGCGGATGCCGGGATGGAAATAGTTCGGATCCACGCCAAGCGGCATAATGCGGATCGGCGCCCTAACCCCGCTGTTGCGGAAGGTGTCGGCATTGAATTGAGACGGCACCCATATCTCATCCATGCGGTTGCATTGCTGGACCCATTCCTCCGGAACTCCGTCCACCTCCAGCATTGTGTAGCCGATTTTGTACTTGCCCTCGTTTTTGTAAAAGACATCTCCTTGTCCATAGACGACCTCCGGCGCGTTCGGATCGGCATGGCGCATGCGAAAAATATTGATCCGGTAATCGTCGCTCATCGGAGGCTCTTCCGCGGCATGCGGGGTTCCCGGGCCGTACACATAGCGGTAATGCATTTTAATCCGTTTCTCGTCCAGCGCGATCATCAAATTTTTGGATGATGTAGCATAGCCGGTCGGGGCATTCACGATCGAATGCCAATTCAGCCTTTTCTCATAGCTTCCTTCGAGCCGCGACTGCCATTTATCCCGAAAGATCATGCGCGATTGCTCGAACAGTCCCGAGAAATCGACCTGGTTGACCTTGGTCGTCGTATTCTGGGAATGGGTGAGCGTCACGCGGCCGTCGCAGACGACCCGGTAGCCCCGCTCCAGCGCCCGCAGGCAATAATCGGTATCCTCGAAATAAGCGAAATAATCCGTATCCAGACCGCCAAGCTCCTCCAGAATGCTCCGCTTCACGTAAGCGCAGGCGAAGACAACCCCCTGCACATCGCGGGCGGACGCATATTGGCGGATGTCCGTCTCCTGCCCGCCAATCTGCTGCCCCCAGCAGGTCTCCGCAAAAATATAGGTGCCTGCGTGCTGCACCCGTCCGTCGTCGCCGCGCAGCCGGCAGCCGACGACGCCGATATTCGGATCCGAATAGGCCGTCTCCTGCAGCCGTTCCACCCAGTAAGGCTCCTCCGCCAAGATATCGTTGTTCAGCATCAGAATATCGCTGCCGGGATCGCAGTGGGCGATGGCCAGGTTGTTGCCGGCCGTAAATCCGATGTTCGCTCCATGCTCGATCACCCGTATCCAGGGGATACTCTGCAGGTAAGGAAGCGTGCCGTCGGTGCTGCCGTTATCGAACACTACGATCTCTATCCGGTCGTGGCGGGCCGTCTTCTCCAGAGAAGCGAGGCACCGCATCGTATGCTCCAATCCGTTCCACGTCAAGATGACAATCGAGACCTTGCGCTGCAGCGGCGGAGCCGGCGGCCCGCAAGGATTCGTCCCGCTCTCATCGTTCGGAGACAGCTGGAAGCTGCCAAGCTCAATCGGGCCGTTCAGGCGCGGGAACTCCGGCTGCGCCAGCAGCGCCTGGCACTCCGGCGAAGCAAGTATGCCGAGCAGGACGGACATACGGCTTCTTCCGTGGCGCAGCATATGTTGATAATGCATGAGCGCCTGGTCTTCGGCGTCGCGGCAGAGCAGCTCGACGTACAGATCGCGGACGAATTCGGCGTCTCCCCTGGTCAGAATCAGGCTGGAGAAGATGTCGCACAGAGCCGCACGCTCGTTGCAGCCCCCTCCTCCCTGCGCCAGTCTCTTCTTCATCTCGCCGCTGCGAAGGAAGCTGACCGCGATCGACAGCTTGCTGTGGCCGGCATGAAGCAGCCGGGTGAAGTGCCTGATGCCGTGCGGTTCCGGTTCCTTGTTCAATAGCTGCCTGTATAATTCTGCAATGAAGTGCGCGCCTTCCAATCGGAACAACAAGTAGAGCCTTTGGATCAGTATCAATAAGAATCCCTCCAGCACTTGCGGATAATACTGGGATTAGTGTATTAGCACATTCCCCCATTTGCCTGTGCGTATGACCTTGGCCCCCGCACCGCCCGCGGAGCCAAGCCGGATTGCGGGCCGGAGAGCCTAATTTTTCCTGTCGCTGAATAGGATGAAGAGTAAGCAGCACTATCGGGGCAGGGGGGAGCAGCTATGGAGCTTCGCTACTGGGTAGCAAATGGCAGCCATATATCCGTCATTCGTCGAGACGGAAACGAACTGGTCATCGAGCTGGCGGAGCACAGCCGGTGCGGCCGGGGGGCGGAGCTGCGGCTGGCCGCGGCTGCCGGCATGTATGATGTATGTCAGGACGATCAGGATTACGTCCATCTTGTATATCTCAATCGTCAGCGGCAACTGGTGCACGCCCGGATTCATCCCGATTTGGAGGGGGTCCATACCAGCAAGCTGCCCGGGGAATATTCCGGCCTTGCCGGCTTGAAGCTGGTCCGCTGCTCGAACCGGCTCCACCTGCTGATCCAGTATGCTTCCCGCGCCGATCATGCGGCGCTCACGGGGATTCACTGGAACGAGCCTGCCGTAATGGCGGAAGCGGATCGCGTCATCGCCATTCAGTGGCTGGCGAACGAACGCGCTCTCTCGGCGTGCGGCCTGCTGGCAAGACAAGGCAGGCTTCTTCTGTGCCGATGGGATTACGACTCCGCGTCCGGCTCCTGGAAGCCGGCCGGGGAAGGAATGATTCTGCCTCTGGCGGACGCCGGCGCCCCCTCGCGCCTGGTTCGCCTGCCGCCCGGCGGCGTTCCCGCACTTGAGCGTCCGCGCTGTCTCCTGGTCCGAATCTCAGCAGGGCAGCTTGCGTTCTCGATCTTCGAATCGGAAGCGGACGGAAGCTGGCAGACGATCGCTGAAGAAGCGATCGCCATCCCTTCCTCTCCAGATTCCCTCATCGCCTGCGGCGCCGATCCGGAACGGCTCCGCTTCAGTTGGGTGGCGGGGGGAATGATCTGCCGCATGGATTATGATCTTGAGGCAAGCATCTGGGGACGGCTCTCTTCCAGCGCCTCTGTCCATCCGGTTCCGTGGTGCGCGGTCACCGCAGCAAGCTCCGGCGGACCGGAACCGCAATGGATTACGGACGGCCCTTCCATTCGGGAGGCTATCCGCTTGAGCGGGATGGAGATCGACGCCTACCGGGCCGAACGCGACTTCCGCTCCAGCCTTCATTTCGCGAAGCGGGCCCTCGCCTCCGTCGAGCGGCTAGCGGGCCGCATCGCTCCCTTGGAGGAGGAGCGGGAGCAGTTGGGGCAATCCTTGCAGATGGTTCAATCCCGGATTGCCAGTCTGGAACGGCGCCTCTCTATCCTGGAGGAGGAGCTTCGGATTCGCCGTTCGATCCGGAACGCCGGACGCTCCCCGCACGGGATTCGGCAGCCGCCTGCGGAGGGGGGGCACAGCCAGAGGGGGAAGGAGACCGCCGAAGCGTCCTTCCGTTCGACCCTGTATGCCGCCCATTCGCGCCCGCTCCCCCCGACGCTGCACCGCCGAAGCATCCCCGCCGATCCGTCTATGCAGCCGGCGGCCGGCACGCCGCCCGCGAACTGAGCATTCGGCGTCTCTATGCCTCTTCATGAATTTACATATAAAGTGAGGTGCCTCGCATGAGCGAACCGCAAGCTGCCGTTCCGGCGGCAGAATGCCTTTTCCAATCCGTAACCGACTTCGACACGGAGGCGCAACGCGTCTCCGTCTTCGTCACGATGCTCTTCCGCAACGCCGGATCAGAGCCGATCGAACAGCCTCGCATCATCCTGTCCGTCTCCCCGTCCCGTTCCTGCGACATCAGCGGCAAAATTCTGTCTCCCCAGCTCATTCCCGCGTTCAGCATCTACGGGAAGGACGGCCGGAAATCGGGCTGGTCATTCGCCGAGGATGAATGGTTCGCCAACGGGAAGGTCACCGGGGAGTACCCTATTCAATCCATTGAACCGCTGACGATGCCCCCGGGCGTCTGGCTGGAAATGCCCGACTTCCATGTCTCCTGCGCCCTTGACAGCCTGCGGAACGGTCCGCTTGCCATCCATGGATTAGTGGAGGCCGGGGAAGCCCGCTTCCCCGTGCTGAACCCGATTCATATCCACTGCAGTTTTTGAGAGTCCGGATTTTTGTGCGAACGACTAGAGAAGTTGCCTCCGCGATTGAATAGAGTAATGAAGCAGCTTCTGTCCCGGGGTGATCCGTCACCCCGGACCAGGCGAATAAGGAGGGCATCATGAGACAAATTATCAAAAATTTAGTTGGCATCTGCGCACAGATTTTGCCTTGCGAAGAGCCGATTTATGAATTCGGTTCCTATCAGGTGGAAGGTCAGGTTGGATTTGCGGACTTGCGCCCATTTTTCCCGGGAAAGACGTATGTCGGCTGCGATATGCGGCCGGGCACCGGCGTCGATCTCATCCTCGATCTCCATCAAATCGCGCTCCCTGACGAGACGGCCGGGATGGTGCTCTCGCTCGACACGCTGGAGCATGTCGAGGATCCGCGGCTTGCGCTGTCCGAGATTCATCGCATCCTGAAGCCGAACGGCATCGTCATCATCAGCTCGGTGATGAATTTCGCGATACATGATTACCCTGAGGACTATTGGCGCTTCACGCCGCAAGCCTTCGCCAGCATTTTGAAGCCGTTCGATACGGTCCTTACGGATTATGCCGGGGAAGCCTTGTTCCCGCATACGGTCATCGGCGTCGGCATCAAGGGAAGCGCGGTGCCGGAGCCGGTCGTGACGCAGCTCCGCCATGCTTTGGCCATGTGGAGAGAAAACAGCTACCACCAGCATTAACCTTCGCCATGCGCAGCGGATCCGCATGATAGGATTCATGACGGTTCACGCCGGCTTCAGGCCGGTAGGAGGGAGGAATGGAAGAGATGAGCGTCTTTATGAACCAAAACCCGGCCTATTCCGCCTACTCCATCGGGGATTGGAGCTACGGTCACCCCGATGTGTTCTCCTGGGGGGAAGGAGCGACCCTGACCATCGGCAAGTTCTGCTCCTTTGCCGCACGGATTACGATTTTGCTGGGAGGGGAGCACAATGTCGACTGGGTGACGACCTACCCGTTCAATCCGATTTTTCCGAAGGCTTCCTCTTTTGCTGGGCATCCGAAGACCAAGGGCAATGTAGATATCGGCCATGACGTCTGGATTGGAATGGACTCCTACGTGCTGTCGGGGGTCACGATCGGCCATGGGGCCGTCATTGCGGCCCGCAGCACCGTCTCCAAGGATATTCCGCCGTATGCGATTGCCGGCGGCAACCCGGCGCGGGTCATCCGGTACCGCTTCCCGCCGCATCTCATCGAGGGCCTGCTGCGCATCGCCTGGTGGGACTGGCCGCTGGAGCAGATTCAAGCCGCTTGGCCGCTGATGCTCTCGAATCGAGTAGAAGAGTTCGTCCAGCTATATTCACCCCGATAACGATGGAGGGAGAGCGACATTGATCCATTTTTGGCATGGGATTATACGCCCTGTACTGGAGCTTGCCCGGCCTGCGACCATCGTCGAGGTCGGCTGTGCCCAAGGGTTGAATACGTTGAATCTTCTCAGCTATGTCCGATCGGTTCCGCAAGGCCGCCTCGTCGCCGTCGATCCTTCGCCTCAGTTCGATGTCGGCGCACTGCAGCAGCAGTTCGGCAGCGCCTTCGTCATGATTCCCGACTTCAGTCTGAACGTGCTGCCACAGATGGGGCCTTGCGACGCTGCGCTGCTGGACGGGGATCATAATTGGTATACCGTCTATCATGAACTGAAGGCACTGGAAGGACACGGACGATACCCGATCGTGTTTTTGCATGATTTGGAATGGCCTTACGGCAGAAGAGATATGTATTATTTTCCGGAGTCGATTCCCGAAGCTTACCGGAAGCCGAGCGCCCGCAAGGGCATGCTGCCGGGAGTCAATGAACTGGTCGAGAGCGGACATAATTCATCCGTGCATAATGCGGAGTACGAGTACGGGGAGAGAAATGGCGTCTTGACCGCCGTAGAAGACTTCCTCCGGGATACCCGGCTTCGCCTCCGGCTGCACCGGGCCCGAAGCCAGCACGGCCTCGGAATCATCGTTCCGGACGAATCGGTTCAGGACCATCAATTGAACGAGGCCATTCATTTTATCGTTGCCGCCTCGGGCCTGTAGCGCCAGGGCGAAGCACTGCCTTGATCCGCAGAACGACTATCATCTGCGGATCATTGGCATGCGCTCACGATGTTATTGACGAATGAACATTGCGGAGAACATCATTCCGCAAGCTCCGCCTGAGGCGATGCCTTGCCTGCCTGATATAGAGACAATTCATCATCTTGGGCGGCATCTGCCGACGTTCATCGGGGCGGGACAAGCCCGGGCTCCGCAACGGTTCCCGGCCCTGTTCACGATGGCTTTTTGCGGCCTTCTCTGGCGCTCTCCTCACTTGGAACGGCTAATCGCAGATGGGGTGTAGGCGAGAAGAAGCTGCGAACGGTTACTAGAAAGACAGTCTACTAACCAACGCTCACAGACTGCTATGATATGTCAATCGTAGTTTTAACACACCCATCTTCACAGCGGCATTTTCCATCACTCCATTCCGCCGTGCCCTACAAGATTGTGTGAATGAATCTAGTAAATTCATCCAAGCGAAGCTTATCCCTCCTTCATAAATTAGTAACGTAGGAGGACATCCCACCGTCCTTCGAACACATAGTGAAGGAGGTTTTTCCTTATGCCGCTCATTCCTATTCAACGGCTTACCAGCAGCACGGCCAATGTCGTCTCTGCTCCGGATCGGGTAACGGCCGTGAACAGTCTCTTGGCAGGAGCCCCAGCCAATGTCGTCAACGTCGGCAATGCGCCAAGGATCTGGCCTCAACTCGCCAAGTTCGATAATGACAATACCGTGTTCGCGGCCGCGCCAAATCCGCAATTCGTCTGGACACAGCCAGTCTTTATTCCGGGCGAGACGCATGGATTCGCCGCCGCCTCGCTTACGATCCCGCTGCAGCTCGGCCTGATCAATGACTTCTTGATTGCGCTGACCGTCTTTGCGGACAACGCGGTAACGGCACGCATTCAAGCCGTCTCCTCGCTCGGCATCAACTTGTTCCCGGTGCCGGGGCTGGACGTCGATTTGATTGCGGGCTCTCTCGACCCGACAACCGGATTGACGACGGATGTCGCTAACCCGTATAACTGGCAAAATGTCCGTTTCTATTCGATTCCGGCTTCTCTTGGACTGATATCTATCAATATCGGCGTTCGCTTCATCTTCTCGTTCCAGGTAACGAACTACTTTACGACCGGCGCTCTCAACACGGCCGGCCTCGCCTTTGCCGCCGATATTTATCAGAATCTTATCTAATTGATTCGCCCCTTATTTGCGATTCCAAGTTGTGCTGCATAACTTCCGCCATGCTCGCGCTTTGCGGGCATGGCAGCCTGTTTTGAAGGAGGAGACCGTCATGCCCCTGATTCCGATTCAACGGGTCGTCAGCCATGAGCGCAGCGTTATCTCGGCAGCCGACAGAGCCGCAGCGGCGGCGCAGCTCTTGGCCGGAGGCGCTCCCAATGTCGTCCATACGGCCAAGCTGGCTTGGCAAGAAAGCGTTCTCGCTTCCCTCGTCGATAACCACAGCGACTTCCTCCCGGGTCCGATGCCCGAGCTGATCGCCCCGGCCGCCGGTCCCAAGCAAAGCGAAAGCAGAGGGTTCGCTGCCCAGACCTACCCGATCCGGCTGGAAGTTCCTCATCCGATTCTGATCCGCTTCTGCATATACGATCCGACCCGCACCCATTTCCAGATCGAACTCTGCAATATCGAGAAGCTCAATATGCTGGATGCTCCCCTTCACCTCAATATCGGAGGGCGGTTGTCCACGTCCCTGTTCTGCTCGCGGACAGCCGATCGGCGCAGCGGCAAGGCAACGCAGCTAATACGCTGCTATAGCATCCCGATCCAGTTCGATCCGGCTTTTATCGGGCTTGATGTCCAATTTCTCTTCTCCTTCGAGCAAGCCGGCTCACCTTCCTCGGGCGGGCCTCCTCTGAGCGGGTTCGCTTTCGCGGCCGAGGTCTATCAATCCGTGCATGGCAAATAGCCGTGCCGACTCGATGCACGGCGCAGCCATCGTTCATTCCTGACACGAACATCAACCTTTTATAGGCTGACAATCAATATCCGCTCTTCCTTGACCGTCCCTTCTGCTATGCGGAAGCTGCGGACGCGAGGGCGTATCCGCCGCAGCGAGACGATGAGATACGAGCAGGAGAAGGCCGCATGCTCGACATCGAAGGAAGAAGGATAGGGGGGACCGGTCGGATGGGAATGATACAGCCCCAGCAGCTGCTCGCCGAAGCTCTCCATATCGCGCAGGGCCTTCTCCAGCTCCTCGCCGTCCATCGCGAAGGCGACCGGGCTCTGATCCGTGTTGCGGATGCGCCAGCATCGGGCGGCGATGCCATCGCGGCCGGACAGCAGTCCGCAGGCTTCCAGGGGCTTTTCCTTGATGCAGTGGCCAACCATATCGCGATAGGCTTGAGCCGTCATGTGAATCGCATCCATGCTACGGCTTGCGGCTCCTCTCCCTGTCCATGGCAAGCATATGAAACGGCTCCGGCTTGGTCCGCTTGTCAGCGGACTGCTGCGACTGGTTCAGTTGGCTTACATAGCTGAAAAAAGACGGCTGGGGCTGATGTTTTCTGTCCGGATCCCGGGGCACCCGGTTGCCGGAATGCGATTGGAGCCATAAGAACATGGAGTAATTGGGCGTGCGCGGCTTCGCTTCCTGCTCCGCTGCCGTGTCATCCTTCCCGTTCGTTGCGGCCTCTCCCGAAGAAGCTGAAGCCTCTTCTTGCTCAGCTTGAATGTCGGAATGAACCTGTTCTTCCGGGAGCGAAGCTGCGGCCTCCGTCTCTTCCCGAGCACGTTCCGCCTCATCTGCCGGGTTCCCGTTCCCTGCGGGCAGGGCCGCCCCTTCAGGCTCTTCACCTGCAGCCTGCCCGGTGGCCGGCCTTGCCGATGCAGGCTTCGGCGCTTCGCCGGGTTCCCGCTCAATCGTCTCGGGCTTCTCCCCTTCCGCCTGCGGCGCTTCCGTCTGTTGCGCTTCCGCCTGCTGCGCCAGAAGGACCGCCGCTGGCGCCTCCTCCGCCTCCGCCCGTTCCTTCCGGAGCGGTTCCTGTCCGTTCTCCTCCTGTGCCTTCTCCGCCTGCGCCAGCTCTGCCCGGATCGGCTTCAGTTCGGTTATTCCCGGCTGAGGCGCTTCTTGCCTTACCTCCTGGACGGACTCCGCCTGCTCCGGTAACGCCTTCCGTTCTTCGGCCGGCTCCTTCGAGCCCCCTTCCTGCCGCGGCGGGTCCCCCTGCCCTTCCTCTGCCGGTTCGAGGACGAGATCCGCCCCTTGGGCTCCCGCCTCCCCGTTCTTCATCGGGCTCTTCTCGCTTGGCCCAGGCTCCCGGGAGCCCGCCGCCGCCTCGGACGCGGCGGGCCGAGGCAATGGATACCCCGCCTCGATCTGGCGCTCTTCCAATAGCCGCAGCTGCTTGATCAGTTCCATCAGCGGCTTCTTGCCGAAAAATATCGTTGCCGCGCCGACAACGCCATCGGTTAACTGCTGCCGCTCCTCTGCCCCCATGCCGTCAAAGCCGCCGTAAGCCAGCCCGACCAGATTCAGCGCCTGTCCCGGCTGGGGCAAAATATAACTCAGTCCGCTCTTCCAATGAAAGCTCACACCCTGAATCGGCATATCGCTGTATCTGGCGATGTTCTGGACCAACAGGTTGGCGAGCTGCCGGCTTGCCTTCATCTGATGCAGGAAATAATACACGACGACTTCCTTCTTCTCCTCGCCGGCCGGCTGCAGCGTCAGCCACATGCTCTGCTTGCCGCTCTCCCACTCCTCGGAGCAGCGTTCGCGATCTTGTTCCGTCTCGATAATCCACACATGGAATCCGGCGTGCTTCAACGAATCGCACATCATTTGCAGCAGCGGGGACGCCCCGCTCCCTCCCTTGTTCTCCAGCGCGATTTGATATTTATGAAGCGGATTGACTACATTCAAGATTTGCTTGTTTTTATCCAGATGAAAAGTAAATGAATGCTTCCCCAGAAGTTGATACACGTCGGGCACATACTCGTCGGCTATCGTGCACAGCGGCTTCGCATTGATCTGAATTTCCATATCGTCCTCCTCGCTTTCCGGGCACACTGGTCCTTCTATCATATGAAAGTCAGCGAGATCGGTTCCGCTCCTGCCCAGTTTTGCAGTTCATGAATTTCCGCCAGCAAGGACCGCTCCTTCGCCTGCAGCCGTTCGTAACAAGCCATCAGCTCCTCCAGGCGAAGCCGCCGGTTCTCCACATTCGTCTCCAAGCGGCGTATCTTATGGGCGGCATCGTCAGCCTGTGCCATGATCCAATCGAACATCTCGCTCAAATGCGAGGGCATCCAGGACAAGGTCTCCCCGTCTGTCAAGAGAAGCTCCCGCTGCAGCAGGGGAAATACATCGAAGAAGCCAAGAGAACGCAGGTGAGGATAGCCGGTACCCAATACCGGCCGGGGAGCCGCATGGCCAGGCCCCTTCTCCATTCCTTGCACGATGCGCAGCTTCGCCTCCGGCGCCAGGCGGATGTCGCTGAAGGCGGACCAGTCCGCTCCCCTGTTCGGAGAGCGGGCACAACTCATGCGATTGCCTTCCATAATATAGAGCAGGAAGACCTGCTCTCCCATCCACAGAAAATAAGGCTGCGGCACGCATTCCCCAAAGTGAATCTTCAGCGGCGAACATGAACGGACGTCGGTCCGATCATTGGCGTAGTAGCACTTGGCCGCCGCACCGCTTCGAATGGACCAGGCCGCATGAGGCCGCCCGCCGCGATCGAGCGACAGGCAGATTCGCCACCGTTGCTGCGGCTGGCGGGAGGCGAAGAGTCTCCGCCACATCGCCTCATCCGCCCCCGGCTCCAGCTCGAGAAGATCCAGCGTATGGACTTCACCATTATCCTGCAGCCGATGAAAGAGACCGTACAGCCGGCCCTCCCCGCTGACGGCATAAGCCGCATCCCTCACCTGCATGGCAGTGGAAGCGCAATCCGGGAACGGGATCTCCGCGTCCTTCCATGCTCCCTCCGCCGGAATCCGGATTACGCATCGGTTCTGTCCCTCAGCGGCGGCGACGCTGCACAGGCGGAGGCCGGAACGATCCCGGTACAGATACGGAAACGATCCGCCGGACCGGCCAGCGATGCGGACTTCCCGGCGCATCCCGGTCAACGGATGATACTTGGCATGATACAATCCGTCCTCCGTCTCCAGCAGCATATCGTACTGATCGTCAGACAGCAGCAAGCTGAAGCGGCGGACCGGATAAGGAGCGGGAAGCAAGGTCCGGAGCGGCTTCCCTTCCAGCGGGTACAAGATATGCTCCAACGCGCCGCCGCTCGTTACGCCCATCCAATGCGAACCGCTTCGATCATGGATGTAATGCGCTTTTTCCATCCGCATCCCTCCAAAAAAAACACTGGGGTTTCGTCACCTTTTTATGGGTCCCTCCATAGACTGTAATTGAATTTGAAATCTAAAAAGGAGGCCTGGAACATACATGGAGAGCAAGTTGGTTCAAGGGCAACAGGCGCCCCCCGAATATTTGCCTTTACCCTCTCTGGAATGTATAGAGGTTCCCAAAATATTCGACTGGGTACTGAAAACGACCCAAATAGTTGATGAATCCACGGTTGACTCAGATTGCTTGCCTCTGCCACTTTCGTTTCGTATTGAGGCCAGAGTTCTTGACGTGAATTGCGAAGAAAAAGTCGGATCCACTCGTGAAAACGTGGTGGTTACGATAGGCGGCAGACCGGTTACTTTGCAGCGGGTAGTGCTGCGGAAGTTCGGTACGTATGAAGTCACAATCATCAATACAGGGGTCACGCCGAACGTCATTCATTGCCGGTTCACGAAGAGCTTCCTCCGCTTCGAGAAAGTTCTGCTGTGCGCCCCTCCGGGAACCGATATCGATTGCCATATCGTACCGGAAGCGACGACGATCGATGTGCTGGATATCGTCAATAATACATTCGTGAACGTGGATATCGTCATTTGCCAGAGCATTCAAGTGAAGGCGACGGTCAAAATGATGGTAGAAGCCGAATTGTGCCAGCCGCGCGCCGAAATCCCGATCCCTGAAAGTCCTTGCGTTGTCACCTTCCCTCAACAATGCCCTGACGTCTTCCCAGGTGCACCATATCCGTTCCCTTAATAATCGAATGCCGTTCGCTTGGGGTGGTGGGCTCAACCACCCCCTTTTTTACTCACGATTTTCCGGCTTCCATGCCGTCAAGCAAGGAGGGCCCATGAAGCTATATTACATCGCATCCGGCTATCGGAGGCCGATTGATATATTGGATAATGCGCTTATCAAGGCCTTGACGCAGCGTTTTCAGGAGGTCACTTTTTTTCTGTCCAACCGGACGCCGTATTCCCAATTGCTTCCCGACATCCGCCGCGCCGCCCCGGATTATGTGCTCACAATGGTCGGGCCGAGATCATTTCTTCCGGCCGGGAGCATCCGCACGGTGCGGGCGATGGGAATTCGTACGGGAGCATGGTTCGTGGATGATCCGTATGCCATCGACAATTCCCTGCCCATAGCCCGGGAATACGATGACGTGTTCACGATCGATTCGGGCTGCGTCCCTTACTATGCGCGCAGCGGGTGCGCCCGAGTGCATCACCTGCCGCTCGGGACCGATACGGATATTTTCCGCCCGTACGCGGTGCATCCGACATATCAGCATGATGTATGCTTTTTGGGTACAGGGTATGAGAACCGGCTTGGATTTATGAAGGAAATGCTGCGGTATGTCGAACGGAATGTGCGGGTGCAGCTTATCGGCCATTTCTGGGATTCGGTGGATTGGTCTTCCGGCTGCGTGCCAAGCATACGGGGAAAATGGGTGAACTTCTCGGAGACGCCCCGATATTTCAACGGCGCCAGCATCGTGCTCAATATTCACCGGAGCGAGGATGACCCGCTCCTCGACAAGAACCGGAGCGGCGCGCCCGGACACAGCATCAATAACCGGACCTTCGACATTGCGGCCTGCCGGGCCTTTCAGCTGACCGATTACCGGCCCGATCTGCCCTTGTTCTACCAGCCGGGAGAGGAGATCGTCTGCTTCGATTCGCCGAGGGAATGCGCCGAGCTCATCCACCGCTATCTGCATGACCGCCCTGCGCGGGACGAGATAGCCGGCCGGGCCTACCGGAGGACCGTGGCCGGGCATACCTTCGCCGATCGCCTGGATGCATTGCTGTCGCTGATTCGCTCGACTTGATTCCGGGCCGGCACGACATGGAGCAATAGACAAAAGGGCGAGCCGAAGACTCACCCTTTGACATAAGATTCAACGATGCCCGCCGCTCCGGCAATGGCCAGCAGCAGCACAAGCGGAAATATCAGGTCCGGAATGAGCAGATACCCAGCCACCAAAAAGGCCGCCGACCAAATGCCGACGCACCAGTAGCACGTCAGCAGCTTGCGCATGAAGGCATGGAAGCGGCCGCCCTTCTCATCGACGACGGCGTACATCATGCCGGATTCATCCGTCTCGAACCGTTCCTCGACGAAGGGACGGCGGACGAAGGACAGAATCTCATCGAACACAATCAGACGGGTCAGACGGTAACTCGCCAAGATGAGCAATAGCAGTGTTATCCATGATATGTCCCACACGAACAGACTACCCCCTCGGATGCATCGCTGCGCGGATCAGTTCCATTGTATGGCGCTGCCGCCCTGGCTAGAACCGGGTATTCCGCCGCTATGCCCTGTCATCCGATGGCCGGAACAAGGAGGAAAAGCCCCGATGTCAGGACTCCCGATCATTCAATCCGATGAGCAGCTTACCCGCATGCTTCACCTATCCGCCGAGAAGCCGCTGCTCTTATATAAGCACAGTTCCCAATGCGGATCGAGCAAGGTCGCGCATGTCGGGATTAATCATTTCGTGAACCGCTATCCGGAGGTTGCCTCCCGCTTCGCGATCGGCGTCATCCGGGTCGTGGAGGAGACGCATTTGTCCGATCGCGTGGCGCGGGATCTCGGAATTCCGCATGTGTCTCCGCAGATTCTGCTCGTCCGCCAAGGGCGGGTCGTCTGGCATGCCGGGCACCAGCAGATCAATTCGCAGCAGCTATGCCGGGCCGCGATGCTGTACGGCCAGCCTTAACGGGGCGAGCCGGCTTCCGCGCCGGTGACGCGAATCTCATGCGCGTGCTCGGCGACGACTTCACCGATGCATGCCGCCGCGACGCCCCGCTCCCGCATGGCGGCCACGAGCGGTTCCGCATCCTCAGCCGCGACAGACAGCAGCAGCCCGCCGGAGGTGACGGCATCGCACAGAATCCACTGCGCGATCTCGTCCAGCCGTTCATCGAACCGGACGCTGTCCTGCACATGGCGGAAGTTGTTCTTCGTTCCGCCGGGAACCGCTCCGCTCTCCGCGAGCTCGCGGACGCGCGGCAGGACAGGCACCTGCTCCGCGTAGATATGAAGCCCGGCTCCGCTTCCCTTGGCCATCTCCAGACTGTGGCCCATCAGGCCGAACCCGGTCACATCCGTGCAGGCATGGACGCGGAAATCCGCCATGGCCTCGGCGGCGGTCTTGTTCAGCGTCGTCATCGTGCGGGTGACGAGCTCGATCTCCTCCGGCCGAAGCAGATCCCGCTTCAGCGACGTCGTCATAATGCCGACGCCGATCGGCTTCGTCAGGATCAGCTTGTCGCCTGGACGAGCACCCGCATTGGTCAATACCCGGTCCGGGTGGATCAGGCCGGTGACCGCCATGCCGAACTTCGGCTCCGGATCGTCGATCGAATGGCCGCCCACCAGCGTCGCTCCCGCCTCGGCAACCTTGTCTCCAGCCCCCCGCAAAATATCGGCAAGCACCGATTTGTCCAGCTTGGAGATCGGGAACGCGACAATATTGAGCGCCGTCAACGGCTTGCCGCCCATCGCATAGATATCGCTAAGCGCATTGGCCGCAGCCACTTGGCCGAAGGAATACGGATCATCGACAATCGGCGTGAAAAAATCAACGGTCTGCACGAGCGCCAGATCGTCGTTGAGCCGGAAGACGCCGGCGTCGTCGCTTGTATCCAATCCGACCAGAAGATCCGGATGCTTCTCCGTCTTCGGGAGCTGGCGCAGCACCTGGGACAGATCGGCCGGACCTATTTTGCAGCCGCAGCCTCCTTTGCTTGATAAGGCCGTCAAACGGACTTGAGATTGTTGTTCCATCTCGCTTCATCTCCTCAATATGGCGTGCATGATATGTCACTATTTTACCACATATACCGGGCTTGACGCAGGGAAGCCGACGGCCGGCGCACAAGGCCCGCCCAAGTATTCATTTGGCCTATTTCATTTTTTCTTTGACAAAAAAACGATTCATTGATATACCATATATTAATGAAAACATGCACATTTTTGGATGTAAGCGCTTCCCTTTCAATTGAAAAGACCTTCGCTTCATTTGTGTTTTTGAACAACCTCTACAAGTTCAAGGGGGTAAAGGGATGGACATTATGATCGTCGAAGACGAAGCTTCCGTCCGGGATATTCTCAAATCGTATTTCGTGAACGAAGGGTGGAAGGTGCACCTCTCAAGCGACGGACAGGATGCGATGAAGAAGATCCAGCTCTACAAGCTGGATTTGATCGTGCTCGATTTAATGATTCCCGGCATGCCGGGAGAGGAAGTATGCCGGAATATTAGACGGATGTCCAATGTGCCCCTCATCATGATCACCTCCAAGGCGCGGGAGACCGATATGATCAACGGCCTCAATCTCGGCGCGGACGATTATATTACGAAGCCGTTCCGGGCAAGAGAGGTTATCGCTCGCATTCATGCCCTTCAGCGCAGAATCAACATTATGAACAACTCGAACCGCAACATCATCTATTTCAACCGCCGGCGGTTCATGGTCAATTTCGAGCTGGAGGATGTCTTTCTCGACGGCAAGGCCGCCAACCTGACGGCTACCGAGTTCAGAACCTTGAGCATCCTCGTCCGCAAGCCCGGCAAAGTATTCAGCAGGCACGACTTGTCCTATGAGGTGCAAGGCTACCGGTTTATCGGGGACGGACGCGTCATGGACGTCCATATCCGCAACATCCGCAAAAAAATCGAGGAAGATCCGAAAAATCCGCAATACATTGTGACCAAAATAGGATCCGGCTATAAATTCAATTTCCCGCTGGATGATGATTGATGGCGCGCTGGAATGCATATCGGCTCCGCACGCGCACGTTTTTGTGCCTTGCGCTCGCGTGCCTCTCCTTCGCGGCCCTAACCGGCCTGTATCTGGCCTTGAGGTATGACTGGAAGCAACAACTGGCCTCGTATAAGCGGCAGGCTGCCGCCGAATACACCTATCATTTGCTGTATGCCGTCCGGCAGCAGACGGCCTTGCTCTCGAACGATGCCGAATGGAGAGCCGCCTTGCAGGAAGCGGCCCATGCCTTCACCATTCCGATCCGGTATTACGGTCCGGACGGCGAGACGATTCGGGCGGATTTCGTTCCCCAACATGCCGCGCCGCCCGCGTATACGGTTCAGCTGCCCGTCGTCATCGACGGCCGCATCGACGGTTATTTGAAGGCCTACTATGACCTCGATCAAGGCTTGCATTCGCCAGCCATCGCGCAGTTGGAACGACAGCTTCGGCACCGGAGCCTGTATGTTCTGCTCGCCTGCTCTCTTGCCGCGCTGCTGCTGTCGGTCTATGCCGCCTCTCGCTGGAGCCGCGGAATCCGCCGGGCGGGGCAATTGTCGGACGCTGTCGTTACCGGTAACAGGAAGATTGTCGTTCCACCGTGCGGAACGATAGAGATTGCCGGCCTGATTCGGACCATCAACAGCCTGCTTGACGATCTCGAGCGCCATGAAGCTTGGCGCAAGCAGTTAATGCAAGATCTGACCCATGAGCTGAGGACCCCGCTTACCGCGGTGCTTTCCCGCTTAGACGCGATAATTGACGGGATTTATCCCTTAACGACGGAAAATATGTTGAGCATTCTGGCCGATATCGAACGGCTGTACCGCCTCATCGAAGATATGGAGAAGCTGTCGGAGGCGGAGGGCGCCCGCTTCGAATTGAATCTGACGCGAATCAATATGTCTCAGATGGTGAAGGGCGTGTATGAGGGGTTCCTGTTCCTGTCGAAAGAAAAAGAGATTCGCTTCGTGTTCGACAAGCCGCTGACTCCCTTTTATCTCGACGTCGATCCCGATCGGGTCGCGCAAATTTTGTCCAACGTCATCTACAATGCCATTAAATATACGCCCCGCGGCGGAACGGTCGTCCTCGGGATGGAGCGCGAGAACGGCCATATGCTCCTGTACTGCCGCGACGACGGCGTCGGCATCGCCGAGGAGGATCTGCCGCGCATCTTCGACCGCTTCTACCGCGCGGACAAATCGCGCTCCCGGGACAGCGGCGGACTGGGCGTCGGCCTAAGCATCGCCAAGGCGCTCGTCGAGGCGCACCAGGGCGCGATCTGGGCGGAGAGCGCGCCGGGGAAGGGCTCTACCTTTTGGATAAGGCTCCCGGAACCGAAGTCAACCGGATAAGCGCGTTGCCCCAGGCTGCGGCAAGGCGCGCCCGCCCTTCCGCGCAAAGGAGACACCGAAGCCGCGGGACCACGAGACAGAGGAGGATATCCATGCCGCTTACTCAAGCCGTGCGCTGCTTGCGCCGCAATCCGATCATCGCCTTCGTGCCGATGCTGCTCGATCTCGGCATTCTCGCGCTGAGCGTCGCCTGGTCCGGCTGGTACCTGACGTCCCAATGGAGCTACCGCATCGTGCTGGAAATGGGCCTGCCTTCGATCATGCACCTGTACAATCTGCCGTTCACCTGGGCACAGCTGCTTCTCATCGCGGTCTGGTCCTTCGCCCAGGGCGGCTATATCAAGGCGCTCGCCACGGCATGCGAGGGCGGTATCGCCGACCCCGATCAGATGGCACGAAGCAGCCTGGTCTTCTGGGTGCCGTTTCTTGGCCTGAATATCGCGGTGCTGCTTGCCAAGGCTGCCGTCTCTTCCCTGCTGATTATGCTTTTCGGCTCCATCGGGGCCGGCGCTTCCCTGCTCGCTTTCGCGGCGCTGCGGATCGTATTTATCTATCTCGAATTCACTATCGTTGCCGACCGGCTCCATTTCGACGCCGCCTTGCGCCGCAGCGCGCATTATTTCAAGCGGAACTGGCCGTCGGCGCTTGCGATGGCCCTGCTGCTCGTGGCGGCTTCCGGCGCGGCCAGCTTGGCGGCGAATCGGTTCGCGGCCCCGGCTGCGGTCCTCCTGATCATCGTGCTCTACAGCGTGATGATGTCCCTCCTCCAGACCGCGATGATGCTCACGCTTTACGAGGCGAAGCGGTGGAGCGAAGGGTAACGCGCTCCGGCCGGCGCCGCATCCTGCCGCGGAAGTTCGCTGCGTACCCCGGCAGGATGCGGCCGTTGCCGGGCCGGCGGAGGCCTCGGGCTTCATGCCGGGAACTCCCGCCCCGCTATTTTTTCACCTCCATATCTTTGACGATTCCCGCATACTCCTCCTTCATTTCCCGTAAAAAGGTCGCTGTGTCCCTGCCCGGCATCTTGACAAAATCTTTCGCTTTCAAGTGGATGAAGTCGTCCTAGTTGAAGGCAATAAGCGGGCCGTATGGAGAATAGACCGCAATCGGGGCCGGCTTCTGCTCGAATATCGGGGCGATGTTGTACGTTTTGCCGCTCTCTTCGATATGCATGGAGGCGTATTGCTCGACCGATTTCTCGCTGTTCATGGTCGGCGGGCTGCCTGCGCGGGACAGCACCATCTGTCCCGCCTCCGACGGCAGATAGGCGACGACGGCCCAGGCGGCATCCTTGTGCCGGCTATGCTTGTTGATGCTGACGGGCACGGCCGGGGCCGTCGGTCCGATTCCCGGGCGAGCCGGCCATTCCGGGACCGACACGATGCCGAAATCGAGGCCCTCGACCGCATTATTGAGCGGCAGATGCTGGAGCTGGCCGATATACATCGCCACATTCTGCTCATTGCTGAAGCTGTACGCATAACCGCTCGTATCGATCATCCCGGGAATGTTGCGGTATTTGTCCAGCAGCTCAAAAAATTGCTCGAACGCCGGCTCCTTCGCAAACAGCGCTTCCCCCGTCTCCGGATCGGTGCCATTCACCCCAAGCTGGGAAAAAGCATGGGAATAGTAACCGAACGAGAAGCCTTTGTCTTTCACCCCGTCGCGCTCGGTCGTCAGCTTCTATAGGCGGGCTCCGTCGTCTTCGCCGGCCCTCCCTTCGCTTCCGGCTCCTGGCCTTCCCCGGCCGCAGGCGCGGAGGAAGGATCGCCGGTTGCCGTCTGCCCCGGGGAGGCTGGCGGTTCTTCCGCCCGCGAACCGCTGCAGCCCGCAAGCAGCGCGGCCATCGCGAGAATGGCGATAAGCAGAATGGAAACAGTCTTTTTCATGATATGAACGGCTCCCTTCAATAACCGAAATCAGCGAACCCAACGGGATATGCGGGTACCCGGCTTCAACCGCGAAGGCGGAAGCCGGGCTGCGTGATGCGGAACGGGGGTGGCCTGTGAGCGGCAGGAGAGCGGAGGCAGTTGCTGGCGCATCTTAATTTTTGTTTTTCTTTTCCTTCACGATCGCGGCGTAATCGTCATCCATTTTGCGGAGGAACGTAGGCACGTCGTCTCCCGACTTCAGGAACGGCCCCACCTGGGAACCGACATAGTTCGTCCCGTACAGCAGTATATCCGGGCCGAACGGGCTGTACAAGGCCGGCTTCGCCTGTTGAAGCGAATAGATCCCTTTGACGTTCATGTCCCGCTCCAGCACATCGGCGGCGAACTGCTCGAGAATGCTCTGATCGGAAGAGACGGACGGCACATCCTTGCGGGTCAGCCGCACCTGCTGCTCATCCATGAGCAAATATTGCAAAATATCGAGCGCTTCGTCGATATGCTTGCTCTGCTTGCTGATCGCCACAGTCAGCGGCAGCGTCGAAGGTCCGACGCCCGGAAGGTCCGGCCATACCGGAAAGCTGACGACATCATAGTCGAGGTCGCCCGAATAGTACGGGAGCGTGTTCGCGATCAATCCGAGACTCATCGCGACGTCTCCCTTGGTGAAATCATAGCTGATATCCGGCTCCCAATTGCCCGGGATGTCGGCTACCCGCTTCACCATCTCGAAAAAGCGGGCGAATGCCGGATCCTTCGAGAAGCGCGGCTCCCCGGTCTCCGGATCCGTTCCGTGGGCCGAGAGCTGAGTCATCGCCTGAGACATGAAGCTCAAGGCCAATCCGCGATACGGAATGCCGTCCCGCTCTCCGGTCACCTTGGCGGCCAGATCGATCACCTCATCCCAGGTCATGCCGTCGGCCGGGTAAGGAGCGCCGAACTTGTCGAAGACCGCCTTGTTGTAATGGAGCGCTACCGCCACGTCCTCGATCGGAATGCCCAGCAAGCGCCCCTGCCCTTCCGGGTCGCGGGCGCGCAGGGCCTCCACGATGCCCGGCCGGATCTTGCTGAAGTCGAAGTCGCGCTCCTTCAACAGATCATCCAGGGGAAGGAGCATATCTTTTTCCTTCAGCACGTCGAACCCGTCCGTCGTCAAGATAATATCCGGCACGACGCCCTGGGCGAACAGCTCGTCGAATTCTTCCGCGTTGGCGAATTTGCCCGTAGCCTCGATCGCGATGTGCGGGAATTTCTCCCTCGTGCCTTCCAGGAATCGCATCTCCACCTGCTCCTTGCTCCACGGCGCCATGAAGATGAGCTTGACCGGATCGCCGCTCCCGGCGGGCGGTGCCGCTTGCTCGCCTTGCCCTTCCACGCCTTCGTTCGCCTTCGCGGAAGCCGTCTCCGGCGCAGCCTGCCCGGACTCGCCGCCGCTGGAGCCGCATGCCGACAGCATGAATGTGAATACGAATGTTAAGATAAGAAGAAAGCCGATTTTGCGCTGCTTCATTTTCATTCATCCCCCTCCAGTGTAAACTCTGTCAATTCGAGTATTCATTCGCCGAATCTCCACAGCGAGACGCTCGGCTGCGGCAGCTTCAGGCCGGCCACGGCCGCGCGCGCCTGATCGGAATAGTCCCGGCCCTACCGATCGAAAAATCCGCATCGATCGCAGCCGCAGGCTCTCGATACCATTTCAACCTGTGTTCAATATGCGGATTTCTATTTACTCTACCAACCCGGTACGTTCCACGCTCTCGACGAAAGAGCGCTGCGCGAAGAAGAAGATGAGCAGCGGAGGCAGCAAGGCCAGGAAGCTGGCCGACATCTTGATCGCTTCCACCAGCACGAGCGGCGCTTCTTCGCTGGCCAGCATGCTGCCGATGCTGGCATCCACCCGCGACATCTGCGTCGCCAGCGGCACGAGCGAGGACTGTCCCAGGAACATCCGCGGGTAATACGTGTCGTTCCACGTCCAGACGAAGGAGAACAGCGACACGACCAGAATCGCCGGCTTCGCGAGCGGGAACATCACTTTCCAATAGAACTTGAAGGCGCTCGCCCCGTCGATCTTCGCCGCCTCCTCCAACTCCTTCGGCTGGGTCGTATAGAATTGCCGGAAGATGATGACGAACAGCGCTCCCTTGATGCCGAAGCCGAAGATGGACGGGATGATGAGGGAGAACAGCTTGCCCTGCAGCCCCAGCTTCGTGTACATGATGATCATCGGAAGCACGATGACCTGCGGCGGGATGATGAAGGCAAGCACGAGCAGGAACGTCAATAGCTTTTTGAACGGGAACTGCATTCGCGCCAGCGCGTACCCCATCAAGCCGCAAGCCATGATATGGAACACGGCGACCAGGCTCGAGATCCCGATGCTGACGAACAGCGATTGCGAATATTTGAGCGCCGTCCACGCCTTCTCCAGGTGGCCGAAATACAGTTCATGCGGAATCCAGGTCACTGTCGGATCGTTCAGATCCTTTTCATTCATGACCATCTTGACCAGCATCTTGAAGATCGGATTCAAATAGATGTACGAGGTGACGAGCAGTATCCAATATATGAACAGCTTGAACAGCAGGCCGCGGTTCACTTCCCGGCCAAGCACGGCATAGCGGACCGTGTTCAGGCCGTCCCGCGCCCATCTTTTTTTGAAGCGCTCCGCCTTGACTCTCACGTTGACATTCACTTTTCCTATCATCCCCATCCTCCTCCCGTCATTCCCGCCGAATCCATTCGCTGCCGCCCGCTATCCGCGCCTGCGCGCGCTCCGGTTGATGCGCAGGAACAGGAACAGGACAAGGGACAAAAATACGACGATAATGACGAAGTATATCCAGGCCAAGGCGCTGTTGTATCCGTAATTGCCGGTATTGATCAGCTCAATGACCGGATTGTACGGGAAGGTGAACATATCGACGACGGTATAAATCAGATTCAGCAAAATAAACGGCGACATCGCGGGCAGGGTAATCTTCCAGAACACCTCCCACGGCGTCGCGCCGTCGATGCGGGCCGACTCGTAGGAAGACTTCGGGATAGTCTGTCTCCCGGCCAGGAAGATCAGGATCTGAACGCCGGAATACCAGAGCACGAGCACAAAGCGGTTCAATACGTCCTTGACCGGCTTCGCCCAGGAGCTTCCATTCAGAATTTCATCCAAATATTCTCCAATCGAGAAGCGGTCGAGGAAACCGAGCGTGCCCTCCCCCTGGTTCACGAACTCCGTCAAAATGTAACCGGAGGTGAAAATGATCGGGAGGAAAAATACGACCCGGAACAGCATCCGGCCGGGAAAATCCTGATTCAGCATGATCGCGATGAACAAGGAAAACACCAGTATAATCGGCACCATGATGACAATCTCCTGAAAGAACGGAATCAGGTTGTCGTACAGGGCGGAGCTGCCGAACAAAATTTCGCTGTAATATTTGAAGCTCTGAAAATCATACTTCAATCCGGTCGGCAGCACGGTCACTTTGTGGAAGCTCATATAGAGCGAGAACCCGAGCGGGAAGGCCATGAACAGCAGAAATCCGATAAGCCACGGACCGACGAACAACAAAGCCTCCAGATGGCGGGACGTTTTCGCTTTCAGCATTCTTTTGCCCATGTTCATCCCCTCCCCGGCACGACGGCGAAGTCTCTGGCCCCGACCCGGATGCCGTCCCGGTCGTACGGCGCATCGTTATAGTTCACGACAATCCGCTTGCCGTTCGCATACTCGGTCTCGGCGACCCCCTTCGCCAAGACGCGGTGGCCGACGATGAATTGATCCTGCACATCGCCCAGCGCCTCGTTGAAGCGGCTGTACTGCTTCGCGATCTCTACCGCCCAGTCTTTGTAATAGGTGCTGTAAAAAGCGTACAGCGAGCGCGTCCCGATGAGATCCTCCGATGGCGCAAAGGTGAGCATAAAGGCCGGAATGAAGCCGTACTCGATATTTTTGAGCAGGTACGTCCCGTAGTTGTCCGCAACGTTCGCATACCAGGAGGAATAGGTCACCAGTCCGTGCAGCGCAATCTGCGCGAACGGAACCGTCTCGTCGACAAAAAGATCGAAGGAATTCTCGTACGGCAGGCCGTTCACGTGGTCCACGTATTTCCAGGCATAATCGTTGCCGTTGGTCACATCCGCCGCGCCGATCAGTTCCTTCGTCTTCGCGAACAGGTTCTCCTGGATGCGGCGCGATTCCTCGCGGGTCGCGGCATACCGCGGATTGAAGTCGCTGTTCACCCATTCTCCCACGGCCCCGCCGTAGGACATGCCGTCCACCCCGAGCTGCTTCGCCTTCTCCAGATCGGCGAGCAGGATCTTCTCCAGGAAGCGCGGGCTGACCAACGTCTGGCTGGCGCCGTTCCGCTCCGTGAACTTGATGACGACGGAGCCGAGATCCTGCAGCCCGTCCCGGCTGCTGCGGAAGCCGTCGCGCCCGTTGTTATTGTACGTGTAGGAAGCGGCATCCAGCATGACGCGATGCCCTTTCGCATGGGCGAATTCCGCCAGATGGCGCATGCCGTCCATGCCGCCCAGGCGCGAATCGACCGGGAAGCGGCCGCCGTATTCGCTGAATCCCCCCCGCTGCCAACCTTGGTACGTAATCGACATCCTCTTCACGCCGACAGCGGTCAGCTCGTTCACGATCTCCTCCGCCTGCGCCGTCGTCGTCAGCGGCTCATACGTATCCCACAGGAAGCCTTTGCGGGAATCGGCGCCCAGCACATTGACCTGCAGCGGGATATTCGGGTCTTCGGCCTGGAGCGGCCGCATGCCGTTCTCCTCCATCAAGTGGCGGCGGTAGCGCTCTGCCATGCCGACGTAATCCGGCTTCGCCCCGTCCAGAAAGTAATAACGGACCGAACGGTCCCCGGTCGTGCGCTCCTTGCTGAACGTCTGGAAGCCGTTCAGCTTCCGCTTGTCGGTCGGCTGGAAGAACCGCTGCCGGTACGTGAACTCCGCCGCCGCCCAGTTGTATTGGTTCATTGACCTGGACGGCGCCGCCAGCACATTGCCGTATTCCGCCCCGTCCCGAAGCACGGCCAGCAGCGACTGGTCCCCCGACTTGATGCCGAACACCGGCATCCGGATCGGCTGGCGGGTCGAGAAGGAATTGTTGTTGTTGCTGAAAGCGAGATCCTCCCCATAGGACCGTTCGAAGTAGAAATTGTTGTTCGGCGGGCGATCCTTCTGGAACTGGATCAGCGTCCCCGGCCCATCCGGAATGAGCAGATAGCCGTTCTCCCGTTCCGAGGTGTAAGCGCCGAGGAACGGATACAGCCGGATTCCGGTAATGCGGGCGTCATTGTCCTTTTTCTTCTTGTTGTCCGCCTCGAACTGCCTCATCTCTTCGGCCGTCTTGCCGTCCTTGAAGCCTTCCTCCAGCACCCGCGTCTCGACGCTGTCGTCCATGAGCGCGACTTGGACCGGAACGGCGAACCCGATCTTCGGCATCGAAAAGGTAAGGCGGAAGCCGTCGTCCGTCACTTGGAACCGCTCGATGACGCCCTTCTGGTCGATGACGTTCGTCTCCTTGATCTGATCCTTGCGGACATTGAATTCGACATAGCGGATAAAGACCGGAGACTGCATATGCTTCTTCCACATGTCGGTGTTCTCACGGTCATTCCATCCCTCCGCATCGGGGAACGAGCGCCAGACGCTGCCGTTCCGCTTATCCTTCACGATGAAATGGCCGGTGTCCCGGTGAACCAGGAGCTGCAGCTTATCGTTCTCCGCCGCCGCAATGAACTGGTCGTCGGCCGGGAAGAGGTCCGCATAGCTGGTCTTGGTCTCCGTCTTCGCTGCCGGGCCCTTCGCCGCCGCGGCTTTCGCACCTGTGGTTTCCGCTGCTGCTGCCTTCGCGGCGCCGTTGTCTCCTGGCCCCGCGCCTGCGGCCTCGGCTCCGTCCCGGGCGGCGGGCGCCGCATTCCCGGAAGCCGGCGGCTCCGGCTTGTTCTCGGCCCTGCCCTGATAAGAGACGAGGACGAAGCTGGTCAGCGTCACGAGAAGGGCGATGGCGAATATTCGTCGTGTACTGTCCGCTCTGCTTAACGGCTGCTTCACATCGACACCTCCTGATAGATCGTATAGATAAAGTTCTGCAGCTCCGATGACAGACCGATCATGATGGAAATGAGCACCCAGGCAATGAGCATGGCGAAGGCCGTCAGCGACACATTGGCGAACGTCTCGCCTGCGCCGTAATTTTGCAGCGACTGAATCTTCCAAAAGAAGAGCAGTCCGCACCAGATGAACATGCCCGTCTCGAAGAAGCTGTAGATCGACTGTTCGCTATGGGTCATGACGTTCGACAGAGCGGCCAGGGGCAGTCCGAGCAGCACGATCGGGAACAAAGCGTACGCGCTGCCGACGAACACATCCTTGAAGCGGGCCTCGCCCTGGCGGATGCTGCCGATCAAGTAATTGCAGATGACCCAGGTCAGCCACGTGACCGCGAATACGAGCAGAAAGGTGTTGCTGCGTTCATTGCTCGGCACCGGCATGAACACGAAGCTGGTGAAATACTCCTTCGCCAGCAGAACGCCCGCCACGAGCGCTAAAATGATGCCGGCGCTGACATAGCCGCCCTTCTGCGCATAGCGCAAATCGCTGAAGCCGTCGATCGGGTACCGCAGGATGACGAAGGCTTGCTTCAGCTGCTGCACGAGCGGCTTGCGCAGCCAGGAGGCGCCGATGCGCGGCTTCCCCTTGCGGCGGAGTTCCCGCTTCTTCTTGCGGCCGCCGGCGATCAGGAGCAGCACAATGAGGACGAGCAGCCCGTTGGCCGCGTAGGCGAAATTGTGCTGGAACCATTGCAGGCGGAGCTGCCAGAACGCGTCGGAATACCCGGACGCGTCTCCGGCCAGCTTGAACAGCCGCAAGGCCTGCTCATAATCCTCGCGGTGGTAAGCGGCTTGCGCCAGTCCGCGATAGGCCGGCGAGTACAGGGCGTTCAGCCGCAGCACTTCCTGCCAGTGCGCTTCGCTCTCCTCATATTTGCCCTCCTGGGACAGCGCCGTCGCCTGCTGAAGCAGCATGCCGAATTCGGTCGGCTCGAGCACGTGAATCAGATTTTGCGAATCGTCCAGGATGTAGAGCGCATTGCGCGAATTGGCCGCGACGGAGACCGGACTCTGGCTGATGCCGAGCTGCGGCGTGCCGAACGTGACCGGCCCCGTCCAGAAGAACTGCATGCCGCCGCTCGGATTGTATTGGGTAACGGCATTGGACAGCTTGTCAATAGCGACCAGATTGCCGTTCCGAGCGACCGTAATATCGGTCAAGCCCGACTTCTGCTCTTCCCCGTTCTGCGCAGCCGCCTGATTGGCGGCGCGATTGCGGAATCTTGCTTCCAGCCCGAATTTTTTGTCCTTCCACTGGTTCTCGCCGCGGATGTTCAGCTTCTTCACCTGTTCCTTGTCCGTGGCGGATACCGTATAGATGAAGCCTTGCTCGTCAATATGAATGTTGCGGATCGTCGACGGCAGCGTCCGGACCTGACGGCTTAATTGCTCTTCGGTGTAGAACATTTTGCGCACCAGATCCATCAAAGTCACTTCGGTCAGGTTCGTGCCGTAGAAGCCGTAAAAGTTGCCCTCCGGATCAAGCTGGATAACCCCCTGGTAGCTACCGTTCGAGATGACATACATGAAGCCGCGGCTGTCGACGGCCAGATTGGTCGGCTCATAGGGGAAGGAGCCTTCAATGAACCTCGACTTCGGCCGTTCATATTTCGCCAGCACCGCCCCGTTCGCGTCCAGCTTGACGATCCGGTTGTTGCCGGTATCCGCGATGTAGATGATTCCGTCCTTCGTGACGAACACGCCCTGGGGCGACTTCAACCCCTCGGCGCGCAGCTCGCGGATGAATTCGCCGCCGCGATCGAGGTGAACGATCCGGTTGTTGTCCGTATCTGCGATATAGATCTCGTCCTTGACGTCAATGAACAGATCCTGAGGCCGCTTCAGCGGAGAATACTCCAGGACGGCTTCTCCTTTGGCCGTCTTCTCGATATATATGTTGTTCCCGATGACGGTCGCCGGATAATAGGCGGCCTGGCTTGGTATGGTGCGGTTATACCCGTCCTTGCTGAACGTGACGTAGGGCGGTTCCGCTGCGGCCGTGCAAGGAAATAAGACGATAGCCGCCAGCGTCAATGCGATGCCCAGCAGTTGCAGCCGTAATGTCTTCCCTCTCTTGTTCATCGTATGACCTCCGTAATAACCCTACTTGATTCCCGAGTGCGCCATCGTCTGGATCACTTTGCGCTGCGACAGCAGGAAGATGATCAGGTTAGGAATGAACATGATGAGAGATGCCGCGGCGGCCACGCCTTGTCTGGCTACGCCGTTCGCCAGATTGGACGTGAGCGACTCCACATAGAACGGCAGCGTCTTCATCGCGTCATTCTGCATGAACAGGGCGGATGTCTCCGCATTCCCCCACGCGGTCTGGAAGGACAGGATCGTAATGGTGGCCATCGCCGGCGACACAATCGGAAGCATGATCCGCGTGAAGATGTTCCACTCGGAAGCGCCGTCCAGCTTGGCTGCCTCCATCAGTTCGTTCGGCACCTGATCCATGAACTGCTTCATCAGGAACACGCCGACCGGAAGCGCCAGGATGGGCAGCACATGCCCCCAGTACGTATTCATAATGCCCAGGTACTTCACGACGATATAGCGCGGAATGCCCATCGTCTCGACGGCGATCATAATCGACAGCAGTATCGTGCCGAACACCAGCTTCCGCCCGGGGAACGGATGCTTCGACAGCGGATACGCGCACAGGGCGCCGAGCACGACCATGCCCACGGTCGACAAGACGGTCACGATGACGCTGTTGAGGATGAACCGGGTCACCGGCAGGAACGTATCCTGCGATGCATGAAGCAGATCGATGAAGTTCTGCATCGTCGGCTGCTTCACGAAGAAGGTCGGCGGGAACAAGAACAGCTCATGCAGCGGCTTGAAGGCGTGGTTGAAAATAAAGACAAGCGGCAGCAGCATAAATACCGCGAGCAGCGACAGCAAAATGAGCAGGGCGATCTGCGTCCCGTCGAGGTTGCGGAAGTCGCTGCGGTACAGCGACCACGTGCGCGATACTGCGCTTCTCATGCGCCGGAACAAGGCCATGCTATTCATCCTCCTTCGGCCCAAGCAGCATCCATAGGAACCGGCTGAGCAGTATCGTGACAATGAGGAGCGCGATCGATATCGCGCTCGCATATCCAAGCTCCAGGCGGGTGAACCCGAAGTCTTCGATATGGTTCATGAAGAGCTGCCCGGAGTAATCCGGCGTCGGGTTCATGCCCGACAGCTGCGTGCCGATCCCGCCGGCCTTCAGCGTGCCGACGATGGCCATAACCGCGGCGAACAGCATCTGCGGCTTCATCATCGGAATCGTGATATACCAGATCTCCTGCAGGCGGCTGCGGATTCCATCGATGCGGGCGGCTTCGTACAGTGTCCGGTCCACATTCAGAATCCCCGCCAGGATGGCCAGGAAGCCAAGCCCCATACTGGACCAGATGGAGACGATAATCATGATGATCATCAAGTAATCCTTGTCGATCGTGAACAGAATCGGCTGGTTAATCAGCCCCCATTTCAACAGAAAGCTGTTCATGTACCCGGTCCGGTCGCCCGTGAACATGACCTGCCAGACGACGACCATCGCGATGCCGCCTGTCAAGGACGGCGCGTACATCGCCAGCGCGTACCAGACGCGGATCATCGCCGGAAGCTGGGCGATCAGCCAGGCCAGGACGAACGCCAGGACATAGCCGATCGGGCCGACGAACAGCGCGAACTGGAATGAATTCGGGATGACATGCTTCAGAAAAATAACGTCCTGCGAAAATAAATTTTGATAGTTCATCCATCCGGCCCACTTCGGGAACTCGATGGAATTGAAATAGGTGAAGCTGAGCCCGACGCCCGTCAGGACCGGAACGATGATGAACAAGGTAAATACGATGAGGAACGGCGCGATAAACAGATAGGAAAGGCGGTACCGCCACATTTCCTTGCGCAGGTGATGCAGCTTACGCCCGAATCGGCTCCCCATCCGCGGACGAGTGGCGGCAAGCGGCTGCGGAATGGCCGGCTGTGCTTCATTCGACAAGTTGATCGACCCCTTTCCACGGTTGTTGGATGACCGGCAGATCAAGCGTCTTCCGCACCTCGCCGTTCGGTCCGATAATATCGAATTCCTGCTGCTTTCTTCTCAGCTCGCGCTTGATTTCCTTAATCGCCTTTTCCAGCGAGATGCGCGAATTTTCGGCGTCGACCACGGTGCGGTTCCAGGCGAAGCCGATCTCGCGGTCCGTCATATAACCGCCCGGCACCTGGGGGACCTCCTTCGTCCATGCCCACTGCTGAAGGATGATGCGGAGATCGTCCGGCTTCCATGGCATCTCGGCGAAGGCCTGCACATTGGCCGTGTTCCAGCGGAACGTCTCCCCGTGATACTGCTCCAGATTGAGGCCGAACTCGGTCTGCGTCTCGGTGGACGTATACCATTGCAGGAATGTCCATGCCTGCTTCTGCTTCTCCGGGGCAGAGCTCTTGAACAGCATGGCGTTCGACGGGTTGGATCCGCCGGACCATCTCGCGATGCGGCCATCCGGCTGCCTCGTGCCCGGAATCGGCGCGATCGCCCAATCATTGGCGATCTCCGGAGCGGCGACCAGCAGCTGCATGTACATGTTGAAATCGGACATCCCGATCGGGATGTCGCCTCGCCTGAACTGGTTGTAAAAGCTCTGCACGACCCGCTCCAGGCCTTGCACATTGTAGAAATCGGTCCACATTTTGTAAGCCTTGAACGCTTCCGGCGTATCGAGCCCGGTCGTCAATCCGGTCTGCGCATACATCTCGACCCCGCTCTGGAACAGAATCGGCGTATAGTCCGCCGGATCCATATAGAAGTTGTACTGGTTCTGCAGCAGCGTCGGCAGCATCTGATAGACGTCATCCCAAGTGTCGGGCACGCTCAGTCCCAACCGCTGCAGGACATCCTTGCGGTAGAACAGAACCTTGAAGCTGACGGTCTCCGGCACGCCGTAGTAACCGCCGTCATAATACAGCGGCTGCAGCATGCCCGGGCTGTACCGGGCGAAGAACTCATCCGCTCCCGGAAGCTCGCTCAGATTCAAGGCTGCATTCCGCAGCGCCATATCGAACGGCACGTTCGACGGGACGCCCAGGGCGATATCAGGCATCATGCCCGACGCATTGGCCAGCGTCAGCATCTGCGCATTCTGAATCAGGTTGATATGCACCTTGATTCCGGTCTCCGGGGTAAAGCGGTCATTGACCAGATGCTGGAGCTCATCGACGTAATCCCGGCCCCAGATCATCCACACATTCAGCACGCTGTCGTCCTTATCGCTGAATCCGGTCCGGTCCTCGAACGAGTAGGCGAGCGACTGGAACATGCCTCCGGCCTTTTCCCAGAAGCTCGAGGTCATGCGCGACAGCTCCTCATCCAGGGGAGCCAGGTAGATCTGGTCGAGCTGCAGCGGGCTGTTCATCAGCGTGGCACGGCTCGACTCGAGCGATTCCTGCACCGAGGCGATCCGCTCCTGGGAATAAGGGATTTGATTCGGCGTCTTCAAAATGCTTTTGATGTCTTCGGCCCCGTTTTTCAGCATTTGAGCCACATCGTCGGTCTTCGGGTTGATCTGCTTCATCTCGGCCTGGAGCTGAACGAACTGCTCCCGAATTCGCTCTAGCCGGTCGGTCAGGCCCGGAATATCCTTCTCTACATTCCACACCCGGTACTTGTCTTCGCGGTTACCGGTCACCATCCGCAGCTCCAGCAAGATCGCGCGCAGCTCCCGAGAGATGTGATCCATGCGGATAATGATGGACATGTACGGCGCATGCGTGGCCTCCATCGTAAGGGTGTGCCGTCCCTTCGCGAGATAGAAGGCGTAAGGCTCCCCGTCCGCATCTGACAGCGTGATTCCTTGCCAACCGGAATCATATGGGAACTGCACCTGCTCCATCTCGCGGAACGGAAGCTTGCCGTCAATCGTGAGCGTGCGGAAGACGGACATATTTTTGACCGTATTCTGGTTGGCGCGCAGCGCCAGCTTGTAGAGCCCATCCTGCGGCGCGTCGAGGGTCCAGGTGACCGCCTGCCCGCCTTTCGTCCAGCGGGCTCCGCCAAGCGTGTTGTACACGATGGCATTCATTGATGCCGGGTGGGAAAAAGGAGCGCGGTCATACACATTCTAAATCGAGGTGGAATTTTTGGCGCTGTACTGCTCGGCTTCAATCGTCAGCACGGCCCCCTCCCGGGCGGCGGCTGCCGGATATTGCGCCTTCACTTCGGCATACGCCGGCGCCTAGTCCGGCGGCAGCAGCGTGAACTGGCGGAACGCGACGGGCTGCTGCTGCATTTCCAGCCGAATCTTGTTCTTCCCCTGCTTCAAATGCCATAGCAGCGGCGTCGAATAGGCTCCGTTCGATTCCGTCACCATCTTCTCCTTCCAGCCCTTGAGCTCTTCCACCTGAGCCCGAATCTGATTGCCCCGGTCATCGAAGCGGGGCGGCTGGATGTCGCGGTACTCGCGCTCGAACGCGATCGCCCGCGCCTCGTTGAACGGATAGGCGCCATTGACGCGTGCCGACAGCATGACCGGCTGGCGGCCGCCTCCTTCGGCTACGGGCAGCGGATAATAGTCCGCCTTGATCTGATAGAGCCCGGCTCGGCTCACGTCCGCCTCATATTCGATCCAACCCCGCTGATTGGCCCAGATCAAAGCATCGCTCTCGCCTTCATAGGAACCTGTGCGGATTCCGGCATCCTCCGAGGCGGCCGAATACCGCGAAGCCGGAATGACGATCGTCTCCGTTCCGGAGGGAACGCCTTCCTGCCTCCATTGTCCGAGCACTTCCTGGTAATACGGTTCGATCCGGCTGTCCTCCGGCTCGCCGAACAGCGGTTCCGAGCCGCCCGGCCTGGCGGATGCGCCCGCCCCGTACACGGCTGCGGCTCCGTCATCCGAAGGGAGCAGGCCGCAGCCGAGACCGGCAGCGAGCAGGACGGCGAGGGCCAGCCCGACGCAAGCGGACAGCCGGCGATATTGATAGTTCCGCTTCTCCATACTTCATCCCCCCTCAATCCGTCAGGAGCATTTCCGTATCTTTATTGAAAAAAAGCGCCTTTTCCATGTTGATCGCAGCCGACACTTGCGTGCCCTCGTCACAGTGAATCCCTTCGCTGGCCCGAATGACGAGCGGACGCTCCTGCTTGATGTCGATATGGTAATAGCGGTCCGATCCGACGAACTCATTGAACTGGAGCGTCCCCGTCACAATGGAATGCGGCGAAGCCTCCATCCGGTGGGCTTCGAAGCTGATATGCTCCGGACGAATTCCCATAATGACGGTCCGATCGAGCAGCCTTTGTTTCCTGATAGCGCTTTCATGTTGTGGGGCAAGGCGGATAATGAACCTCCGCGTATGGAACTCCACATGCCCGTCATGGTGATGCAGACGCCCTTCGATGAAGTTCATCGGCGGATTGCCAATGAAGTTCGCGACGAACATGTTGACCGGACGGTTGTAGATAGTCTCGGGCGTATCGACCTGCTGCACCACGCCCCGGTTCATGACGACGACCCTGTCTCCCATCGTCATCGCCTCGATCTGATCGTGCGTGACGTAGATGGTCGTCACTTCGATCTTTTTGTGCAGGCTGATGATCTCGGAACGCATCTGGACGCGCAGCTTCGCATCGAGGTTGGACAGCGGTTCGTCCATCAGGAACACCTGCGGCGTCCGGACAATCGCCCGGCCGAGCGCGACGCGTTGGCGCTGGCCCCCGGACAGCTCCCGCGGCTTGCGCTCCAGGAAATTCTCGATCTCGAGCACCCGGGCCGCCCGCTTCACCGCCAGATCGATCTCATGCTTCGGCTGCTTGCGGAGGCGAAGTCCGAAGGCGATATTTTCATAGACGCTCATATTCGGATACAGGGCATAGTTCTGAAACACCATCGAGATGTCTCTGTCCTTCGGAGGGATGTCATTCACAATCGTGTCGCCGATGTAAATATCGCCTTCCGACACATCCTCCAATCCCGCCAGCATGCGAAGTGTCGTCGATTTCCCGCACCCGGACGGCCCGACCAGCACGATGAACTCCGTATCGTCGACACTCAGGTTGAAATCGCTTACAGCAACCTCTTTGTATTTGCCGTAACGTTTGTACACATGGTTAAACAAGATATTGGCCATGATACGATCCCTCCCGGTTTAACGTCATCTTACAAGGAAACCTGTTAATTTGGTGTTAAGAAACAGGATTCCGGTAATTTTTTTCGGGTTCTGCCCCACCAATTGCAAAGGATGGAATGAACAGGGGCGGGGAGCTTCAAGGATAAAGCGCCGGGGAAAATGCCGGGAGCGCACGCGGGAAGGAGGAAGGAAAAGGAAGGGGGTTCGTGTGCCCGGGCATGCCGGCGGGGACGCGGGAGGATAAGGTGAGCGGGACGATCCCATAGTGGTGGTACCGGGAGGAACATGAGAAGAAGAAGGGCGGGACAAGAGGCAAAGGCGAGTTCGAGAAGCCCCGGGAGAGCCCGTGCCCGCTGGGATACCAAATTCCTGCATGCGTGCAGCTTTTTGCCGGGATCCTCCGGGAAAACAGAAAATCCTGCAAAATTACAGGAATTTCAGGCTATAAAAGGTTATATTTCCTAAAATCAGCTAAAAAGATGTATATTTGCAGGATTATCGGAGAAAAGAGTCTTTTTAAGAAGAAAATACTGTAATATTGCAGCAATCCCCTCTCCCGCTCCGCCAAATGGATAGCGCCAAAAACTCAAGGCAAGATCGCCCCGGGTGAACATCCTTAACGCGCTTCGGTGGAGGTTAATCTGCAGAACTCCCTCTCCATACGCTTCCGTTCGTAACTCAACTTCCTCCTTGGTTCCGGTGCTGGCATTGATAGCTATAGATTAGCTGTTTATCGGTTCAAAAATGGCAACCTGCCGCTTCCCGGCTTTGAAAGGTTCCAATCTTCTAAATTTATCATGCCGCAGTTTCTGGCGCTTGTCCGCCACGACGGCCATGACGGAACGCCCCGGCTCGAGCCGCGCATACATATTGTCAAAAAAACGGGGCAACGGACTGCCGCACTCGCTCTGCCAATGAACGATCGCCCCATAAGGGAAATCGGTAAGAGCAATATCGGCCCCGCCTGCTTGTACGGGCAAATCCGCGCCGGACGATGCGGTAATATCATGATGAAACGAGGAGGTTTCTTCTATGTAGGAGTGCGCTAAAAGGCGAGCCAGCTTCTCGACGCTTTCCAGCGCCTCGCGATGCGAGGGCTTATTGAATTGCTCCAGCAGGCGCGCCAGCTCCTTCTTGCGCCGGCTCATCCCGTCCGCGGACAGCAGCGACAGATTCTTCTCCGCGATGCCGAGCACCTCCGGGTTCACATCGGAGGCGACAATCCGCTTTATTCGGTGGCCGTGCAGCAGGCCGACGACGGTAAGCATATACGCGCCGCCACAGCATGGATCATAGACGGCATACGGCTCTTCATGCCTTTTCCCCTCCAGGTGCCGGAAGCATCTCTGCATAATCTCGCTGGCGAGCCTTACCGGAAAAGCCGTCGTCCCCCGTGCACTATACAGCGCCCTTCCGCTCGCAAAATCTTCATAGCCGCTGGGCTTCGTCTCAAAAATATATTCCATTGCGCATAACTTTTCCCCCTGTAATTGCAAAACATAATGTATTCCAATATACACCATCGGGGCGAATTGGGCTATCCTGCCACTTTTCGTAACCAAGAGCAACGCAACGCATTGTGCTTCCTGAGCGGAAAAACATCATAAATGTCCATACAAAGGTGGACATAAAGGGGTTATACTTCTTACAAGGCAACTTTCTAGATATAGTTTTTATATCGTAAAATAATTCTATATATGGTGTTTTAATTGGAGAAGCACAAACTATCTCTTTCACAGAAAAGTGTCCACTATTTGAAAGACATTCTCTCTCGATTAGCCGCCATAAAAGGACAAATAGATAAGTTGAGCAAAAAATGCATGTCCCTTTTCACGAGCCACGCCAGTATGAACCAACAGTTAATTCAGGCGAGACTAGACATGTTATCTTATTTTACATTTTTCGCAACTTGAAGAGTCTTGTTAGCTTCCTCTTGCCCTCTTGACCATACACCGTAACCTGCTCATTCGCTCTATCTGCCATTCGGATGGAGTCGGGATTGATTTGAAGGTTCTGAAAAAAGTAGGAGCTCAGTTTAAAGCGGGGTTTACCTAAAGAGACGGATACACCGAATTTGTCCTTTACGAATGGAAAAACAGCATATTTGTCCATATAAATGTGGACATGAAGGGTTATTCTTTTAACGAGGTAAAATATCTGTATATAGAGAAATGTTCGCAGGAAGGTACTATATATAGTATCGTTTCAAATAAGCGCAAACTATTTCTTTCATAGAAAAGTGTCTACCATTTGGAAGACATTTCTTCGCGATTTTCCACTATGGAAGGACATAGTGCAGATCAGGGGTATCTTATGGATAAAAAAAGATGACCCCTGTTAAGAGGTCATCTCCAAGGCCGAATGGGCCCAAGCCAATGAGGCTGCGAAAAGATTAGATCAGCCCGATCTTGTCGCGCCGGCCGCCGAGCTTGCGCTTCTCGATGAGGCGGTTGAGGGCATCCACGTACGCGCGGGCGCTCGCCTCAAGAATGTCGGTGCTGACGCCGCGGCCCAGCGCGGGCAGGCCGTCCTGCGTCAGGACAACATGAACCTCGCCGAGGGCGTCCTTGCCGTGCGTAACCGATTTGATCGAGTAATCGGTCAGCTCGACTTGTTCCTGCGACGCCTTGTCAATCGCCATATAGATGGCGTCGACGGAGCCGTTGCCGCTCGCTTCCTCTTCCAGCACGTTGCCGTCGATCGTGACGAGGCGAACCTTCGCCGACGGTACGGATTGGTTGCCGTACTCCACATAGACGGTTTCCAGCTTGAACATTTCCGGCGTGTCGATTAGTTTCTCCTCGATCATGGCGCGAATGTCCTCGTCCGACACTTCCTTCTTCTTGTCCGCGATATCCTTGAATTTGGCGAAGGCGGCATTGACCTGCTCTTCGCTGAGCGTGTAGCCCAGATCGATCAGCTTCTCGCGGAATGCATGGCGGCCCGAATGCTTGCCGAGCACGAGCTTGCTCTCCTTGAGGCCGATGGTCTCCGGAGAAATAATCTCGTACGTCGTCTTCTCCTTCAGCATGCCGTCCTGGTGAATGCCCGATTCATGAGCGAAGGCGTTGGCGCCTACAATCGCCTTGTTCCCCGGCACGACCATCCCTGTCAGCTTGCTCACCAGCCGGCTCGTGCGCGCAATCTCGCTCAGGACAAGCGACGTCTTCGCCTGATAGAAGTCTTGCCGCGTCTCCAGCGCCAGCGCCACCTCTTCCAGGGCCGTATTGCCCGCGCGCTCGCCGATGCCGTTGATCGTGCCTTCGATCTGATCGGCCCCGTTCAGCACCGCCGCCAGCGCATTCGCCGTCGCCATGCCGAGATCGTCATGGCAATGCGCGCTAAGCTGAATCTTCTCGATGCCCGGAACATTCTCCTTCAGCGTCTTGAAAATGTTGCCGTACTCATACGGCGTCAAGTAACCGACCGTATCCGGAATGTTGACGACCGTCGCGCCGGCGCGAATCGCCATCTCGGTCACTTGGCAGAGGAAGTCGAGTTCGGTCCGCCCGGCGTCCTCCGGGGAGAACTCCACCTTCGAGAAATATTTCTTCGCATAGCGAATCGCCGCTTCGGCCGTCTCCAGCACCTGTTCCTTCTCCATGCGCAGCTTATGCTTGCGGTGAATCGGCGAAGAAGCGAGGAACAGATGGAGGCACGGATCCTGCGCGTTCTTCAATGCCTGGTAAGCCGCATCGATGTCCTGCGTCCGCGCCCGCGACAGCCCGACGATCGTCGCATTCTTCACTGCGGCGGCGACGGCCCCCACCGCGGCCGAATCCCCCGGAGATGCCGCAGGAAATCCCGCTTCGATGCGGTCGACACCGAGGCGCTCCAATTGGTAGGCGATCTCGAGCTTCTCCTTCGTATTCAAGTTCACGCCCGGAGATTGCTCCCCGTCTCTTAACGTCGTGTCAAAAATAAAAATTTTACGCATCGCTGCACCTCCGTTAATCTCTCGCCATATTACTATTCCAGTGTATGCACATAAAAGAACAGCGCCATCCCGCCTTGACGACGGGCGGGCGCTGTGCGATATCGCCTTCCGGCCTATAAGTCCGCGGCCGGCCGCTTGTCCGGCCCGGCTGGCGCAACACACATCACTACTTCTTGATCCAGTGCATCATCTCGCGAAGCTGGCCGCCGACCACTTCGATCGGATGGTTCGCTTCGTTGCGGCGAGTCGCGGTCAGGAACGGACGATCCGCTTTATTCTCCAGGATGAAGTCGCGCGCGAATTTGCCCTGCTGAATATCGGACAAGACTTCCTTCATCGCCTTCTTCGTCTCGTCGGTTACGATGCGAGGCCCGGTGACATAGTCGCCGTATTCCGCCGTGTTGCTGATGGAATCGCGCATCGTCGCAAGACCTCCTTCATAGATCAGGTCGACGATAAGCTTCATTTCATGCAAGCACTCGAAGTATGCCATTTCCGGGGAATAGCCCGCTTCCACGAGCGTCTCGAAGCCGGCTTTGATCAGCGCGCTGACGCCGCCGCACAATACCGCTTGCTCGCCGAACAAGTCCGTCTCGGTCTCTTCCTTGAAGGAAGTCTCGATCACCCCTGCGCGCGTGCAGCCAATGCCTTTGGCATAGGCCAGGCCGATCGCCTTCGCATTGCCTGTCGCATCCTGCTCGATCGCGATGAGGCCCGGAACGCCGAAGCCTTCGACATACGTGCGGCGAACGAGATGTCCCGGCGACTTCGGAGCCACGAGGAGCACGTCATTGTCTTTTGGCGCGACGATTTGCCCAAAGTGTACGTTGAAGCCGTGGGAGAACATCAAGGCAGCGCCTTTCTTCAGATTCGGAGCAATTTCCGCATGATATACGGCCGCCTGCGTTTCGTCCGGCATGAGGATTTGCACGACATCCGCGCGGCTGGTCGCTTCGCCTACGCTCAATACTTCGAACCCGTCGTTGCGCGCTTTGTCGGCCGATTTGCCTTCACGGAGCCCGATAACCACTTGAAGTCCGCTGTCGCGCAGGTTTTGCGCTTGGGCATGCCCTTGGCTGCCGTAGCCGATAACCGCAATCGTCTTGCCCTGCAATACACTTTGATCTGCGTCTTTTTCATAATACATGGTAACTGCCATTTGTATGAGTCCTCCTCTTTCTTCCTATTAATAAGTGAGATAATAATCAACCCCGAATGAATGAGGGTATTTCAAGGGACAATCGGTTGTTCCGGTTGTGCCTGAGTTATCCCCTGAGAGACCCCCTCATTCGGGGAATGCCCGCGGCCATCGCGAAGCCGGCCGGAGCGTGCACGGCACATATCGGTTACTTCCCGTCCGCAGCCTGCCCGCGAACCATCGCGGTCACGCCGGTGCGGCTGATCTCGCGGATGCCGTATGGCTTGAGCAGCTCGATCATCGCTTCGATTTTCTGGGACTCGCCCACCACTTGGACGATGATCGTGTTCGGTCCGATATCGACCACCGTCGCGCGGAACGTCTCGACGACGCCGAGGATCTCCGGACGCTCCCGCGGCTCCGCCTTCACCTTGATCAAGGCCAGCTCGCGGGACACCATCGGTTGAGAGCTCAAATCGACGACTTTGATGACATCGATAATTTTGTACAGCTGCTTCTCTACTTGCTCCAGCGTATGCTCGTCGCCGGTCGTCACGATGACCATGCGGGAGAGGCCTTCTTCCTCCGAGGCTCCTACCGTAATGCTGTCAATGTTGAATCCGCGGCGGCCGAACAAGCCGGATACGCGCTGCAGTACGCCAGGCTGATCGTTGACGATGACGGCGATGGTGTGCTTCATCGGTTTCATTCGCAATCCCCCATTATCATTTGGTCAATGGTGCAGCCCTGGGTTACCATCGGGTAGACGTTCTCGTACTTGCGTACGACGAACTCGACGACGGCCGGCCCAGGCGTGTTCAACGCCTCTGTCCAGGCTTGCTCCGCTTCCTCCTTCGTCGTCGCCCGGAAGCCGCGCACGCCGTAGGCTTCCGCCAGCTTGACGAAATCCGGGCTGCCTGCCAAATCGATATGGCTGTACCGGTTGTCGTAGATGAGCTCCTGCCATTGGCGCACCATCCCGAGCACCCGGTTGTTGATGATGGCCACCTTGACCGGAATATTGTGGATGGCGCAGATGGCGAGCTCCTGCGCGCACATTTGCATCCCGCCGTCGCCGTTGATCGAGACGACGGTCCGTTCCGGGAAGGCCATCTGCGCGCCGATGGCGGACGGGAAGCCGAAGCCCATCGTGCCGAGGCCGCCGGATGTAATCCAGGAGCGCGGGTGGTTGAAGCGGTAGTACTGGGCCGCCCACATCTGATGCTGCCCGACGTCCGTCGTCACGATCGCATTGCCTTGGGTCGTGTCATTAATCATCTGAATAACCCATTGCGGCTTCAGCTCCGAATCGGAGTCAATGAAAGCCAGCGGCTTCTCGTCCTTCCACTTCTGCACCTGATCGCGCCACGCGTCTGCTTTATCGTTGTGAACCGCCGTAGCATTAGCCAATTGAAGCGTCGACTTAATATCGCCCACAATCGGAATGTCTGTCGGCACATTTTTGCCAATCTCGGCCGGGTCGATGTCAATATGCACAATCTTCGCCTTCGGAGCGAATCCGTCCAGCTTCATCGTTACGCGGTCATCGAAGCGGGCGCCGATGTTGATAAGCAGGTCCGCTTGCTGGATAGCCATGTTCGACGTGTACGTTCCATGCATGCCGGGCATGCCCATCCACAATTCATGCCCGCTCGGGAAGCCTCCAAGTCCGAGCAAGGTCGTCGTCACCGGAATCTTCGTCTTCGTCGCGAACTCGAACAATTCCTCGTGCGCCCCGGAATGAATGACGCCGGCTCCGGCCAGAATGACGGGCGACTCGGCTTCCGCAATGGCCTTCATCATTTTCTCGACCTGATACTTGTTCGGCTGGACGGTCGGGTTATACCCGCGAATGTTCACTTCCGTCACCGGCTGGAACAAGGTCGTTGCCGCGGACACGTCCTTCGGAATATCGATGAGCACCGGCCCTTTGCGGCCCGTATTCGCGATGTGGAACGCCTCATGAATGATTCGCGGCAGGTCCTCCACTTTCCGAACCAGATAGCTGTGCTTCGTAATCGGCATCGTGATGCCGGTAATATCCGCCTCCTGGAAGGCGTCGGTTCCGATAAACGTCGTCGCTACGTTGCCGGTAATGACGACGAGCGGAACCGAATCCATATATGCCGTAGCGATGCCTGTGACCAGGTTCGTAGCACCGGGACCCGATGTCGCGATGCAGACGCCCACCTTGCCGCTTGCCCGCGCATAACCGTCGGCGGCATGTATGGCGCCTTGCTCATGCCGGGTCAAGACATGATGGAAATCCTCCCGGCCGTGCATCGCGTCGTAGATGTAGAGCACGGCGCCGCCCGGATAACCGAACACGCACTCCACACCTTCCAACAACAAGCTGCGAAGCAAAATTTCGGAGCCTGTAATCACTTCAGGCTTCATCCATTTTTCTTTTAATTCATCCGTTGAGCGCATTGCCGTTTGGTGTGTGCTCATTTTGCCATCCTCCTTACGCATCCTTGTCGATTTCCAATCGGGCTTGGTTGTCATGGTGTGTTGTGCCTGGCCAGGCTTGAAATACAACAAAAAAACCTTCCGCCCCCGCAGCTTGCCGCTGCCTAAGGGACGAAAGGTTGTGCTTCCGTGGTACCACCCATGTTCATTCCACATCTCACGATATGAAATCTCTGCAAGTATACGCCGATAGAGTTGTCCATAACAGGCATGGACAGCGCATACTCTGGGCGCCTAACGCGCGCCTGACGATTCCCCCTACTGACATATCCGGGCCATGGCCTGGTATCCGTTCAGGAGAACAGCTCCGAGGTGAGCTCGCCTATAAGGGATTATGGCGCCGGTCTCAGCAAGACTTCCATGCGCTCTCTGTTCATAAGGGCCCTTATGCTTCGTCCTCTTCATTGCCGTTGTAAATATGGTCAATGTCTTTCAAATGTTTAGAAACATTATATTCCTACGATATGCAGGAGTCAAGAGGCGGTGTTAAAAAAATTTGTAAAGCGGTCATCCGGCAAAATGACAGCATAGCCTCGCGAAATGCCGGAAATCGGCAAAAACCTCGGCTTTTTTCCGTACTATAACGTTTTAGGGCATTCCGTTTATTCGGGGTTCCGTGAAAGGCCGAAAGAGCGGTGGGATCGGCACGGGGAACGAAGGCGGCACATATAATACATCATTCGCGATGCAGCAAAGGGGGAATCGGGCATGAACATCCGGCTTCGGCGCCCCGCTTCCGATGACCGCATCATTCGCCGCCTTGTTCTGGAGGAATTGCTTCCCCACTCCAACCTCATCTGGGAAGAGAGCCAAGTGCTGAAGGATATTCCGGTCCGGCTCCGGAAGGGCGTCACCTATGTCGCTGCGAACCGCAGAAATCAGCCCGTCGGCTTCGCGCTTGTCCAAGCGAAGAACGACATCCTGCTGATCGATCTGCTCGCCGTCAGCAGCGCTGCCCAGGGCAAAGGATGCGGCTCCGCGCTTCTGGCACGGGCGGAACGGCACGGGCGCATGCAGCGCTGCCTCCTTTCCCGCGTCTACGTAGATCAAGGCAACGACGCCGCCCAGCGATTCTACGAGCGGCATGGTTACCGGGTAAAGCGGTACATCGCGCAGATCGCATGCCACGAGATGGAAAAGCCGCTGGACAGGCGCTGACATCCGCCCAATCCGTCCGGCGGCAGCATGAAAGCCTGGGGTTCCCCCCAGGCTCTCCGCTCCCATATCCTCATGTGGCCCGCTCGTCTTGGAATGATGGTTGACTGTATCGGCTTACCAAAAAGATCCGTACGGGAAACCGGCATACCCGTATCCCCCGTACCCCCCGTAAGGGAATCCCCCAAACGCGAATGGGGCTGTGCCAATGGCGAGAAGATCGAATAAAACCAATGGAATGATGGCTTTTGTTTTTACTTTTTTGCCCTTCGCTTGCTCCAGCACCAGACGGTTCCCGGAAATGCGAATCAGCTTGCCGGACACGACAGATCCGTTCTTGTGAAGCGCATAGATCCGTTTGCCGACCAGCTTGGAAGCCTGAGCTCTCGTAACACCCCGCATGCGAATCCCTCCTTCACGGTTGATTCCATACAAGGTATTCTATCCGGCCCTTTCCCGTCTGTATGATGGCCCTTCCTTCTCAAATCTGGGTCTGGCAAGCTCTGGACCTTGGGCTGCCTCCCCGCGATTCTATTCTTCCTCGTTATAGAAAACTTTATAGTAATGCATGCCCCGCTCTTCATCGAAGCCCTTCTCCACGAAAGCGAAGCTGTCGCTCTTGAGCTTCAGCTCGATTCCCGTATCGGTCCGGATATTATTTTTATACGTTCGCTTCGCCTTTTTCAAGGCGGCCTGGGAAATCGGAAATTCATTCAGCGGAGGCAACTCGTTCGCTTCCTCGTACGTCTCCTTGTACGCCTTGAAGATCGGCACGATCTCCGGCTGCACAATAACCTCCTCGGCGAAGGCCTCCTCCTCGAACTGTTCGTGCTTGGCGAAGTACTCGATCGTATGATGAATGAACTCCAGCTTCTCCTTCTTCTCCGGCGGTTCCTCCGCCGAGGCGGCGATGACATCCTCGTAGAAATGCGTGCACATTTCGATATATTTATCCGTCAAATAATGCTCGTCCTCCAGCAGCCGCACGTTCAAGAAATCTTCCTGCCAATACCGGGCCGCTTCGTTGTTCTTGCCTGCCGACGTATCGACGATGCCGACCGAGTAGCCCGCCTCCGCCCGCACGTTGAGTATAAGGCAGCCCTTGTCCAGCTTGCGGATGTTCGTTCCTTCCTGGATGCTGACCTGAAGCTCTTCCGGATTGCGCTCCTGCACCTGAAGAAAGACGTCCTTATGCTCCGATTTCATGATGCCGATGGCGTCGATGCTGAAGTTGTTGTACAAGATATTATTGAGATGAACGACATACAGCTCCCCCGGCTTAATCTGCGGATGGGAGGATTGCTCATACAAATGATGCAGCAAATGAACGGACTGCTCGTGAAAGGAATCCGGCTGCTGAAAGATGCGGCTCACATACGTGTATACCTCATTCAAAGGCAGCTCGGCCTCATGATGGAAGCGGTAAAAGGCATCGAATTTGAAGCCGGAAATAAAATACTTCATCAGCGTCGCCTTCACTTCGTCGCTTGGCACGTCATAGAGCGCGTGAGAGACGCGAACCCCTTCGTCGCGGGCCTTGCTTCCGACCTGATGGACAACCATTTGCTGAATTTCCGCTTTGGATAAATCGATCATAACATTCCCTCTTTTCTCGAAGTCGCATCTCTTTATTGTACCGAAAATGCGTACCAATGAAAACGGAAACCGAAGGCAGTGTCCGCACGGGGCGCCGCCTGATTCTCCTTTTCCAACCGGCCAGATATGGCTGTGCCGCGGCCTCGGTTGCGGGCGGCCGCCCTGCCACGGATTTGGCTTATCCCCCGCTCTGGAGTACAATATAAGGATGAGAAGCGGCAGCCGTCCAGGCTGCCCCGCATTCAAGCGGAAGAGTTGTTGCATGGAAAGGACGATTGATTGTGAAGAAAGATAAGGATGTTCATCAATCGAGGCTTGCCCCCAAGCTGTGCCGCGAATCCCGCGTGTTCAAGACGAGCCGCGTATTTCCGAACGATGTCAATAACCATGACTCCCTGTTCGGCGGCAAGCTGATGAGCGCCATCGATGAATTGGCCTCCATCTCGGCCGTGCGGCATTGCCGGTACAACGTAATCACCGCTTCGACCGATTCGGTTGATTTCCTGCGCCCGATACTGCAGTCCGATTCCGTCTGCCTGGAATCGTATGTAACCTGGACGGGACGAACGAGCATGGAAGTCTTCGTCAAGGTCGTATCGGAGAATCTGTTCTCCGGCGAGCGCGCCATCGCGGCGACTTCCTTCCTGACGTTCGTGGCGGTGGATGAGCATGGCACGCCGATGGCCGTGCCGCCCGTCATCCCCGACTCCGAGGAAGAGAAGCTGCTTCACGAATCGGCTCAGGAGCGGGCGGAGCTGCGGAAGAAGAGACGGGCGGGAAGCAAGCAGCTCGCCAGCCAGCTGTCGACCCGCAAATATTGGGAATAAGTCTATGCAAAAAGCCCCGGTTGCTCGCAACCAGGGCTTGTCTAATAACGAACGCCGCACGGCCGTGTCCGGCGGTGCGGCGCTCACGATGAATCCAAGCTTACGCGTTTACTTTTTCTTTGGCTACTGCCGCAAGAGAGCTGAATGCATTGGCATCGTTGACGGCCATGTCAGCCAGCATTTTGCGGTTGATGTCCACGCCAGCCAGCTTCAAGCCGTGCATCATCTTGCTGTAGGACAGTCCGTTCATGCGAGCTGCCGCGTTGATGCGGGCGATCCACAGCTTGCGGAAGTCACGCTTCCGTTGACGGCGATCGCGGTATGCATACAGCAACGATTTCATCACTTGCTCGTTCGCTGTTTTGAAGATGCGGTGTTTGGAACCGAAGTATCCTTTTGCCAGTTTCAATACTTTCTTATGACGACGACGTGTCGTAAATCCGCCTTTTACTCGTGCCATTTCGTATTAACCTCCCGATTCGATGTCTCCGAATTGCTTATTTCAAGTTTTTCAATTGCTGCTTCATGCGGTTAACGTCGCCTGCTGCCATCACTGGGCTTGTTGCCAGGTTGCGCTTTTGGCGTTGCGATTTATGGGAAAGCAAATGGTTGCGGTACGCTTTGTAGCGACGCACTTTACCAGTACCCGTAATTTTGAAGCGGCCCTTCAAGCTGCTATGCGTTTTCATCTTAGGCATAATCAATTATCCTCCTCAAGTTCGGTGTTCATCCATCCCGCCGCCTTAGCCTGCGCGGCAGGTCGCTTAGGTGCTCTTTGGCGCCAAAATCATAATCATGCTGCGGCCTTCCAGCTTCGGAACGCGCTCCACGATGCACAGCTCGTTCGCTTCGGCCAGAACGCGGTCAAGAACTTTCTTGCCGATATCCGCATGGGCAATCTCGCGTCCGCGGAAGCGGACCGAGCATTTGACCTTATCGCCTTCACGCAGGAACTTCAAGACGTTGCGCAGCTTCGTCTGGAAATCATGCTCGTCAATGTTCGCGCGGAACCAGACTTCCTTGATATCAACCGTCTTCTGATTCTTGCGCGCTTCTTTCTCTTTCTTCTGCTGCTCGTAGCGGAACTTGCCGTAGTCCATAATCCGGCATACGGGCGGCTTCGCTTGCGGAGCCACATTCACCAGGTCCAAGTTCGCGTCGTAAGCCATCTGCAGCGCTTCGCGGAACGGCTTGATGCCGATCTGCTCGCCTTCCGGACCGACCAGTCGAACTTCCTTCGCACGAATCTCCTCGTTAACCAAATGATCTTTGCTAATGGTGTGCCACCTCCATAATCGAATTCCCACTTCGCCCTTGCAAACTTATATTGTATGCAAAAAGGGATGCGGACTCAAGAGCCCACATCCCTCACATAGACCGATAATCATCATGTGAAACACCGCCAACGCGGCAAATCGTCAATACCAGCCAACTTGCGTCGGTCAGGTGAGAAGCGGGCGCTCCTGCTTAATCTAAATCATATGCTATTTGAACACTCAACTACTATATCACTCTTGCGCACTCATTGTCAAGACATTCTTTCCGCCCCGGGACAGGCCCGAGTCAGGACACCTGCTTGCCCTGCATTTCCTCCAAGCGCACGACGCGCGTATGCTCGGTATGGCTCCATACCTTGTTGTTCTGCGTGAAGAACGCATAGAACGTAATCGGCCACCAGGACAGCAGATAGATTGGGAACGTAATGAGCGACGCATAGATGCGCCACGATTTGACGCCCTCAAGCACGAGGGCCAGCACGAACACGCTGCAGGTCAGCACCATCGAGACGACCGTCACCCATGACGGCAAATATTCAAAGAACGTGGCCACGTTCGGCCCGTTGAAAATCGCCGCGTCCACCCACAAGAAAGCGGTCATCAGAAACGTCAGCAGCACGGTGTAGACCGTAATCGTATAGAGCGCCATATCGAACTTCGCCATATTGCGCTCCTTGACGCTCTGCCACAGCAGCGGGAAGAAATAGCGGCGCGCCACCGTAAAGTGGCCCTGCATCCAGCGCAGACGCTGGCGTGCCGACGCCTTGAACGTCAACGGCTTCTCGTCGTATACGCGCGCATTGTAATTCAACACCGGATTGATGCCGTTCATGACGCAGCGCGCCGTGAATTCCAGGTCCTCGACCAGGCTCGTCGCGCCCCACCCCATATCCTTCAGCAGCTGGCTCTCGAAGCACATTCCGGTACCGCCGAGGAAGTTCGCCAGCTTCAGATTTTTGCGGGACAGCTGCCACAGCCGGTTGCAGTACCAGTAAGTAACGCCGTAAGCGGCCGTAATCCAGGAGTCATGCGGATTCTTCGTATCGATATAGCCCTGGATGACACGCGCGCCGGAGCACAGATCATTATTCATTTCACGAAGGAAATCCATGCTGACCAGATTGTCCGCGTCGAGCATGACGACCGCATCGTACTGGCGCGGCATCTCCCACAGGTTGTTCAGCATCCACTCAATGGCATAGCCCTTGCCGCGCTGATGAGGATTGTGGCGCTCGCACGCCTGCACGCCATGCTCTCTTACGATGTCCGCCGTGTTGTCGGTACAATTATCGCAAATGACAAAGATGTCATACATTTCCTTCGGATAGTCGAGCTGCTTCAAGTTCTCGACAAGCGCTCCAATGACCGCTTCCTCGTTATGCGCGGCCACAATGACGGCGAACGATTTCTGCGGGTCGTAATTTCGTCGTTTCTTTTCACGGTAAATGCCGAACAGCGACAAGGTGAATTGATAGACCCCGAGCGCGGCCAACAACACCTGCAAGCCGATAAATAACTTATCCACCATGTTGGTGTCCCCCTTTTAACCCCTGATGATATTTCACTTTTTCTGTAAGCCTGCCTTTTCTTTGTTTTTCATGGCAGGCCTTTGTCATGTTTACCCCGGCAGAAAACGGTCGATCCCGATTTTCTAACGTTTGCATCCGTTTGTCAAAAACCTAATATTGGCTTTCATGCGTTCTTTGCTTCATATTCAAGCAAGAATGATCGTGAAGTGGCAGGCGTTCGGGCTCTGACGGGGTATTTTCTTTATTTTCGTCCAAATGCTAAGAAATTATGGCTTTGGACCCCCATTTCGTCAAAAAAAGATACTGAACCCGAGCAAAAAGGCATCTTCCGCCTTGCCCTGGACCGCATGGGCATACGCCTACATCATATTATAACGTAAGAGCCCATGCAAAGGTTGCTGACCAAAATCAACCTGACGAGGCTAACTTGCAGATATCACCATGTTACCCGTTGCATCCGAAAGTGAAACATCCGTCAGGAGCCCGTGGCTGCAATCAGGAGTAACGTCCTAGAGACAAAAGAGAAGTCTGTGGGGGCGGGATATCTTTCGTCAAGCTTCGCCGCCAATCGGCATGCGTCTTCATCATAATGTGATTGAAATTATGACCAAATATAAATATGATTAAGTATGCTTCTCGGTTCCAAGGAAGGGGTACATCAAAAATTCACAAAATCCTTATCTTCTGTTAATGTAAAGTTGTTACGATTGCATCAAAATCTATCGCATAACGGAGGGGTGACATGTTGACCCGTGTTATCGCGTGGCTTGGATACCGTGAACGGCAGTTGTTTCTGTGGATTAATCAGCGTCTTCATCATCACTGGATGAACATGGTGCTCTATACAATGACTCATCTTGGAGGAGCGACATTCACGATCGCATTCTCGCTTATCCTTGGCCTGTTCGCGCCTGACCCTTGGAGCCGGATTGGCTGGCAGTGTCTGGTTGCGCTGGCTGTAAGCCATATTCCCGTTTTTCTTATCAAAAAATGGTACCCGCGGGTTCGCCCCCACTTGGCGCTGCCCGGTATACGAACGTTTCGCAAGCCTCTTATTGACCATTCGTTCCCGTCGGGACATACGACGGCCATCTTTTCGATCGTCATGCCGATTATGATGGCCTTTCCGATTTTGACCTGGGCGCTGCTTCCCGTCGCCTTGATCGTGGCGATGTCGCGCATGTATCTCGGCCTTCATTATCCTTCCGACTGCCTGGCAGGGGCCTTGATCGGAACCGGGGCGGCCGTAGGCACGGTCTCCTTCTGGACATAATGAGGCCGCGGATTCGCCAACCAGGAAGTAACATTACTTAGGATAGAAGGGTGACCTATATGCAGGAACCTGTCACATGGTCAGTACCGGCAGGCTTCGCTTTTACGAACGATAAGGAAGGCAAGAAGCGGGTTCTCATCCTGTCGGAGCGCTTCGGGGCCGGGCATACCCAAGCTGCGCATGCTCTGGCCGTCAGCCTCCGCAAGCTGTCCCCGCATGTGCAGACGCGCGTGATTGAGCTGGGCAGCTTTTTGAATCCGCGGACGGCGCCGCTCATTATCGAGGCCTACCGGAAGACCGTCAGCGTGCAGCCCAAGCTGGTCGGCTTCATGTACAGGACCCAATATAACAAATCGTTGAACAGGCTGACTACGATGGCTCTGCATCGCGTCTTTTATACGCAGGCGATGACGGTTATGCGCCAGTTGAGGCCGGACATGATCGTATGCACGCATCCGATTCCGAATGCCGTTATCTCGCGGCTGCGGCGGCTGGGCTTGGATGTGCCGCTCTGCACGGTCATTACCGATTACGACGCGCATGCGACCTGGGTCAGCCCCGGCGTTAGCCGCTATCTGGTCTCGACGCCTGAAGTGCAGGCAAAGCTGGAGTCCCATGGCGTTCCTTCCGATCGCATCCTGGTGACCGGCATCCCCGTTCATCCGAAGTTCTGGGAGACCCATGACCGCAAGACGAAGGCCGCCATCCGCCGGCGCTTCGGGCTGAAGGAGCTCCCGACCGTCCTCGTCATGGGCGGCGGCTGGGGACTCATTGACCCGACCCGTTCCAGCGAGCTGCTGACCCGCTGGCGCAATGATATCCAGTTCTTGTTCTGTATCGGAGACAATGAGAAGCTCCGCCAGCGCCTGCTGGACAACCCGAGATTCCGGCATGAGAATATCCGCCTGTTCGGCTATACGAAGCAGATCGATCAGCTGATGGACGTATCCGACCTGCTGGTGACGAAGCCGGGCGGAATAACCTGCACCGAAGCGATGGCGAAGGGCATTCCGATGCTGTTCTACGAACCGCTGCCGGGCCAGGAAGAAGAGAACCTGCATTACTTTACGGAAAAAGGATATGGCGAGCGAATCGAGAACGCTCATACGATAACGAATTGGATGAACAAGCTGGCGTACCGCTATGAGGAAGTCGCCTCGCGGCGGCGCGAATTCGAGCTGAATGCCTCGCGTTATCACCCGAAGGCGTGTGCCGACGCGATTTTGAGCATGCTTTACGAGCAGCCGCCTTCCGGCAGTTCCTCCGCCTGACTTATCCATTTTAATCCCCCGCCCGGGTCTGGACTCGCTCCAGGGCCGGGCGTTTTGCTGCGGCCGCACAGGACAAAGCCGCCGGCTTCCGGGCATCGCCCGGGCCGGCGGCTAACCTGTCGCATTATCGCTGCGGGACGCTCCGTCCTTCGTTGCCGTAGGGCAGCGAAGCCCGGTACTGCTCGTAAGCCTCGCGTCCCACCAGAACTTCCACGCGATGAATGTTCATGCCTCTGCTCGAGAATTTCTCTTCGTATTCCGTCATGACATGTTCCGGATGAGGACCGTCCCGGTGCAGATCGAGCGAGATGTTCCGCATCTGAAGACCGACCTCGGCGTAGGAATTCAAGGAGTACTCGAACAGCGCCACCGAGTCCGTCTTTTGGTGGATCTCTCCGCGTTCATTCAGGACGTGCTTATATTTCTCGATAAAACGGGGGTGAGTCAGGCGCCGGCGCGCATGGCGCTTCTTCGGCCACGGATCGCTGAAATTGAGAAAAATGCGCTCGATCTCGCCCTCCGCAAAAATGGATTCCAGATATTCGATATTCGCCCGCACCAGCCTCAAGTTGGCCCCGGTGTCCACGCCGAGCTCTCCCCGGAGCGCCTCGGCCTTCTCGCAAGCGCGCGCGATTAATTCATCGTACATATCGATCCCGATGAAGTTCACATCCGGGTGCAGCTTGCTCATCGTGCTGATGAACTGGCCTTTGCCCATGCCCAGTTCCACATGGATCGGACGGCCGTTCCCGAAGATCTCATGCCAGCGGCCTCGTGCCGATTGAGGGTCCAGGATCGCAATCTTCGATTGCTGAAGCAGCTCCGGAGCCCCTTTTTTACCTCGTAAACGCATCTGTTTTCCTCCAACCTCAGTATGCTCTAATCTTCTATTCTGCATGACGGGCACGCAATTGTAAAGAGCGGGCTGCCGTCTCTCTGTCTGCGCTTCCCTGGACATCTGCAAAGCATCGGTTCCGTCAAACGTTAACACTAAATTAACAGCGCCCTTCCTATAATGAAGGTAGCGGTCACGACCCGCCACACTTATCCTCCACTGTAAAAGGAGCCATCGTGAATGAATAAGCGAAAGCGCTTCCAACCGATGCTGCCCGTCCTTCTCATCCTCCTGCTTGCCGCCGCGGGCTGCAGCTCTTCCGGTTCCGGCAGCCCTCCTCCGGCGGCCGGAACCGCTCCCGCCGCTGCCGAATCTCCGGCCACCGATGAGCCGGAGACCTCCCACCCTGCCGAAGAGACGGGCGGGGAACCGGTTACGATCAAAATTTTGTACCCCTGGGGAGAAGGCGCCTTCGAGGAACGGTACCGCGGCATTGAATCGCTGCTGCCGAATGTGAAGCTGGAGCTCGTCGATTCCCGGGCGGAATTGGAGCCGCTGCAGGAGCTGAACGCGCAGCAGATCGTGCCGGACATCATCTTCGCCAACTGGGGGCTGGCCCCGCTCTACGAGCTCGACATGATCGAACCGCTGGACGCTCTGATCGCCAAGCATCGATTCGACCTCCGTACGCTGGATGATTCGCTCGTCGCGTCGATTCGCGCCATGGACAAGGAGGGCCAGGGCCGCATGATGGGCATTCCGATCCAATACAGCCCTTACGGCATCTGGTACAACAAAGAAGTCTTCGATAAATTCGGAGTCGAATATCCTGGGGAGCGGATGACCTGGGACGAAGTCATCGAGATGGCGAAGCAGATGACCGCCGAGCGGGACGGGATCCCGTATCGCGGTCTCGAAATGGGGCCGGGCATGGCCTCGGGCGAGGTGACCGTGCCGCTGCAGCAGCTGGCGGTCAATCTGACCGATCCGGATACAGGTGAAGTGCGGATCGACAAGGAACCGGCCGTAGCGAAGTACCTGGATCTTATGAAGCGCATTTACAGCATCCCGGGCATCGTGAGTCCGGATCCGGAAGCCCGCACAGATTATGAATTTCCGAAGAAGAACGTCGCCATGATCGTCACCTGGATCGAATATCTTCGCTGGGGCGTCGGCGATCCGGAGGTCGCCGCCAACATGGAGGCGGCCCCGCTTCCGGTATGGCCGGATGCCCCTGACGCCGCTCCGCCTGCGGGCAGCAACCTGCTCGTCATCAACAAGTACAGCCCGCACAAGGACGAAGCGTTCCGGGTGCTGATGGCGTATTTGTCGCCAGAGCATCAGACGGAGCTGGCCAAGATCGGCGATGCGCCGCCGTTGTTCAACAACCCTGACGTAGTCAGCCGTTTCGGCGAGAGCGTGGAAATCTTCAACGGCAAAAACGTCTCCGCCTTCTATAAGCGCAAGCCCGCCCTGCCGCCGGCCAAGATCAGCCCCTGGGACAAATATGTCGACATCGGAAGCAGCATGCTCAAATTCTCGCAATCGAATATGGACATCGCCGAGTTCCTGCGGGTCTTGAAGGAGGAATCCGAGATGAAGATCAGAGAAGCGAGAAGCAAGAGCGGCTAAGCGGCCCGAAGCCTGTCCTCTCCCCCGAGGCACGAATGGCATAGCAGGAATGGCATAGCACCGCCCAGGCAGAAAGGAGGTTCGGCACTTCCAATCCCCGCGCCTCCGGCGCCAACCGGGCGGGAACGGCGGCGGGCCGGGGCATGGCGGTTCTCTCCGCGATCGGCTCCCTCTCTCCAATGCCGTCCATGCCGGCGAGACGGATAATCGTCACCAGCGTGCGTGCCGTCCCTCCCCTCGCCCGCACGGTCCTTATCTTCGCTTTTCCGGCGATATCTGCTACAATAAAACCACGGCCGCCTGCCGCCCGCGAAGCGCGCTGCGGCAGGCCGGCGGCGGCTTGCGCCCTGGCGCGGCCGCACGCTCCCGGAACCGGAAGCAGCCGCTTCCGTCCTAGGGCGACTTCGATCAAGAAAGGGCTTGTCATCATTGAAATATCCGAAGCTTGAACGTCCGCCTGTCCCCCTCGATTGGGGAGACAAGCGGTTCCATACATGGAACGCCGAGATGCGCCGCCAGTTCGGGGGCAAAGTATTCAAGGTGATGCTGGATGCCGGCTTCACCTGCCCGAACCGGGACGGACGCATCGCTATCGGCGGCTGCACCTTTTGCAGCTCGCGGGGCTCCGGCGATTTCGCGGGCTCCCGCCGCAACGATCTCGTGACTCAATTCAATACGATTCGCGGCCGGCAGCACGCGAAATGGCCGAACGCCCGCTATATCGGCTATTTCCAGGCCTACACGAATACGTATGCGCCGGTCGATACGCTCCGCGACTATTTCGAGGTCATCCTCGAGCAGCCCGGGGTCGTCGGCCTGTCCATCGCGACCCGTCCCGATTGCTTGCCGGATGATGTCGTCGAGTATTTGGCCGAGCTGAACGAACGCACCTATCTGTGGCTGGAGATGGGCCTGCAGACGGTTCACGAATCGACCTCGAACCTTATTAACCGGGCGCATGACACCGCTTGCTACGAGGAGGCGGTCGCGAAGCTGCGCAAGCACAATATCCGCATCTGCACCCATATTATATATGGACTGCCGCAGGAGACGCATGAGATGATGATGGAGACCGCAGCGGCGGTTGCCCGTATGGATGTGCAGGGCATCAAGCTCCATCTGCTTCATCTGATGCGCAAAACGCCGATGGTGAAGCAATATGAAGCGGGCCTGCTCCGCTTCCTCGAGATGGATGAATATGTGAAGCTGATCGTCGACACGCTGGAGATGCTGCCGCCCGAGATGATCGTGCACCGCGTGACGGGCGATGCCCCGCGCGACCTCTTGATCGGGCCGATGTGGAGCCTGCGCAAGTGGGAAGTGCTGAACGCGATCGACGCCGAACTTCGCCGCCGCGGCACGTGGCAGGGCAAGCTGTGGAGGGAGAGTTGACATGGGATTCCTCTCCGTACTCAGCTTCGCGCAGCAGGCCGTGAAGGAGCGCGTGCAGCCGGGCGATCGCGCCGTGGACGCGACGATGGGCACCGGCGTGGACACGCTCTTCCTCGCCCGGCTTGTCGGGCCGCGCGGATCTGTGGCGGCCTTCGATATCCAGGCGGCGGCGCTCGAGCTGACCCGCCGCCGTCTGGAGGACGCCTTCGGCGCGGACGGCGGCGGGCGGGTCGAGCTGCGGCAGCACAGCCATGCAGCGATGACCCGTGCCTTGCCCCCGGCATGGCACGGGACGACGGCAGCCGTCATGTTCAACCTCGGCTATCTGCCGGCGGTTGACGCGGACAAGCGCGTCATGACGGAGCCGTCCACGACGCTGACGGCGCTGGAGGACGCTCTGACGCTGCTCCGTCCGGGCGGGGTGCTGACCGCCGTCGTGTACCCGGGCCATGCGGGGGGCGACCGCGAAGCGGACGCCGTCCGCTCCTGGGCGGAGGGACTGCCCGCCGCCAGAGGCCAGGCGGTCGTCTACCGCATGCTCCAGCGGCCGGAGGCGCCTTACGTCATCGCGGTCGAGAAGGCACGCTCCCGAAGCGCGGAGCGGTAAAATAAGACAGGGCGGTTCCGGACGCAGAGCATGCGCCGAACCCGCGGCAAGGAGATGAACGATACGGCTGTCCGCAAGATCGAACATACCGGCATCATGGTCAAGCAGCTGGAGACCTCAATCCGCTTCTATGAAGAAGTGATCGGCATGAAGCTAAAACATGCGCTGACACATACGAACGGCGTCCTTCGTCTCGCTTTTCTCGGCTTCCCGGGAGCGGACGAATCGGAGATCGAATTGATCGAAGGGTACAGCGACAGGCTCCCTGCCGAAGGGATCGTTCACCATATCGCCTTCACCGTCGACGATATCGAGGCCGAATTCGCCCGCATTGAATCGCTCGGCTCTGTCGGGCTTATCGATCAGGAAATCGTCACCCTGCCGGACGGCAGCCGCTACTTCTTTTTCAAGGGGCCGGACGGCGAGTGGCTTGAATTTTTCCATAAGACCACCAAATAGAGACAACGGGAGTGAGAGACAACATGACAACACCATACCCACTGAAATTTCAACCTGAGTTCAAGGAACGCGTCTGGGGCGGCCGCGCGCTGACGCAATTCGGCCTGGAGCTGCCGGAAGGACATATCGGCGAGGGCTGGATGATCGGAGACCATCCGAACGGAACGACGAAGGTCATCAATGGCGAGCTCGCCGGCCAAGGCCTCGATCACGTGCGCGAGCAATACGGCAAAGAATGGTTCGGCAAGAAAGGCTTCTCCGAGAAAAACGGCCGCTTCCCGCTGCTCATCAAGCTGCTTGACTGCAATGACGATCTGTCGGTGCAGGTGCATCCGACCGACGATTATGAAGGGCTGCCGGAAGGCGAGCTGGGCAAGACCGAGATGTGGTACGTGCTCGATGCCAAGCCAGGGGCCAAAATCATCTATGGCCTGAAGGAAGGAACCGACCGCGAGGCCTTGGCCGCGGCGATCGCGGAAGGCCGCATCATGGAGGCGCTGCAGGAGGTTCCCGTCCAGGCCGGCGATTCTTTCTACATTCCGGCCGGGACGGTGCATGCGCTGTGCGCCGGCGTCGTCGTCGCCGAGGTACAGCAGAACTCCGATACGACGTACCGCCTGTATGACTATAACCGTCCGGGCCTGGACGGCAAGCCGCGCGAGCTCCATATCGACGACTCCTTGAATGTCATCGCGTACGAAGGCGCAGGCGCGACCCGGATGAAGACCGACAACGCGAAGCCGAATGAGTGGCTGACGCTGGCGGAATCGCCTTACTTCCGCGTGGAAAAAGGCATCGTCAAGCAGCCGTGGAGCTTGTCCACGACGCCGGACAGCTTCGTCATCCTCGTCGTATGCGAAGGCACGGGCACGCTGCGCTGGGCCGATCAGGAGCTGCCGCTGGCGGCCGGAGAATGCTTCCTTCTCCCCGCGAACCTCGGCGCCTACGCGCTGGAAGGCGACTGTACGGTATTGCGTTCCGTTGCCCCTTAATTCGATACAATCAGAGCGCTCTTCTCTTGCGAGCGGAGCGGACCATAGATATGTGCTCGAAGCCAAGAAGCCGGGGGATTCCCCGGCTTCTTGGCCTATTCACGGCTTCAGACCAGCAAGCGGGCCGCGCTAACTCCCGTCCCGTATACGCCGACAAGCTGCCGCCATACGCCGGGGCGACGAGCCAGGATACCGCGGAATCAGGCCATCATTGAACGATGCGCGGCGCTTATTGGGGACATGCGGAATCGCGTTTTTTCCATGATCGGTAGACGACTATCTGTCTAAGCACCGCTTCGAGCAGATTCCGTTCCTGTATGGGATGAAGGCGGCGGCGGAGAGGATATTTTCAAATGGCTCAATTCATCGCAAGCTTATCGTCCCGCCGGCTTTTGATTGCATCGCGGAAATGAGTTATATTGAAAACATAGGTCCATTTTATATTGAGGAGGATTCCGATGACTGCAGCAACATTCGAACAGAATTTGAAAAAATATGCCAACCTCATCGTCAAGGTCGGCGTCAACGTGCAGCCGGGACAGGAAGTGTATGTGACGGCCACCACCGAGGTCGCCCCGCTGGCCCGCCTGGTGGCCCGCGAAGCGTATGAAGCCGGCGCATCCAACGTCCATGTCGATTGGATCGACGAGGAACTGTCCCGCTTGAAGTATGAAAAGGCGGCTGACGAAATGTTCACGGAATATCCGGAATACGAAGCATTGAAGCGGAATACGTTCGTCGATAAGCGGGCCGCCTTCATCGCCATCGTCTCGTCCAACCCGGATCTGCTCAAAGGAATCGATCCGAAGCGCATCGGCAACTTCCAGAAGGCGTCCGGCCAGGCGCTGGACCATTACCGCAAGGCGGTGCAAGCGGACAAGGTAAGCTGGACGGTCGTCGGCGCAGCCAGCGCAGACTGGGCTGCCAAGGTGTTTCCGGACGCGGGACGCGAAGAAGCGGTAGAGAAGCTGTGGGACGCGATTTTCGCTTCCGTGCGTCTCTATGCGGACGATCCGGTTCAAGCCTGGGAAGAGCATAACGCCAACTTACATAAGAAAGTCGATATCTTGAACGGGCATCATTTCCACAAGCTGCATTACCGCGCTCCGGGAACCGACCTGACCATTGAGCTTCCGGAGAAGCATGTATGGGTAGGAGCCGGCAGCACGAACGAGAAGGAGATTCCGTTCATGGCGAACATGCCGACGGAGGAAGTGTTCACCGTGCCGAAGAAGGACGGCGTGAACGGATATGTGTCCAGCACGAAGCCGCTCAGCTACGGCGGCAATCTGATCGACAACTTCAAGCTTACCTTCGAGAACGGTCGCATCGTCAATGTCGAGGCCGAGCAGGGCCAGGAGATTTTGCAGCATCTGGTCGACACGGACGAAGGCTCGCATTACTTGGGCGAGGTGGCGCTCGTGCCGCATCATTCTCCGATCTCGGAGTCCAATATTTTGTTCTACAATACGCTGTTCGACGAAAATGCCTCCAACCACCTGGCCATCGGCAGCGGCTATGCCTTCAACATCGAAGGCGGCAAAAAAATGTCCCGCGAAGAGCTGGATGCGAACGGCGTCAACAACAGCATCACGCATGTTGACTTCATGATCGGCTCCGCCGAGATGGACATCGACGGCATCCTGAAGGATGGCACCGTGGTTCCGGTGTTCCGCAACGGCAACTGGGCCATCTAATCGCTCCGTGAAGCGAGGGAATCACGGAACAGCGCCCCTGCGCCGGGCGGCCTGGAGACATTCTCCGGCCGCCCGCACGCAGGGGCGCTGTATTTCCTTGCTTTCTTTTAGATCGTCTGCAAATCGGCGAGAAGGTGCTTCAGCCTCTCTTCCTCGTCCACATGACGGGCAAGCTCCTCCGCCCTCATTTTGTATCCGGCCGCGTCTTCGGCCTTGTTCATCAGACTGGCCGCCCGCGCCAGCGCTTCATAAGCATAGGCGGTGTCGAATGCCCCCAGGCTGTACTTGCGGCAAATATCTATGCAGCGTCTGGCATGATACATGGACGGTTCCGCCATCCCCGCGACGGCATAGACGCGGGAGATCTGCCACTCCCCGCGGGCGAACTGGAGCTCGCGCCCAACGACGCCCCAATGATACCGCGATGCATGCGCCGCATGGATCATCATATCGGTTTCCTCCGGGGTGCGATCCGTCTTCTCCATCCATTCCCATACCTTGTTGAATAATTGCTTTGCGCTTTGCTCATGGCTGTCCAGGTCGGTTTGCGGCGGGTAGTTCATCATGGAGGTCATGGACATTGCTCCTTCTTCTATTCAAGTTTTAAGCGGTCATGATTGTTGGGGACACTCCCGGTTCGGTCAGGTGGCCGGCGGAGGCGGCGTATTGTTGTCCCGCACGGATTCGCTCTGATCGTTTGGCATCTCATTTTGCGCTTCGGCGGACTCTTCCTGTTTCTTTTTCTTGCCGGTGACGAGACGCCACACGCCGACTATAGCCGCCACAATAACGATCCAGAACTTCTTCAGCACGGCCAGAAATCCGAGCTTCTTGGCGACCGCCAATCCGGCTCCGCCCAGCACGAGTCCGGTCAATCCGTATTCCGCTTTTTTGTCCGTTGATTTATCGAAGTCCTCATACCGCTTGCCTTGCGTGACCTGGAAGGTAGACATCACCCGCTGCTCCAGCTCCTTCCGATCAGCCTGCAGATGCTCGGGATCGGAGACGAGGATAATCGATATATAACCGGTCCGCGTCAACACGCGCATATTATAATTAATTATTTTCTCATTCTGCGCATTATGCGCTAGCAAAGACCAGACGAGTCTGTTAGTGTCCGCATCATAGGTCGGCTTCACATCCCAATCATCGACGAACAGATGCATGCTCGGATCCTTCTCCTTATTATCTTCGGCCGTTCCTTCCTTATAACTGTCAAGTAGAGCATCCGCGTCAATGTCGTCTTTCTCGCTGTCTTCGATATAACCGGAATCGGTATATTCGAAGAGCGCAATCCAAGTCGAGTCCTCCTCATCCGGAATGACTGCACCGATTTCTTCCTCGCTCGGAACCGACTTGATCTGTTTTTTCCAAGCCTTCGTATTTTTCCCGTCCAGAAAAATCAAGCCCTCTTCGAGCTTAAAGGAAGCGATTCCGTTATCGAGCTGTACCTGTTGACCCTTGCCTTCGACCCATTGAATGTCTTCCTCTGCCGCTGCGGGCATAGCTCCGCAGAGGAGCAGCACGAGGGCAATCAGGGCCGCCGCTCCTTTATGAATCGATCGTTTCAAATTGTTTACCTCCCAGAACATGGTATTATGTATTTTTCCAAAACATACTATACAGGATTGTACAATCCGTGAATATCCTCTGTTCGCAAATTGTTCCTATTGGCGCAGGTGTTATTACACGTTCTTTCGACGAACAGCGACTATATAACTATGTCTTTAGGTCCATTTGTGAAGAAAGGAGCAATCTCAAGCAGAAAGGATCAGGCAGTCTCAAGCCTCATCTCCGCGGGAAACCCTTCGGGCACCGGCTGGAACAACACCGGATGCATATGCGCGAGGTGCAGTTCCAACTGCCTTGTGACGAATTCGGCATCCTCCATTCATTAAAAAACAGGTATCCTTCCCCGCCTGCTAGATTATGTATATCTAGGTTCCCGAAGCCAACAAACCCAGTGCCGCGGCACTGGGTTGTCGTGTCATGCCCTTGTCTTCATTCCTTGCTACGGTCGGACTGCCTCCACTTGATCGATGAGAAGCTTATCCGCCAGAATCGTTACCGACTCCTCCACCTGTACTTCTACCAGCTCTTCCAGGCTGTCGCTATACTGTCCGGATATCTGAATCTGATAGCGACCGTCCGCCTCCGATTTGCTCGACTTCAAGCCGAAATGAATCGAGGACAGAACGCCGAACGTCTCCTGCTCCTTGAAGGAGTAGGTTCCTTCGGGGCCGGCCTGGAAGTACGAATCGAACAGGCGCTTGGCTTGTTCTTCGCTGTAGTAGCGGCCCAGCGCAGTCAAGAAAGCTTTTTTGTCCTCTTCGTTCAAGGTCAGGCGCTGCGAGTAGCGAAGCAGCCCGTTCGTCCACGACTCCACATCGCGCAGCCATAGAAATAGCGGGATAGCGGGGGTCTGTTCCAGCATTTCCTTCGTCAACGGCGGGGGCGCGGTCTCTTCCATCACCTGCAGCACGGTCTGAACCGTGACCTTCTTGCCCTCCTTCCCCGCGGATGAAGGCGCAGTGCCGCATGCGGTGAGCAGCAAGATGACGGAAACGAGTACGAGTATCGATTTTTTCATCGGTTAACTCCTCTGTCTATAATATATTCTCATAAGTATTGCTATTCTAACGGAATCCCCTTCGATAACCGCTCCTCCCCGGTCATATTCAGAATTTCCTCTACGCTGTAGAAGATCTCATCGAACAAGTCATCCACTTGTTCCGAGTCTGTCTCCCCATAAACAAGCGATTTCGGCACTTTTCCCGCATGTTCGGGAAAGAAATTCGTGATAGGATTAACCGGAGTGGAGGAATTATCTGTTTTGCAGGCGCCCGTACATTTCCTTGTCTCGAAATGAAGATGAACTCCCGTCGCATCTCCCGTCTTCCCCATATACCCGAGCGTGGCCCCTTTTCCAACGTTCTGATTGGCGGATACGGCAGGCGTCTTATGCATATGAGCATAGCGGGATTGATAGTTGGTGCTGTTGATGACATGATGAACATAGACGACCCAGCCATAGCTGCTGGACCAGCCTGATCGGGCTACGGTGCCGCCATAGAAGGCGACGATTCGATCGCCGGCGGCGCCGGCCTTCTTCGCCCCAATGTCGATGCCTTTGTGGGTGTTGCTTTTGAAGCCTTGGGTTATTCGCGTGGAGTCGGGTACGGGCCAGGTGTATTTACTGTTCGCGGAAGCAATCGTGGAGAGCGAGGCAATGCATAGAGCTACTATGGATAACATCGTTACCAACCTCTTCATAACTCCAATCATCCCCTTTTTTTAGGTAAATACACTCTAACCATAACATATTTTTTATCATTGTAAATGTATGTAATCATTTACATTTGATGTTCCTGTCCATTCAATTATGCAGCTTCTCCCTATAAAAAAACAGACCGCCGTATAGACAGTCCGTGTAAGGACAGCAAGCTTCATGCCGCCGCTGGATAAGCCGATGCTATTCAATAAGGCGCTGTAAATGATCAAGCACAAACGTAAAATAACCCGGTTCATGGGGAACGATATCGCCCATGGTCAGCTGGATCTGTGCGCCGCGCTCACCATCTCCCCGGATGAACTCCTCAGCGGGAATGACGTCCGCCTCGCCGAGGCAGAGCTTGCGGAACGCTTCCGCTTCGACCCGGACGATGGAGTCGACCTCGTCTTCCTGCAGGCGGAACTCGGAGATTGCTCCATGATAGCGATGGAAAAAAACATGGCAAAACTCATTGTCGATGAGACCCGGCTGCAGGATGGAGTCGGCGATGATGCCGGCATAGACCAGCTTGCCCGGCTCCGGCTCGATGCCCAGTTCCTCGCGCAGCTCCCGGACGCCGTCCTGCGGCGTCTCGCCTGCTTCCAGATGGCCTGCCGACGAAATATCCGCCATGCCGGGAAAATCCTTTTTATGTACATGTCTGCGCTGCAACAGGAGATAGGCCGTATCCTTCTCCTGCGTCCATATCCAGCAATGGAACGTCTGATGCCACAGCCCTTCGGCATGGACCTCGTCTCTGGTCCTTATGCCTGCGGGCTCCATCGCGTCCGTGAACGTGTCGATATACTCTATGCCTCCCGGCTCGCCCGATTGCACAGCGGGCAGGACTACATCCGCCGCATCATAAGCGATCAGCCAGCAATCGCGCATCTCGCCCTCATGGTATTCATGCTTCGGCAGCAGGTCCAGCTTGCGGAAGCCGCATTTCTCATACACATGGAGCGCGCGCTCATTCCACGTCTGCGGATCCATCAAGATCCGGACCGCTTGATGCTGCGCGATCAAGTAATTGACCATCGCCGTTATCAGCTTCGTGCCGATGCCCTTGCCCCAATAGGCGGTCTCTCCGATAAATTGATCCATGCCGAACACACCGTTCATCGGTTCCTTGATGCCGTATTCGGCTTGATTCTCCTTCGACAGCGGATAGAACTGGAGATAACCGATTGCTAGTCCTTCGTACAGAATGATGCACCGCGTTATCTCTTCCTGATCCTCATAGAAATGCTTCCTTACCATGTCCATGTCATGCGGACGATCCCGGCCTTCGTAATAGCGAAGCACCTCCGGATCGGACAGCCAACGGACGAGGAGGGGGGCATCGGCAGCCAGAAGCGTTCGAACCGCAAGCTTACCGTTCTTCAACACGGGTCATCTCGCCTTCCTCCGCTTGCAGACCGCGATCACGTCCCGGGACTGGCCCTGCACATTCGTATCGAAGCAGGACACCAGCTCCCATCCGTCCAGTCCGAGCCGGTTCAGTTCCTCCTCGAACTCCTGCTCGTCAACCTTTCCTCCCAGAAAACCTCCCGTTTTGATCTTGAGCGTCTTATATTCCCACTGTTCCATCATGTATCCCCCTTGCGCTTCCCCATTTGCATGCTACTCTATTCTACGCCCGGACGATCGCTTCTGTCCATGCCCGGCGCTCGATCTCCCGGACCGTCTCTTCCGGCGTAAGATCAGACGTATCAAGCCACATGCCGAGCCGAGGCGAATCGTGGCGCAAAATGCGATCGAGAGCGTCCACGGTCCAAATCCCGTAGCCTTGCTTGGAGCGGGACGACTCCCTGGCCGCCACGGCTTCCGCCCGCGGGCAGAGGACGATTACATATAACGGGCGCGTTTTGACGAAGTCAATGAATGTGCTTAATTCCGGGCCGACGATGACATCCTGCACGACGGTGTGGAATCCCGCCTCTACGTAGGCATCGGCAGCCGCAGCCGCCAAGCGGTAGCGAAGATGAAGCTGGCGGATCGCCTCGTCCGACGGCTCGGGCAGCATCTCTTCCCGGCCGCTGACGATCATGCGGCGGAAGACGTCGCCGCGGACATGAACGCCTCGCTCGAACCGTTCGGCAAGCAGCTGTGCGACCGTGGATTTGCCTGATGCCATAATGCCTGTAATCAGGAACAGGCTTGGCTGCGCCGGTACGGCAACCGGAATCGTATTCATAGAAGACCTCCTGCCTATAGAATGGTTGACCCTTGAATGAAACTACAGCATCTGGACACACTACCTCCAACTACTTGGATCAGTTGATGCGGCGGAGGCAGAAATGAAGCATTTTACACCAAGCTATCGATACCGTGCCCTTATGCTTGCCATGGCGGTCGTCCTGCTGAGTCTGACTCGGGGAATATCTTCTCTCTCTGCATATGCGGATGCCTCCTTGCCGGAGGATCCGCTTCCGATGGTCGCCGACCAGGGCTTGTATTCGATAGACATTTATCCGGAACGTCATAAGCTGATCGTACGGGCACAGGGTGAAAAATTCAAGACCTATACCGTTGCCGTCGGCAATCCGGCCACTCCTACTCCCGTCGGGGAGTACAAAATTATATATAAAGGAAAGGATTGGGGGCCCTCCTTCGGTCCCCGCTGGCTCGGCTTAAATGTCCCATGGGGAAATTACGGCATTCACGGGACGAACAAGCCATATTCCATCGGACAGCATCTGAGCCACGGCTGCGTCCGGATGCGCAACCGGGATGTCATCGAGCTGTTCGAGCTCGTTCCAATCGGCACGAAGGTGACGATTCACGGGCATGTGTTGGGCGGGCTGAACCATGATCCAAGAGTCGTAGCCGAAGGCGACGTGGGCGGAGATGTGCAGCTGGTGCAATCACGGTTAAAAAGCGCGGGCTACTTCAAGGGCGTATGCAACGGGAAGTTCCGCGCGGATACCACCTATGCGGTCAAGCGGTTCCAGCGAGAACGGAAATTGCCCGAGGACGGTGTCGTAACGCTTAGAGTCTATAAGGAACTCGGACTGTTCGAGTAAGGCCCGTGCAGGCCGCTATACTCCCGCGGAAGCCAGCGTTTTGGCCGAGGATAACCGATAACGCATGATCATCTCCTGAATCTCGATCGGCATGCCCTGGCTCAACCGGGACTCCTCCGCCGCGAACGCCATCATATGACTCTGCAGGGAGCCGCGCAGCGCTTCGATCGCATGGGGGTTGTCCGGTTCGGCGGCAAGCCGGCAGAACTCCCGCATCATCTGTGTGCAGCCTTCGCCGCCCTCATCATGAACCTGAACTTCCCGCGCCGTCCCGCTGACAAAATCGTAGACGGTAAACGCCTGATCGGTCATATTGCCCCGAATCTCCCCGCGCGTGCCCGAAATATGGACGGTGCGCGTGCTGTCATGCGTGAAGGCCGACAGCGTGAACGAAGCCGTCGCTCCGTTGACGAACTCCATGTTAATGACTTGATGGTCCACAACATCGTTATCGCATTGATAGACGCAGCGGCCAAAAGGCGTGCTCCGGATCGTCTCCCGAATGCTCTCGTCCGATCCGTCCCGCGTAAAGTGCAGCGCGCGGCGGCGTCCTTCTCCCAAATAAAACCTCAAATCCGAGTAGCAGCAATTGTCCACGTGAATGCAGCCGTCCGTGCAATATTCGGCCGCGCCCTCCGGCATGTTCTCCTTTTTGAAATGAAAGAGGGAACCGAATGACGTCAGTCTTCTGCAATCCTGGTTCATCAGCCACAGGATGATATCCAGATCATGGCATGACTTCGCGAGCACAAGCGGACTCGATTCTGCCGTACTGCGCCATGGCCCCCGCACATAGCTGTGCGCCATATGGCCGAAGCCGATATTTTCGCGCAGCTGGATATTCACGACCTTCCCGATCCCGCCCCCCTCGATGACTTGACGGATTCCCGACCAGAACGGCGTATACCGCAGGACATAGCATATGGTCAGCACCCGCTGGTTGCGGCGGGCGGCGGCTTCAATCTCTATGCATTCGGTCGGAGAAGGCGACATCGGCTTCTCCAGCAGCACATGGTAACCTTGCTCCAGAGCTGCCATGGCGGCTTCGTAGTGCATCCGATCCTGCATGCAAATCAATACCGCATCGGCAAAGCGCGGACGTGCGAACACTTCCCGCCAATCTCCATACGTTTGCCCGGCATCGATCTGATGCAAGCGCGCAAACGCCTCTCGTTTCTCCACATCCGGCTCCGCGACGGCGACGAATTCCAGTTCTTCCGGGTACTGCAGCGCATGCTTGGCATATACTTCGGCGCCCCGGATTCCTGCCCCGAGCAAGATTGCCTTGATACTCATTGCGTCAACACCTCTTTGCAGGCTATCTGCGTTGTCAATTGGTATGGAACTTCGGTTGAAGTATCTCTACCATAACAAATGATCCGGATCGGTACTATAATTATCTTCCGAAATATTTGCACAAACAGCCTGCCGCGGAACTTCGCTGCGCAAGCGCATGCATGGCTCCTCCAACTGCCCGGTCGTCTCGTCAGATCGTAACCTGAATGGCGCGCTCCGTGGACGTAATCGCCTTGCCCCTCCATTCCACGGTCACGCGCAGCCCGTGCTCATTATTCACGCCGGCCCGCAGTTCGTCCGCCTCTTGGCGCAGCTCTACATCGAGCCATGCTGCGCCGATGCGAATTCGCTTCAGGGTGATGCATTTGCCTTGCCAGGCCTGCGGCAGATCCGGCGCGATCCGCACCTCGTTCCGGTGAGCATCCGGCTGAATGCCGATCAAATGCTTCACAATCGGCACGGCCAGGGCGTAAATGGTCCATGCCTGCACCGCGCAGCCGTAATCCGGCGACATCTCGCTCATCGAGCCCGGCAAGGCCATCGAGAACGTGCTCATCATGCGATCCAGCAGATCGAGCGCCGCGTCCGGATTGCCGTACGCCGCTTCCGCCACCGCATGCGCCCCGGTCGAGATCGTCATCGTGCCCTGCCGGAACATTCCGGACAAGTAAGTCCCGTAAGGCCCAATGAATTCAGGGGTCCGCATGCGCTCAAGGGCCTGCTTCCCCTTCTCCCGGTCGGCAATGCCCGCTTCCATCGGCGTGACGATGACCCAGTTCTTGTTCAGCAGCCAGCCGCGGTCTTCCTGATCATCCCCGGCCGCCTGAAGCAGCTTGTCGATATACTCCCGGTAATCTTCGGCACCGTGCTTGGCCGCCATCGCCGCCATGAAGCCGGCCTTCGGCTCGACATCCTTCTTCGGCGCCACCGCATCGGCATACAGTCCCTCCTGCTCGCACCAATAGACCCGGTTGATTGCTTCCGCCAATTGCGCCGCCTTGGCTTCATAGCGCTCCGCCTCCGCTTCCCAGCCGAGCACCCGGCTCATCCGAGCCAGGGCCCCGGCCGCCTGCGCCGTATAGACGGCCGAATCGATCAGCTCCATATTCAAGCCGGCGATCTCGATGATCCCGTAGCCGGACGGGAACCCGTCGCCGTCCGGATCCATCTCGCCGAGCAGCCATTCCAGCCCCAGCGCGCATAACGGATAATGCTCCGCCAGCCATTGCTTGTCCCCAATCCAGCGGAACATATCCCAGATAAGCGCAATATAATGGGCGGTCTCCTGCGTATTCCCCGGATTGGACACCGCCCCCATCGTCGTCACCTCATGGATAATTCGCCCGTTGCCGTTCGTCTGCAGCGAAGTGTCGCGGATCAGCTTCAGCGTGTCGCGCACCAGCTCGAAGTCGCCGATCGCGGCCACGCCCTGCAGGGCGTAGGAGTTGTCGCAGCCGAACCACCACGGATAATGGGGCGATCCCGCCGTCAGCCCTCTGCCGATGCCGTCGACCCGCTGCACGAGCCATTGATTGTTCCATTTCGTCCACGCAAAAATATCGTTGAGGCGGGACTCGCCCTCAATCTGAAGCTGCGCCTGTTCCTCGATGCGCGCGTACAGGCGCTGCTTGGCCGCCAGCAGCTCCGGGTGCGATGAGACCAACCGTTCGTACGTCGCCACGCACTCCGACCGTGACGAATAGGAGCCCGCCACGTATACCTGGAAGCGCAGCCGCTCTTCCGGCTGGAGGACGACCTCGGTCTTCATCGCCATTCCCGCCCCGCTGCCGCTCGTCCATTCCGGGCCGATCAGACCGGGATCGATCCGGACGTCCGGCTTCGCCCAATCGGTGCCGACCATGGCGTACCATTCATGCTCGCTGTCCTTGGCCAGACAGGCGGACGCCGACACTTGCTGCCATGCGTCCCGTTCCCCGTCATGAATGCCGATCTCATCCGAGAACCAGACCGGCCGCAAATCGGAACGCGCGACCAGTTCCAGTTCCAGTTCGGTGTCTTCCCTGGCGTAATTGCAGATTTCATAGCTGACGACGAGGCCTTTTTCCTGCTCCGGCGCGAACTGGATCCGGCGAATCGAGACCGGAATATGGCCGAGGCCGTGATCGTAACGGAACTCGTTCCCCCATGGATGGGTAATGAATTCATCGGCCTTGGCCCATACGGCAATGCCGCGCCGCGCATCCGTCACGCGCAGCCAGAAGCCGTCCAGCAGCTTGATCGGGTGCAGCCATATGCCGCCCATCTCATTCGCGACATGATGGCCGAAATCGGGAAAATGCCCGTCCTGCGTTCCGATCGCCTTAATGTATTCCCCAGCGGTCACATAGATAGGATAAGGACGCTGGTTGCCCACGCTTTTGGTCATGTTAGCTCGCCTCGGTTCTCCATAAAATTCGGCATCATCCTTTCATCGCAGAAGAGAGGGAGATGCCTTCGATGAAATATTTCTGCGCGAAGAAAAATACGATAAGGGCCGGCAGCATAATGAGCACGGTCGCGGCCATCAGCATATTCCACTCGACGTTATACAAGCCCTTGAACATGGACAAGCCCAACGCCAGCGTATATTTTTCCGTCGTATTCAAGTAAATCAGCGGCCCCTGAAAGTCGTTCCATACTCCCATAAACGTGAAAATGGACACGGCGATCAGCGGCGGCTTGCACAGCGGCAGCATCACGCGCGTGAAGATCGTCCAGCGCGATGCCCCGTCCACGAAGGCGGCCTCATCCAGATCCCGGGGGATGCCGCGCATGAACTGGCGGATGAGGAAGATGTTGAAGGCGCCGCCGCCGAAAAAGGCCGGGACAATGAGGGGCAGAAAGGTATCGACCCAGCCCAGCTCTTTGAATAGGATAAACATCGGGATCATCGTGACCTGGCCCGGCAGCATCATCGTCGCCAGCAGGATGAGGAAGAGAAGCTTCTTCCCCTTGAACCGGAAGCGGGCGAATCCGTAAGCGCACAACGCCGCGGAAAAGACCGTTCCGATCATGACCGGGATCAAAATGATGAGTGTGTTTTTCAAGAACAGGAAAAAGGGGATGGCGGTAACCGCATTGGCATAATTGTCCCATCTCCATCGCTTCGGCAAAAACGAATCCATAAACACTTCGGCGGGCGTCTTCAAGGAAGTGGACACCGTCCAGAGAAGCGGCGCCAATACGATCGCCGCCCCGACGATGAGCAGAAATAAGGATAGAAGACGCGAGATGTCGGTTTTGTGGCGTGAGGCTTGCATATTCTGATTTCCCTCCTTAATCCCGCTCGTCGTCGCCGTGGTAGTACACCCACATGGAAGAGCTTCGAATGACAATCAATGTAAATATGAGGATGATGGCGAACAAGATCCACGATAATGCGGAGGCGTATCCCATCTCATAGCTGACGAATGCTTTGTTATACAAATACAAGTTATAGAACAGCGTCGAGTTGAGCGGGCCGCCGTTCGTCATCACGAAGGCCTGAGTAAAGTATTGGAACCCGCCGATGATGCCCATAATCAGGTTGAAGAAGATCGTCGGGGAAATCATCGGGATCGTAACGCTGGCAAACCGGCGGAGCCGCCCGGCCCCATCCAGCTCGGCCGCTTCGTACAGTTCCTCGGGCACCCCCTGCAGGCCGGACAAATAAATGATGATCGTATTGCCGATGCCCCAGATGCCCATCACGATCAAGGCGCCGAGGGCATACTTCGGATCCTGCAGCCAGGCCGGTCCCTCGATGCCGAACCAGGCCAGCGCCCGGTTCAGGATTCCGTATTCCGGGTTGAAGATCATAATCCACATCATCGATACCGCCACCGCCGGGATGACGGACGGCATGAAAAAGATCAAGCGGAAAAACTTCATGCCGCGCGCTCTCATATTGAGCAGCATCGCAATCAATAGCGACATCATCTGATATAACGGCACCGAGACGAGGGCAAAGATAAACGTGACTTTTAAGGACTGATAGAACAGCTCATCCTGGAAGATGGCCGCGAAATTATCCAGCCCCACAAATTCGATCGACTGGATCCCGGTAATGATGTCCCACTTGCTGAAGGAAAGGACAAATGAAAATAGCATCGGCCCCAATGTAAACAAGAGCAAACCCAAAAACCAGGGGAGAATAAATAAATACCCTGCCTTCTCCGAGCGTAAGTTGCGCATAGCGACCTCCTTGGCGATCAGAAATGGACGCGCTGCCGGGAGTGGCCATTTCCGTAATGAATAAGCGCAGTCTTTTCATGAATGTTCATCCTTATGGCTTACTCATGAAAGGGAGGGTGAGGCGTTGTTGCCAAGCCTCACCCGCGTTGATTATTTGCCGATCTTGCTGTCCACTTCCTTGGCGGCCTGATCCAGCGCTACCTTGACCGTCGCGTCGCCCAGCAGGATCCGCTCGACGGCTTTGTTGAACTGCTCCGTGAAGATCGGCGCGTTGGCGGAACGCATGGAGATTGGCTTTTTGGCGAAATCCATCATTTCGATAACCGGCTTGTCCACCACTTCCGTCTTTTTCACTTCATCCAATTCCGCGACGGTCGCCGGAAGAACCTTGCCGCCCTCCGAACGCGCCTTCTGCGCTTCCGTTCCGGACAGCCACTTCATCAGCTCGTACGCTTCCTTCTTATGCTTGCCGTTCGCATTCATCGCCCAGCCCGCCGCGGCAATGATGCTTGCGCGCTCGCCGTCAGGACCTGCCGGAATCAAGGCCGATCCATACTGCACGTCTGATTTGTCCAGGTCGGTCTTCACCCAGCGGCCGGTAATCATCATCGCCAGCTTGTCCGTCATGAACATAGAGGAGTCTCCGCCCATCGTCTCGGTATCCTGCGGCGTCGGCGACACGCGATCATCGCCCTTGGATAGGGCGATATAGCTCTCCATCGCGGCGATCGTCTTGTCGCTGTTCATGTAGCCTTCCGCCTTCGTTCCATCCTCGTTCCCGATGTCCGCACCATGCAGCCACAGATAGATGTAGATCGGATATTCCCATTTGGTCGCATTGAAGCCGAATTCTTTGATTTTGCCTTTATCGTCTTTTTTCGTTAACTGCTTCGCGGCATTGATCATGTCATCCCATGTCCAGTCGTTCGTCGGGTATGGAATGTTCGCTTCGTCGAACATGCGCTTGTTGTACCAGAGCGCCAGCGGGTTGAAATCCTTCGGCAAATAGTACAGCTTGCCGTCGATCTTCCCCATGCTCAACAAATCCGGCTGGAAGATATCCGCATTGAAGGCGCTGTCACTCTGGATGTACTCGTCCAGCGGCTCAACGACGCCCTTGTCCACATATTTGAAGTAATCGCCTTCCCCAATCAGAAATACGTCCGGCGCTTGCCCCGAAGCCAGCGAGGTCGTTAGTTTGGTGGCATAGCCGTCGCCCGGCACCGGCTCGAACGTAACCTTGATGTTCGGATGGGTGTTGTTGAATTCCTCGGCAAGCTTCGCTTCCACCGAATCGCCGCTTAATTCGCCCCAGGTCGTGAACTTCAGTTCGACGACATCCGCGGCCTTGCCTCCGTCCGCTCCTTGGGTGGAATTCCCGCCTGACGAGCAGGCGCTTGCCAACAGGCTTACAATCAGAGTAAGTACGAGAGCTGCAGACCATTTTTTCATTTCTGTGACCTCCCTAGTCATGACAAGGAATATGTTGATGATGCAACCTTATAAATGAATTTCAAGCCGGTTGAGAAAGCTCTTTTCCATGCCGCGGATGACCAGTGTCAGTTCCTCATTTGCGTCGGTGGAGACCCGCAGCGCATCATGCGTAATGTCCACATTCAAGCGCGCATTCTTCCAGTACAGCGGGAAGGTTAGGCGCTCCCACTCCTGCGGCAGCCTCGGATTCAGATGGAGCGCGCCGTCGAGCATCCGAATGCCGGCGAAGCCCATCACGACGCATTGCCACACCCCGCCCAGCGAAGCGGAATGAATGCCCGCATCGGAGGAGTGCATATGGGGGCCCAGGTCAATCTCGGCCGCCTTGCGGAACAGCTTATAGGCAAGCCGGCTGTCCTCGAAATCGTTAGCCAAAATGCAGTGCGTGGAATACGAGAGCGAAGAGTCGTGCAGCGTCTTCGGCTCATAATAATTGTAATTGGCGCGCTTCAAATGGGCGGAAAATCTATGTTCCAGCAAGTAGAACAGCATCATGATGTCCGCCTGCTTCGACACTTGAATCTCATTGACCTGATCCAGATTGTAATCTTCGAACAGCGTGCCGACCTTCTGCTGCGCCTTGTATTTCGCCAGATCGATGACTTGCTTCTGCAAATACGTATCGTCCTGCGGAATGACGCCGTCTTCGTTCGGCTGCGGCAAATAGATTCGCCCGATCTTCTGCTTCCAGTCCGCATAGGCGCTATCCAGATCGAGCCGCTCATTCAGGCCCCGGAACAACTCCGGATGCTCCCGCTTCACGAGTTCGCAGTATCGTATCGCCAATTCCATATTGAAGTGAGCCATATAGTTCGTAAACGCGTTGTTGTTGACATGCTCCTTGTACTCATCCGGCCCTATCACTTCATTTATCTCATAGCGGGCGAGCGCTTCATTCCATTCCAGACGGCTGGCCCAGAATTTCGCCGTATCCAAAATCATCTCGTAGCCGCAGCGTTCCATAAAGTCCCGGTCGCCGGTCGCCTGGTAATAATGCCAGACGGCGTATGCGATATCCGAGGTGATATGCTGCTCGATGAAGCCGGACCATATCTTCGTCTGCTTCCCGGTCACGATGTCCACGGCGCCCCATACCGGCGTCACCTCCCCGTCGGTCGGCCACGCGGCCTCCCATGGATACATTGCGCCTTCGTAGCCGTTCTCCTTCGCTTTGCGCCGTGCGCCCTCCAGCCCCTGATAACGGTATTCGAGCAGCTTGCGCGCCACATCCGGATCGCTGTAAATATAGAACGGCAGAATGAAAATCTCCGTGTCCCAGAACGAATGCCCCTTATACCCTTCGCCGCTCAATCCCTTCGCCCCGATGCCCATCCGGTTGTCGTGCGCCGGAGTCATGGCTACGAGATGATAGACCGCGAAGCGGAGCGCCAGCAGGTCGAACTCATGCTTCGATTCAATCCGGAATCGGTACTTGTCCCACACCTCGGCCCAGGCTTGCCGGTGGCGCTCGAACAAGGCGTCATACCCCGCGGCAAGCGCCTGCCCGATCTCTTCGCGGGCTTGCTCCCGCATGACGGACAAATCATAACCCGCCGCATGCCCGGCATCTCTGCTCGTGTGAACGCTCGCCAGCTTCTGCAGTTCGAAGGTGAGGCCGGCAGGGATTTCGCATGCGTACTCCATCGCCATTTTGCGGCGTTCGATCTCCATCTTGGGCTCGATAGGGAGCGGCCGGCCCTCCAGGCTGAAGCGGTGAGCCGCATGGAGGACGAAGTCCACCTTCGATTCGGTCGTCGTCTGGATCAATTGCATTACCGTCTTATCGAAGATGCGCTTCTCCCCTTCATGGAAATGCTGACTGCCCGAATTGCCGAGCTGGGCGTCGATGCCGGATGCGATGCGGAGCGAAATATCCTCATCAAGCGGCGTCAATTCCAGCTTCATCCCGATAAGGTGAAGGTTGTCGAGCGAGACGAAGCGGCGAAAGGCAAAGCGCACCCGCTTGCCTGCCCGGTTCTCCCAGACGAACGAACGGGTCAGCTCGGCATCGCGCATATTCAGGCTGCGGGCGTATTCCGCCGTCTTGCCCGTGTCGAGGCTGAAGCGCTCGCCATCGATATAGATATCGAGCCGGGTAACGTCGGCCGCATTCGGGAGCTCGGTCACCTCGAACTCGTCGAACCGGTTGAATGTTCCGTTGACGAACAGATTGCGGGTCTGGCCGATGTATGCTTCCTCCGTCGCGGAACGCAGCCCCATATAGCCGTTCCCCAGCGACATAATCGATTCGCACTTGCCTTGAGCCAGCGGGTTGAATTCCATCTCGGTGAAGCTCCATTGCTTCATGTCCGGTTGCGATGTGTTGCGGTACGCAAGCATTGTCTTCTCTCCTCGTTGTAATCTCTATTATGTCGGTGTCAGATTGCAGCCGAAATCGTTTTCGATAGCAGATAAAAAAATCGAAATCGTTTTCGATTTCGTGAAAAATAATAAGCTTGCAGAAAGCGCTTTCGGGTCGATTATAGCATCCTTACCGATTCTCTGTCAATTCGCTCATATGAAATGGTGATATGTTTTCCCCGCTCCTTGTGTTCGATAATTTGCACGGCGTGGTCGAAGGCTGCCATCGCAATGCCTTTGAAATTTTGGCGGATTGTCGTCAGCCGCGGTGTCGTATAGTCCGACAGCACAATATCATCGAAGCCAATGACGGACAGATCTTCCGGAATGCGGATGCCCAATTCGCGGCAGCGCTTCATAAATCCGATAGCCATCAAGTCGCTCGCGCAAAATACCGCCGTCATCTCCGGATTCTCCTTCACGTAACGATCGGCGATATCGTAAGCCATGCCCTCGGAATAATCCGCATGGACTACCGATGCCGGATCGTACGGGATTGCCTTGGCCTCCAGTGCCTGGACGTAGCCTTCATGCCGCTGCTTGCTGACGACAGCGAAGTCATGGCCGTTGATCATGCCGATCCGCCGGTGCCCGCAATCGATCAAATGCTGTACCGCATGCCGGGCCGCCTTCACATTATCCGTCATTATCGAGCCCGTATACTCTCCCACGATATCCGCATCGATGACGACACAAGGGAAATTGCTGTCCACAATTTCAAGGAAGTAGGGGTCTGTCGTCTTCAGACCGGTAATGATCGCGCCGGACAGCTTATGCTCCTTGCAAAATTGCCAATATGACTTGTCCTGCTGCTCCGATAAACTGCGCGTATAGATGACGACCTCATACTTATAGTTCATCGCTGCTTCGTAGATACCGCTCATAATTTGAAAAATGACGCCGTCCTTGCCGCTGGAGCGCTCGAAGTTGGAGAAGATCAGTGCAATCGATTTCGTTACCTTTTGCTTTAAATTTTTGGCCACCATATTCGGGGAATAGTTCAATTCCTCCACGGCCTTCATCACTTTCTTCTTCGTTTCCTCGCTAACGTCGGAATATCCGTTCAATGTTTTCGATACGACGGTCACCGATACGTTCGCATGCCTTGCCACATCTTTAATTGACACCACGTTATCACCCAGTCTCCTGTTCCTTCATAGTTCCGCCGCCAAGCGGCATTCCTATATCATATCGTAAAAAGGTATGCGCTGCCATTGAAAATCTCCAAGCTGCCTGATGATCAATTCACCGATGTTCCGTTCGACTTAGGCTCAAGCAGCATCGTTTCCTTCACACATTCAAGCTGTGCGGCATCAAGTCCTGTGATGCGGCTAATGAAGGTCGTCTCCAGCCCTTCCTTCAGCATGTTTCGTGCCGTTTGATATATTCCTTGTTCAATACCCTGCTCGATCCCTTCCTGGAACCCGGCCGTATGCGCATCCTGCAGGAGGCTGGCGCGATCATGCAAGGCCTTTTCCCGCAGGGCATAGCGCCGGCGCGTCTCCGCGTCGCTAGCCAAGCGGGCTAGACGGTCCTCGGCTTCCTTGAATACCTTATCCAACATCATCAACTCCTCCAATTGTTCGGCAGTGGCCTTCTGTTCCAAAAACCGCAGCCAGCGATGCAGCGGATCATGGAGGTCAAAGGGCAACTGCCGGAATTTCGGGCATTCGATAAAATGGAGCTCCAAAATATCTGTCAGCATATAGTGGCGATCATCGTCTTCATATAAATGAAAGGTGCTGTGATATTTTTCTAGCGGAAGATAGTAGTGGTCGAGAATATTGATTCCAATGGAGCGCTGCATGCGATCATAAGGTTCGCCATAGTGAAGCGACTCGGTCAGCAGCTTGCCCACATAGAACAGGCTCCGGTAATCCATACGCACAAAGCGGCGCACTTGCATTTCGACATTCACTTTTTCGCGGCCATCGACTTCGCATAATATATCGAGAACGGCTTCCTTATCTTCTATTATCTCCCGGGCGAGCTTCGTATCCTCCAGTATCGACACATCGGTGATCTGGGGAGCGCCTTCACGGCGGAGTATCGCATTGAGCAAGCTTATTAGAAGCGGCTTCCCTTCCTCCTCGCCAAACAACCGTTTGAACAAAAAATCGTTTTTCGGATTAAGTCTTTCCGTTTGCCGTCTATTGGCGACTCTCACCTGATTTCCTCCTCATTGTATCATATTTGACTGCTCTTTCCATGCAAATCCAAACATGTAAAAAGCACGCGCTATCCACATCTCCTGGTTATGAGGAGACGCGGACAACGCGTGCTTCGCGATTGTCGTTCGGGCTATGATGTTTATTTCAAACGCCGTTGTCTTATCCGGTTTATATTTCCAGTATAACACATATAAGGGCGTTAAGGCGATTCCCAATATAACCGAATTCGTATACAGCCCTGTAAAATAAATCCTTGTCGTTCGCGCAAGATTGGCCGCATAATGGTAGGTAAAGTCTCAATTCATGTTCAAATGGGTCGGCTTTCATCACCGAGAAGGTTGCTTGAACCTGAGGCTTATGCTTCCGAAGCGGCTTTTGCTGCGCAAACCTTGTAAGGAGTAGGAGCAGCGCAGTGTAGCAAGACTACATGAGCAGCTAAAATGTTTCCGCAGGAAACATACTTCGGAAGCATAAGCTCTTCGAGAGTGAATCCAAGATTCGATGCCGAGTTACTTCCTGACTCGCTTCGCGATCAAAAGCGGACTTTTTGAACTACCTAAAAGCGCTTCCAGGAAGGAGTTTCTCTCCATGCGGATATGGCATGATTTCAATGTGTTTGTCAAAATTCCGGGAGCTTGGCTGCTCGTGCTCACCCTTTTCCTGTACGGAATCGGTACCGGGATTCTCGCTCCGATGAACGCGGTCTATTTGCAGGAATCGGTGCATCTGGGCAAAATCGAGATCGTCTCGATTTTCGCCATCTCGCTCTTCTCCAATATGGTGCTGACGATTACGGTCGGCATCGTAAGCGACCGCATCAAGCGGAAGAAGACGATTCCGATGATCGCTTCCCTGCTGTGCATCGGCGGCCTGCTCATCTATATGAAGGCGGACGGCTACGCCACGGCCCTCGTCGGAATGGCGCTCGCTACCGCGCCTTCGGGCATGATTATGGGGCAATTGTTCGCGATGGCGCGCAATCATTTCACGCGCCTCGCGCCCGGCGTCGTCGAGATCGCGCAGATCTGGCTCCGCGCCACGTACAGCGTCGGCTTCTTCACCGGCCTGCTGCTCGGCGCCAATCTGTATCTGGCCGCCACGTTCCAGGGCGTCCTGTGGGGCAATCTGGCGGGCTATGCCGCCTTGTTCCTGCTGCTGCTGTTCTACCGGGAGATCACGGCCTCGCCGCTGACCGCCAAGAAGTCCGGGGCAGGGGAGCCGTTCTCCCTCATTATGCTGTTCGCCATCCTGCTGCTCTCCTGCGCGGACGCGATCCGGGGCTTGTATCTCCCGCTCGTCGTGCACGAGCTGTTCCGCGATCCCCGGCTCATGTCCTACATCTGGAGCACGCAAGCCGTCTTCGAGCTGCTGTTCATGACGATGGCCGGATACTGGGCGGCCACATACGGGAGCAAGCGGATACTGCTGCTCGGCAGCGGCTTCGCGCTGATGACGTATCTGACGTACAGCATGAGCGGATCGCTGCCTGTCTTTTTCCTGGTGCAGCCGCTCTATTCCTTCTTTGTCTCGGTGCTGTACGGCGTCGGGATGGGCTATGTGCAGCGCATGTTCATCCATCGGGCAGGCTTCGGGGCCAGTCTCTATGTGTTCATCTCGCAAACCGCTTCCTTGATCGGATATTTTCTGCCGCTCCTGATCGAAGGAGTCTCGCCAACGATTTTCTGGATTCCGTCGCTGCTTATCGCCGCCTCGATGGGACTGATGATCAAGGTGCTGTATACGGATCGGAGGCTGAACCGGGGGCAGCAGCTCACGATGTAACCACGGAAAAAGGAGGGCCCGATACCGCAAGCAGGGAGCTCGCCGGCTTCCGGATACAACCGCTTTAACTCATCTCCCGCCACCGGTTGGTCAAAAAACGCTGCAGGACGACAGCCTGATTGTGCTGCTCGTCTTTGGCGGCGTACAGCAGGGTCACATCGCTCTCCCGCACCCAGGAGATCAATTGCCGGATATCGGCCTGTATCGCGGCGCTTGTCAATTCGGCTTCATACCGCCGCTGGAATTCCGGGAATTTCGAAGGAGCATGGTTGAACCATTTGCGCAGCTCGGCGCTTGGAGCAATGTCTTTCATCCAAGCCGTCAGCTGTGCGTTTTCTTGCGACATTCCCCGCGGCCAGATCCGATCCACCAGGACGCGGATGCCGTCGCTGCCGTCTGCCTGCTCATAGATCCGTTTGATTTTGAATGTATGCATGACCAACTTCCTCCCTGTATGAACCTAATCGGGTGATTCAATAATCCGATCCGAATACCTGATGCCAGCTTCGTTATCTAACCAGTAAAAGGGATGAAAAATGAGGAGGGGCAAGACGGGACAGCGGCGAATGGCGGAGGCGGGACAACGGGGAGATGTGACGAATGCGGGGCGTAGAGACGGCCGCAGACGGGCGGCGGAAGAGGGGATTGCATCGAATCCTGCATATATCAGGCTGTTGAGAAAGAAGTTTTGAGTAGGAAAATGGATATTTCCACCATCCTGAAAACTGCACCATTTCCCTAGACACGCCCATCCGGCAGGCGAAATCCTGCAAACTCCACGATTTTTCCAGGCACGCCGATTCGGTAAGCGAAATCCTGCAGAAATACAGCAATTCGATATGGACGACTATTCCAGAAAGGGAATCCTGCAAAATTACAGGAATTTCCCCCGTTTCGCTTCGGTTTGAAGCAAAAGGGCCTAAAATGATGTAGATTTGCAGCAATTCCTCGGGATGGGGACTCATTAAGCCGAAATTCCTGTAAAATAGCAGCAATTTCCTCCGCACGTCCAAGCCCCAGGAGGCAACGATGCTTCCAGCAGGCCGGATAATGCTTCCAGCAGGCCGATAGTGCTTCCAGCAGGCTGATAATGCTTCAGGAAGGCGATGATGCCCCCAGCATCCGACGCGGTCGGTTGGATCCCGTAAAATCAGGCCATTGAGTAGTCTATGGGACTTTTCACCTGTGATGGGGATCTCTTCTCCCGGTAGAAAAAATCGATTTAAAACGCTCTAAGAGCCAAAGTTTGGATGAGGAAAATGGACCTTCTCCACCCCTTCGCAAAAAACAGGGGGGGTTCAACGGCCTGAAAACTGTACCATTTCTCTAGACACGCCTATCCGGCAGGCGAAATCCGCAAAACTGCACGATTTCTTTCAGATACGCCTATTCGGTAAGCGAAATCCTGCATAAATACAGCAATTCGATATGGACGACTTTCCCAGAAAGGGAATCCTGCAAAACTGCAGGAATTTCACCCGTTTCGCTTCGGCTTGAAGCAAAAGGGCCTAAAATGATGTAGATTTGCAGCAATTCCTCGGGATGTGGACTCATTTAGCTGAAATTCCTGTAAAATAGCAGCAATTCCCTCAACACGCCCCTGAAGGGAACGATGCCAGGGAGTTTCCACCAGCCTGGGTATTGCAGGAATGCCTTTAACGGGGGAAACTTCCCAAAGGAAAACTGTAAGTTCGCAGTTTTTTGGCAAGTCGAGCTGCGAGAAGCAAGCGGGGTTGTCTCCGTGCAGCTAAACGCGACCATTGGACAACCCCTGCATGCTTAGAGCTGGCTGCCGATCACTTGAACGGCAAACCGATGTTTTCGCGTCTGGCGAAATCGACAAACCGGAATTTGTCGGGCCGGTGCCGCGACTCGGTATACTGCAGCAAGGCGGCATCATTCAGATAAACATGGTTCCTGACGACAACGACATACGTGTGCTCGCCTAAATCCATGTATTCGCGATCCGCCTCGGTCGCCTGCTCCACCGTGATTTCTTTTTTGGCGAAGCTGATGACCAACCCCAGCTGCGACTCGAAATACGCGTAAAGCGAATGCTCCACAATATCTTTCGTAATCGTGGGGACAAATTCCTTATTCACATAATCGATATCTAAAATAATCCGCTCGCCGGCGATTTCCCGCGAACGGACAATCTTCCACACATCCGTTTTATGGTTGATTTTCAGCTCCTTCTGAATAAAGCTGTCCGGCTTGGCAAGGACCAATTCATGCACAATCGTACGCCATTCCTTCCTTGACCGGTTGGCGATCTCTTTGAAGCTGACCAACCCCGAAATGGGAAAATTGAATTTCTCGATATCCAGGACGACAGAGCCTTTGCCTCTTACCTTGTGGATATAACCGTTCTGCGCCAATTGGTTCAGCGCCTTGCGAATCGTCTCGCGGGAAGCGTCGTACATCTTGGCTAATTCATGCTCGGAAGGCAGCAAACTATTGGATTTCATTTCGCCTGATTGAATTTTTGTGGCGAGATCGTAATAAATCCCGGAAAATTTATTGTTTCTCATTCCATTTCTCACCATTTCTCCAATAGCAATATCATTATTATAAGCATATATCCTTTTATTCCATGAATCAACGGATGACGTGCCGGGGCGCTCTGCCTACATCCTGTATAAGCCACAGCTGGCTTCCGGTTGGTCTTACTCTCCCCTCCAATAATACACGATGGATTCGTAAGGCCTTAATTGAAGAGTCTGGAACTCCTCCGGTGAATCGGCATAATTCGACAGCAACATGCCGTATTTCCCATGCGCAGGTGAAATCCCGATCTCGCCGGCTGCAAGAGAAACCGGTTCGCGGTAAAAGTTGCTGACAACGAGAAGCGTTTCATTTTGCCATTGTCGCGCATAAGCGAAGACCTGTTTATGATCCGCAAGCAGCAACCGGTAATCTCCATAGGTGATGATGTCGTATTGTTTGCGCAGTTGGATTAGCTTTTGATAATGATAAAAAATCGAATCCCGATCTTGCAGCGCAGCTTCTACGTTGATGTCCGGATAGTTCGGAGCCGCTTGAATCCAAGGCGTGCCCTTCGTGAATCCTCCGTGAGCGCTGCGGTTCCATTGCATCGGAGTCCGCGAATTATCGCGGGACTTTTGTTTGAGAATGCCCATTACCGTATCATGGCTTTTTCCTTGCTGTCTTAAAATGCTGTACATATTTAGCGACTCGACATCACGGTAATCCGCGAGACGATCGAATTCCGGATTCGTCATTCCGATTTCTTCGCCCTGGTAGATAAAAGGCGTCCCCTGCATCATGTGAATCGTTGTGCCCAGCATTTTGGCGGCTTCCACCCGGTACTTGCCGGTGTCGCCGAATCGCGATACGATGCGCGGCTGATCATGATTGCACCAAAACAGCGCGTTCCAGCCGCGCCCCGCATGCATTCGCGTTTGCCATTCCGACAGGATTTGCTTCAGCTTGATAAAATCAAACGCGGCTTGCGTCCATTTCTCTCCGCCGGGATAATCGACTTTGAGATGATGGAAGTTAAACGCCATGCTTAATTCCTGCCGCTCGGGATTCGTGTACTTGATGCATTCCTCGATCGAAGTGGAGGACATCTCCCCGACCGTCATCGTGTCATGAACGGAAAACACTTCCTGGTTCATCTCATGCAAATACTCATGAATGCGGGGGCCGTCCGTATAAAATTTGCGGCCGTCCGCCTGCGGATCCTCGCCGCTGTCATTCGGGAACTTCTGATCTTTCGAAATTAAATTAATGACATCCAAACGGAAGCCGTCGACTCCTTTGGCGAGCCAAAATTTCATCATTTGATAGACTTCCCGGCGCAAACCTGCGTTTTCCCAATTGAGATCCGCCTGCGTGACGTCAAAGAGATGCAAATAGTACTGCTTCGTCTTCTCATCATAGTTCCAAGCGCTTCCGCCGAATTTCGACTGCCAATTGTTCGGTTCCCGTCCGCTGCTCGGTTCTCTCCATATATAGTAGTCCCGGTATGGATTATCGAGGGAGGAGCAAGACTGTTGAAACCACGGATGCTCCGTCGAGGTATGGTTCACCACAATGTCCATAATGACCTTCATCCCTCTGCGGTGAGCTTCGGATAACAGCTTGTCGAACTCCTCCATCGTGCCATACTGCGGGTTAATCGCATAATAATCGCTAATATCGTAGCCATTGTCTTTTTCAGGCGACGCATAAATCGGGGTTAACCAGATCACGTCCACGCCCAGGTCGCGAAGATAATCCAATTTGGCGATGATCCCGTTAATATCTCCAATGCCGCTGCCTGTCGTATCCAGAAAACTTTTCGGATAGATTTGATAGACGGCCGCTCTTTTCCACCAAGGTTCTTGCATGGTTACACTCCTCTACTTAAATCCGCCCTAATCCCTGCATCAATGTCCGCCTGCCCATTGTCTGCTCTTTATTTACCGGTTCCTTTTACTGTGGCAAAGATAAGGGTCAGCACAAACGGCACGGCAACGGCGATGCCCATAGCTATAAAATAAATGCCCCAAAAGTCAGTGAAGATAGACAAAAATGCCGGTATTCCGCCAATTCCGATCGAAGAAGCCGTCACATGTCTCCAGGCCACCAGCATGCCCGCGCAAGCCGCGCCGATCATGGCGCTGATGAATGGAAACTTAAAGCGTATATTCACGCCGAACATCGCAGGTTCCGTCACGCCCAGAAAGGCGGAAATGCCCGAGGTGAGCGCCGTTCCTCGCAATTTGTCGTCCTTGCTGGCGAACATCATCGCAAGCGCCGCCGCTCCTTGCGCGATATTGGACATGACAATCACCGGCCACAGGTAGGTAGTGCCGATGCTCGAAATCAACTGCAAATCAAGCGCCAGGAACGTATGGTGCATCCCCGTCATGACAAGCAGCGCCCCGATTCCGGCATAGATAAACCCGGCCAGCCAGCCGAAGTGATGGAACATCGAGACGACGCCATCGCTAATGGCATTGCCGATATGAAACGTAACCGGCCCGATAACCGCAAATGTAATAAAGCCGGTGATCAGCAGCGCGATGGGCGCCACCAGCAGCAATTGAATCGAATCGGGAATGCGTTTTCTTAAAAAAAGTTCGATTCGGGCAAGCAAAAAGGATGAGAGCAAGACAGGGATGACTTGTCCCTGATAGCCGATTTTATTGATAGACCATCCGAACAGATCCCAGCTGGGAATGTCTCCGCTGCTTAACGCGTCGCTTGCAGGAGCGAGACTCGGGTGAATGAGCATCAACCCTAGCACAATACCGAGGAGCGGGCTCCCCCCGAAGCGTTTCACCGCAGACCAACCAATCAAACCCGGCAAAAACGTAAATGCGGTGCTCGCAATCAAACTGACAATGTCGGCAAATCCTTCCCAGGCCGGATGCACTTCGATCAACGACTTTTGCGCGTAAAAAATGCCCGGTCCGACAAGCAAATTATTAAGCCCAAGCAGCAAGCCGGATGTGACAATGGCCGGAAGGAGCGGAATAAAAATATCTCCCAGCACCTTCACGAACCGTTGCAGCGGGTTGATCTTTTTCGCTTCGGCGGCAGGCGCCGTTCCCCGCGCCGGAGCGGGGGCGGAAGCGGAAGTCCCTGTCATTCCGGCGATGTGCACCAATTCCTTATGCACTTTATCCACGACTCCTTGGCCAATGACCACCTGGAACTGACCATTCGTCGAAAAGCTGCCTTTCACTAAGTCATTCCGATCGAGCGCTTCTTTATTGACTTTCCCCTCGTCCCGCAAGGAAAATCGCAGTCTCGTAATGCAGTGTATAACATCTGAAATATTGTCCGAGCCTCCAACAGCCTCAAGTATCTGTTCCACGGACTCTCTCTTTATTGCCATCGCTAGCTCCTCCAAAACTCTTGATGCGGTATAGATCTTGCTGAATATTATCCAACTGCCCAATTGGAGCATTGTTTTTCACAGGTTATCCCATTCCACCATCAGATCGTGAATCATTTCACTTCCATTGCCTCGCCCTGTCCTCCATTTTTCACCTACATCATCTCATCTATCCCCCTAGTAACGCTTACAATCTCTTTTCTCCAGACAACTTGTATATACAAATTACAGTAAAATGATATCATGTATATACATGTCGGTCAACCGCCGAATAGGCCTCCGGCTCCAAAAAAAAGCTTCCGCTAAGGGAAGCTGGTCGTCTTTCGCCGGTCATCCTTCCCGAACCGCGTTCCGGTACTGGATCGGGGTCAGGCCCTCGCTTTTCTTGAATTTGCGGATGAAATTCGTCGGATCGTTGTAGCCGACCTCGCTCATGATCTTACGCAGGGGAGCATCGGTATGCCTCAGCAGCTCCTTCGCCTTCTCCATCCGCAGCGTATCGATATAGCGCATCAGCGGCAGGCCGGTGCTGCCCTTGAACACGCGCGTGACATAGGACGGCGAGAGCGAGAATTGCTGCGCGATGCTCTCCAGCGAGAGGCCGCTGTCCCGGTAATGCTCGGCGACGTAGCCGCGGAGCTTGTCGGCGAGGCCGGCGCCCTTGACCGCGGTCTGCTCTTCCATATAGAAGCACAGCTCCCGGCACAAGCGGGCGATCGAGGCCTCCAGCGCCTCCATCGTCTCAACCTCTTCCGTCGCCAGGGCGTTAATCAGGTCGCGGAAGCGGTCATCCGATTCGATGCCGAGCTCCATCAGCGTCTTAATCAGCGTGTTCACCAGATTGAAGCAGATCAGCTCGGCCGCGCGAAGCGGAATATGCCGCTCCGCGATATCCTGCAGCATGGCGGCGACGATATGCCGCGCGTCGTCGCCCCGCGCCTGCCTCAGCGCCAGCACCAGCTCCCGCTCCTGCTCAAGCGGCTGCCAGTACGGGCTCTGACGGTTCGGACGAACATCTTCATAGCGGATAATCCGTCCCCCGCCCTTGATGAAGCGGTAGCGAACCGCCTGGCTCGCTTCAAGGAAGGAGCCGTGCGCGAGGGCGATATCCTCGCAGCAGGAGCCAATGCCGACCGTGACCGACAGATGCCAGTAATGGCGGAGGAACTGCCGCAGCTTCTCGGCCAGCCTGACCGGCTGCCCGCTCTCCATCGCCGCCTCGTCCAGATTGAGCAGCAGGGCGAAGGTCCGGTTATCCGGCAGCTCCACGCTATAGCCAATTCCTATTTCCTCCGAGAGCTCCTCCAGCATCTTCCCCAGACTGTACTTGAGCAAATGCTGGGTCGAGGTCGAGTGTAGGCGCTGGAACCCGGCATAGTCATCGATATGGAACAGGAGGACGACCGCCTGCTCGTGCTCGAAGCGCATCGATGCGAGTGCCAGCCGCTCCTCCCACGGGCCGCTCATCATGCGGCCATGCAGCAGCGAGAGAATGATCTGCTCCTTCAGTTCGCTCGCCTGGCTCTTCAAGCGATGGAGCAGGCCTTCCTTCTGCGCCTCCATCTCCCCGACCGCGCGGGAGATGAAATCATATTCATCGGTTCCCGCGGACGCCGCCTCCAGCGAATGATGCGGCTCCAGCTTCTTCACCAGCCGGTGCAGCGGCCGGTAATTAGTCGCCGAGAAGGCGAAGGCAATGATCAGACCGATGACAAATACGGCCGCGACCGTATATTCGAACCACCGCTTGCTCTGCTGAACCCGGTTCATGAACTGGCCGGTCGGCATGACTGTAATATAGGACCAATAGTTATGGTCCGATTGCATGCGCACGATAGAATACGGATGCCCCTCGATGGACACGCTCTGAACCGTGTCCTCCGCCTCCTTCGCGGACGCGTCCCGAACCGCGGTCCACACGGCGGATTCCGCCGCCTTCGTTCCGGCGTTCTCGAGCCGGTAGAGCGGCTCCTGCCGTTCGCTGACGATGTAGGTGAAGCCATAGTAATCCTGAAGCGCCTGCTGCATAATCGTCCGGATGCCGCTCTCCTCGATGAAGAACAGCACCGCCCCGTAGCGCTCGTCCCGGTTATGCGACAGCGGTTCGATATAGACATATTTTCGCAGCGGCGGCACGCCCTTCATAACCGTCGTCTGCAGCGCTTGCAGCACGGGAATTTCCATGCTCTCCAGCGTTTTGTCCAGGTCCTTCAGCCGGTAGCCGTCGAATTTGTAAACGGATTCAAAAAATTCGTCCGCATCGTACGTACCGCTGGCCGCATACAGCCGGCCGGGGTGCTGGGAAGGATAGTACAGCATCACGTCATCGATGAAGGCGTTGGTGGATTTATATTTTTTGAGCTCGGACACGGTCCGGTACAGGGCGTAGCCGTTCTCCTCCACCATGAACGGTGTCAGCACGGAGTTGAAGGAGATCTGGAGCGCCATCCGGTTCATCTCATTCACTTTGGAATCCATAATGTCCTTTATCTGTGTCAGCCGGGCGACCGTGCTGTCCCGGATCTCGTCTCCCAGCGTCGCGACGAAGCCCTGATAGACGATCCCGCCCATAATGATCAGCACTATGACGACGAGCAGCATATAAGAAAAGAAATATTTATAAAATCTGGACTTGACTCTCCGGCTCCACATCCTCATGCCCGCGCCCTCCTCCAGCTCTTGTCATCCGGGACCGCCCGCATCCGGTTCAGGCAGCGGCCGCCAGAGGAAGACGGAGACGTCTTCCCCTTTGACAGTCCATCATGCACCCATGTTATCTGATCTGCGGCATTTTCGTCTGACATCAGACCCTTCGTGATAGAGTGCAGGCTGCTCACTTGACGCTTCCCCGCGATTCCGTGAGTACAGCTTACACACGCTGCCGGCTCTTGGCAATCGGAGATTTCCGCACCGGCGCCGACAAAAGCCGGCAAGCTCCAAGCTTCCCTCCGATCGGTTATTGTTGATAGCGCTCATACCCCGCCTTATAAATGTCCATATATTCCTTCAGTCCCATCTTGTTGAGCGTATCCACGTATTTGTCCCATTCGTCGAAGGAGGCTCCGCCGGTAATGAATTTGGTCGTCATCTCCTTGACATACGTCTCGATATCGGTCTTGAGCACCGTCATGCGCTCGGTCTCTTCCTTCGTATAGTTGAACGGCGGCCAGATCTCCTTGATGAGGTACGGCTCCACCTTCTTGGCCGCCTCAATCGATCCGGGCATTCCTTCGGCTCCCTTGAAATACGCCTGCTTCAGCATGCTCGGATAACCGACCCCCGGCCAGACGAGATATTGCGACACCGCCTGATCCTGGGTCAAGCCGTCCGGGTTATGCTTGATCTCGTCCGTATAATCGATCTCGCCGTTGGCTTTTTCCACGAACGTCTTATCCTTGAAGCCCATGAAGAACATTTTGATGCCTTCCTCGCTGTATAAATGATCCACCCAGCGCACGGTCGCTTCCGGGTGCTTGTTCTTGTCGGTAATGACGAACTGTCCCGGACTTCCGACCGGCGATCCGATATAGGAATAGATTTTGTCGCCATGCGGCCCGGCCAGCGCCGAGGCGCCGACATAGCCCTTCAGATTGCTGTAGACGGCCTCCGGATTGTAATCGGCAATCACGGCGTATACGCCCTGGGAGCCCTTGGCGATAATCTGATCGGCATTGGCGGTGAAAAAATCTTTGTCAATCAACCCTTCGCTGTAGATCTTGTTCACATACTGGAGCATCTCCTTGTAACGGCCGTCTGCCGGAAAAAAACGCAACTCGTTGTTCGCCGGATCGACATCCACATAAGGATGGGATACGCCGCGATTGCCCAGCCCCCATGCACCGTACAAGTAATTCCCCAGGTAATTCCAGCCCGGGCCGCCGCCAAGCGGGATGATGCTCGGATCGGCCTGCTTGATTGCCTTCAGGAACTCATAAAATTCCTCGGTCGTCTGAGGCTCCGGCTTCCCGATCCGGTCCAGCCATTCCTGGCTGTACCACATGAAGGCCCCCGTCAGCATCGAGGTGAAGCCCGGATCGGTTATGGTAGGGAAGGAATAAATATGGCCGTCCGGCATCGTAATCGCCTTGCGAACTTCCGGATTCTCGTCCAGCAGCTTTTTGAAATTCGGGGCATACTCCTCAATCAGTTGGTTCAGCGGGATAAAGACGCCCTGTTCGCCGTACAGCATCAGGTCCGAAGGAGTGAACCGGTTCCCGTAAAATGCATCCGGATAATCGCCGCCGGCGAGCAAAATGTTCCGCTTCTCGACCAGATTGTCGCGATCGACCGTGTTCCATGTGATATGGATATGGGTCATCTTCTCGAATTCCTGCCAGAGCAGCAGGTTGTTCCAGTCCGAGGCCGCGAACCGCTTCGGCGCGAAGAACTCCAGCTCGATCCTGTCCTGCACGATCGGCATCCCTTCCTTGTTCACGCCGGCGGATTCCTTGGCGCCGCCGTCTTCTCCCCCTCCTCCGCTCGGGCTGCCGCAGCCCGCGAGCGCGGCGGCCCACGCCAGCATCAAGACAAGGAGCAGCACAGTATAACGTCGATTTTTCATCACGCAACCCCCTATATTCAAATATGTCGTGTTACCCTTTGATTGCGCCGATCGTCATCCCTTTGACGAAGTAGCGCTGCAGGAACGGATACAGCAGGAAGACCGGCAGATTCGCGACAATGACGACCGCATATTTAATCGCCTGGCCGTACATAATCTGTTCGGACAATGCCGAAGCGCCTCCGGCCATTTTATCCATCTGGTTCTGTATCAGAATTTCGCGCAGGATGAGCTGCAGCGGGAATTTGTCCCGATCGGTCAAATAAATGAGCGCGCTGAAGTACGAGTTCCAATGATCGACGCTGTAGAACAGCACCATGACCGCTATAATCGGCATCGACAGCGGAAGCATGATGCGGTACAGAATCTGGAGCGTCGTGCAGCCGTCGATCATCGCCGCCTCCTGCACTTCATACGGCACGCTCGTGCGGAAAAAAGTCCGCATGATGATGATGTTATAGACGGAGACGGCGCCCGGCAGCACGAGCGCCCACATGCTGTTCAGCAGGCCGAGCTTCTTCACGACGAGATAGGAAGGAATGAGGCCGCCGCTGAAGAACATCGTGAACACGAGGGCGAACATAATAATATTGCGGCCGGGAAGATTGGTTCGTGACAAGGGGAACGCCGCCAATATGGTCATCAGCAGGTTGACCGATGTTCCGATGACTGTATAGAGGATGGTATTGCCGTACCCCGTCAATATTTCCCGGTTCTGAAACACCTTCTGATAACCGACAAACGTAATCTCCTTCGGGAACAGCCACAGTTCGCCCCGCGATACGGCGGCGGGATTGCTGATGGACGCGCTCAGCACGAACACGAGCGGATACAGGACAATCAACAAAATCATAACGAGCAGCAAACTGTTGATGAAGCCGAACATCTTATCTCCACGGGTCTCCCCCACTGAAATCCTCCTCCTTTCCTCACCATAGGCTCGTGTTCCCGGCTTTTCTCGCGATGAAATTGACGCTGACGAGCAGAATGAAGTTGACGATGTTGCTGAATAAGCCGACGGCGGCGGAGAAGCTGTACTGCGCGCCCAGCAGGCCGCTGCGGTAGACGTACGTGGCAAAGACGTCCGAGCTCTCCAGGTTCATGTCATTCTGCATCAGGAACACTTTCTCGAAGCCGACGCTGAGAATCGATCCGGTATTCAGAATCAAAAGGATGACGATAGTCGGCATGATGCACGGAAGATTGACGTGCCGGATGCGCTGCAGCCGGCTCGCCCCGTCGACGCGGGCCGCCTCGTGAAGCTGCGGGTCGACCCCGGACAGCGCGGCCAAATAAATGATGGAGCTCCATCCCATCTGCTGCCAGACGCCCGAAAAGACATATAATGATTTGAACCAGCCCGGCTCTGTCAAGAAGGAAACCGGCTCCCCGCCGAAGGCGCGGATAAGATGATTGATCATCCCCGTATCCGGCGACAGGAAAATGACGAGAATTCCGACCATCACGACGGTCGATAAAAAATGCGGGGCATACGTGACGGTCTGCACCGTCTTCTTGAACCATTTGCCCCGAATCTCATTCATCATCAAGGCCAGCAGGATCGGGACCGGGAAGCCGACCAGCAATTGGTACAATCCAATGCCCAGCGTATTCTTGATTAGGCGCCAGAAATAATAGCTCTGATAAAAGCGCTCGAAATGCTTCATCCCGACCCAGGGACTTCCGGCAATGCCCTTCGTCGCGATAAAATCCTTGAACGCGATCTGGACCCCGTACATCGGAACGTAATGAAATACAATGAAATAAACCGCAACGGGCGCAAGGAGCAAATACATCTGCCAATGCTTGCGAAATATTTTTGCCATGCAGCAGCCTCCATCTGTTCAAAGTCGCGCAGCCTTGCCATGTAAGCGTTTTAGATTTGTCGCAGCCGTGTTATCGCTAATTGTAGAAAGGAGCCCTGCACGTGTCTATCTGCAATAATTTCTTCGTCGGCTTTTTTTGTGATTGGCAGTCCTTCGTGTGCGCGTTGTCATTGACAACAGCGGCGGAAGGCCCCTAATTCGCCTGTGGAAAAAAATTAATTGTTGTGTTCTTTGTTCATGGTTACTATAATGGTAGTAACTTTTTGATTTATGCAGATTGGAGTTGTTTCCTTTGAATTTCCGGGTATACATGTTGGCGGTCGCCGCCTTCGTCGTCGGCACGGTGGAGCTGATTATCGGAGGGCTGCTTGACCAGATCGCATCCGACCTCGGCATTACGGTCAGTGCCGCAGGCCAATTGATCACGATCTTCTCCGTCGCCTTCGCCGTATCCGCGCCGATATTGATGAACGTGACCGCGCGGTTCGAACGGAAGAAGCTGTACTTATTCTTTTTGCTCGTCTTTCTGCTGTCTAATCTGATCGTCTCCTTCAGCTCCGATTACGGGGCGTTGATGGCCGCCCGGGCGCTGTCCGCCGCGAGCGGTTCGCTCATTATCGTCCTGTCGGTTACGATCGCGTCGAAGCTGGTGAAGCCCGAGTATAAGGGCCGGGCGATCGGAATTATCTATATGGGCGTCAGCGGCTCGCTCGTGCTGGGCGTCCCGATTGGCATGGTGATCGGCCATGCTTACGGCTGGAGAGCGCCGTTCCTGTTCGTCGCGCTGCTCACGGTCGTGGCCATGATTGCGATTTTCTTCTCGCTGCAGCCCGTCGCGCCGGCGCCGGCGGCGCCGCTTCGCGCCCAGTTCGCCTCGCTGAAGAATGCCAAGCTGGTAAGCGGGCATTTGCTGGCCTATTTCATGCTGACCGGTCATTTGACCTTGTATGCGTATTTGACCCCGTACCTCCAAGCGACCTATCAATTGAGCCCGGAGATGACGAGCGTCGCCTACTTCCTGTTCGGCATCGCCGCCGTCGCCGGCGGGGGACTCGGGGGCTGGATTGCGGACAAATGGGGCACGAAGCGCTCCATCCTGACTGTCGTAGCCAGCTTCGCCTGCATCATGTTCATCCTGCCCTTCGCGGCTCATCTGCCGTTCTACCTGTTCATGGCCGTGGTCATGATATGGAGCGCACTAAGCTGGGCGCTGACTCCGGGACAGCAGAGCTACTTGATGCAGTGCGCCCCCGATACCGCAGACATCCAGCTGAGCCTGAGCTCCTCGGTGCTGCATCTGGGCATCGCGACCGGCTCGGTCGTCGGCGGGATGGTGATCGAGAAGAGCGCCGTCACCTACAACGCCTGGGTCGGCTGCTCCATCGTCCTCCTAGCATTAGCCGTGGCGGTCTATTCCTTGACCCGCCCGTTCCGCGGCAAGGCGGCCGCCGCTCGCCAAGCAAGCGCCGGCGCCTCCGCGCCATTAGCCGAATCGTAACCAGAAGCCGCCCCGGGGCAGTGAGCCTCGGGGCGTTGCCGTAATCAGATATGAAGCTATGATTATATATAGTTGTAATTATTGGGTTCATATGGTAAATATGTATGTAGAACATAACCCTAGTTGCCGCCACACCACGTTACACGTCCCCCATGCATACTCGCGTCAGGAGTTCTAGTTCTTCTTCATGAATCCAGCAGCATTGCCGCGAAAATAAGACGGAAATTTGCGAACAACCTCAGTGAAAGCGATTGCAAATTAAAGGAGGCTGTTTATGAACCGCAAACTGTCACTTTATGTGGCGCTCTTCTTTCTTCTTTTCTACTCTATTCTTTTTCATGCCGACTTGCCGTCTGCCCGCGCGCAGGCCGCACATGCCAACAATGATTACCCCATCGTGCTCGTCCATGGATTTGGAGGCTGGGGCAGAGACGAGATGTTTGGTTTTAAATACTGGGGCGGATTCGGCGATATCCAAGAGAAGCTGCGTAAAAACGGGCATTCCGTCTTCACGGCCACGGTAGGAACGGTATCGAGCAATTGGGATCGAGCCTGCGAATTGTATGCGCAGATTAAGGGCGGAACCGTGGATTACGGCAAAGCCCACTCGGAAATGTACGGGCACGCCCGGTATGGAAGAACCTATGAAGGTCTGTATCCGGAATGGGGAGAGATCGACCCGGATACGGGACAGACGAGGAAGATTCATCTGATCGGGCATAGCATGGGCGGACAAACCGCACGGATGCTGATCCATCTGCTGGAGAACGGAGACGCCGCCGAGCGCGATGGGACCGCCCCATCGGATCTGTCGCCGCTATTTAGCGATCGGCCGCTGCCGCATGTAAGCAGCCTCGTGTCCATCGCCACGCCGCATGACGGCACCAGCTTCACGCATTTCGTCGAGGGAGTCGCTCCCTATACCCACCAGTTGATAGGCGTGGTTGCCGCCGCGGTCGGTCACTTTGAACACCCTCCATATGATTTCAAATTGGATCAATGGGGGTTGAAGCGACTGCCCGACGAATCATGGCTCAGTTATTCCAAACGCGTCCTAAGCAGCGAATTCTGGACGCTGTCGAAGGACAGCTCGCAGTGGGATTTAAGCCCTGACGGGGCCAAGGAATTGAACGAGCGGGTACAGGCGCAGCCCCGCGTCTACTACTTCTCGATCGCGGCCAACAATTCCTATCGGGTTCCGCTCTTGGGCTGGCATGTGCCGAAAGCGTTCATGAACCCGTTATTGCTGCCGTCCAGCTTTTTTGTCGGTTCCTTTACCTATCATGCTCCTGGGCACGTCACCATCGATCAGAACTGGTGGCCGAATGATGGCCTGGTCAGCACGATTTCCATGAACGGGCCCAAAAATGGGTCAACCGATCAAATCGTGACTTACCGCGGAAAGCCGCAGCGCGGAAAATGGAACGATATGGGCCTGATGGATTCCTGGGATCATCTCGATGTTGTCGGATTGGGAATGAAGCCAACGGATGATTTTTTTCGCAACATAGCGAAAATGGTTGCGGGTTTGCCTGCTGGGGATTGAGGGGGCCCAAAACAAAAACCTTGATCGGCGCCAAGCCAATCAAGGTCCATGGAAAAGTAACAATTAAGTCCTGCTATTCATCTTTAAATAATTCCTATAAATAGAGCAATAACGACAAGAACAATACTGATGCCCCATATCCAGAACAGCGAATACCGGATATGGCGGCCCATCTCCAGGCCCGCCAACCCGAGCGCCAGCCACAAGGCCGGGGACAGCGGGCTCACGAACGTGCCGACGATATTGCCGATTACCATCGCGTACGCCGTGGACAGCGAAGCGACGCCGAAGCCGGAAGCAATCTGATCGACGACGGGCAGCAGGGCGAAGTAGTACGCATCCGTGCTCAAGATTAAATCGAACGGCACGCCCAGCAAGCCGACAATAATATGCAGGTAAGGCGCAATGCTTCCCGGAAGTATCGTCACGGCATCATTCGCGATAGCCGTCAGCATGCCGGTTCCGTTAAGTATTCCCAAAAATAAGCCGGCCGCCAGAATAATCGAGGCCATCGTGAGCGCATTGGGCGCATGGGCGCGCAGCCGTTCCATCTGATCATTCACCTTGATGAAGTTGAGCGGCAGGGCGATGCTTACCCCAATCATGAAGGCCAGGCCTGCCGGGATAATACCGGCCACGAGGACGCCCACGACTGCGATGGCGAGGCAAGCGTTGACCCACAGCAGCCCGGGGCGAGCGAGGCCGTTCGCCTGCCCGGTCCGGACAGAAGCGGAAGCATCCGGCGCGGCTGCGGCCGGCGCTTCAAGCGTGGCTGCAACCTCCAACGAGCCGTACTTCCGAATGATTCTCCGCTTCTCCCGGATGCCGAGAAGCACGGCCAATCCAAGCATGAGCGCCATGCCGATGATCTGGATCGGAATGAGCGGCTGCCATAGTTCCGTAACATCCGCTTCCAGGACGGTAGCCGTTCGGCCCAGCGGGCCGGCCCACGGAATCATATTCATAATGCTTGCGCTTCCCCCGACCAAGAGAAGCAGCAGATACGGATTCATGTGCAGGCGTTGATACACGGGCAGCAGCGCGGGAATCGTAATTAAAAAGGTCGAGGCGCCCGAGCCGTCCAAATGGGCAATCGCGGCCACCAATACCGTTCCGACACTTACCGTAATGACGCTCCCGCGCGAAAAAGCGACCATCTTATTGATTAATGGATCAAATAGTCCCACATCCTGCATAATGCCGAAAAAGATAATCGCGAAAATAAACATAATCGCGACCTGGATAACCGAGCTCACGCCGTTGCCAAAAAAGCCGCCGATTTCCGTGAAACTGTACCCCGCGAGTAATGCGCCAAGGATTGGTGGGATAACCATGGCGACAATCGGGGTCACTTTGCCGCTGATAAGCAAGGCGACAATAATTAAAATCGTAATCAGACCAATCAAGCTCAGACTCAATATGACATCCCCTTTCCGTGATCGCGGCGCTGCTTGCACTTCCGCAACGGATGAATGCGTTTACAATCGGCTGTAAACGAAACTTCCGTTTAGATTAGTATGAAATTTATCACGGATAAAGCGGACGATAAATATTGCAGCCATAAAAACGATAGGTTTCATTTTACCGATTTTGTTCATAAGTTTCACAGAGGATATATCTTCGTTCCGGCCTTCCCACCGTGCCATAGATGAGCTTCGTCCGTACCAGCTTCAAGGACACTAAATATTCTAAATAACGCCGCGCCGTCGATCGGCTGATGCCGAGCTCGGCGCTTAATTCCACAGCCGTAATTCCGCCTATCTCCTTGTGCGTGAAGACGCGGAGAATTTTATCCAGCGTGATCGAGTCAATCCCCTTCGGGAGCGCCCCATCCGCTCTGGCGGAGGAGCCCGAAGCGCGATGCAGTCCGAATACCGCGTCGATATCGCTCTGTTCCATTTCTTTCTTGGAGCGCAGCAAGCTACGGTACTCCTTATATTTTGTCAAGGCAAGGCTGAAGCGTTCCTCGTCCACCGGCTTGACAATATAATCGAACACGCCGGCGCGAAGCGCTTCCTGAACCGACCGGGCTTCCTTCTCCGCCGTGACGATAATGATATCGGTCTCATGACAGGACTGGCGAAGCTCCCGCAACAGGTTCATCCCTTCGACATCCGGGATATATACATCCAATAAAACGAGATCCGGAGCCGCTTCGCCGCGTTCCATATAAGCCAGCGCTTCTTTGCGGCTCTTGGCGATGTATGGAACGGCAAAGCCGGCTGTTTTTTCGACATATTGCCGATGAATATCCGCTACTCGAAAGTCATCCTCGATAATCAGCACCGAAAACAAGTCCTTCACCGAAATCCCCTTTCATCCTTTGGCATCATGATCATAAAGCAAGCTCCTCCGAGCTCTCCTTCCCCGGTTTCCAACAAAATCTCGCCGCCAACGCCATGGAGCATCAGCTTCGATAGCGCCAGGCCCGTGCCCCGATGGCTGCCCTGCTTCGTCGAAAATCCTTGCTCAAAAATACGGGGGATCTCCGCCTCGGCCACCCCCGGACCGGAATCTTCAATTTCAAAAATACAATCCTCCCCGATATCCGTAAAAAAGATGGCCACCTTGCGCTGGCCGTTCTCCTTGTGCCTGACCGACTCCAGCGCGTTTTCGATGACGTTGCCGAGCGCGGTTAACAGCGCATCCTGCTTCTCCTCCGATAAGAAGCATTCCAGACGGCTGTCCGGATGGATGACCATGGAGATGCCCAGCTCATTGGCTTGATTGAATTTTCCTTGAAATAAGGCCTGAAGCAGAGGGTCCGCTACCTTTTCCGCTAAAAACGTTAACCTGGCCTGCTGCATATTGCTTTCCTTTTTAATAAAATCGATCGCTTCCTTATGCCGCCGGTTCTGCAACAGCCCAAGGATGATATGCAGCTTGTTCGAATACTCATGCGTCTGCGCCCGCTGCGCGTTCGCATATTGCTTAATGCGGGACAGCTCCTCCGTCACCGTTTCCAGCTCCGTCTTTTTGCGGAACGTATAGACGCTCCCCGTGACTGCGTTTTCACTGACAATCGGAGTCTGGTTGACGAGCACGGCATCTTCGCCCAGCACCATCTCCCGGTTCACCAAGCGGCTTCTCTGCTTGCCCTGCGCATCCCGGTTCAAGGAAGGAACAATCTGTTGAATGGATGCGCCCGCATAATTTCTTTGCTGCCGCGCCATATCCGTGAACAGAATCTCCTTGGCCGCTTTATTCATCGCCGTAATGGCCCCCTCATTGTCGACCGCGATAATGCCTTCATGCGTGGACTGCAGAATCGCTTCCTTCTGAAGATACAGATGAGAGATTTCCTCCGGCTCCATATTATGCAACAATTTTTTGATATAGGAAGCAATGAAGACGGCCCCCGCGATCCCGAACAAAATGATGAGACTTAAGGCGAGCCAGAGGGATTTGCTGTGGTCGGCCACGATGCGGTGCACATCATTATTGAGAAAACCGACCGACACGACCCCCACGATTTTCCCTTCATCGAAAATGGGCACCTTCCCCCGAATCGACAACCCGAGCGTTCCTTCCTTCTTGGATATGTACGACTCGCCGTGAAGCAGGGCCCTGTCATTATCGCTTCCGACCATTTTCGCTCCGATAATGCTCGCATTGGGATGGGACTGCCGGATTTCCCGCGTATCCCCGACCACAATGAATTCCGCGCCCGTCTCCCGCTGAATCGGCTGCACGATCGGTTGAATCACGACGGAAGGGTTGTCCAAGCGGAAAGCGCTTTGAATTTCCGGGATATTCGCGACGCTTTGCGCCAGATTCAACGCTCTTTTTCCCGTCTGATCCTCGGCCATCTTCCATATAAACCGTTCCAGAAACACCCCGAAAATCGCGCAGATTCCAATAATCAAGAGGCTGATGAGCAGAATCATCTTCAGCCGTAAATTGCATTTCAGATTCAGTAATCGGCCCATTCTAGTACTCCCCAAAAATTGAAATCATTAGTTTTGAGCTATTCTGTCGTCAAATAATTCCATTATAGCATGATCCGCTTTTCTGAGCGGAAGGGAGGATGCAACCTAAAAACACTCCCGCCGCGGCATCGCCGTGCAAGAGTGTTTTCGACATTTCTAATACCGAAGCTGCATCAGCAGGGCCTTCATCTCCTCGTCCCGCATCAGCTCGTCATAATATTTTTGCGAGATGGCCGCCAGCGCGACATCATGATAGAAAAACTCCGTGAAGAAGGTGACGAACGGCTGCGACCCCGTCTGCATCGCCTGCCAGTTCCCGTGGTCGAGTCCGCCGAACATCAGCCTCTCGCCGTCGACGACGATGATCGCGAACCGCTCCAGCCGCTGATGCTCGTCCGTCGGCGTAAGGGTATGCAGCTTCGACAGCCGGGCCTGCGGCACATGGTACCCGGTCACCATCGCCTCGACGCGGACCCCCTCCCGCTCCTTCCGTTCCAACAGCGGCACATAGGCCGCGAAGTCGTCCTTCCACATCGAGATCAGAATCGATCGCTCCGCTCCCTCGATCAGATGCTTGCCGTAAGCCTGAATGCTCGTGTCCGATTTGATGGTCCACACCTGATCGTCGACGTAAGCCCTGCGTTCGCTGCTTCGTCTGAGCTGGGCAATGCTGTTCTCGAATTCCTGGGCCAGCTTGTCGATGACGACCTGGAGCGGCAGCGCCGCATACAGCTTCTTCTTCCCGGAGATCGTGTCGGACGCGACGCCCTTGTCGATGAGCCGGGCCAGCACCTCATAGATTTTCGCTTTGGGGACGCCCGAATATTTCACGACCGTCGTCGCATCCATCGGCTCGCCGCTGGAGACGAGCGCCTCGTATACTTTGCTTTCATATTGGGAAAATCCGAATTTCTGAAGCATGGCTCCTCCTTCTTCCCTTCGTTCTCGTCCTCTTGCCGTAACGATACCTGTCATTATTTTACCATGTTCTCTTCTTGATTATCTTACTCTTCTTTCCGAACCTGACACAGGGTTGTCAAGTTCCTTGGCGTATACTACAGCCATCACAGGATGAGGAGTGAGTGTTCATGGAACAAACCTTGCAACGCGAATGTCAAAGCTGCGGAATGCCGCTGCACAGCGAGGAACAGCTTGGAACGGACAAGGGGAACGGCAAAGTGCAGGATTACTGCATCTATTGCTATGAAGACGGAGCCTTCAAGCAGCCGGATATGACGATGGAAGAGATGATTGAGACATGCGTCCCCTTCGTCGTCGAGAACGGTATGGAAGAGCAAGCTGCGCGGGCCATGCTCAAAAACTATCTTCCTACGCTAAAGCGATGGGCCGATCAAGCGGGGATGACCGTTCCGGATCTGCAGCCGGTGAAGATCATCGAGCGCGGAGAGATGACGCTGGCCGGCATCTCGGCCCGCACCTCGAATATGCGCGAATACACGCCGGAAGCGGTCATTCCGCAGATGTGGGAGCGATTCTGGACAGAAGGCCTGTTGGCGCGCATCCCCAATGCGGCTGAGCCGGGCGTCATTTACGGCTGTTATCATGACTACGAGAACGGGGCGTCCGGAGAGTATTCGATGCTCATCGGCACGAGCGTCATTACCGATGCCGCACTGCCGGAAGGATTCAAGGCGGTGACGGTTCCCGCCGCGAAGTATGCGGTATTTACGACGGCACGCGGGCCCCTGGCCCAAGTCGTGACGGAAGCATGGGCGGCCATCTGGAAGTGGTCGTCGGCCTCGGAGATGACGCGCACGTTCACCGGAGATTTCGAACGGTATGACGAGCGAAGCGCCAATCCGGAAGACGCGCAGGTGGACATTTATATCGCGGTGCAATAATGTTGGAGGCACCGGGCCAGACGGCTCGGTGCCGCTGCTGTTTAGGCGGCAGGAAAAAATTTCCCTCAACTTTTCTCCCGGTCTCCCGTATTAGTAAGATGAGCGGCCCAGTCTGACAACGCCGAGGTCGATGTGATGGATATAATAGAAAAAATACTCATTGCTGGGTGTTGACGCATGCAGACTTCGGAATACCATCGTCAAGCCCATTCTACATAATCGCTGCTGCGCAATACGCTCGCCTGACGTTGAAGGAGGAAAGCCGATGGAACATGGAAGAGGAAAGCGGCATGTTCGCATATCTTCCATAGTCATGAAGGGGGAAGGGTCAAGTTGAAGAAAAGAATCGTAGCGGCTGTGCTGGCCGCAGTCATGGCATGCTCCATGCCGTTGACTGTCATGGGGGCAGACAAAGGCTCCGCCGCGCCTTGGTATGCCCATGGCGTGAATTCGCTTGTCACGGCAGGAGTTGTCGACGCCAAGGCCGATCTGGCCGCCAAGGTTACGGCCAATGATTTCATCCGCTATGCGGTGACGGCGCTCACGTACCAGCATGGCGCCGATCCGATGAAGGTCGGGCAGGAGGAGGGCTGGATCCGGGAGGGCGAGCTCGCATCCCCGGAAGACGCGATTACGCGCGGCGAGGCCGCCCGCATTTTGGTGCGCGCCTACGGGCAGGACAGCGGAGAGGGCAGCCTGACCGCCTATGCGGAGCGGGCGAAGTCGCTCGGCCTGCTGCACGGCTATCGCGACGGCAGTCTCCGCGCCGATGAGGCGATCAGCTTGCGAGAAGCGGCCGCCGCGCTGAACAACGTGAAGAAGCTGCGCCTGGCCTCGATCGGCGATAAGGGCGTCGCTCCGATTCCGGTCGAAGACTTCATGCGCAATCCGGGCAGTCTCGCCTACCAGATCTCATCGGACGGCAATTATTTGACATTTATGGCGCCGTGGGAGAACCGGGCCAACGTATTCGTGAAGAACATGGGAGGCAGCGGCGAACCGGAGCGGGTCACCAGCTCCAAGGATCGGGATATCGCGGCCTTTTTCTGGAAAGGCGACACGCTCTTGTATGTCAAAGATAACGGCGGAGATGAAAACTTCCACATTTACTCGTCCAGCTTCAATGGAGCGCAGGAGAAGGACCTGACGCCGTATTCCGGGGTGAAGGCCGGCCTGGTCAGCCTGCTGTCGGGAGTCAAGGACGAGATTCTCGTCACCCTGAACAAAGAGAATAAAACCGTCTTCGATGTCTACAAGCTCAACATCAAGACAGGAGCGCTCCAGCTCGTCGCCAAAAATCCGGGCAACGTCCAGGGCTGGCTTGCGGATCGCAACGGCAATATCCGGATGGCCGTCGTATCGGACGGGGTCGTGGGCGAAATTATGTACCGCGATTCAGATAAGGAGGAGTTCCGCTCCTTCCTGAAGCTGAATGCCGGAGATGAAGTGGGCCTGCTTGGCTTCACGCAGGACAATCAATCGGTCCTCGCCGTATCGAATCAAGGACGGGATAAGGCGGCCCTCGTCCGCTTCGATCTGCAAGCGAACGAGAAGGTGCTCTTCGAGCATCCCGAAGTCGATATTGCCAATGCGCTGTATGATTCGAAGCGGGACCGGCTGCTCTATGCGGCTTATGTGACAGACAAGGCTCATCCGCACTTTTTCGATAGCGAATTCGAAGGGCTGTACCGCAAGCTGATGGCGAAGCTGAAGGTGAGCGAAAGCGAGATCGGCATCAACGATTACAACCAGGACATGAACAAGTTCATCGTCAGCGTGTCGAATGACAAGACTTACGGCCGGTATTACTATTACGATTCCACGACCGATCAACTGACGGAGCTGGCCAATCTGAGCCCGTGGCTGAAGCCGGAGCTGATGGCCGATATGCATCCGATCTCTTACAAGAGCCGGGACGGTCTGACGATTCACGGATATTTGACGCTGCCGAAGAATAAAAGGCCGGAGAACCTGCCGCTTATTGTCAATCCGCATGGCGGGCCATGGGCGCGGGACATGTGGGGCTTCAATCCGGAGGTGCAGCTGCTGGCGAACCGCGGCTATGCGGTGCTGCAGGTGAACTTCCGCTCGTCTACTGGCTATGGCAAGGAATTCCTGAATGCCGGCAACAAGCAGTGGGGACGGAACATTCAAAATGACATTACCGACGGCGTGCAGTGGGCGATCAAGCAAGGCATCGCCGATCCGGATCGCATCGGCATTTACGGCGCATCCTTCGGCGGATACGCCACCTTGGCCGGCATTACCTTCACCCCGGATCTGTATGCCGCCGCCGTCGACTATGTCGGGGTCTCGAATATCTTTACGCTGCTGGAGACGCTGCCGCCGTACTGGGAGACGTTCCGCAATATGTTCTATGAACGGGTCGGCCATCCGGAGAAAGACAAGGAGCTGCTGAAGGCCGTCTCGCCGGTCTTCCATACCGACCGCATCAAGACGCCGCTCTTCGTCGCTCAGGGCGCCAACGACCCGCGCGTCAATCAGGCGGAATCGGATCAGATCGTCGAAGCGCTGAAGAAGCGGGGCGTCGATGTCCAGTACATGCTGAAGGACAACGAAGGACACGGATTCAACAACGAGGAGAACCGGATCGAGTTCTATAACGCGATGATCAAGTTCCTCGACGAACATTTGAAGAAATAAGCAAGGACCTTGGCCTGATCTCGCTCTCATGGCTTGGTTCCGGGGAAAAAGAAGCCCGGAAGGTTCCTCTGCGATGCTGCAGAGGGCCTTCGCGGGCTTTTGCTCGTGCCCGTCCGCCGCGGTCCTCACCGGGGAGATAGCGGCGATTGCGGCCGCTCGCCGCTCGCTAGGAACCGCCCTATCCCCAAGCCTCAGGCCGGTTCACGGCACTTAAAAAAACCTTGGACTTTCTCAACAGCCTGATTTACGGGACCCAAGAGACGCGCCGGATCCTCGGGGATCGTTGCCTTCTGGAGGCATCGTTGCCTTCTGGGGGCATCATTGCCTTCTGGAAGCATCATTGCCTTCAGGAAGCATCATTGCCTTCAGGAAGCATCATTGCCTTCAGGAGGCATCATCGCCTTTAGGAGGCATCGTGGCCTCCTGGGGCTTGAACGTGTAGAGGCAATTGCTGCAATTTTACAGGAATTTCGGCGCAATGAGTCCACATCCCGAGGAATTGCTGCGAATCTACATCATTTTAGGTCCTTTTGCTTCAAACCGAAGCGAAACGGGTGAAATTCCTGCAGATTTGCAGGATTCCCTTTTTGGTGAAGCCGTCCATATCGAATTGCTGTATTTGCGCAGTATTTTCGCCTACCGGATAGACGTGTCTGAAGAAATCGTGCAGTTTCGCCTACCGAATAGAGTTTGCGAATTCATAAATTCTATAATATTGCACAAAAACGCCGGGGACGCAACTCCTCCGGCGCTTCCAATCCTTATCATTTCACTGCATCCGTTCCGATAGAAAACAGCAGCGGCTTCTCGTCTTCCGTCTGCTGATAGACGACGAGCAGATAGCCCGGGGCGTCCTCCATCTCCAGCCTTCCGTCCCTGTGGACGGCATCCGCCTTCCATGCAAAGGGAAGCCGCTCGACGACGGCATGCTTGTGCAGCTCCTTCTCGCTCAAGCCCAGCGCCGCGAAGGCGGAGGACACGGCCTCCGGCCGCTCGGCCGCCCGACGCATGACGCGGGCCGCTTCTTCCTTCGCCACGGTCGTCTCCCACCACGTCTTGCGCGGCTTGTACTTGTGGTTGCGGAAGTAGTCCAGCTTCATCAGCCCGCGCGCCACGTCGGGCCGCCGCAGGCCGTGCGCCTCCAGGAAGGCCTGCAGGCGCACGAACAGATCCTCCAATTGATGCCCGATCTTCTGCCACCCGTTCTCTTCCCAGAAGTCGCCGAACGCCTGGAAGAAATCGAACGGGGAATCGAATTCCTCCTGCATCAGATGCTCCATCGTATAGTCCATCCGGTGGGCGTTCCAATATTTCTCGAGCACATCCTCCAGCCGCTTCAGGCGCACCACGTCGCTGAAGGGCAGCACGTCATTGCCCAGCATTTCATAGGGCGCTTGATCCATGTATACATACCCGTACTTGTCCGCGTCGTTCCGCAGCCCGGTCCCCCGCAGCATCTTCAGGAAGCCGAGCTGCAGTTCCTCCGGCCGGAGCGCGAACACGTCATTGAACGTTTTGCGGAACGTCCCGTAGTCCTCGAGCGGCAGACCGGCGATCAGATCGAGATGCTGATCGATTTTGCCGCTCTCCTTCACCTTCGTCACGGTGCGGGTCAGCTTGGCGAAGTTCTGGCGGCGCTTCACGAGCTCGTTCGTCGGATCATTGGTCGACTGGACGCCGATCTCGAAGCGGAAAATGCCGGGCGGCGCGTTCTCCGCCAGGAAGTCAAGCACCTCCGGCCGCATAATGTCGGCCGTAATCTCGAACTGGAATACGCAGCCGCGATGATTCTCGATCAGGAACCGGAACATCTCCATCGCGTAATCCCGCTTGATGTTGAATGTCCGGTCGACGAACTTGATCAGCTTCGCCCCGTTGTCAATCAGGAACAGCAGATCCGCCTTCGTCCGCTCGATATCGAAATAACGGACCCCGACCTCGATGCTCGAGAGGCAGAATTGGCAGCTGAACGGACAGCCGCGGCTGGTCTCGAAGTAGACGACCCGCTTGCCCAGATGCGGCAGATCCTCCGCGAACCGGTGCGGAGACGGGACCGTGTTCAGATCGAGCTTCGGTCGGCCCGGATTGATGCGGACCTCGTCCCCTTTGCGGTACGCAAGGCCGAAGACGAAGTGGTACTTCTGGTCGCCGCGAAGCTCGCGCAGCAGATGCAGGAAGGTCTCCTCCCCTTCCCCCATCACGATGAAGTCCACCTCGGGCAGCCGATTCATCCAGTATTGGGTGTCATAGGAGACTTCGGGCCCGCCGAGGACGATCCGCAGATCCGGCCTTACCTTCCGCAGCATGCCGATGACCCGGATCGTCTCCTCGATGTTCCAGATATAGCAGGAGAAGCCGATGACATCGGGCTTGCGGCGGAACAGATCGGAGACGATATTCATCGCCGGATCCTTGATCGTATACTCCGCCAGCTCGACATCGAATTCGTCCCCGCAGTGCGCCTTCAGGCAGCGGATGGCAAGCGAAGTATGAATATATTTCGCGTTCAATGTGGATAGTACGACTTTCATGTTGACTCCCTTCTATCGTCGCGCAAGCTCAGCCAGACCTTATCCTGTCCGGCTCTCCTCGCGCCATGGCCTAGGCAATCGGCGTTCCGTTCGGCACCTCATCGTCTGTCCGCAGCAGCACGACATCCCCTTCTTCCGGCACGCCGCCGAGCACGAGCACCTCCGAGGAGAAGCCCGCAATCTTCCGCGGCGGGAAATTGACCACAGCGGCAACCTGGCGTCCGATCAACGCTTCAGGCGTATAGCGGACCGTAATCTGCGCGCTCGAGCGCTTCAGGCCGAGCGGACCGAAATCGATCAGCAGCTTCATCGCGGGCTTGCGCGCCTTGTCGAATGAAGACGCCTCCACGATCGTGCCAATCCGGATATCCAGCTTCATGAAATCTTCGATGGTCGCCTGGGCAGCTTGCGGCTGCGTTGCTTCCCCCGCATTCACGCTGCCCGTACCGGCGCCATGGTTATGCTTGTCAGCATCCATCATGCCCATTCCTCCTGTGCATCAAGCCGGGCCGACTCTTCTTCCCGTTGACGGAAGAAGGCCATGAACGGCTCGCCGAATTGTTGTAGCTTCGCTTCCCCGACGCCCTTGACGAGCATCATCTCGGCCTCCGTCGTCGGCATCCGCTCCGCCATCTCCCGCAGCGTGCTGTCGTTGAACACGATATAAGGCGGCACGCCCGCCTTGTTCGCCAGCTCGCGGCGAATCAACCGCAGCTGCTCGAAGATCGTCTCGTCGACCGCGCCGGCAGCCTTCGGCTTGAGCGAGGTCGCCACCCGCTGCGTCACTTGGCGCTGCCCCTTCAGCACCTCGGCCGCGGGCGGCAGCAGACGGACGACCGGATACTGTCCTTCGCTCAACTGCAAGTAGCCTTCCGCAATGAGCACATAAATCAGGTCGGCAATCGCCTTCTCGGTCAAATGCCGCATCTCTCCGTGCGTCGGCAGCTTCTCGAAGCCGTATTGGATCACCTTTTTGTTCCGCGATCCCTTCAGCACGGAGGCGACCATCGAGACGCCGAACCGTTCGCGCATCCGGAAGATGCAGGAGAATATTTTCTGTGCTTCCGTCGTAATGTCAATCGACTCGCGCTCATCCTTGCAATTCCCGCACATGCCGCAGGTCTCGTCCGACATTTCGCCGAAGTAGCGCAGCATGTACGTCTGCAGGCAGCCGGTCGTGTAGCAGTAATCGATCATCGCCTGCAGCTTTTTATATTCGTGCATCTTCCGCTCCGGCGCGGCTTCGCTTTGTTCAATAAAAAATTTCTGCGTCAAAATATCCTGCGGATGGAACAGCAGCACGCATTCGCTCGGCTCGCCGTCCCGCCCCGCGCGCCCGGCCTCCTGCACATACGCCTCCATATGCTTCGGCATATTGTAGTGCAGCACATAGCGCACGTTCGATTTGTCGATGCCCATGCCGAAGGCGTTCGTCGCCACGATGACGCGCAGGTCATCATACAGGAACGCCTCCTGCATATGCGCGCGCTCCTCGTCCGACATGCCCGCATGGTACCGGCCGGCGGCAAGGCCCGCCTTCCGCAGCATCTCGCACAGATCCTCGACTTCCTTCCGCGTCGAGGCGTAGATGATCCCCGGCTGATGCGTCCGCTCCCGCACATATTGCAGCGTGAACGACCGGCGCTCCTCGCCGCGCAGCACGGCGAACGCCAGGTTGTCCCGCTTGAAGCCGGTGACCACCCGCTCCGGCTCCCCAAGCTCGAGCAGCCGGATCAAGTCCTCCGTCACCTCCGGCGTCGCGGTGGCCGTAAAGGCCGCCATAAGCGGGCGCGGGCGTCCCGCTTCCTCCAGCTCCTTCAGAAAAGGCGCGATCGCGCGGTAGCTCGGGCGGAAATCATGCCCCCACTGCGACACGCAGTGGGCTTCGTCCACCGCAATGAACGCGATCGGCAGCGACTTCGCCCGCTCCCGGAACCATTCGCTCTCCAGCCGCTCCGGCGCGACATAGAGCAGCTTCAGCCGCCCTTCCTCCGCCCGGCGCACAATCCGTCCCGCCTCCCCCATCTCCTGGGTGCTGTTGATGAACGCGGCCTCCACGCCCAAGCTGTGCAGCGCATCGACCTGATCCTTCATCAGCGAGATAAGCGGCGAGACCACCAGCGTCACGCCCGGCAGCATCAACGCCGGAATCTGGTAGCAGATCGACTTCCCGCCGCCGGTCGGCATAATGCCCACCGTATTTTTTCCTTCCAATATATATTCAATTATTCGCTTCTGTCCCTCGCGGAAGTCATCGTAGCCGAACACCCGCTTCAATGTGCTCCGCGCTTGGTCCAGGTCCATTGCTATCATATCCTCGAACTCCTTCTCGCTCTCCCTGCTATTGTTCTAGTATAACCCAACGGGAAGCCGGTTGGGAGGGCCAGGCCGGATTCTCTTAGGGCAAGGTTGAATTCTCGCCTGCTTTTCGATCCTCATTTAGCGGCCGCAGCATCGGACAGGTTCGGCATCGAACCTAAGCCTAAGACGTTGGGCCTTCGTGCTCGCTGCCGGGATTCATCCGCGCTGCCCAGGCCTGGAAGCCGCGGTTGGCGCTGCTTCGTTCTTTTTGCTATAGTGAGAGCAGTTGAATCTGAAGGCAGGAGCGAGGACCAGACATGAACGAACGAAGAACCGGCACGGACCGGAGTCATAGAGGAAGCAACCCTAAGGAGCGGACAGCTTGGAAAAAGGGGCCGCGCCCCGGCGCGTCCGGAGCGCGGCCGCGAGTGAGCGATGCCTCGGCGGAGCAGGTGAAGGCGGGCGACCGCATCGTCGTCACGATCAAGCGGATCGGCATTAACGGAGAGGGCGTCGGCTATTATCGGAAAAAAGCCGTCTTTCTCGACGGCGCTCTTCCGGGCGAGGTCGTGCGGGCGAAGGTGACCGCGGTGCACGACAAGCATATCGTCGCCGCCGTGACGGCGTACGAGAAAGAATCGCCGGACCGGCGCCAGCCGCCTTGTCCGGTGTACGAGCGCTGCGGCGGCTGCCAGCTGCAGCATCTCGCTTACGAAGGCCAGCTGCGGGCGAAGGAGGAGCTGGTGCGGGAGGCGTTCCGCCGCTATGCCGGCATCGAAGGGGATGCGCTGCCGCTGAAGCCGATGCTGGGCATGGACGATCCGTGGCACTACCGGAACAAAGCCCAGCTGCAGCTCGGCGCCGGACGGGACGGCCGCATTGTGGCCGGCCTGTACGAGGCCCAATCCCACCAGCTCGTCGATATTACGGGCTGCACGATCCAGCATGACCGCATCAATCAGACGGTCGAGGAGGTCAAGGCGATTCTGGAGCGGCTTCGCATTGCGCCGTATGACGCCAAGCGCCGCACCGGCGTCGTCCGCACGATCATCGTGCGGACCGGCTTCCAGTCCGAAGACCTGCAATTGACGCTCGTCACCGGAACGGAGACGCTGCCGAAGAGCGACCAGCTCGTCAGCGAGCTGCTGCGGAAGGTGCCCGGCCTGACCACCATCGCGCACAATATCAACACGCGCAAGACGTCGCTCGTGTTCGGCGACAAGACGCGCATCCTCTGGGGCAAGCCGACGATGGAGGACTCGCTCGGCGACGTGAAGTTCTCGCTGTCGCCGCGCGCCTTCTTCCAGCTCAACCCGCAGCAGACGCTGAAGCTGTACGAGGCGGTGCGGGTGGCCGCCGCCTTGAGCGGGCGGGAGCGGGTCGTCGACGCCTATTGCGGGACGGGCACGATCGCCCTCTGGCTCGCGCCGTATGCGGCCGAGGTGCGCGGCATCGAGATCATCCCGGAAGCCGTCGCCAACGCCCGCCAGAACGCCGAGCGCAGCGGCCGCACGAACGCCGCCTTCTATGCCGGAGAAGCCGAAGCGCTGCTTCCCCGCTGGGTGAAGGACGGCTACCGCCCCGACGTCATCGTCGTCGACCCGCCGCGCACCGGCTGCGACGAGCGTCTGCTGCGGGCCATCCTCGCCGCCAAGCCGAAGCGGCTCGTCTACGTCTCCTGCAATCCGTCCACCTTGGCGAAGGATTGCAAAACGCTGCTGGCCGGCGGCTACGGGCTGGCCTCCGTGCAGCCGGTGGACATGTTCCCGCAGACGGCGCATGTGGAGTGTTGTGTGTTGCTGACAAAAGTGAATGATTGATTGTCATAATCTTAACGGCAGCCGAGGAAGGGAGTGTTCAACAATGAATTTAGAAATGGTGATGCAAGAGCTTGAAGCTCTCGGCAAGGAACGACTCAAGAAAATGTACATCGCCAACGGCGCACGTGAACCGCTTTTTGGCGTGGCGACAGGCGAGATGAAACCGCTCTTCAGGAAAACAAAAATCAATCAGCCTCTGGCCGAGCAGCTTTACGCGACAGGGAACTACGACGCTATGTACTTTGCCGGCATCATTGCAGACCCCAATGCGATGACGGAAGCGGATTATGACCGTTGGATGGATGGGGCTTATTTTTACATGCTGTCTGATTATGTGGTTGCCGTAACCCTGGCGGAAGCAGATATCGCGCAAAAGGTCGCCGATAAATGGATCGCAAGCGGCGAAGAGTTGAGAATGTCGGCGGGCTGGAGCTGTTACTGCTGGCTGTTGGGGAATCGTCCGGATAGTGAATTTTCCGAAGACAAAATTGCCGGTATGCTTGATCTGGCAGAACGCACGATTCACGATGCTCCCGAACGAGCGAAATACGCGATGAACAATTTTATGTACACCGTCGCCGTATCTTATTTGCCGCTCCATGATAAGGCCGTCGAGACCGCTAAGGCAGTAGGCCCGGTAGAAGTCAAACGGGACAAGACCAAAAGCAAGCTCATACACGCTTTCGAAAATATTCAAAAGGCTGTAGATAAAGGGCAGCTTAGTTTCAAACGCAAACATGTAAGGTGTTAAACTCTAGTGTCTGCACTCCGCATACGGTGCATGTGGAGAGCTGCTCACTACTTGTGAGAATGGATTAAAAATAAGATGCATCGGTGTTTAGACCCTTCCTCAAATTCGGAAAGGGTTTTTTGTTATAATAAAAATGGTTGAGGTTGCCAAATGATGAGTGAATCAAAATGCAAAGAGACGGGCGTTAGCTGAAAACGATTACCGATGATTCCGCTAAACAAATATGAAATGTCCGATAGGATGTGATGAAAATAATTCTTCTAAAGGAAAGAAACGAATGGTTGGCAACGAAACTGGTTGCTGCGGACAGTGATATGATGTTTGCCGGAGTCGTGGCCGGGAATAATCCGGGACATGTGTGGGCAGACAACGCAATAAATCCGTCAACCGCCATCGTATGGTCCAGCGGATTGGAAGGCTTCAACTTCATGGGGAGCGCTAATAACACTTTTTTTAATCAATCCATCGCATCGTTCATCGATCATGACATCATTCCTTTTTTACGAGACAAGAAGATAGACAGTTTTGAATTCTCGGTGGATACGGATGACTGGTATCCTGCTATATATCAATTCATCGGTAACCGAAAGATAGATGAAAGCTTTCAGTATGTTTATAAATCGAATTTGAACAATCATGAGTCCCTCTGTCTAAATCACGTCGTCCCTTATCAGGCTGTGGAAATCGATCAAGCCTTCGCTCTTGAGCTGATGAATGGCGAAATGAAAAATGCCGACTTTTTGCTGACTTACATTGGACAATATTGGGGGACCCTCGATAACTTTTTAGAAAAAGGCTATGGATATGCTGCACTCACAGCTAACAAAGAAGTCGCAAGCCTGGCCATTTCCTCAGCCATGTATGGTTCCACGCACGCCATTGGAGTGGAAACGCTTGAAGATTACCAACGGCAAGGATTATCGAGCTCACTCGTGAAATTATTATTACATAAGTTCAATGAAAAACAGATTATTGCCTGGTGGGACTGCATGGAGAGCAATATCGCTTCTCAAAAAACAGCCGAGAAGGCAGGCTTATGTAAAACGCATCGTTACAAAATAAATTGGTTCCATTTTTAATAACCCGAATGAAAAGGAGTGATTGAAACATGATTATTATGGAGACAAAACAAGGCGACTTCCGCTCTTCCATTCCGCATAAATATATCCATAATGAGTCCGTACAGCATGGGTGGCGTTTTATCAATGAATCAATAAGAGGAGGTTGTTGAATTGGCACACCTTGTCGAGATACGCTTCGCAGGATTCATCCCTGAAGCGTGGATAGAGCATAAGCGAACCGCGAATGCGATCATTCAATTCAATGGCAATAACAGAAGCTTTACTTATTTCACGGAAGAGCAACCCGAGCTCTCGAAAATGGCACAGCATATTGTCGTGGATTTCGATAACAGAGAAATCAAACATTTTGGCTCAACTGGTCCGACCATCCAAAGAACGATTGATATTAACAGCGGTGAAGTTTTACAAGAAGTATTCGGCCATGCCTCTGATTCCGGACTCACTATCTCAAATGAGAGTATATCGATCACATCAGCGTCGTTTTCCATACAAGGCAGTGCGGCCAATCCTTTGAACCCTGACGCTTCTCCACTGGATTGGGAGTATGACGTAACGGTTGACCATACAGGAAAAGTAACCGTTAAGGGACGCCATGACGGCTTTCCGGCGCATGAAATTTATAAACGTGCAGACAAGGGAAATCCGGTTACCATCTATACTCACGATCCGCGCGTGACAGGCGATACTCCCCTGTCGCTGTTCCCTCCAATGGAACGTATTGTAGACCGGTTCGCTCCCTGAAGCTCTAAGCTTTAAGCATGAAACCAACTCGCTTCCTTAGTCGGTTCACAGTGGAAAGCACCTCATGACAGATAAAGAGCCATAAAGAAAAAGGAGCTTTTTGTCTGAAATGGGATTATTATGGCCCATGCATGGTCATATGGATTTTCCCTGCTCGCCCCCACGTATTCCCAGAACTGCTCCATCTTGTTCTTTCCATAGGTTTCCTTCCGCCAGCTGTCGAACATCGCGAGGGGCGGTGTTCCATACGGATTCGGCTTGTGGATTTATTTCATATAGTAGTCGAACAGCAACTGTTCGTCCATATTTAGGCCGGTAATCAAGGTGCCATCGGGCGAGAAGATGGGCAAGTGGTTGAGCTTCGCCTGTTCATAGGCTTCGAGCCGCTCCCGGGCATCCGCGTCCATCACCTGGAGATCCAGCGGATTCTCCGGGCTTTCCAGACGCACGTTGTCTGAACGCATATGAACTTCCTGATTTTTTCCTCTCATCATGATGCTGCTGCCTTCACATAGAAGCACGATGGTGTCGTCAGCGGATAGACTAACATTGACCCCCTCGCTGGGGACGGTTTCTTCCGCTCCTACCATGCCGGGATTGATCGGCACATTTTTGGCCGACAGATCCATGCTCCCCGCACTGCCGTTGTGCCCCTGTGACTAACAGGCCCCTCACTCCTCACTGATTCATTTTGATATCGGTGCCCTTTACTTTGATCTCTTCCGGAGTCAGCTCAAGCAGGCTGTCCCCGCATTCCAGCGCAATCTTTTCTTTCGCCTTCATAAAAATCATTTCTTCTGCCGTAAAGGTAATATCTGCTTTCGATTCAAGCAGCATTCGGCAGTTGAAGCATTCCAATTATTGGGTTATCATATTTAGTATCTGATACTAATAGCATACACTAAATTTGTTTTTTAGTTTGCAGGGTATACAATGGAGGGATAATTTTTGGAGGACTTGACTGCTCCACAACGCCGCGCTGATAACCATGAGACCGCTCATCAACCGCCAACTCCATGGGCAGAAGACAGCACCCAGGTCACCGGAGGCGGCGATTATGTTATCGATGTCACCCCTATTCGGCATACTATCGCTGCGCGTACGAAGCTGAGCAAAGCGGAAATCCCTCATGCCGGGATGATGATCGAAGCGGATGTTACCAACCTTGTATTGCTGCGGGACAAGCGCAAAGACGAATTCTTGCGCCAGGAAGGGGTTAATCTTACGTATTTGCCCTTCTTTATCCAAGCGGTGGTTAGCGCGATCAAAGATTATCCCATGATGAACGCTGCCTGGGCGGCAGACAAAATTATTGTCAAACGCGACATCAACCTGTCCCTGCTCATTGGGACCGAGGATTCCGTACTCGCGCCTGTCATCCATCATGCCGATCAGAAAAGCATAGCCGGTCTCGCCCTGGCGATCGACTCCCTAACCAAAAAAACCCGTTCCGGCAAACTGGTCCTGAAAGATATGCAAGGGGGGACATTCACGGTCAACAATACCGGCTCGTTCGGTTCCGTGTCCTCCAGCCCAACCATTATTTATCCGCAAGCCGCGATCTTAACATTGGAGTCCATCGTGAAGAAGCCCGTCGTCATCGGCGAGATGATTGCGGTACGCTCGATGGTGAACCTATGTTTATCGATTGACCAACGCATTCTCGACGGCGTCATATGCGGACGTTTTTTGCAAAGGGTAAAAGAAAATCTGGAGAGCTACGAATTGAATACGAAGCTGTATTAAACACAACGATGAGCCTACTGCTGCAGTAAGGAGGGATTTTATGCTGATTCGCAAGGCAACCCCGGATGAAGCCGGTAATTTAAGCGGTCTGGCCTTTCGTTCCAAGGCTTACTGGGGATACAGCGATGACTTCATGGAAGCCTGCCGCGATGATTTAACGATCTCACCCGAACGAATTGCTTCTTCATTGATATATGTGGTGGAAGAGGATTGCCGCATGAAAGGTTTTGTTGGTCTGGAAATGGAGAATGGCGAATGCTTGCTTACCGATCTGTTTATTGAGCCTGATGCGATTGGAAAAGGATACGGCAGAGCGTTGCTTCAACATATCATAGAAAAAGCTAAAGATTTAGGGATTCATGCCGTCACGCTCCATAGCGACCCGCATGCCGAAAACTTTTATCTCCGCATGGGAGCCAGACGGATTGGGGACATCGAATCGACGGTTTTTCCGGGCCGCAAGCTGCCATTGCTGGAGATTGCAATCAGAAGCTGAGCATAACGTCCGCATACTGCAGGCAACAGTTAACCCCGACCTTCGGAAAAAGCTCTCTGACATCAACCGAAGCACAGCGAGTTGAATTGATAACGATTAGGCCTTCTATACTCGCATTATAGAGAAAAGATAAATACACGCTCCTGAAATAAAGAGGGGCGGCTATCTTAAGCCGCCTCAGACAGTCGACAAAATCCCGTCGGCAGTTATTTTTCTTAGGATGGGCGGGGCCGATGAAGGCAGAACAGGTTGAGGGCCAGCTGGTCCGCGCATGAAGCAAGCGGGTCCCCGCATGAAAATGCTGCACAGGCGCAGCATTTTTAACCTCAAGAGGCCAAATTCTGAGAAAATCCTGCGAAATTACGTTATTTCTCCATTTCGAATGCCATTTATGCCTTTCCGTAGGGTAATTGCTGTACTTTTGCAGCAATCCTATTTCCGCATCCTCGTGTCAATGAAATTGCCGCATTCTTGCAGTAGTGGCGGAGCAGAACCGCAGCAATCCGTCTTTTGCCGGACTTCATCCCGCTTCATTTCTACCCGCATGACCATACGAAGAGGTGCTTCACGCCGAAGCGGCCGCTCCGCTGCGGCTCCCGGTCCATCCGTACCTCCAAATAGTGGAGGAGTTCATGGGGATCGGTTCCGAATCCGGATGATTTGCGGAACATGCTTGCGCAGGAGATGAGGCTGCTGGCCGGGAAAGGGCTGTCTGACAAGAATGGCTTCTCACGGAATGGAATTCAACTGTATCTCTCTCCAAATCTCTCTCCTACTTTGAGGAATGCGTCTGCTTAGATTTCGGGTTGTTCGGAACCGCTGCCGCTTTCGTCGTCGTAAAGGTCCATGTCTTCGTGAACTCCGTTGCCGGAATGCCCTTCTCCTCATTGAAGCTGTTCGTCTCGCTGAAGCTCGCCGTAACGGTATAGGTCGTATTGCCTTGCAAAGGCTTTTTTGGAATCAGAAGAATGACCTCATCCGCTCCCTGTCTATTCACATCCACCAAATAATAATCGACAGATTTCCCGGAAGCATCGGTTATGGCAGCCGAATGATGGATCAGCTTATTTCCATAGGAGGTACTAATCGAGATCGGATAGCCTACCTTGGCGCCTTGCTGGTTGTAGTAAGACAGCGGATTCGGCGATTCATTGGCGAGCCAGAAGGTTGGTATCTCCATCTGACCGTTATAAGGATAGTAGACAATATCCCGATCTTTCAGCATTTCCCCGAACTTCTTCGTTCCGGGATTGATGACGGTATAGTCATCCGCTACTCCGATACCCACTTCATCCAGATTCGGCGACAAGAGCGTGACGCGATGAAATGGCGCATCGATTAGAAACTGCGTTCCTCTGGCAGGCTCATCGAAGGTCGGAGCGATGACCTCGCCCACGCTGATATTCGGATAACCGAACGCTTCCGCGCGCTGGGAAGGCAGAGCTCCGGAGAAGCCCGCCTTCTCCTTCCCCTCGATATGGGTCATCGAGCGATGGGCCGTCGCATAATTCGCATGAGCTTGCGCCGCTTTTTGGAGACTCTCGTCGAATTTGAGCACAGATAAGTTCGCTGCCGAGCGCAGCGAATTGATTAAGTCCAACGACGCTTTCCGATGCGCTTCGAGACGTGCCCGATCTACGCCGGCATAGACATCAAGCGTGGATTGCGGGCTTTTCGGCGGATCCGTTTTCCATTGCACCTTCTCCGATACGGTGACCGGAATTTCGAGCGATAGATTCTGGTAAGAGACGCGCAGCACCGTCCTCCCTACGGAGACGGAGTATACGCTGCCGTCCGGCCCCGCCAAGGCAACGGAAGGATCGTCGATCGAATACGTCGCGAGGGAGGTAATATCCTGATAGACCCCGAAGCCTCCGAGAGCTGTAAAACCGGTATTGAAAGTGGTCCGCAAGCCGATATCAATCTCATCGGTGCCTGCCGCTAAACGTGTAAATCCGGACGCATCCTCCGCAAAGGCCAGATTTCCGGCTCCGCGCACATCGACAGGCGAAGCCAACAGACATGAAGCTGCAGTCACTACGACCGCTGTCCGCGCTATTTTACTAATTCGGTGCAACCCGCTCACCCTTCCCTTAGGTTTGTCTTTCCTATCATACTTTCTATCGGTTTTATTTTCCATTCCTTTTTCATTCGCTCTCTTGCAAAAATGAATCTAGCAATTGCTTCCACCCCGTCTCTGGTGTATGATGGAAATACCTTACTATTGAAGGGAGTGATCGGCATGACACGCCGGACTATATCGACTAGTGTTGCTTATATGGTGATCCTGAACTGAATATGGAAGGCAGACGCAGTCGGTCTGCCGCCACTTAAGGATATCGCTGCCCATTTTTCCTGACAACATCGAGGGTTTGTTTGCTTATGCTTATTTTTACCCTCTCATATGGATAATGCAGACCGCAGGCGTTAGCCTTGCGGTCTTTTTGCGCGCAAAAAAATCCCGGTTTGATTCCGGCGAGGGTTATCGCTCAACACAATGACAGATACCACGTGATGTCGGAGCATGGCGAATGGGCCGCCCAGGTGACGGGTAAATTCCGGCATACGGCCCACAGCCATGCAGATTACCCCGTTGTTGGAGATTTTATATGGCTAGAGCCGAATGGAGACCATGCACGAATTCATCAGGTGATGCGCCGAAAAAATAGTTTCTCGCGAAAAATGCCGATATCAGGCGGACGGAAGATGAAGAACGGCGTGATAGAAGGCGGAGTCACCGAGGAACAGGTCATTGCATCGAACCTCGATACCCTGTTCATCATGTGCGGAGTAGACGGCAATTTCAACATTCCTCGAATTGAACGGTATCTGACGATTGCCAGACATCAGAAGCTGGAAGCCGTTATCCTTCTCAACAAGATTGATCTCATCCAACAGCCTGACCGCTATGCGGCACAGGTCAAGGAAATAGCCGGAGGAGCAAGAGAGTACGCACGGAGGCAAGGCAAGAAAAATAAACGTGAATATTAAAAGGAGCTGCAAACGAATGTTGAAGCTGAAATATTTATTCCATGATGTGAACTTGGCGGAAATGCTCGTCAAAAATTGGGAGTACGATCCGGAATCGCTAGATATGTTTGAGTATTACCGCATCTCATCCAATGCCATTTATCCCTTCGAATATGAAGAACAGACCCGGCTTTTGCGCTTTGCTCCGACGACAGAGAAATGCAGGGCGAACATCGCAGCAGAGCTTGAATTTATTGCATACTTGCGCGGCAAAGGCTACGGAGCATTGGAACCGGTCGCCTCGTTAGGCGGGGAGGAGCTTGTCGAAGCACGCACTCCGTGGGGAGACTTCTATGCCTCTGTCTTTAAGCGTGTACCCGGCGTGCAGATCAGCCAGACCGATTGCAGCGACGAGATTATGTTCTGCTATGGTCAAGCGTTAGGGAAGCTTCATCAATTATCGAGCGAGTACGTTCCCTCAACGGCCAAGCGCTGGTCCTGCCTCGATGTATTGACTTGGATAGAGGAGCTATTCAGCGATTCTGCACAGGAAGAGGCCGCCGCGTTGGCGGAGGCGGAATTGCTGCGGAAGTACTTCGCTTCTCTTCCTGTCACCAAGAGCAATTTTGGACTCGTTCATTATGATTTTGAATACGATAACGTTTTCTATGATGAGACAACGCATTCCTGCCATGTCATCGACTTCGATGACGCGATGTACCATTGGTATGCGATGGACATCGAACAAGCGTTGGCCAGCTTGCAGGGCTGTGTGTCCCCGGACAGCTTCAATTCGACAAAACAATGCTTTTTAGACGGTTACCGCTCGGAATTTGCCATCCCGGATGATTTGGAGACGCTCCTCCCGGCCTGCCGGCGGTTCGCCGCTCTGTACGGATATGCCCGCGTATGGCGAGCCATGGCGGAACAATGGGCGAACGAGCCGGATTGGCTCGTTGAGTTGAGAGAGAACTTGATAGAACACTTGGATGAAGATTCGTCCTGCTTCGGGAAAGAGCTCTAGGAAGCCGAGCGTGATACGAGGAAAATGTAGAAGAGGGGCGCCCCCCTCTTCTTTCCTTACTGCACGGTTCGATCGTTTGCATTCGTCAATCTGCACCTGCTATACTATGACCATATTTCAAGTTGGGAGGCCCTGCTTCCATGCACATGCACGGCATCGCATTTATTCGGCTACGCAAGTAAAAGGTACAGAACGGTAAGCTCGTCCATTTTTTGAAGAAATGGTCCGGGTTTATTTGTGCTGTGCCTTTTTCATTGCCTAATCCGAATGAATGAGGTGCTTTTTTGTGTCCAAAAACAACTATTCCCCGCGTGAAAAGTCCGGGATCTCCAACTTTTCCGCCCAACATCTATTAATCAGCAAGCGCGTGATCAACGAATTAATCGACCTGGCCCGGATTCGGCCAACCGATACGATATTGGATATTGGCGCAGGAGCGGGAGCCATTACCTTCCCGGCTGCGGAGAAAGCGGGACAGGTGCTGGCCATTGAAAGCGATCCTGTCCTCGCCGGCAAAATCGAGAAGAAGATGGGGAAAGGAACCAATATCCGCGTCAGACAGGCGGATATTTTGCGGACGTCCTTGCCTAAGGCTCCGTTCTCCGTCGTAGCGAATATTCCTTATTCGATCACGACGCCGATCTTAGGCAAGCTGCTTGACCAGCCGGCCGTGCCGCTGCAGCGGGCCGTGCTCATTATCGAAAAAGGAGCGGCCAAACGCTTTACCGCCGCTCCGATTACCGATCCGCGCATTCTCGTCTGGAGAATGTGGCATGATATCCGGCTGGTGCGAACGGTGTCGCCGCACCATTTTGCGCCGCCTCCGCGCGTTGATTCGGCGGTGGTGACGATCTGCAAGAAACCCGCCCCTGCGGTTCCCCTGAAGCATCATGCGAGGTTTCTCGCGTTGGCGTCGCATGCGCTGCGGTATCCGCTTCTGCCGTTCGGTGCAGCGCTATCGGAGATATTCACGTCCCCTCAGCTTGCGAGGCTGGCGCGAACGCTGAGAACCGACCGGACGATGCCGATCAGCCATCTGCAGGAGCGGCAATGGGGAGAGCTGTTCCACGCCATGCTTCGGCATGTGGAGCCTTGTCGCTGGCCGAGGATGCCGAAGAAAAATGCGCGAGGCTTACGGAATCGCAGAAAATAATTCACCGCCCGTCCGGGCGGTTTCAGACTGTCGACAAAGTCCGGTCGACAGTCTTTTTTTCTTGGGAAGGGCGAGGCCGGGGAAGGCGGGACAGGTTAGGTTAGAGCGCAAGCTGGTCCCTGCGTGAAGCTAGATGCTCTACGCATGAAGCAAGATGGGTCCGCATGAAGCGAGATAGTCTCCGGATGAAGCTAGATAGTCTGAGAATGAAGCAAGCTAATCCGCGTATGAAATTGCTGCACAGGCGCAGCATTTTTAACCTCAAGAGGCTAAATTCCGAGAAAATCCTGCAAAATTACATTATTTCACCATGTTGAACACTATTTATGCCTTGCCGTGTGCGAATTGCTGTATTTTTGCAGCAATCTTATTTTCGCCACCTCGTATCAATGAAATTGCTGCATTTTTGCAGTATTGGTGGAGCAAATGACTAGAGTGGCGGGAGATAATATACAGCTTTAGTGACCAGATTACTAGAGTGGCGGGAGATAATGCAGCTTTAGTGGAGCAGATTACTAGAGTGTCAGGAGATAATACAGCTACTGGAGTGGGATGACTAGAGCGGCGGGATTAACGCAGCTCTCTCTTTGGTGCAGCAGATGAAAATGCCATCGGCTACCGATTTGGCGTTCAATCCATCCAGAGCGCTGAGGAAAATCAATCCGTATTTGCAGCGCAGCCAATCACTTGGTGCAGCGGATGATGATATTTCTCGCGGCGGGAGAAGTGGACCACTCCGTCCCCGGCAAGCCGATCCGGCATAGGTGGAAGCCGTTGATCACGATCAGAAAAGCCAAGGAGGCCTGCATGCCGATGTTCAGGATCAGCTGCGGCATGTGGCGAGGGTGTGCCCCATTTCGATATACGTTAATTCTAACAGGATGTGGTTCACCATCAAATCTATAATAAATTTTTATTTTTTCCAAATCCCACCTTTTTGTTATCTGCCCAACATTTATACTTCGGACAGAAGCATATACGCTTGAATTGGATAATATGGTATTACAGTGAATAATCAATCAGACACGCAATGTTGAGATAACAATATCTTTAGAGGAATTCTCAATTTTATCACCTCCATAGATAATCTTAATCGGATTTAATAATAGAAACATGAATAGATTCTTTTACATGTTATGAAATTTTACTCTGCCTGAAACCAGCATAAAAAAAGAGCAAGTTTACACAATAAGATAGTAAAATGGTTCGACTGGCCAAATTAAACTTTGGTTCTTGCTGTGTAATCTCAAAAGATGATGCACTGGTTGTGGAGGAGCGGTGTCCCATCTGGCATTTTTCATTTTCATATTTGAAATATGGATAAACAACACAAAGAACTCCCGCAGCTACTATATTTCGCGGGAGTTTGTCTTCATCTGGAACCGCCCGTCCGGCGGTTTTTCTTTTGACGGAGTGCATGCATCCGATTTCTTGCCATGCACAGGGTTAGATTGCATAGTTCTTTTGCCTCCATTGTTCGTACCAGGCGTAAATGCTGCGCGGGACGGCGGATTCCAGGTCCCCCTCGATTCGAGCCGTGAGCAGCCAATACTGCTCTTCCACTCCGCCCGTGTCCCCTAATTCATCGTACAGCATCATTAGGGTGAAATACGTCTCTTCCTCATCGGGAAGCTGCTGCTGAATGCGCTGGTTGACCTGAACAGCCGCCTGCAGCCTTCCTTGCTCCACATAAAACCTGCTCAAATTTCTCGCATGCTGCAGCCATAGCTGTCGAAGCCGTTCCCTTTCGTATTCCGCCCATAGGTACTCATAATCTCCAAGATAATTGCCCTCGAATTGCTTCAATACATGCTCGTATCCCTCAATCCGGGCAAGATCGGGCGCATCTAATTGCTTAAGCTGCCGTTCCCATTCCTCCACGTCGATCTGGACATCGCCAACCTCCAGCCGGTACCCGACCTCCAAATCTCCGTTTTGGATCGATATCGAATCCATTCCGCTATTCTTCAGGGTTTGCCGGATTTGGTACACTGTCGCATACAACTGTTGGACGGCCCTTGACATTTCGAAGTCCGGCCACAGCAGTTCAATAAGTGTACTTCGTTCGATCATGCGCCCGCGATGATGCAGCAAATAGGCAAAAAGCTCCTGCGCTTTGCTCGTGCGCCACTTGAACATCTGAGGCTCCTTGCCCGGGAGTTGGAAGCGGAGCTGATTGAAGCAGAAGATGCAGGGACGATTTATCTCCAATCTCTTCTTTTGACTTGTATGCAGCCGGTCTCGCAACCGCTGGACGGTTCGCCGGAGGCGCTCCGATTCAATGGGCTTCATTATATAATCCAGCGCATAGAGCTCAAATGCCTTCACGGCATACCGATCATATCCCGTCACGAACACAATCTCGATGCCGGGCACGGCCGCCTTCAGTTCCTCTCCCAGCTTCAGCCCATTTATCTCCGGCATATGGATATCAAGGAAGACAACATCGGGGCGGTGTCTCGTCATCAACTCCACCACCTGCCGCGGCTCCGAGCACATATCGACAATCTCAATGCCGCCGATATCGCTTTCCAGCATTTCCTTGAGCCCCCTTAGTGCCAAGTGCTCATCATCAACCAATACGGCTCGCATCGGAGTCCCCTTCCTTTACACGATAGTTGAGAAATTAATGAATAAAATCAATCCTTCCCGAAAACCCAGGTTTTTTCCACATGTTTCCCGGTGTTAATAGATTAACAACCGCACCTATACCGAACCTATACATGCCGATATACGCCAAAAACCCCTGTCACCGACAGAGGCTTCTCATTCAGATAAAGGCAGGTATTATAACTTTTCCTTGTAAAACAGCGCCCTCACCGCAAAGCGAGGCAAGATCAGTTGTCTTCGCCATCTCGATGGCTGTTGAATGAGGCGATACAGCCATTCGGCGTGGAGCCGTGGCCATAACCGCGGCGCCCGCTTCACTTTCCCGGCGATCATATCGAGACTGCCGCCAACGCCAATCGCGACCTTGGCTTGCAGCATCTCCCGATGCTGATGTATCCCATGCTCGGCATAAGGCGCTCCCAAAGCGACGATCAAGAAGTCAGGCGTTCAAGAGCGAATCTCTTCCACAATTTTCGCTTCTTCCTAGCGTGTGCAGCGTCTCATCCATCGTCATCTTGGGGAACGATATCCCCATAATCTTGGCCACATTATTCATCAGCCCAACTCCACCTTCGACAAAGATATCCATATCGTACCATGATTCGCCCCCTGGAGCCATCACCGGTCCGTCCGCATCACTGACTGCCTATTTCTTTGAAAAACAAGACTCTGCTTTCTCCCCGCCCGTCATAATCGGAATGAACGGACACGCCGCCCGCTTCGCTGTCGCCCGGCTCGATGCGGAACCCCATTCGCGCATGGAACGCAATCGAGGCGGTATTGACGGGAGAAGTGACGCAGCGGACCGTATCGCACCCGAGTTGACATGCTTTACCTATAAATGTCTCATACAAGCTTCTCGCCACACCGTTTTGGCGCTGTTCAGGATGAACGCCGATAAAATGGATGTACGCTTCCTTCGGATAAGTCTGGGACTGAAACCCGATGAGGAATCCGATCATGGCGCCATCCTGCTCCGCGATGAAGCTGGTGGGCTGGAAATGGATGAAAAACAGCTTCGGCAGCATATCGGACATCTGCCTGCCTCCCCACCAATCATTCAAGACCGCAATCACTTCCGCATAGTCCGACGCGCTAACCTTACGAATGTTCAATGTGCCAGCTCCTTTCGTGTTGGATAGAAGTTTTTCTAACCATTGCTATATTCATAACATTACATCTACAAGATAACATTTTCCAGGTAAAAAAATGACGCGCAAGCTCTCGCCAGCTTACGCGTCATCATTCCGTTAACCCCCCTATGTTCACGCTCTCACCCGAACGGAGAAACCGAGCGGCAGCACCCCCTGTTACGTTGACTGCTCAATGAAATTCGTGAAATCCGACAGACGGTCCGCATCCACATCCTGTCTTCCATACGCGTCCAGAAACCGCTCATGATAGCGGTCCGTCTTCAGATTGTAGCGCAGCGTCCACAACCCCCAATACAGATCGAAATGCCTGTCGCCGACTCCCCCATTCCCTACATCGATAAACGACCGAAGCGAGAAGCGATCCAGAATCACATTCGGCAGGCAATAATCTCCGTGAATCAGGACATTATCGCTGGCGCAATTCGCTAAGCGATGGATAAGTCCGGGATCGATCTCCTTCCCTGCCGCCTCCGCCAGCATCTCTGCCGTCCGCTGCGGGTAAGGGCAGCCGTCCGCCGGAAGCGAATGCAGCATGCGCAGCGAGTCGCCGAAGACCGCTGCCAATCTGTCCGGCTGTTCGAGATGCACCGCCTCGGCCCCATCCTGCCCGGCCACGGCCTCGGTGAGCAGATAATCCCGCTCCCCGTCCGATTCATACGCGATGACATTCGGCGCAATGCCAAGACCATGCATGAACCGCGTCATCCGGCACTCCCGTTCCAGACTCCCTCCGGCGCATATTTTCAGGAACGCTTGCTCGGCCCCCTCGATGAACAAGGTCTTCGCCGTTTCCGAACAGCTGCTGTCATAGATCGTTGCCTGCTCAATATACGGACGCAGGGCGCTCGGCACCGTTCCGATGTCAAAAGCGATTTCCGTTCTCTTCATTCCTCTTCCTCCTGCCGCCAAAGACGATCCCCTGCCCGCTTACCCTCTCCGGGACAGCTTCAGCATCGTATCCGCATTCTTCTGGAAGCGATACGGAACGCGCGCCTCTTCCGCGTCCCACCCTTGGGTGTCCATATAGTCGAGCAGCGCTTCGGCATGCTCATACCTGCGGTTCCACAAGTCCGCCAGCGGGAAAATGCGAATCTCCTCGCGTGTTACGCGCATCAGTTCGTGTATGGTCCGCACGTGAAAATCATAATCCAGCCGATCCGCATACATGAACAGGAAATGGGCCGACAAGGTCATGTCGAAAGCCGCGTCCGGGAACGGCAGCTCGGGCAGCACGGCCGGCACATAGCGCTCCGGTGCTGCTTCATGTCTGCCGCGCAATCGCGCAGCGCCTGCATTCGAGTCCGCTTCAATCCGGCTACCGATTGATATTCGTCCCAGATGTAGTTCGCCTGCGCCTTCTCCATATGCTCCACAGCATGCTCAATATCCTGCAGTCCTTTGCGTTCCAGCTCTTCCGCCGCATAATAGTAAGCGATATCGGCTGCCGTCACATCCACCCCATGCCGGCTGGCAACGGCCGTGAAGGTGCATGCCCCAGACGGACAGTCCAAAATAAAGACTCACTGGCATTGTACCATATGCTGGAGAATTTCACTGCATCTCCGCCTGCCTCGCAGCCGGCTTGCCGCCCGGTCTGCGGGGAGCGGAGGTGGCCAGGTATACCCCGGCCAGGACGACGGCCATCCCCGCGGCTTGCTCCCAGGTAACGGTGCTGCCATAGACGGCCACGGACGTCAGCGTCGCCACGATCGGCGTCAGGTTCAAGTACATGCTGGCTGTATTCCCGCCCAACACCTCCACCCCTTTATTAAAAATAAGATAACCGACCAGCGTCCCGCCGACAATCATATAGATCATCTCCACCCAGCTCTGGGCCGACATCGCCGCGGCCCGTTCCCAGCCTCCTTCGAATACCGTCCCGGCCGCAAGCAGGAGCGAGCCTGACAGCATCATGACCGCATTGGCCGGCAGCGCGGGTACGCCTTGCAGGATCGCTTTGCCCGTCAGCCCATACAGAACCCCGCACGCCAGCGCCGCCACGAACAGCAGATCCCCGTAATTCAAGCGCAGCGAGAGGAGCGCCGCGACGGATCCGTTCACGATGACGGCAATGACGCCGGCAAGCGACAGCGCCACCCCGATTGCGGCACGCGGATTCCACGCCTCTTTGCGCAGGAGGACGGAACCGAGCAGGATGAAGGCCGGCATCGCCGCAATAATGAGCGCCCCATTGGTCGCAGACGTATATTTCAACGCGGTGAAGAACAAGGCGTTATAGCCAAATATGCCGACCGTGCCGATAAAAAGCAGCCCCTTCCAGCGGCTTGCGATCTCGGACCAACGCCATTCCTTCCGCACCGTCACGACGAGCGCAAGGAGAAGCCCGGCGATGCCGAAGCGGATCGCCGCCGCGACAAGCGGGGGAATCTCCGCAATCACATGCTTGGCCGCCGCGAACGCGCCTCCCCAAAAGAAAGGTACGAGCAGCATCAGCCAATACATCGCTTTCGTTTTCGTTCCATCCTCTTTTCCCATCCTGGTTTCACATCTCCCATGTTCAATTCATTCTCGTTATAAGTTTATATGTTTAAAAATTTAAACCTAATAGTCAAAAAAGAACAAATTAACAATCCGACTCGATCGCCAAGCACAGATCTTTAATTTGCTTCAGGAATTCCCGCGAGCTCAATGCATAATATTTTTCATTGCCCTGCTTCTCGAACCCGATCAGTCCGGCCTGTCTCAATATTTTCAGATGATGGGACACGGCGGGCCGCGACAGCTCCATTCTCTCGGTAATCTGGTTCACATTCAAGCGTCCCTGCTCCAGCAGCAGCATAATGATCTGCTGGCGGTTCTCGTCTCCCAGCGCCTGAAAAATCGGCGTCGCCAAGCGGAACTTCTCTAACACGAGCTCTTTGTTGCTGCATCCGGCCGATTCCATACCTAATCTCCTTTTCGTTTTAGGTTTAAATTTTTAAACATAGATTATTATCCTCGAGCAGGCCCGCCGTGTCAAGCCATCCCTTGCGTGCGTTCGCCCGTGAAGAATGCCCGAGCAGAGGCGCCAAGCCTTATGTTATAATAAATTCTTGTCAGGAGCCTGCCTGCCCCTGGCTATGAACATGTTCAGAGAGGGTGCTCCCATTCATGATCCACTACATTCGGTTGCGTTAATGAGAGGTGCGGATGAAGGCTCAGCCATTTTTTTGACGAATGGCCCGGGTTTATTTTTCTGCGCCTTTTTTCATTCACCAATCCGAATGAATGGGGTGTTTTGGCATGTCTATCTATGGCAAAAAACAGATGAGCATCCGTCTCCTAACCGAATATGAAGCGATAATGGCCTGCCCGATCTGCTCCGGCCCGATACAAGTGATGCAGACGGCGAACACGGGCAGCTTGCGCTGCTCTCGCGGCCATTGCTTCGATATCGCCAAGCAGGGGTATGTGAACCTGCTTCCGCATCCTCCGCGCGGCGCTTACGGCAAGTCGATGTTCGAAGCCCGGAGGAGAGTAAGCGCCAGCGGCTTTTTTGAACCGCTGCTGGAGCGGATCGGCGGCCGGATCTCCCGGGAGCTCGTCTCCTGCACGGAACCGCCGCATCTGTTGGATGCAGGCTGCGGAGAAGGATCCGCTTTAGCCCGGATTATGCACCAAGTCGAGGAACGGACAGCGGTCACGCTGCTGGGCGCAGGGGTCGACATTTCCAAGGAAGCGATCCGCATCGCAGCGAGAGAATCATCGCGGGCGATCTGGTGCGTGGCGGATTTGGCCCGCTGCCCGTTCGCCGCTCGGACGTTCGGCTATATCTTGAATCTGTTGTCTCCATCGAATTATTCCGAGTTCCGGCGGCTGCTCGCCGATGACGGGATGATCACGAAGGTCATTCCGGGAAGCGCCTATTTGCGCGAGCTAAGAGAGGTGCTGTACCGGCAGACGGACAGGCAGCATTACGATAATGAGCGCACGGCCGCGCTATTTTTACGGCATTTTCATCTGTTGGGGACCGAGTCGGTGCAGTATCGTCTCCCGGCAGCCCCCGCATTCCTGGAGGATGTGATCCGCATGACGCCCTTGACCTGGGGCGCGCCGGAAGAGCGGATCCGCCAGGCGCTGCGCATGGAGAACGCCGAGATTACCGCCGACTTCACGATCTTGTACGGCAAGAAAAAATAAAGCCTGACTCTACATCCACCCTGCCTGGCGGGGTGGATGTTTTGCTTGTGCCCGGGCGCGCTGGCATCTTCCCGACACCTTCATCCTGTACGCTGTCGGGGAGGGGAACCGATGCCGCCAGATTCATTTTTCCTAAGGCATCGCTCCCCTGTCTGCTCATACAATAGCCTGTACGTATGAAGCTTGAAAGGATGTCATGTAATGAAAAAAATATTGCTGCTTGAAGATGAAGCGCCCATCGCCCGCTTGCTGCAGGCGTATCTGGCGCGTGAACGATATGAAGTGCGCTGGGATATCTGGAGGGACTTTTTTTGTCCTGGAGGCCGGACCTGGTGCTTCTCGATTTGACCCTGCCCGATCAGGACGGGATGGAGATCCTGAAGCAGCTAAGACAGTATGGAAGCTGTCCGGTCATCATTGTGACCGCGCGCGGCGCCGTGCCGGACCGGCTGCGGGGACTGCAGGAAGGGGCCGATGACTATATTCCGAAGCCGTTCGACCCGGAAGAGGTTGTCGCCCGCGTCCAAGCGGTTCTGCGGCGATCCGCCTATATGGCCGATCACGAGACCGTGCGCCTGGGAAGTCTGGTCATCGACTTCACCGCTTGCGCCGCTTATTTGAACGAGCAGGCGGTGCCGCTTATCCCCCGCGATTGGAGCGTGCTCGCTTTCCTCTCCGTCATCCCAATCAATGCTTCAGCCGCGAGCAGCTGCTGGACAACATATGGGGAATTGACGGGCAGTATTCCCCGGCGCTGCCTGCCATCCACGGGATCAAGGAGCAGGAGCTAAGGAGCTTAGCTCCTCCTTCGGCGACATGACCTCGCGCCTGAAGCAATTGGAACAGATCCGCACCGATCTGCTGGCTGGGGTGTCGCATGAGCTGCGGACGCCGCTCACCTCGATTCGCGGCATGGTTCAGCCCGTGCATGGACGAGTCGTCGCGGGGAACGAAGCCGATGAATTCCTGCAGATCTCGCTCGAAGAAGCGAAGCGGATGCAGTCGATGGTCGACGATCTGCTCGAGTTCTCTTCTCTGGAAGCAGGGGCCATCACCGCTCTCCCCGCTCATCCGCAGCATCATTCAGCAGTTGCGATCCTTGCCGTCGTTCGCCTCGATACCATTGCATGCCGTCCTGCCTGACGAAGATATCGAATGTGAGGGAGATCAGGGGCAGCTCAAGCAGATATTGACGAATTTGATCATGAACAGCTCGGCAGCCGGGGCGACTGAGATTGCCGTGGATGCCGCGGTGGCCGGAGTGGACATCATTATCGAGGTCCGGGATAACGGCGGCGGCAGCCGGGAATCTGAGGTCCCGTTCATCTTCGAACGCTATTACCGCGGCAGCAGCCGGCGCAAGAAAAAGCAAGGCCTCGGGCTGGGCTTGCCCCTCAGCCGGCTGCTCGCGCCAATGGCGGGGATCTCGTCCTCCATGCCACCTCGGAGGCCGGCGCCGTGCTCCGGCTGTCCCTGCCCAAGCCGCCCGCGCCATAGCTGCCCGCGGCTGTCCTTGCGCCGGGCGCACGTTACCTGCCCGAACGGTTGCGGCTCAGGACCGACCCGCAAGCGGCGCGGCCTGCACCTCGCGCCAGTCCTGCCGGGCTCTCCGAACTGGCCGGGCTTGCTCAGGCGGGACGCCTCGCGCCAGTGGGATAAAGGCGGGCCGAGACGCCTGGCCTCTAGCCCCCGATTCGGCGGGCGCATGAAGCAGAGCCAAGCCACGTATGCGGATTGCCCGCCCAGCACCAGCCCAGCTTCGGCCGGCCGCCGCTTATCCACAGCGCGGTGACCCTGCGGTCTCCGCAGCGGGAGGCGAGCAGGGAGAACCCGTTATTTTTCTGCAATATGTCCGGGTAATGGGTAAGAAGCGCAATGCCCTCCTCGATCGTAAGCGGAGAGCGGCCCTGCTGCGCTATCGTCTTGAGCGCCTCATTCGGCGTCACATTGAGCGTCTCCATCCCCCTATCGATGTCCGCCGCCACATACGCGATGCCGGCAGGAAGCTCAACGCCCTCGATGGGTTGAAAGCGGCGGAGCTCTTCGGCCTCCATAATGCTGAAGCCCCGCTTGCCCTGCCGCTCGACCTGCTCCATGGCCTTATCCCCGGCCACGCCATCGCTTCTCACGACGATAATGTATGGAACATGCCCTTGCCGAGGTTCGATCCCTTCCGGCATGGGCAGCGACTGAACGCGCTCCCTCAGGGGCGCAAGCCGCTCCTGGAACGCCTCCTCATCCAACCCGACGAATGCGGGATAACCTGCCTGAATCAAGTTCCCTGCCTGACGATCGAATTCATTCATTTCCGGTCTACTCATCCGGTCTCCTCCTCCATGTCTCTCTCGCTATCCATCTACAAATCCATCGTACAACATAGAAGCTAATTATAAGCTTTGCCGAAAAATGATCTGTCAATATTGCTTCAGCTTGCCAGAACGTTATAAGTAAGCTTTAATCTTTAGTGCCGAAGAAAACATGCCGGGGAGGACGTGACAAGATGAAACCGATCGATATCGCGAGACGATTGAACCTCAGCACCAGCGCCCTCCGCAACTACGAGGCCCAGGGCATCATCCCCCCTGCGCTGCGCGAACCGAACGGATACCGGAAGTATACGGAGGAGCACCTCGCCTATCTGGAATGCATAGCCGCCATGGCGGCCGGATACGGAATGGAGGTAACTTCCGGGGCGATGCGGCTGCTTCGAGCCAAGGATACCGCATCCGCCCTGTGGCTGGTGAATGAAGCGCAAGCGCTGCTTCACCGGGACCGCTGCCTGGCCGAAGAGGCGATTCGCCGCTTCGAGCGGGAAGAACGCGGCGCTTCCGAGCAGGACGCGGACAGCGCAGGGATGACGATCGGAGAAGCGGCGGCCGAGACGGATGTCCCCCGCTCCACCCTCCGCTACTGGGAGAAGGAGGGGTTAATCGCCTCGTCCCGGGACGAACAGAACGGATACCGCCGGTTCAACCCGTCCCAGCTTCGCAAAATCTGGCTGCTCCGCACGCTGCGGACCGTCCTCTATTCGGCGGATTCGGTCCGGCTGAAGCAAGCCATTCGGAAGCTGGAGGACAATGACGCCGAACGCGCCCGGGACATCGCCCATGAATCGCTGCAATACTTGAACCGGCTCAATCAGGAACAGCTTCGCGGATCCTACTATTTGTTCCGGCTGTGCCGCCGCTTGAACCTGCTCCCATAACAAGCCGCTGACCCACGCGGAAATCGGCCCCCGGAAGGAGCGAATCTCATTCCAGGGAGCATTCCGTCCCGGACGCCGCTTGCGTTATAGTCGACCTGTCAAGATGAAGGAGGTGCGCAGCATCATGATCCCGCTCGCGTTCGAGAGGCTGGATAAGCTGGGCGAAGACGATGTGGAGCAAGCGGCTCACGTGTTCGTGCACAGTTATATGGATGCCCTGACAAGGGTATCCTCCGATCCGGATGTGCTGATCCGGCTGATTCGGAAGTCATTCATTCGGAAACAGTTTTACGCGGCATTATGGAATCATCAAGTGGTAGGCATTATGGCGTACGCGACGCGCGGAGCCCGCTCCCGGCGGTTCGACAAGAGCGAGCTGCAGCGCATCCTTGGAACATGGAAGGGGTGGCTGTTCTATTTATCCGTTGCCCGGGAATTCCATGCTCTCCGTCGCTTGACAGACGAGGAATGCTTCCTGGAGGCCGTGGCGACCGCGCCGGAACACCGGGGCCAAGGCATTGCCGCCGCACTGCTCCGGCACAGTATCGAACAGCTCCCCTACCGGGTGTTCAAGCTGGAGGTTGCGGATACGAACGTGAAGGCCAGACGGCTCTATGAACGTCAAGGCTTTACGGTCTTTTACACGAAAAAGCAGTGGCTCCTCCCCAAGGCGGACGGCTTTCGCGCAAGGCTATTTATGAAGATGGAGAGAGAGAAAGAGCCGCCTTCGCGTGCCCCGAGGAAATAAGCGGCTTACGAGCAGAGGCGTCCGCTGATTCCGCACAGACGCCCCTCTCCCTTCTATATGATGTTCCAATAAGAGAACAGCTTCAGCATTCCCAGCACCGCAAGCGCAAACAGCGTGTAGTGAATTCGCGCCCCGAGCCGCCCGTACCGCTTCCGCCAGAGCAGAAGCGTGAGGATTGCGATCACGGCGCCGAGACCCGCCAACACGAACGGGATCCGATCGATCCAGACTTGCCATGCCGGCGGCTCCATATAAGACGTTGCCGGCAGCCCGTACACGGGATCGGCCTTTCCCGCGCTTGCCATGCCGGCCACTGCGATTACGGTGAGCAGTCCGTACGCGACGGCCGTCCAGCGCGCCGCGGCCGCAATCGCCGGATGCCGCACGGAACGCCGCCGGATCCGCCGCACGAACGCCCCGATCAGCCAATTCAGCGAGGAACCGGCAACGACGAGCACGGCGGTGAGCAGCGCCATCATGGTGAAGGAGCTTGTGCCGTACCAAGGCGCCCGCGAATACGTCATCGGTCCGTCGGACATCAGCATGATGCTGCCATATGGATCGCGATCAAATACGATGGTTCGGAATTCGCCGAAATAGTCCTGCGTTCGGCCTTCCCGCAAATTGTGATAGATTCCGGGTTCAACCTCCACGAAGCGGTTCGTCTCTCCGCCGTGCGTGACCAGCAGATGACCGTCTTCCTCCATGCCGACCGCGATCGTCCCCATCATCAGACTGACAATACTCTCCGCTGTCGTGAAATTGCGGCGGTTCTGATGGTACTCGCCGACATAGGCGCGCCCTCGCTCAACACTCCCTGCGGGCGGCGGCTCCGGCGCTGCGAGTCGGGAAGGATAGTAGCGATCCATGAAGGCCTGAAACAGCTCATTATGCGCCAAATAGCTTCCCCCGGTGTAGGAAACGAAAATCCCCGTCCCCTGATCCGGCAGCAGATAAAGCCCCGTATCGAACAGCATCGTGTTGCCGTTCTGGAACAGAATGCGCCGGCCGTTAAGCGTGCCTTCCATGAAGCCGAAGGTCATGCCGCCCAGCTTCGGATGCTGGGTGAAGTGCTGACGATGCATCTGCCCGGCCGTAGCTTCTTGCAGGATGCGTCCCTCCTCCGCCCGGCCGCCCTGCAGATGGGCGATCATGAAGCGGGCCATATCCGATGCCGTGCTGCTCATGCCGCCGGCCGGCCCGGGCAGAAGATATTCGAACTCCCCTTCCGCATAGCTGCCGTCCACGGCCCGGTACGCCTTGGCCAAATCCTGCGCCAGCGACTCCGGCAGCGGCTGGAGGAAGGAGCTGCGGCTCATGCCAAGCGGAGTGAAAATATGCTGCTCCACATACTCGGCAAAGGGCTGGCCCGAGACCCGTTCCACGATATAACCGGCCAAGGCCGCCCCGTAGTTGGAATAAGCCGCGACCTCCCCGGGAGGAAAGACCCGCGCGGGAAGATGCGCTCGGATATACTCCTGCAGCGGGAGCATCTCGTCGGCGGACAGTCTGAATATCGAATCAACGGAATCTTCGAAGCCGGGAGTATGCGTCATCAGATGCGTTAACGCGATCGGCTCGGCTCGCTCCGGGGAATGGATAAGCTGCTGCGGAATCTTCACGTCCAGATACCGGTTGATGTCCGCATTCAGATCCAGCTTGCCCTGCTCGACAAGCTGCATGACGGCGGTCCAGGTCAATAATTTCGAAGTCGATCCGATGCGGAACAAGGTGCGCTCGGCATCGGCCGGAATCCGCTTCTCCCGATCGGCATATCCATACCCCTTCGCCAGCCGAATCTCTCCATCCGAGACGATGGCAACCGCCGCATTGGTCATGCCGTATTTCTCCATTTGCGCCTTCATGAGCTCATCGACGAAGGCTTCCAGATCCGGATATGCCGCCGACTTGGCTCCGGCAGACGAAGGGCACGCCATAAGAACGGAGCCCAAGAGCGCACATAACAGCATCAACGCCATTCCTCGCCTTATCGCAGACAAGGCCCTCTCCACCATACGAATTGATATGCAGCGTGTACGACACGCCCTGCATTCTTGCGCCGTTTGTTCCCTCATCTCTTCCCGCTCCTCTTCTACGGTTGGGGGCCTATCCCCTCTCCGCGCCCTTGCGCATCCGGGCCGCCGCCATCACATCATCCGCCGCGCCGGACAGCAGCTCCATCGCTTGCGCTTCATCCCACGGCTCCGGCAGCAGGCCGTTCGCGACCATGACCGATAAGCCAAGCTGGAATATTTTCATTTTCATCAAAATCATCATCAGCTGTTCATCGGAAAATCCTTGCAAATCCGCATCCTGCTTCATCTGTTCGAGCAGGACAGGCCCTATATCCCGCTCATACTCATGCATGTACGGGTTCGGCCTCATGACCAGATCCCGGAACAGCCCGCTGTATTCCCTGGCGAACCGGAGGCTGGCCGCCCCGATATCATAGAACGGATTGCCGGTGCTCATATCCTCCAGCATCTGTTGGCTCACCTGGCCCGTCTTCTTCATCACCTCCTGAATCAATTCCTCCGCATCTTGAAAATTGACATAAATCGGAGCAATCGAGCTCCCGAGCCGATCCGCGACCTTCCGAATCGTGATGCTGGCGAGACCTTCCATCCGCGCAATCTCAAAAGCCGCGTCAATGATTTGCTCCCGCGTAAATTTCTTTTTAGGCGCCATTGTTTTCTCCTTACATATCATTTGATATATATCATATGTTAGTTATTATTATACCTTCTGGTTCTGATTTGTAAATATTTCCTTGGGCATCACTTGGACACAAAAAAAGAGCGCCAGAATTCACCCCATTTTGTTGCCATATCTTCACAGTTGCAAATGTAAAATTACGGAATTGATGGTATAATCAAATCAGCTCTACCTCTTTGACTTCCAGCCTAATTTGTGTGAAGGCGGTGCTTTCGCATGTCCGCATATCGATTATTAAAGCGCTTTACTCCCCGACTGCGCCGACGTGACGGCCTGACGCTGGTTGAGGTGCTGGCGGCTACGGTCCTATTAAGCCTGCTGCTTGTCCTGTTCGTCTCCTTGAGCGGGTTCGTGCAGACGACAGACAGGTCCGTGAGCCGGGCTCACGAAGCGGCCTCGATCGCGGAATCGCTTGTCCATCAATATCGCGCCAAGCCGCTGTCGATTGGCAGCGGAATCACCCTAGATGGCGTGAAGGCCCGCTCCGGCCAGAAGCATCAGTATCAAGCCTATATCCATCCGCTGCAGCCCTACGTGGACGGCGCGGCCCCGGCGGCCCGGACTGCCGGGCACAAGGCTGTCGTGCAATCGATCGTCTACCTTGACGAACCCTCATATGAAAATAAGCCGATGCTGCTCACGGTTACCGTGTCATGGGAGGAATCGTAATGCGCTTCTCATTCTTCATTCGGAATGAACGAGGTCTGACGCTGCTGGAGTTGTTGGCGTCTCTCCTGCTTACGGCCGTTATCCTTGGCGGGGGCCTGGCCTTCTGGTGGAGCCTGCAGACCAGCACCGATATGGTGGCTGCTTCGCAGCGGCAGGAGGCGTCTATCCGTTGGACCGCCAAGCAATTCCACCATCTGATCTCAGAGGCCTCCGCCGCCGTTCTCGTAACCCGGGAGGAGATTCGGCTGCGAATCGGCCAGCAGTACCGGGCCGTCCTTCATGACTCGGCCGCAGAGGAGTGGCGGGTGTACGGCTTCAAGCTTACTCCCGGCAATGCCGACAGTTCCGGCCTGTCGGAGGAGGAAGCCCTGAATAAGTTAGCCAGTACTTCCGTCACGCTCGCTTCGCACCCGGAACGATACGAATATATGTATTCCCTTGCCGACAACATGGCGAACCCTCCGCGCATCCGCATCATTCAGCTTCCGGATGGTTCGAAGGTCGACTCGACCGCACTCCCGGCTATCGCCAAGGCGGGCAGCCTGCTTGAGGCCGAGCTGGATTTTCACACCGTCATTCGCGATTCGATGGGCCGCCCCGCGCTTGCCCCCGGCAATCCGCAAGCGCGCTATACGATGACGGCGAAGCTGATGCGGGACAAGTAAGCTGCGCCGGACCGTTAAGCCGCTGCCATCCATATCCCGGCTGCGGCGAACCCTTGCGCGGCTGCATAGCTGCTCCGTCTTCCCTCTCAAGCGAGGGGGTGCATTTTATACAAGAAAGGGCCTGATATCGTGAATCGGTTGCATTCTTGCTTACGCATCCTGCGCCAGGAACAAGGCAGCGCCATGATGATCGTCTTCGTCTGCATGACACTGTTGTTCCTTGCGATCCCGCTTCTGCTGCAGACCGTCGGCGCCAGCGTCGCGCAGCAGCATCTCATCTCGGAGCAGCGCATCGCGCAGGAGCTGACGATCGGCAACATGGAAGGATATATTGCCTACTTGAATAAGTACAGGAAGAGCATGAGCGGAGTCTCTGTCTCCCCGGCTCAGTACCGCGAGGCCTATGCAGGCATGGGAGACAAGACCGTGCAGACCGGCAGCGGCTGGTCGACCTCCGTCCATTTCCAGACATTTCAGCCAAGGTCCGATGAGGAATTTGAAGTAAAATCCGATCGCTTCTACATCCGGAGCGCGGCTTCGCTGCAGAAGGGGAAAAAAGAAATTGTGTATTCCTTCCTCCAAAAGCCGCGCTTCGGCGAGACGCAAGTCTCCCCCGATCCGAATGAGCGGGATTGCATGCTGGATCGGATATTGCTGGAGGGCAGATTCTGGGATCAACATGACAGGGATCGGGAACCGCCGCTCGTTCTGCCTAACGGCTCCGGCATCGCAGATATTACCATCAGCAAGCACGATAATTTGCAAGGGCCGATCGGCATCTATCTTGAAGAGAAGAGAAGCGAAGCCGCGGCCACAACGAAGCCCCCGGCTGATTATGGATGTGAAGAATGCAGGAACGACCTGTCCCAAGCGGATAAGTTGGCCAATGTGCCCGATCGGACGATCGATATCGGGTCGGTCACGGATCGGACGCCGCCTCGCGGCCGCATTACGATCGGGGCCCGGGAGCGGAACTTGAATCTGGTTGGAACGAGTCTGACCTTTGATTCCTATGTCAACACAGAAATCTACGGGAACCTGCATGTCTCCTCGCTGACGCTTCACAATGGGGGGCATCTCAACATACACGGCGATCTCATTATCGACGGTTCGCTGACCGTCAGTGACTGGAAAGACGGCGACGGACTCCGCACCATCATTCAAGCGAAGCGCATCATCGTCAAAAACAGACTCGAGGTCAACGACAATGCCGAGGTGTTGGCAGGGGAGCTGCTCTATGCCGACACGATGACGACGGCCGGCAACGCGACGGTCGGCGGAGACCGCATCGTCGTACGGGGAGACTTGACGGTGAACAACAAGATCTTTACGAATGAGAAGCTGACGCGCGACCTTATCGCAGGCAGCTTGCATCTCCAGGGCAACAATGCGTTCACCGTAAGCGGGGATATCCTGATCCAGCATGATCTGAAAGGAAATAACAACACTTCCCTGGAATTCGGCGGCTTGCTGGCGGTCGGAGGGAATATGCGGCTCGAAGGAAGCAATAACCGGCTCCGGCCGAGTCTGGACGGGGAGCAATCCTCCGGCATTATCATTGACGGAGGGATCTGTGTCGGCATTCCCGACTGGGAGCCGCGCCGCGAGCGGTAATCGCAATAGGATAGCCGGAGGCGGGATGCCTCCGGCTCCTGTGCGTATATGGAGCAGACTCTCACTCAGCCCGAGGCCCAAGCCTCAGAGCCGGGGGCGGCGTACACATGAATGATCACCTGCAGGTTGAAGACGCTTCCGCCGCCTTGGCGGGACTCGTCAGTGGCGTATGAATGCTGAATTGCCCAATTTTCCAGCCGATGGAGCCTCTCCTGGCGCTGCAGGCTGGACAGCCAGGACAGCCAGTCGTTGTACTCTCCGGCCCCATCCAGCTCATAAATCCACGCTTCCAAGGCCGGCGCAGCCTGTCCTTGCCGGGGCGTCTCTGCCTGACCCTCGCTTGGCGCCTCGCCGTATGAGGCGGATCCGTCTTCTCCCGCAGCCTGCTGCTCGCTGTTAGACGGGATAGTTGCCGCGGCACCCCCGCCGACCGCTTCGGCTTGCTCCCCGGCCGCAGGCAGCAGCCGCCGCTCGACGAAGCGAAGCTTCTTGACATTAATCCGATTGTCGCGGGATAACATTCGGAGCTGCTGCAGCCAACCGCTCTCGTCATGAACAGGGGGAACGAGGCGATGCCACTTGGCCCAATCCTGCGCGGTAACTCGCATCGGGTCAGGCTGGCTGCGAATCGCCGCTAGCCGCCTCTCCAGCATCTCTACATCCTCGAACTCCGTAAGCTGCGCGCGGGCTTCCCGGGCAGGAAGCCACGCCAGCAGGAAAAAGGCCAGCAGCCCGAGGCACCCGGCAATCCACACCAGCCACAAGGCCGCTTTTTTCTTCCGCAGCGAAGATGCCGCTCTCTTCCGTGTCATATCCGCCATCTCACTTCGCCGCCTCCTTCACGACCCGCGGTTCCAGGATGATGAGGTAGTCCACTTCCAACAGCGGCTCTCCGGCCGGGAGCGGCTCCGTATCGCCGGACCATTGCTGGAACCGCACCTCCTTCACGCCGTCCATGGCCTGCAAGCGGGCCTCATATGCGGCGGCGTCATCCGCGTTGCTCGTAACGAAGGACAGATGAATCAGGTCTGCCGAGCTATCGGCTTCGACAGACGCACGCTTCCAGCGCAACGTCTCCGGCAGCCCTTCCGTCCACCGCCGCCACATGCTTTCCCAGTCCCGCCGCTCTTCCCGCAGCTGCCAAGACTCTCCCTCCAACTGCTGATAGATGAGGGTGGCGGCGGTCGGTTCCTTCTGCACTCTCGCTTCGGCAATCTCGCTTCTCAGCCGGCTCATCTCCGTCTCGATCCGCTCGGTCTCCGCGCGGTATTGCCATGTCGCGAACGCCAGGACCCCCGCCACTATCACGAACAGACCGGCACTCACTCCCGCATACAACGGGAAGCGCCGTTCCAGACGAGGGCGAACCGGCAGCAGATTGATACGTCCCGGGCGTCCGCCCGGCGCATGAGGAATCAAGTTCACGCTCTTCCCCCTCCCCCGCAGGCCAGACTAATGGGAACGGCGAACGGATATAACGGCGCTTCCAGCGAAGTCGCGAGCCCATCCGCCGCTTCCAGGATAAACGTTGGCATTTGCAGCATCCGCTCCAGGACGGGACAGATGTGCCCAAGTCCGTCGATATCCCCGCAGAGAAAGACGAACTGAATCGGCTCGCTGTCCTGCGGCGAGGAGTAGCGGTAGAAATCAACCAGCCGCTCCAGCTCCAGCGCCAATTCTTCGCATAGCGTTTCCCAGCCCTTTTCTGTCGGCCATGCGCCGCCCCTTGACGAATCTTCTCCCCGCTTGCGCGAGATCGAGTCTGACTTAATAGACACACTCCGGGTCAAGCGAAGCTGTCCCCGATGGAATAAGAAAATATCCGTATGTCTCGCATGAATACTGGCGGTGACGTATGTACAAGCCTCCTCGGCCAGCGAGATGAGCGGCAGCAGACGATCGACAGCCAACGGCTTGATGTCGAAGGCGCGCGGCTGCAAGGAGGCCCCCTCCAGCGCATCGCGGTACCGGATCATCTCCGCCCCCGGCACCGCCGCCAGCAGGACGTTGCTCCGCGCCCCCGGTTGCCCTTGCGCCGGTTCACGGTGCAGCGCTCCGCGCACCCTGCGGCCTACCCGTCTCCATAGCCCGTGTTCCTCCCGCTCCATCACCCTCCCGGCTGCCGCTTCGTCCTGGGCGTCATGGCGGAGCGGAGGCGTGCTCGCCGCTTCCTCTTCATCCGCCGTCCCGCCCGGCTCTGCCGCATACATGACGAAGTCGTAAATCGGATCGGAAAAAGGCAGCCGGGTCCGCAATTGAAGCTCCATGTCCAGCATTTTGCGGAGCTCGGCCCGCTCGGCGGAAGGGAGCTGATAATGGCGGATCAGCACGATAGAGCTCGGAATCCCGAAATACACCTCTCGGGATTGGAACCCGGCCTGCCGCCATAAATCGGCGACGGCGGCGGTCAGCAGCCCGGGCTGCACGACCCGCCCTTCCTCCACGATGCCCGGCCCAAGCGGAACCCGCTCCGCCTGGGTCACTTCAATTCCTTCCGGCTGCTCGATTACCTCGGCGGCCTGCAGCCACGTATCGTTAATCTCCAGCCCTACTTTTCTCGAATGGTTCCTGCGCAGCTTCATGCGTTCTCCTCCTAGACTGTCACGAGATAGTGAAGCATGGCGTCCAGAGCTTCTTGCCCGTACCAATACGCCCACCAGGCGCCCACGGCGATGAACGGCGCAAACGGCAGGGAGCGGTCCTTGCGGAAGCCCGGCTTGAAGCAGAGCATCATGCAGCCATACAGCAGCCCGAACAGACTGGCCGCGAACAGCGACAACAGCGCCGGAGCCAGGCCGAGCACCAGTCCGATAAACAGATACAGCTTAATATCCCCTCCGCCCATTCCCCCCTTGCTGGCGATCGCAAGAAGGAACAACAGCCCGGAACAGGCGATCGCCGCGAGCGCATAATTCCACCAAGGCAGCGGATGGCTGAGGATGCGCAGCAGCAGGCCCAGGCCAATCCCCCAAGCAATTATGCGGTTCGGTATGATGCGCCAATCGATATCGGTGATGACCACCGCGATCAAGACCGCGCTCAGCAGCGCGCCCGCCAAGGCTTCGGCGCTCCACGGCATGCGCCAGGCGGCGACGGCGAAGGCGGTGCCCGTAAGCAGCTCCACCGCCGGATAGCGCGCGCGGATCGGATTGCCGCAGAAGCGGCAGCGGCCGCGCAGCAGAACATAGCTGACGACCGGAATCAGATCGTACGGCCGCACCCGCTCCCCGCAATCCGGGCAGCGCGAAGGCGGAGCGACGACCGACTCTCCGCGGGGCACCCGGTAAGCGACCACATTGAGGAAGCTGCCGATGCAGAGCCCGAACAGCGCGAAGCTGCCCACCCACAAGCCCAATTCCATCCTCATCCCTCCTCTAAGGAAAAGGTAACTCTTGCGAGTTACCTTAAGACTGTCAACAATGGTTTTAGCGAGATAGGCCCCCATACACACGGTGTCATTCATCAATTCCCTGATAGCGGTCGAATTCCATTCCGTGAGAATCAATTCCTTCATCATTCAGTCGCGGCGAGCGGATGGCGATGATCCGCTCGGGCCCGAAGCCGCTCCGAAACGCCCTTCAAGGTCCGATTGGTTCAGTTCGCAACTACCTCGCTTTCTTCCATCGTTCCCGCCCAGAATGGCCGCAGCTCCGGTCATCTACTCCACTATAGCTGCAGTAGCTCCCGCCACTCTAGTCATCTGCTCTCCAATACTGCAAAAATGCAGCAATTTCATTGAGACGAGGATGCGAAAATAGGATTGCTGCAAAAATACAGCAATTTCCCTGCGGCAAGGCATAAATCGAATCCAAAATGGCGAAATAATGTAATTTTGCAGGATTTCCTCAATATTTAGCCTCTTGAGGTTAAAAATGCTGCGCCTGTGCAGCATTTTCACGCGGGGAACCGCTTGCTTCATGCGCGGACCAACTTGCCCGAACCTAACCTGTTCGGCTTCCCCGGCCCCGCCCATCCTAAAAATAAACTAGTGACGGGACTTTTTCGAGAGTCTGAGGCAGCTCTTGCGAGTTACCTTTTGGGTGTATAGAAATGATTTAGGGCGTTAGGGTGTGGCTGATTCTGCAGCGGGTGTATACCAGCCTTTAAAATCAACTAGTAATTTCTTGCTTCCTTTTTCAAAACTTACATAAACCTCAGTAAGTGTCTTTTTCTTAGAATTTACAGGTCTATCTTTTATATATCCTTTACTAATGGAATCAATTTCATAATGCATAATTACAAAACTGTAGATTAACCGAATTAAAGTATTTCCTTTTTTGAAAATTATGCAGCTTGCTCTTGGAATTGACGATTTAAACGATCACATGCTAATTTTATACAATTGTAAACCAAAGTAACCAAGTTAAAATGAACCTTAGCTTTTTGACCCGTTCGGTGTCTCACATTGTTCAATTGGAAGAATTCCTTCAAGTAAGCATTCACTCTTTCGACTGCAGAACGTCTCTTAGCGATTTCTTTCCAATGCTTTGAGCCTCTGGCCGGGGCGGTATATTTTCTAAGATCAGTTGTTATCTTCATTTTATAGACTTTCTGGCAAAGTGAATCATGCGCCAATGGACAGCTTTCGCATTCTTTCGGTCGAACATATTTGAGTGTTCCATATTTTGAATCGTAGCTGTCATAACGATAAGAATGCTCCCTTACACAGGTTGGGGCGAAGTGTTCGTCAAATCCGTCGTGTTCTGGTTCTCGGCGACGGTTATACGCAATTACAGCATGTGCCTCTGCTTCTCGAACTTGCTTGTATATAGGTTCATAATCGTATCCAGCATCCATGGTTGCGTACTTGAAACTGAAATTCGGATGCTGTGAAGCAACCCCTTTTAGGAGTGGAATGGCCGCTTTACCGTCATTCAAGCTTCCGGAAGAGAGCAAGGCTCCGAGGATATACTGACTCTGCGTTCCAATGGCAAGATGACCTTTATAGCCATACCAAAAGACATTTTTTCCATCACTATTTTTCTTGACTCCCCACTGCGGATCAAGAGGCATTTGATCTCGCAAAACATGGAATGATTCATTTAATTGAGCGGCAATTTCTTTTTCGAAGATTGGTTTTTGTTCCTCTTCTTCTTGCTTTTGTTTGAGCCAAGCTTCACGTTCGGCTTTTGTTTTTCGCCCACGCTTTTTTGGCTCAGGTTTTTCCTTTTCTTGCTTCGCAGGTGCCTGATCCCGAGCTTCGATATGGGTCGCATCGATTGCAACCGTATCGTCTGTAATGAATCCTTCTGCCATGGCTTGTTCGAGTAACTGCTCTTGCATGTCCTCCAGTGCATGGCTTTGGCTCATCTTGCGCACCAACCGGGAATAGGAAGAGGCCGAAGGAATCGCTTCTGAAAGCATAAAGCCACAATCCATGCGGAATAAGATGTCATGTTGAAGTCTCTTTATTAAATCTTTAATCGTAGGAATACGTTCAACGATTCTAACAATCAAGGAATAGACCATCGCCCTATAATTCACTTCAATGGGGGCACCATAAAAAGATGTTTTCCTGACCAAACGCAAGATCGGAGTGATGTCGATTGTAGAAAAAATCTCACGAAAACGATCTTTTTGTTCCATCTCATAAAGCTCTTGCAGGGTAAATAAGCTCTCATGTCGAATATAGGGCATAGGGAGTTCGCCTCATCTCTTTGGGTATTGTGTGGATACTTTACTTATTCGAGATTTGGGGAGGTACTCCTTTTTCTGTACCTTAAAAACCCAGTCATAGCAAGACTTTCGATTTATGAAATTGATTCAATGAGTATATCGATAGGAATTTGTTTGGGGGTTTCATTAATCACCGCGTTTTCATCATTTGGATTCTCCAAAATATAACGCTGCACCGCATCCGTAATAATTCTCGCCGATGCTGCATCCGACGTCTCCTTCGCCTTATCGAACTGCCCGACAATCACCACCGCCGCGATCGCAATAATAATCCCCAGGATGACGATGACCGCCAGCAGCTCGATGAGCGTCATCCCCTTCTCGTTCCGTGCTGCCTTCAGCCGTTCTTGTGCCCATGCCATACTCATGATTTTCGTTTCCCCTTTCATGAATACAATGATTTATGTTTTACTTCCGTAAAACCAATAGTTAGGACGGCGCTCCGGTCCGCACGACCGGATCAGCGCAGATTGTCCATCAGCTTGAAGGACGGGAGCATGACGGCCAAGACGATGAAGCCGACGATGACCGCCAAAATGACAATCATTAGCGGCTCCAGCATCGACTTCAGACGATCCGACAACGTCTCCACATCCCGCTCGTAGAAGTCGGCCACCTTTTCCATCATCTCGTCCAGATTCCCGGTCCGTTCGCCGACGCCCATCATCTGCACCAGCATCGGCGGAAACCAGGCATGCTCCTCGAATGTATCCGACAGCGTCCGGCCGCTCTTGACGTCCTCCCGGGCGGCGCGGATGATGCGCCCGTACACCTCGTTGCCGGTGACGCGCGCGGCGATCGTCAGCGTATCGACGATCGGAATGGCCGCGCTGAAGAGAGAAGCGAACGTGCGGGTGAAGCGGGCCAGCGCCTGCTTCTGCTGGAGCTTCCCCAAGATCGGAAAGCGCAGCTTCGCTTTGTCCCATGGATACTGAAGGCGCGGCAGCTTCAGCAAGACCATGCACGCGAACGGAAGCAGGACAAGCCCCGGAATGACGAGGTAGCTGTACTGGACCATGAAGCCGCTTACAGACATGACGACGCGGGTCGGCAGCGGCAGTTCAATGTCCATCGAAGTGAAGCTCAGCACCAGCTTCGGAATCACGAATATCATCAAGACGGTGACGACAACGACCGTCATGACCAGCATAATGATCGGGTAGATCATCGCGGACTTCACTTTTTCCCGCGTCTGATGCTCCTTTTCATAAAAGACCGCCAGCCGCTCCAGCATCTCGTCCAGCTTCCCCGAGGCTTCCCCGGCCTTCACCATATTGACGAACATCTGGCTGAATACGCCGGGTGTCCGCTCCGCGGCCTGGGATAAGGAAGTGCCGGATTCGAGATCGTCGAGCACCTGGTGCAGCACCTCGCCGAATGACTTATTGTCGGTCTGTCCCGCCAGCACGCGAATCGACTCCGCGAGCGGGATGCCGGCGCGCGCCATCGTGGCGAGCTGGCGGCAAAACACGGTCATCTCCCCGACCTTTACACGCGGGCCGCCAAGCGCAATCTCGCGATGAAGCCAGTGGCTCTTGCGATCCTCCAGCTTCGTAACCCACCAATTCCTCGCCTGCAATTGCTCGGCCGCCTGCTTCTTCGTTGCCGCCTTCACGACACCGCGCCGGCGGGCGCCGTATTCATCCACCGCTTTGAATTGAAAGGTCGCCAACGCCTACAACCTCTTTTCCCCGTTAATATAATCGCTTTAATTCACCCTGCGATGGGAAGCGCCGTGAGAGAGGGACGGCCCCTCCACCACGATATCGGAATGCGCCTGGGCTTGATCATAATCAATGAGCCCGTTCATGGCCGCATCGGCAAATGCCTGAGCGAAGGTAACCATCCCTTCCGCCCGGCTGGTCAGCATAATTCCCGGCAATTGATACGTTCGGCCCGCGCGGATCGAATGCGCCACCGAAGGAATATTGACCAGCACTTCAAATATGCCGGCCATTCCCTTCTCAAACCGCCTTCGCACGAGACGCTGCGCCACGACGCCGACCAGCACCGACGCGAGCTGGGTGCGGATATGCTGCTGCATCTCGCCGGGGAAGCTGTCAATGAGCCGGTCGATGGACAGCGCCGCATTGGAGGTATGCAAGGTGCCAAGCACGAGATGCCCGGTCTCCGCGGCGGCAAGCGCCGTCGAGATCGTGTCATTGTCCCTCATCTCGCCGATGACGATCACGTCGGGATCTTGCCGCAGCGCGGCGCGCAAGCCGTCGAAGAAGGTCGGCGTATCGATACCGATCTCCCGCTGATGCACCAAGGCCTTCTCAGAGGGATGCAGCTTCTCCACCGGGTCCTCCAGCGTCACGATATGAATCGGCTTCGTCCGGTTCAACTCATGCACGAACGCGCCCAGCGTCGTGGACTTCCCGCTCCCTGTCGGTCCGACGACAAGAATCAGCCCTTGCTTCTGCTGAATAAGCTGCCTCGTCACCTCCGGCAGTCCCAGCGAAGCGATGGTGGCCGGCTTGCCGACGATAATCCTCGCCGCCAGGCAGGGAGCGCCTCGCATCCGGTATACATGCAGACGCACCCGCACGGTCTCGCTATGCTGCACGGCCGCGTCCACATCGCCGCGGGCAACGAACTGCTCCCATTGCGGCAGCGACAACAGGTCCTCGCACAGCTCCATAATCTCCGAAGCCGTAAGCTTGCGGCTCATCATCGGCTGCAATTCGCCGAGCACGCGCATCATCGGCGGCATCCCGGACGACAGATGGACGTCCGACGCTTCCATACTCACGGCCAGCGCTACCCACCTCGACCAATCCTCTACAGCACTCATGGGACAACCGCACTCCTTTCCTTCCGATCTTCCTCTTCCGGAGTCGCGACGCGGAGCACCTCGCTGATCGTAGTCAAGCCTTCCGCCGCCTTGCGCAGTCCGTCTTCGAAGAGCGTAGCGAAGTTCTGAGCGGCAGCCGCGGCCCGGTATTCGCTGTCCGGACGCTTGTTCATCGTCAGCAGCCGCAGCTCGTCATCCATCGTCAGAACCTCGTGAATGGCGAGCCTTCCCCGGAAGCCGGTCCGCCCGCAGGCCTCGCATCCGGCTCCGCGGCGCAGTCCGTCCAGCGGCAGCCGGTAGCGCTCCAGCCACATGCGCTCCTCTATGGCCGGTTCGAAGGGCTGCGCGCATTGCGTGCATACCCTCCGAACCAGACGCTGACCAGCGACACAGAGCAGGGAAGAGGAGACAAGGTACGGCTCCACTCCCATATCCATCAGGCGCGTCATCGCATTGACCGCGCTGTTCGTATGCAGCGTGCTCAGCACGAGGTGGCCGGTCATCGCCGCCCGGACGGCAATCTCGGCCGTCTCCAGATCGCGGATTTCCCCGACCATAATAATATTCGGGTCCTGACGCAGCATCGCCCGCAGCCCGCGGGCAAAGGTCATGCCAATCGCCGCGTTCACCTGCACCTGATTGATGGCCGGCAGTTGGTATTCCACTGGATCTTCAATCGTCATCACATTGATGCCTTCATGATAGAGCTGAGAGAGAGCGGCATATAAAGTCGTAGACTTGCCGCTTCCGGTCGGCCCGGTCAGCAGGATGATGCCGTAGGTCGATTGGATGGCCCGCTGGAATTGGGCCAGGTTATGCGGAGTGAAGCCAAGCTGATCCAGCCCGCTGATGCCATGATGCTGATTCAGCAGCCGCATGACGACCTTCTCGCCATGGATCGTCGGCAGCGTGGAGACCCGGACATCCCATTGCTCATGAGCATGCAGCCATTCGAAGCGGCCGTCCTGGGGCAGGCGGCGCTCGGTCAGATTCAGATTGGCCAATATTTTGATCCGTGCCACAATCACACTCTGCATATGCTTCGGAAGCGTGCGCTCGGTGCGCAGCACCCCGTCTACCCGATAGCGAATCGCCAGCTCCTCCCCCTGGGGGTCGAGATGAATATCGCTGGCCCGCACCGTCACGGCCTGCGTAATCAACTGATTGACGGTCTTGACGACGGGAGATTGTTCATCCTCAAGCTGGGCCGACAGCGTCTCTTCCTCATACTGCTGGAGATGCTGCAGCATCTCGTCCACGGATTCCTGCATGCCGTAATACCGGCGTATCATGCGGCCCAGCTCTTCGCGGGTGGCAATCACCGGCTCAATCCGGTACCCCGTGGCCAGCCTCAATTCTTCGAGCGCGTAGTAATCCAGCGGATCTTCCATCGCCACGATCAGCTTCGAATCCTCAATACGCAAGGGAAGCACCCGGTACTGCTCGGCAAGCCGCTGCGAGATGAGATCGATGATCTCCTGTTCGATAGGATGCCGGTACAGTTGAACATGCGGGATCCCCAGCTGGTAATCCAGCACCTGGATCAATTGCTCTTCCGTAATGAGACCTTCGGACAGCAGGACATCGCCGAGGCGTCCTTTTTGCTTCGCTTGAACCGCCAATGCATGCTGGAGCTGTCCGGGGGTGATGAGACCGACCTCGACCATCAATTCTCCGATTCGCTTGCGCTGCTTCATGAGTCCACCCCATCTCGAATCGCGACGGCAATCCCGTCCCGAAAATATGTAGAAGTGCATGAAAAACGCGGTTAAAACCACATTCTTTAAAAATCCCGCTCTTTAAAAAAGAACGCAAGATTCGATGCCAAGCCGCTCCCTGCTTGGGTTTCATCGATTTTAGATATTTAAAATTTTAGCGTTTAAACTATTTCTAAGGATATGTAACCACAGGCTATCATGACTGTCAATATATCCCATACGTCTTATTCTCCAAAATCTGAGCGTTACCGTTAACAAAGTCGAAAACGTTCACAATTCTGTAAATTTAGGCTCGATTGTTCGTTTTTTCGACACAAACCAACGGAACCATCCCTTCCTCTCAAAGACGCTCCCTCTCTAAAGCTTGCATGGTCAGCCGCTTCCCGAGAACGCAAAAAAGAGCGCGAAATGCCTTCCGCATTCGCACTCTTCTGTAGGCGTGCCCCCGTTCCGTACATTTCTTCCGCTTCATCCCGCGGCCAGCTTCCCTAATGCCAGCAGCACCGCGCCATAGGCCGCATCCTTCTCTGCGGCGATGCATCGCATCCCGGGGTACCGCTCTCCGAGCAAAGCGGTCAAGCGGTTCCGAATCTCGCTGTTCTTCAGCAGCACGCTGCCGGCCATCGCCACCGTTCCCGCGTGCAGACCCAGCTTCTCCGCGACCGGGACGACGAGCTCGCACAGAGAGCGGGCGGACTTGTCCGCGATGGAGAGCGCCGTCTTGTCCCCAAGCGCGCAGGCCTGCGACAAAATCGGGGCCAGGGCCGCGATATCTTTTTTGTTCGTGCGCTGATCATACACGAAGCGGATAAGCTGCTGAACCGAATCCAGCTGCAGCTGCCGATACACCATCCCCGCAATGGGCGTTGCGGGAATGCGGCCGTCATGCGCGCGCACGACCGCCGACAGCAGCTCGCGGCCAATGCTGTAGCCGCTGCCTTCATCATCGATCAGATGGCCGCAGCCGCCGGCGCGATGGGATAGGCCCGCTTCATTTTGGCCGTAGCAGATCGAGCCCGTTCCCGCGATAAGGATGACGCCGACGGCCTTGCCGTGCGCGCCGCACAGCGCCGTTTCTTGATCGCCCGTAATGGTCAAGCCGCCTTCATATCCGGATTCGCGAATGCTCGCTTCCAGGCGGGGAATGACGGTCGGATTGCTGACCCCAGCCGCGCCGATACAGACCTGCACGCAACGATCCAGCCCTCCGCATACCCTCGCAATCGTCGCGAAAATCTCCCGCAGGCTGCTTCGCACGCTCGCCTCGTCCTGTCCGTTGTAATTGATCGCCCCGGACGTGAACGTATGCACTGCCTTCCCCTTCATATCCGCAATAGTGACGGCCGTCTTCGTGCCCCCGCCGTCCACCCCTGCCACATAGTTCAATGTAAGCTCACATCCTTCTTCTGCCCTAAGCTGCGCACAGGCCTGCGAACGGTGCGCATTTCCGGCAAGCTGCGGCCGTTCCCCCTACGGGTATAAATGATACTGCCGCTTCATGTCCGCAAAGTCCCGGCTTTCTTCCCGGAACCGTTCCAGCATCGCCGGAACGTCCGCCGGCTCCGCGCGGTAGATGCTATCCCCGCCTAACAGATCAATGAACGGCCGCGAATTTTCCTTCACCGGAGGCAAAAAGGAAAACTGCTCATAATTCCGCTTGATGGCGTACAACAGTTGAACGCCCGTTTCCAGCGGCCGCAGCGCGCGGCGATCGAGCACATGAAGCTGCACCCCGCCGCATTGCTCCTCCCGGAACTTCGAGAACGAAGGCTTGAAATAGACCGGACGGAAGACGACGCCCGGCAGCTTCATCCGGTTCATCTCCCCGGCCAGCTTCTCCGCTTCGATGAACGGCGCGCCGATAATCTCGAACGGAGCCGTCGTGCCTCTCCCTTCCGAAATGTTGGTCCCTTCGAACAGACACGTCCCCGCATACAGCAATGCCGAGTCGAACCGCGGCAGCCCCAGGGACGGCATCACCCACGGAAGCCCGGCGTCAGGGAACTGCATCGTCCGATCCCAGCCTTCGCAGCGCACGATATGCAGCCGACCGTTCCACTTCATCTGCTCGTTCGCCATTGCCGCCACCTCGCCTGCCGTCAGGCCGTAGCGGACGCAGAGCGGATAATTCCCGACGAAGGAGCGATAGCCCGGCTTCAATAGATTCCCTTCCGCCGTCACGCCGTCGAGCGGATTGATCCGGTCCAGCACGACGAACTCCTTGCCCGCCTTCGCGCAATCCTCCAGGGCGTACAGCATCGTGTAAATGAAGGTGTAATACCGGACCCCGACATCCTGAATATCGTACACGACCATATCGACTTCATCCAGCATCTCCCGGCTCAAGCGCTTGGAGTCTTTGCGGTACAAGCTGTAGACGGGCACCTGCGTATACGGGTCCACATACGTCTCCACCTGGGCCCCCGCCGCCTGATCGCCGCGCACGCCATGCTCCGGCGAGAACAGCGCGGCCAGATTGAATTTCTCGTGCAAAACCTGAATCGTCGAGACGAAGTCCTTCGTCAAGCCGGTCGGCGCTGTAATGAGCCCGATGCGCTTTCCTTGGAACAGATGCGCATACTCCTCGATACAATCAACCCCGTTGCGGATCATAGCAGCCTCCTCTTCATGCGCGCATCCGCCCTTACAATTCAGACTGGCGCAGGCGCATGCTTTCTTCCGGAATCATGAACGTTTCCGCGTACTCCTTCCTTGCCTCGATGCCGCGTACCCGAGCCAGATGCTTATAGTACTCCAGGTAAGGGAACGAGGCGCTTCCTGTCACGAACCAATGCAGCGACACCGCCTTCACCCACAAATCATAAGCCTCCTGCGAAAAATCGACATACACGTAAGGCTTGTAATCCACCGCGTCCTCCCAGTTCTCCGCATAATAGAGCTTGGAAGCGAAAAACGCGGGCAGCTCCCGCTGGAACGACGGCAAGCCGGCGAAGAAGCGCGCGTCATTGACAATGCGGTGCGTCGTCATATGATCCTTGTGCATGCTGTTCTTGAAATGCGTAATGATAATATTCGGGCGCACCCGGCGGATGACATCGCATACCTTGAGGCGATTCTCTTCATTGTCCTGCAGCTCGCCGTCCGGCGTATCGAACACGATCGCCTCGCCGCCCAGCATCTCGGCGAACGCCTTCGCCTCATTCACCTTCTGCTCGCGGTACTCCGCCATATCTCTGCCTGCCGGGACCCCGCGCTCCCCCGCGGTCAGCGCCAAGGTGACGATGCGATCTCCCTTCAACGAATGGCTGGCCAAGACGCCGCCCGCGGTCAGCTCCATATCCCCCACATGACCGCCAATAGCCAGAATCGTCATCTTTTGCTCGTTCATTAGACAAGCTCCTTTCTCATGACAGCGAAATGTTTGACCGTGCGAAAGCCCGCCTTCTCATAAATGCGAAGCGCCGGATTCGCGCTTCCGGTGTAGAGCGACATATACTCCGTTCCGATGCTTCGGAACGCCTCGCACAGCTTGAAAAACAACACCGTTCCCAAGCCATGCCCTTCATGCTCGGGATGAACGCCGATGCCCGCGAAATAGCCGCGCCCGTTCTCCTGGCGAATGACCGGGCCCGCGAAGCCGGCGGCCTTCCCCTCATGCGCAGCGACGACGAACGGCACGCCGTCCGCAGCCGCCCGGCCGATCTCCCGCTCCCAGAGCGGATTGCTCAATCCCCGCAGCATCTCCTCCAGGCCGCTATGCAGACCCGGATCGAACAATTCGACCGTATAGCCTTCGGAGGCGGCCCGCTCCTCCTTGGCCCGGATGTCTTCCGGGATGGCGAACCCGGCGAGCGGCATATACATGGCGCATTCGATCGCGCGCTCGATATACCCTTGCCGCAGCAAAAATTGATGAAGCGCGCTTCCGGCCGGCACGCCAGGCGCATTGTTATGCTCATGCTTCGGCGTATCCGGGATATACCAGGGCAGCATCATCGGATTGAAGAACAAGACGTCCGCCTGCTTCTTCCCCAACGCTTGAAAGCGGCGCTCCACCGCCTTCAGCATCACCTTATAGTTCTCCTCGCTGCCGCGATCGCGGGACAGGACGATGCAGGTAATATAGCCGGAAGCCTCCCCGAGAGGCAGATCCTGGCCCGTGCAGCCGCACGCGAATCCGATGACCCGGCCCGCCTCCAGCAGCACAAACGCATTTTCCGGGTCGAAGTAAGGATTCGATCAAAAGATAGCTTCAAAGCTCGCTTCTGTCAGCTCCTTGTACCCGTCTCTTACGGCTTCTTCATTCCATAGCGCAATCGCATCGCCGCTATACTTCCGGTCCCAGGTTACGAGCATCATAAGCAACACCTCCCATTAACCTTTGACCGCGCCTACCGTTACTCCCTTCAAGAAATACTTCTGCAAGCTGAAGAAGAGAATGAACATCGGCAGCGCGGAGATCGTAGCGCCCGCCATCATCGGCGCAAAGTAGGTCGTGTTGGCGAAGCGGAAGTTCTTGAGTCCTACCTGAATCGTCTGCATATCCATCGTATTCGTGACCAGGAATGGCCAGAAGAAGGTGTTCCAGCTATCCATGAAGGTGAGAATCGCCATGACGGCCAAGACCGTTTTCGACAGCGGCAGGATGATCTTGAAATAGACCTGAAGCTGGTTGCAGCCCTCGATCTTCGCGCATTCCAGCACCTCGGTCGGAATGCTGCTCATGAATTGCTTCGCAAGGAAAATATTATATACCGTAACGAGACCAGGCATGATTAAGGCACTGTACGTATTTTGGATTTGAAAAATGTTGACGATCAAAATGTACAATGGCACTTGCGTTACCTGATACGGAATCATCATCGCTATTAACAGCAGGCTGAACAGCGCCGTTCTGCCCCTGAATTTAATTTTGGAGAAGGCGTATCCGGCCATGCTCGCAAAAAACACGTTCGACACCGTCACCACAATTGCCACAAACAAGGAATTTAACAGCCAGCGAAAGGAATGCTCATTATATTCGAAAAAGAACTTGTATGATTCGAGACTGAACTTGGTCGGAAAGAGCGAGTAGCTCATCGCACCGGCTTCGACAGGATCTCCGAAGGAAGAGATAATCATAAAATAGATAGGGAAGATCGTGGCCAAAGCAAAAAGCAAAAGTACGGTAATAATGACAGCATTTCTAATATATTTGACTGCCACCTTTCCATGATGTGAATGATAGAGTGACATTATCGGCTTCTCCCCTTCCCCTTAATATTCCACGTCTTTGCCCATAAATTTAAATTGAATGAACGAAATGAGCGCGATAATGGCGGCCAGCACCAAAGATTGCGCCGCGGCTTTGCCGAATTCAAAGTACTTAAACGCGTTGTTGAAAATAAGCAATCCAACCATCGTCGTTGAATTGTCCGGGCCGCCGCCCGTCATCAGATAGGCGTTCTGGAACACCTGGAAGGAACCGATAACACCGGTTACAAGCAAGAACAATGTCGTTGGCTTCAAAAAAGGAATGACGATATACCACAGCTTCTTCAGAAAAGAGGCCCCATCCAATTCCGCTGCCTCATAATAACTGTCGTCAATGCCGAGCAGCGCCGCCAAGTAAATAATAATGGCCGTGCCGTGGCTGGCCAGCCAGGACATCAGGACGAGAGAAAACATCGAAGTCGAGCTGGATCCGAGCCAGTTCAAATTGCCGATGCCGAACAGCCCAAGCAATTGGTTCAAAATCCCCGCTTCCATCGGATCGAAGATCCACAGCCATACGACGGACATCGCCACCCCGGACGCGACGGCCGGCAAATAGTACACGGCCTTGAACGTCGTCTGCAGCTTCTTATTCAACGGCAAAATAAGAATGGCCACGACAAAAGAGATAATCAAGGCCACGGGAACCGTCAACACCGTGTATACGGCCGTATTGACGATCGATTTCCAAAACAGCGGATCCTTGAAGGAATTGATATAATTATCAAAACCGATAAACGTAGAACCTAGCGGCTTATAATCCTGGAAGCTGATAATAAAGGCGCTGACAACCGGATAGGCCGTAAATACGGCGAACACAACCAGGGCTACGGCGATAAACGCATATCCCCAGCCCGAGTCTCCTCTAATTTTCCGCTTCTTCAGCGGCTTCGTTAATTGGGCCATAACGTGAAACCCCTTTCAATACGCAGTGATGCAATATTTTCGGATAGCCGCACGCGCTTCCCTGCGGCTATCCGAATGTCTGCTCTGTCTAGTCTTTGACAACCCCGTCTTCGCCGAATGCGGCGACGGCGGCCGATTTCACCGCATCATACATTTGTTCCGGCGAAATCTCGTTGGCAATCAAGGCCTGAAGCTTCGGAATAATCACTTCGTCCTCCAGCTTAATCGCCTTCGCGCCCAGGTCCGTCGGGATATCCGGACGCGCCGGCGTCGCTTGCTTGAGCAGCGTTTCTACAGCCTCTTTATTGAACTCGTTTCTTTCAATCGGCATGCTTTCGGCCGCTTTTCTTCCGGACTTCGTAATATGCGCGGCGAAGAGATCGTTGTTCGTCGTGGCCGCTACCTTGCCGCTGGCCAAGAAATAAGCCGCTTTGACGACATTGGCCTTATGTTCAGGCGTCGGCTCCTGCTTGCCGCGGAAGGTCACATATCCGTCAACCGCGACGCTTGCCTGCTGCTTCTCGCCCAGGAACGTAGGAACCGGCAAGACGATATAATCGACCGGGATGCTGCCTTTGACTTCACTGCCGTCTTTCTTCTCGATTTTTTCGTTATTCTGGTTCGCGTTATTTTCGAAAGTGGCCAGACCTTTGCCTGTAATCATCGTCTGACCGGTCAGGAACATATTCCAGCGTTTCCCCGCATCGACCGAGCTAAGCTCTTTCGGCATGGAACCGTCATCAATGAGCACGCGAATCGCTTTCAGCACTTCCAGGAAGTTTTTGCTCGTGTACGCATATTTCAGATCTTTATCGAACGCGGACGGCATGCCCGCATTTTTGAGCAGAATCGCCAAGTAGTCCTTGGACGCTACGCCCGCCGTGGCGAAGACGAAGCCGTAACGGGTCGTTTTGTCTCCATCCTTCACGACGCCTTTTTTCACGTCCTCACGGAATTGCTCGAACGTCCAGCCTTCCTTCTGCACCTTCTTCCAATCGATGCCCGCTTGCTCCAGGAACTCCCGGTTGCCCCCAAGCGCGTGAACCTCCATGTATGCCGGGAAGCCGTATAATCCGTCGCCGCTCTTCATATACTCCAATGGAATTTCATCGTAATCGGCAATCATCTCCGGCGTGGCAATATCGCTAATATCCATCAGCATGCCTTGCTGAATATATTTCGGAATTCCGGCCGAACCGATGAACGCGATATCCGGCGGGCTGCCCGCGTTCACTTGCGTATCCAGCTTCTGCGTCATGTCTTCCCAACTCGCCGGCTCGATCTTCAACGTCAGGTCCGGATACAACTCATTGAATTCCTTCTCCATTTGTTTGAAGTTATCTTGGAAATTGCCAGACACCGGCGGGAGCAACGCCGTTATCGTATCTTTTGCGCTGTTTTCACCGTTAGCGCCAGTACCTGGCGAATTCGCATCATTTTTCGAGCTTCCGCATGCCGTTAAAGAGGACAAAGCCAAGGTTAACGCCAAAATGGATGCCAATACACGCAATTTCCTCATTGATATAAGCCCCCTCAGGTTATCGAATGAATTAGACCACTTTTGTAAACATGCCGATCGCTTTCTTCAAGCTGCCCTCGCATTGTTCGAGCGCCTGCTCTGCCGCGGCCGCATCCAGACCGGTCTTAATCATCATGATGGCCAGCTTGCAGCTCATGGAAGCGCTTTCTAAATACGCGGCGGCGGTGTCCGCATCAACGCCCGTAGCCGCCTGTATAATGCGCACGGAGCGATCCCGCAGCTTGATGTTGCTCGCTTTCAGATCGACCATTAAGTTGTTATACGTCTTGCCCAGCTTCACCATCGTACAAGTAGTAAGCATATTCAGAACCAGCTTCTGTGCTGTACCCGCTTTCAATCGGGTCGATCCCATAATGACCTCCGGTCCTACCACGGGTGAAATGCAGATATCGCAGACGCCCTCAAGCAAGGACTGCTTGTTATTGACGACGCCGATGGTCGTCGCCCCGATCTCCCGCGCCTTCTTCAAGGCCGCGATGACAAAGCGCGCGCTTCCGCTCGCCGTAATGCCGACAACCGCATCCTTGCCGGTCACGCCGCAATTCTCGATTAATGCAACCCCCTCCTCCGCATTATCTTCATAGCCTTCTACGGCCCATCTCAGCGCAGTGTCTCCCCCGGCGATATGTCCTTGCACCAGCTCAGGGTCGGTTCCGAACGTGGGCGGACATTCCGACGCATCGAGGACGCCCATTCTCCCTGAAGATCCAGCACCGACGTAGAACATCCTTCCCCCATGTTTGAGCACTTGATGAAGTGAATTAACCGCTTTCACGATTTGCGGAATTTCGGCCGCCACCGCCTGCGGAACCTGAGCATCCTGCTCGTTCATGAGGCGGAGCATCTGCTCGGTCGTACACTCATCAATGGCCGCTGTCTCCGGATTGATCGCTTCCGTCGTTAGACCCGCTAGATACTCATCCATAGCCATCCTCCTATCCTGTGTGTGTAACTTGCTTATACTGCCATCTTAGCCCCAAAGACAACTATGGTCAACAGTTTTTGAAATAAAATTTTATTATAAAATAAATTGTTGTTGTTTTATTTTCTAGATTTCAACAAAAAAAGACATCGGACGCGAGCCGATGTCTGGCGGTCAAGCCGCTCCCAACCTTAACGATGCTTGCTGGCGAGTATGTTATGCGTCTTGGTCAAATATTTCTTCACATGCTTGTATTCCGCGCTGGCCACGCCGGCGAACAAAATATCGATCACCGTCAGCATGGCAATCCGCGAGCCCATGGCGCCGCTGCGGAACGTAATCTCGGGCGTCGAGATGCTCAGCACGATATGGGCGTTTTCCGCCAACGGGCTTTTCGTATACTTCGTAATCGCGATAATGCAGGCGCCGTTCTTTTTGGCGATATCCAGCGCATCGAGAATATCGGCCGTATGGCCGGAGTTCGAGATAAAAATCGCCACGTCGTTCTTCTCCAGCAGCGTTGCCGCGGTTAGCTGGCTGTGGCCGTCGGTGTACGCATGGCAAATCTTATTAATGCGCGAAAACTTCTGCTCCGCATCGATCCCGACCAGACCGGAAGCTCCGATGCCAAAAAACACGATCCGCCGGCTCGCCCTCAGCGCCTTTACCGCGCGCTCGACTTCTTTTCTATCAATCACGCAAAGCGTATCCTCGATAGACTTGCTGTTATTGCGGGAAATATTCGAGATGATCGTGTCCAGATCATCCCCGGGCTGAATATCCGTATACTGATCTTTTTGCTCATCCTCAATGGAACCAAGCGAGGCGGAAATACTGACAATAAAGCTGCGGTACCCGGAATAGCCCATCGTCTTGCAAAAACGAAGAACGGACGCGTCGCTCGTCTTCGTCAACTGCGCCAGATTCTTGATGGAGAGATGCGGAATCTCCTCCAGATTGTTCAGGACATACTCGGCGACAGTCCTTTCTACCGGCGTCAAGCTGTCCTTCATGTCGCGAATCTTAATTAAAATATTGTCGTGGATTGACATCACTTTTCCCTACTCATCTTTAAAATTTTATTTCAAAGTTTTGCTCCAATAATAAATTTTATTTTATACCCTGCCTCTGCGATTTGCAATACGAGAGCGCACATTCCACGAGGCCGATCTATCTTTGGCTGCTCTTATTGGCATTCTCCCATCCAGTCAGAATTGTCCTGTTCGCTCCTTAGCAGGACTCTCCCATCGGGTCAGAATGACCCTGCACGCTCCTTCTCAGCACTCTCCCATCCGGTCAGAATATCCGCGCATCCCTCTTAATTCATCATCTAATCCTAGAAATGGATTAGACCAGATGAAAATAATAGCTTCTGAGCCTTGGGGAGAATGCTCATAAGAGGCGCGCCCCCCCTATTCATTCAGCACAAGCCAGCCCCCCCTTCTATCTCACAAAAGAAAAAAACGACATCTCTGTCGTTTTTAGCGATAATTCATCATTTCACATCATGATTTCATAAATTCTGTCCCGCCTTATTCCTGCGCCACCGCCAGATCCAGGGCCAGCTCAATCATCTCGGTGAAGGTGCTCTCGCGCTCCTCGGCGGTCGTCATCTCGCCTGTCAGCACATGGTTCGACACGGTCAAGATCGACAGCGCGTTGACCTGATGCCGAGCCGCGAGCGTATACAGCGCCGCCGTCTCCATCTCCAGCGCCAAAATCTGATAGTCGGCCCACAGTTGAATTTCGTCGCGATCCTCCATATAGAACGTATCGGTCGTCATCACGTTGCCGACCTTGACGGGAAGCTTTTTTTCACAAGATAGATCATAGGCCTGCTTCAGGAAGCGGAAATCTGCCGTCGGCGCAAAGTCAATGCCCCGGAAGCGGCGCTGGTTCACCGCTGAGCTGGTGGAAGCGCTCATCGCGATCACGATGTCCCGCAGCCCTACGGTTTGCTGGATCGCCCCGCAGGTGCCGACGCGGATCATATGCTTGACGCCGTATTCGTGAATCAGCTCATGCGCGTAGATCGAGATGGAGGGCACCCCCATTCCCGTTCCTTGAACGGAGACCCGCTTCCCTTTGTACTTCCCCGTATAACCGAGCATGCCGCGCACCGCGTTATAGCAATGCGCCTCTTCCAAAAAAGCATCCGCAATAAACCGGGCCCGTACCGGATCGCCGGGCAGCAGAATCGCCTCGGCGATCTCGCCTTGCGGAGCGCCAATGTGTACGCTCATATCTGTCATATCCTCCCCATTATGATGTAAACGCCTGCTCAGTACAGAGGAATGCTAGAGAGAGGGAAGGAAGAGGTTGGCCCCTCCCGATGAAGCCGCTCCTGTTCCTTGTCGGCAAGAGATTTGGCCGTGAACTGATCGGTAATGAGCACGTTCGCATACCCCGCCTGAAGCGCGCCGAATATCGCCTCCACCTTGCCCGGGCCGCCGGCGACCAGGATGGAATGCTCCTTCCGGGCGAGCGAATCGAGCGAGATTCCGATCGTCCGCGCGTCCAGTTCAGGCAGACAGATCCGGCCATCGGCATCATAGAACCGGGCGCAAATCTCCCCGCAAGCCCGGCCTGCCAATTCCTCGGCCTCTTCTTCGGTAAAGTATTGCACCGGTAAAACCGGAGAATTCGGGGCAGGAGCGCCTACGCTGTACAGGGCGATATTGGCCTGTTCCCCCATGTCCAGGACGGCGCGCATATTCCGCTCGGACTCTATCGCCTGCTTCACCAGCGGGTGATCCACGATAACGGGAAGCGGCAAAAAATACGGAGACGTATGATAAGCGCTGCCAAAGAGCTGCATAATCTCGCAGCTGTACGTATTCGCTTTCGAATGACTTACGCCGCCCTGACACTGCACCACACTGACATTGCTTACATGCTTATGGTTCAACTTTTTCGCTACCTTATAAATCGTCTCCCCCCAAGCCAAGGCAATCCTGTCTCCATCGGTGACCAGCTCATCCAGATAGCGCGCGGCATCCTCGGCCAAATACTCTCCGATCAGGTTCTCCTCATAATAAGGCACCGGGACGACAATCGCCGTTTTCAAGCGGTATTTGTCCTGCAATAGGGAGGCAAGCCGATGCGTATCCTCGGACGGATCCTGAATACGAATCTGCACCACTCCGTCCTCCCGCGCCTGCTGCAGAAATCGGGAGACGGTAGGCCGGGACACGCCAAGCTTGTCCGCGATATCCTGCTGGCTGCAGTCCATGAAATAATACATTTTCGCAGCGTCAATCATTTTTTTGATTTTCTCTTGATCCATCCCAAGCCACCCATCTATCCAATGTCGAATATAGGAAAAACGGTCTATGCCTCCTATTATAGCATTGTCGCCGCATCTTATCATTCGGCTTTCCCGGAAGGCGGATGACATTCCCGGACATGCAGAACGAGAACAAGCGCCCCCTGCACAATCGCCGGGGAGCGCTCGCCGCATTACGCTCAGCCAATTTATTTACCGCGCGGCAGGGCACGAATGATTTTCGCCTTGCCCCGGATTAGTTGACCCTCACAATGCGATTCTCTACTTTGGGATGAATGACCTTGGTGCTCACCAAGTGTTCTTCTACGATATCGTAGAACGTATAGCCGGTATCCAGCACCTGATCCTTCTTCAGCATCGAGTATCCGTCCCCGCCGGACGTAATGAAGTCATTCGTCGCCACCTTGTATGTCTTCTCCGGATCGAGCGGCTGCCCGCCCACCTTCACCTCGGTGACCCGTTCGCCAGCCGGCTTCTTCACGTCATAGACGAAGGACATGCCGCCTACCTGAAGGAAGGAGCCCGGGAGATCGTCTGTATTCTCCGCTCCTCTCACCGACACCTCCAGCGCAGCCTTCAGATCGGCCCCGGTCGCCTCGACGATAGTCAGCGTGTTCGGGAACGGAAGAATGGAGTAGAGATCCTTCTTCGTCATGTCTCCCGCCTGCTTGCTGGCGCGGATGCCCCCGCCGTTGACCAGGGCGACATCGGCTTCATAGCCCTTGATTGTTTTCGTCTTCGCGATAAGCGCATCGGCAATGAAGTTGCCCAGATTGGTCTCCTTCGCCCGGACCTGCGTCCGCTCGCCGTCCAGATCGACCTCCGTCTTGCCGATGACGGCCTTCATCGATTCCTCGACCTTGGCCACGACATCCTGCACGAGCTTCTCGATCTCCGGATCCGCCTTCACGCTCTCGTCATACTCGACCAATCCGCCGCTGAACCCGACAAGCTCCTTGTTGTAATAGAACAAATCCACGCGGCCCAATGATTTGCCGTACTCCCAGTCCTGTACGATATACGTCCCGTTCACGACTTCCGGCGTATGAATCGGCGTATGGGAGTGGCCGCCGATGATGAGGTCGATGCCCGAGACGTTCTTCGCGATCTCCCGGTCTTTGTCCACGCCGATATGGGAGACGATAATGACATGATCCGCTTCCTTCTTCATTTCCGGTACCAGTTCTTTGGCGATATCCACCGGATCTTTGAATGTCAGCCCTTTCACATTGTTCGGATGCGTGACGATTGGCGTTTCTTCCGCGACGAAGCCGATGAAGGCGAACGTCTCGCCGCCCACCTTGGTAGTGACCGCCGGCACGAGCAGGTTGGCGCCGTCCGCCTTGAAGACGTTGGCGCTAATCATCGGATACTTGAGCTGATCGCGAAGCTTCAGCAGCTGCTCGTAGCCGAAGTCGAATTCATGGTTCCCGGCCGCCATCGCCGTGTAGCCGAGCGCATTGAGAATCGGAAGAATCGATTCTCCCTTGAACTGGTTCGTATAGATCGTGCCCTGGAACGTATCTCCCGCATCCATCAGGAGGAAATTCTTGTTCTCCTTCTCCCATTCCTTGACGAGCGTCGCGATTTTGGCGTAACCGAACTCCTTGCCCTTCTGATCCTCCTGAATGTGGCCGTGCACATCATTCGTATGGGCGATCGTAATATGCTCCGTCAGCGCGGCTCCCAATGCTTCCGTGAACTGCTCGCGGGTCACGGAGCCGCCGGCGGGCAGCTCCAGCGCAACGCCCAGCTTCTGCGCAATCTCGGCAAGGCGTTCGGCGGAAGGCGCCTGTCTGTCATTGGCGCTTTCCTGCTCCGTAATCGCGCCCTGTCCGGCCGCCCAGTCCAGATATCCCTGCGCCCAATAGCCGCTGCGCTCCGGAATGGACGCCCCGGTTCCTCTCGCAATCAGCGCGATAGCTTCCCCCAACGAGACGGGCCGCTCGAGCCGCAGATCCCCTTGCTCATAGCCTGCAATGATATGCTTCTGCTGCATCCATTCATTGTGCTCCACCGGTTGAAGCGGGGCGGCAAAGGCCGATGCCGAAAACAGCATCCCCAATGCGCCGGTCACGAGAAATGAAGCCGCTTTCATTTGGAATCTCAAAAAATTCACTCTCCCTTTCATCTGGTTGATAGAATGACGACATAAAAGTGAACAAATGTAAATATACTAAATTCCTTTTTTCAATTCATAGTATACCTAGTTTATTTTTCGGCGGTCAAGATAAAGTTTCATGCGCAGGAAGGATGGAAAACATCGATTTTCCAAGCATCATCTCCCTTTAAAAATGAACATTTGTAAAATTGTATATTGCATAACGAATGATACGAAACGAACTTGCGTCACACCTGCCGCTGGCCGGGCCCCTTCCTCTCCCAAGTTCATGCTCCGTTCATAATCGTTGTATAGGATGAAGCTGCATACATCGAACGATCAGGAGGAATGGCGATATGAGTAAAAGGATATCCCGCGATCTGTATGATCGCGCCGCGAGACTGATGAGCGCCGAGTGGCACCGGTACGTCTTCAACGGCCGTGTCGTGCCGAACTGGCTTGCCGGCGGGAACCGGTTCTGGTACCGGCGCGACGTGCGGCTTGGCAGAGAGAAGGGAACCGAGTATGTCCTCGTCGATCCGGCGGCGAACGCCTCGAAGCCGGCCTTCGATCATGAACGCCTCGCCGCTTCCCTTGGCCGGGAGCTTGGCCGGAGGCTGGATCGCCATCATTTGGAGCTGGATCGGCTGGAGCTGCCCGAATCATGCCGCCTCATTCGCTTCGACATGGACGGGGAGCGGTGGGAATGCGATCTGTCCGGCTATCGGTGCACCCGCCTCCCGGCCCGGCCGCGCCCAGAGCCGTACGAGCTGCTCTCTCCCGACGGGCAGTGGGGCGCCTACGCCGAGAAGCATAATCTGTTCATCCGCCATATCGAGAGCGGCGAAGTGCGGCAGCTGACCTTCGGCGGCGAGCCTGATTATGAGTATGCGGGCAGTGTGGAGGCGATGAACCTGAATCTCCGCCCCGAAGCCAAGTCTTTCCCGGCCGCCTTATGGTCGCCCGATTCGACGAAGCTCCTGACAATGCGGCTCGATCAGCGTTCGCTCCGCGAGCTTCATCTGCTTCAACACGTGCCGTCTGCCCCAAGCGGGGATCTCCGGCCTGTCCGGCATTCGATGCGCTATGCTTGTCCAGGAGATCCCCATGTCCCGCTGGCCGACATCGTCATCTGCGATATTGAGCGGGAGGCCAGCATCGCCGTGGAGGCGCCCCGGATTATCCTCTGTTCCGACAGCCCCTTCAGCCCGCTCGCGCCGCAGGCCGGCTGGAGCAAGGACAGCAAGCAGGTCTTCTACCTGTCGATGGCCCGCGATTACCGTTCGGCCAAGCTGATCGCCGCCGATGCGGAGACAGGGGCGGCGCGAATCGCCGTCGAGGAACAGAGCGATACGTTCCTGTTCATCGATCTGTATCATTTCGGCAATCTGGACCTGTACCTGCGGCCGGATCCGAACTTCCGTCTGCTGCATGACGATACGGCCCTCTGGCTCTCGGAGCGCGACGGGTACGCTCATCTGTATCTGTTCGACAGCCGCACGGGACAGCTCATCCGGCAGATTACGTCCGGCGAATGGAACGTCCGGCGTCTGGCGGCCGTGGATGAGCGCCAGCAATGGATCTATTTCATGGCCAGCGGCCGCGAACCGGGGCGGGATCCGTACTGCCAGCACCTGTACCGCATCCGTCTCGAAGGCTCGGGCCTGACGCTGTTGACGCCGGAGGATGCGGATCATAAGATCGCCTTCGCTCCGGATCTGAGCTGCTTCACGGACACGTATTCGCGCGTCGATCTTCCCCCGGTATCCGTGCTGCGCCACAACGACGGCACCCTCGCCCGGGATCTGGAACGGGCCGATATCGAGCTGCTGCTGGAGCAGGGCTATCAGCTGCCGGAACGATTTACGGTCAAGGCCGCGGATGGAGAGACGGATCTGTACGGCATTCTGGTCCCTCCCGCATCCCGCGAACCGGGGCGGAAGTATCCGCTGATTGACTATTTCTATGGCGGGCCCCAGCTTCTCAATACGCCGAAGTCGTTCCTGTTCGAGGCCCCCCTTGATTTCTCCGGCGGCGCCCAATCGTTCGCCCAGCTCGGCTTCGCCGCGATCGTGATGGACGGGACGGGGACGCCGTACCGCTCGAAGGCGTTCCATGACACGTCCGACGGCAGGCTGGAGCATGCGGCCGGATTGGCCGATCATGCCGCCGCCATCCCGCAGCTGGCCGAACGCTACCCGTTCATCGATCCGGAGCGCGTCGGCATCTGGGGCGTCTCCGGAGGCGGCTACGGCTCGGCCCGGGCCATCCTGACCTATCCCGACGTCTATTCCGTCGCCGTCTCGGGGGCCGGCAATCACGATCAGCGCGCCTACATTGCGGCATGGGGCGAGCGCTTCCAGGGGCTGCCCGGCAAAGAACATCCGGGGCGGTACGCCCGTCAGGACAACGCCCGACTGGCGGCCAATCTGAAGGGCAAGCTGCTGCTCGCGCACGGCGATATGGATGACAACGTCCATATCGCCCATACGATGCAGCTCGTCGATGCGCTGATTCGGGCGAACAAGGACTTCGATCTGCTCATCATGCCGAACGTCAATCACAGCATTCAGTCCAACCGCTATTTCATCCGGCGCAAATGGGATTATTTCGTGAAGCATCTGCTCGGGGCCGAACCGCCCGCCCAGTATGAGATCGCGCCGGAGGCGCAGCATGCGGCCGCAGAGGCCGCTCCGCCTATTCCCGACTAATCCTATGAAAATAAAATTGACAACCGCCGCAATCCTGTGTATGATTCTCACATGACAATTTCATTTTCTTGACCTTATCAAGAGCGACTGAGGGAATAGGCCCTATGACGTCCGGCAACCTTACCCATTTGCGGTAAAAGGTGCTAAATCCTACAGAATGCGCGGCATTCTGAGAGATAAGTGGTTCCTAGCGATGCAATGCAGCCTCTTTCTCTCCTGAAAGAGGCTTTTTTCATTCGCTGGAATGGATGCCGGACGAACGGGCCGATACAGATGGACATTGGAGTGTGAGAGAGATGATAGAGATAAGGAATCTCGTCAAGGAGTACCGGAGCAAGACGGGAACGGTCGTCGGTGTCGATCATGTCTCGCTGCATATCGAGAAGGGCGACATCTACGGCATCATCGGGCGAAGCGGAGCGGGCAAAAGCTCCCTGCTGCGCTGCATCAATCTGCTGGAGCAGCCGAGCTCGGGCAGCATCCTCGTCGACGGCGTCGATCTGACCAAGCTGCAGGGCGAGCAGCTCCGTCAGGCCCGGTTGAAAATCGGGATGATCTTTCAACATTTTCACCTGATTCGATCCAAGACGGTCTACGAGAACATCGCCTTCGCGCTCAAGGCGAACCGGACATCCAAGGCGGATATCGAAGCGCGCGTGACCGAGCTGCTGGAGATGGTCGGCTTGGCCGACAAGCGCGACGTCTATCCTTCGCAGCTGAGCGGCGGCCAGAAGCAGCGGGTGGGCATCGCCAGAGCTCTCGCGAACGATCCGCATGTGCTGCTCTGCGACGAGGCGACATCCGCGCTCGACCCGGAGACGACTCAGTCCATCCTCGACCTGCTGCAAAAGATCAACCGTGAATGGAAGCTGACGATCGTGCTGATTACCCATGAGATGGAAGTCGTCAAGGCGATCTGCGATCGGATGGCGGTCATGCAGAACGGCCGCGTCGTCGAGGAGGGACCTGTCTATGATATCTTTGCGAATCCGCAGCATCCGATGACCCGCTCCTTCATCAGCAGCCTGTTCCAATTCGAGCTGCCCGACCGCTTGCTCCGGAACGGCGCCGGCACCGTCGTCAAGGTTCACTTCGTCGCCCCGCAGGCGGAGGAAGCCGTCATTACCGATATGCTGAAGAGGTTCGACGTCATGGGCAATATCCTGCATGGCAAAATCGAATATATCCATGATGCGCCCCTCGGCATCCTTATCCTGGAGCTGAACGGCGACCCGGCCGAAGTCCGGCGGGCCATGGATTATATCGCATCGCGAACGCACCGACTGGAGGTAATCAGATAAGATGGACTCCCTCATACAGATCCTGCCCGATCTGTACAAGGCGTTTTTTCAGACCTTGTATATGGTGGGCATCTCATTAGTTGCCGCTTTAATTCTGGGTCTTCCTATTGGAATAATATTATTTGTGACGGATAAAGGACTGTTCCTGGAAAACCGCCTGACCCGCGTGATCCTGGGCTTCTTCGTCAACATGATCCGGTCGATTCCGTTCATCATCCTGCTCGTCACGCTGCTGCCGCTGACGAAGCTGATCGCCGGCACCACCATCGGCCCGACGGCCGCATCCGTCTCGTTATCGGTTGCCGCTGTCCCGTTCTTCGCCCGGCTCGTCGAGACCGCGCTGCGCGAGATCGACAAGGGCGTCATCGAAGCGGCGGTGTCGATCGGGGCCACGCCGTGGATGATCATCAAGGATGTGCTGCTTCCCGAAGCGAAGCCCGGCATCGTCCAGGGGATCAACATCACGGCCATCAGTCTTGTGGCCTACTCGGCCATGGCCGGGACGATCGGCGGAGGCGGCATCGGCGATCTGGCGATCCGCTTCGGGTACTACCGCTATGACAATATGGTCATGTTCACCACCGTCATCATCCTTATCTGCCTTGTGCAGCTCATTCAATATGCCGGCGATTTCGCGGCCAAAAAGGTAGACAAGCGCTAACGCAAGCTAACGGAGGCTTCAACATCATTTCACATATTATGGAGGGTATCATCATGAAAAAGACAGTCATTCTTCTCTCGCTTATCCTGACATTCGGCCTGCTGGCCGCCTGCGGCAGCGGTTCGTCCTCCAGCGGCGGGGACAATGCGAAGCAGGAGGAGAGCAGAACGTTGAAGTTCGGGGCCACCGCAGGCCCATACAGCGATATGCTGACGAAGGCGATCAAGCCGATTATGGAGAAAAAAGGCTATACGATCGAAATCGTCGAATTCGGAGATTACGTGCAGCCGAATCTGGCGCTGTCCAACGGCGATCTGGACGCAAACCTGTTCCAGCACAAAATCTATATGGATAACTTCGCCAAGGAGAACAAGCTAGAGCTGACCGATCTGATCGCCGTACCGACGGCGCCGATGGGCATCTACTCCTCGAAATACAACTCGCTCGACGAGATCGCCGAGGGCAGCACCGTCGCGCTGGCGAACGATCCGACCAATCTGGCCCGTTCGCTGGGGCTGCTGCAGGATGCCGGCCTCCTGACGATCAAGGACGACATCGATCCGCTGCGCGTCTCGGAGAAGGACGTCAAGGACAACCCGAAGCAGCTCGTGCTGCAGCCGATCGAAGCCGCCCAGCTGCCGCGTGCCGTCGACAGCGCCGATCTTGCCCTCGTGCCGGGCAACTTCGCCCTCGCGGCCAAGATGAATCTGCTCGACGCGCTGAAGCTGGAAAATATGCCGGATGATTACCGCAACCGGGTCGTCATCAACACGGCCGACAAGGATAAGGCCTTCGCGAAGGATCTGAAGGAAGCGGTCGAGTCGCCGGAATTCGAGCAGAGAATCGATGAACAGTTCCAGGGCTTCGGCAAGCCGGAGTGGATGCTGAACCGGAAGTAAGGAAGAACCGATGGGGAGGGATTGGAAATGACAACGCTGGAACAGCCCCTTATCGTCAGAGGGGCTCCCGCCATCTACCGCTGCGAAGCCGGCATCCTGGAGAAGCTGGAGTCCCTGCTCCAGCCGTACGGCTGCCGCCGGGCGCTCGTCGTGCACGGCGAGCGCTCCTGGGAGGCCGCGGCTCCGTATTGGCCGCGGCAGACGGAGATGACGCTGCTGACGCTGGCGTACCGCGGCGAGTGCACGCTGGCGGAGGCCAGCCGCATCGCCCGCGAGGCACGGGAGGCACAGGCCGATATTGTGCTCGGCGTCGGCGGGGGCAAAGTGATGGACCTCGTCAAGGCGGCAGGCATCGAAGCCGGACTCGACACGGTGCTCGTGCCGACGCTCGCGTCGAACTGCGCGGCCTGGACGCCGCTCAGCGTGTTCTACGATGAACGGGGCCGCTTCACGCATTACACGCTCCATCCGAGAAGTCCGCTCATGGTGCTGGTCGATCCGCAGATCGCCCTGCGCGCGCCGGCCGCTTACCTGCGGGCCGGCATCGCCGATACGCTGGCGAAATGGTACGAGGCCGCCGTGCTCGTCCGCCAGTGGAGCCAGCCGCCCGCGGCCGTGAGGATCGCGCACCTCACGGCCCGCCTGTGCCAGACCGCTCTGCTGGAGCACGGCCCGCAGAGCGTTCGGGATGCCGAGCGGCAGCAATTGACGGACGCGTTCACGCTCGCCGTCGAGACGATCATTATGACGGGCGGCACGGTCGGCGGCTTCGGCGACCATGCGGGGCGAATCGCGGGGGCCCATTCGATCCACAACGGGCTGACGGCAGCCCCCGCGACGCATCAGCTGCTCCATGGGGACAAGGTCGCCTATGGCATTCTCGTCCAGCTCGCGCTGGAGGGCAATCTGGCCGAAGTCGAGCGCCTGCTGCCATTCTACCAGGATATGGGCCTCCCCCGCCGCCTGTCCGATCTCGGGCTGTCCGCTTCGGATCGCGAGACGCTGGACCGCGTCGCGGCCGCGTCTGTCCATCCGCAGGAGTCGATTCATCTGATGAACCGGAACGTGACGGCGGACGATGTGCGGCAAGCGATGCTGCAGCTGGAATCGGCGGCCGCCGGAACATCATAGCGACTGGAGGGCGGGGGCGCAGGCTCCCGCTCTTTCTCTGCCTCGGCAATCACTTTTCTTAATCGCCTCGACAAAAAACTAGAAATATCACTTATCACCCGCTCGTTGTAAAATGGTGGAAAAAGGAGGGGTTGATTTGGCTAACGCAAGCTTGTCCGACCGTTTCGCACGCTTTGCGCGTCAAGAATGCGCAGGATCCTGCGATCTGTACGAGCATCTGGCGCTGCGCATCGCCGCCGACAATGAATTGCTCCGGATCGCCTCGCATGCAAGACCGGGCCAGCCGGTGCCGAACCTGCTCTTCGGCGCGGTTCAATACTTGCTGCTCTCCGGCGCCGATCACGAGCTGCGCCGCTACTATGACGGACTCGTCGAGGAGCCGGGAGACATCCGGCAATCGTTCCCGCCGTTCAAGGATTTCTGCCTCAAATACGCTGACGGTATCGTTACGCTCCTGAAGACCAAGATCGTACAGACGAACGAGGTCAGGCGCTGCGCCTATCTGTACCCGAGCTTCTGCCACATCTACGAGAACATACGCAAACCGTTGGCGCTGATCGAGATCGGCACGAGCGCGGGACTGCAGCTGATATGGGATCAGTACGGGTATTCCTACGGATCCGGAGTTGTGTACGGCAACCCGGCCGGAGAGGTCCGGATCGCGGCGGCCATTATCGGAGGCGGAGACACTGCCCCGCCGCTGCTGCCGCACAGTCCCCCTGTTACCGCCCGGATCGGCGTCGATCTGCATATCAACCAGTTGTCCGATCCGGAAGACCGCCGATGGCTGCGGGCTTTGATCTGGCCCGGACACCGGGACAGAGTCGCGCTGTTCGACGATGCGGCCCGCTGCCTGACCGGACAGCCGGTGAAGCTGATCGAGGGAGACGGGACCGAGCTGCTCCCGAGTCTCGCGGCCGGCATTCCCGACGACGCGGCCATCTGCGTCTTCCATACCCATGTCGCCAATCAGATGCCGCCGGAAGCGAAGCGGCGCCTTGAGCAGCACATCAGGGAGATGGGCAGCAGACGCGATCTGTTCCACCTGTACAACAATATGTGGGACGCGAATCTGCATCTGGATGAATATATCGGCGGGGTTGAACGCAGAACGGTGCTTGCCGAGACCGAAGGACACGGGCGATGGTTCCGCTGGATCGATCCCGGCGCATAAAAAACCGAGCAGCGCCCTCTTGACTGCCGTCCATCTCTATAGTAGTATTTCTAAATAATACTATGCGATGACCTTCAAGCAAGCTCTCTCCTTGCTTGAGCATCTGTACCGAGAGGAGGTTGCCATCCGATGATCGAGGAATTGCGCAAGCTGGGCCTGTCCGAGCTGGAAGCGAGATGCTATCTGGCGCTGCATGCGGAGCCGAAGATTTCAGGCTATGAAGTGGCCAAAAAGGTCTCCGTCTCCCGCACCAACGTGTACGCCGCATTGCGCTCCTTGACGGACAAAGGCGTATGCCGCGCGATCGAAGCGGACCCCGTCCTGTACGATGCCGTCCCGATCGAACAGCTCGTCCGCATGCTTCAATCCGATTTCGAGCAGACCGCACGCACGCTGGTGAAGCATCTGAAGTCTCCGCCGCAGTCGGCGGCGTCCTTCTATAATTGGCAGGGCGACAACGCGATTCGCACCGCCATCCGGCGCCTTGCGGCCAATGCGGACAAAAGCATCGTCGTCGACATTTGGGCCGAAGATGTCCATTGGGTCGAGGAGCCGCTGCTGGAGGCGGAGCGGAGAGGCGTCTTCGTGACGCTGATCGTGATCGGGGAATGCGCCGTCCGGCTGAACCGCGTGCTGTTCCATCGCCGAAGCGATGCCTGGGACGCGTCGGAGGCGAGGAAGTTCTCGATTCTGTGCGATTCCCGCTCCGCTCTGCTCGGGAGCTTCGGCAGCACCGTCAAGCTGTCCGCCCTGGAGACGAATCATCCCGCCGTCGTCGAGCTGCTGCTGAACGGCTTCTACCACGACGTCATTATGGATCGGGTCGAGCAGGACTTCGGCGGCATGTTCACTGAACGCTACGGCGATCATTACGATGACATTATTCACCCTTACCGGAAATACTTAGATTAATTCTGCGGAGTATTTCCTCTTTTTTGGAGAGTTTGTAGTAGTATTTACGAATACTTCTAAGGCAAAAAAACCATCTGACGCAAGGAGATTTTACTATGAACAAAGTGTATGCGCAGGCAGCCCCGGCATTCGATGCCAGACGCTGGTGGGCCCTGGCCGTCTTATTGCTCGGCACCTTTATGGTAATTCTGGATTCGTTCATCGTCAATGTCGCAATCCCGTCGATACAGACCCAGCTCCAGGCCGGCGCTGCGCAAGTGCAATTCATCGTCGCCGCCTACGTGCTGTCGTATGCCGTGCTCCTCATTCCCGGCGCCCGCCTCGGCGACCGCTTCGGCCGCAAAAAGATGTTCATCGCCGGCATGCTTGTCTTCACCGCCGCCTCGGGGCTGTGCGGCATGGCGGCCAGCGCAGCGTTCCTTATCTTCGCCCGGGTGCTCCAAGGGATCGGGGCCGCCATCCTGATCCCCCAGGTGCTTACGATCATTCAAGTGATATTCCCGCCCGAGGAAAAAGGCAAGGCGATCGGGTTCTACGGCGCGGTCAGCGGACTGGGGCTTATCGCCGGACAGATTATCGGGGGCATCATTTTGCATTGGAACGGCTGGGGCTTGGGATGGCGGTCCGTCTTTCTCATCAACCTCCCTATCGGAATCGCGGCGGCGCTGTGCGTCATCCCGCTGGTGCGCGATACGCGGGCGGAGGAGCAGAAGAGCATGGACATAACCGGCATTGCGATCCTGACCTGCAGCCTGCTGCTCTTGATCTATCCCCTGATCGTCGGGCGGGAAGCCGGCTGGCCGCTGTGGGTATTTCTCAGCTTCGCCGGAGCGGCGCTCAGCCTCGTCCTGCTGATGCTTCATGAAGCCGGGATGGCCAAGCGGGGGCATCATCCGCTGATTCCGCCCGGTCTGTTCGCCGGAAGGGCCTTCACCCTGGGCGTGCTCGCGATACTGGCGTATCAAATCGGCAACAGCGGCTTCTTCCTCGTCGTCTCGCTGACGCTGCAGGACGGCTTGTCGCTGGCCGCGATGGATTCGGCGCTCGCCTTCGTACCGATCGGCGCGGCCTTCTTCCTCGGCTCGCTATGGGGCCCCCGTTGGGCGCGGGACGGGCGGCCGGTACTGGCCTGGGGCGCTCTCGCCTTGATGGCCGGCTACGCGGCCGTGCTCCTCATGACGATGGCGGCGGGCGCCGAGCTCTACTGGCAGCAGCTGATCGTCCCGTTCCTGCTCGTCGGATTCGGCCAAGGGCTGGTCGGCGCTCCGCTGATGGGCACGATTATGTCCGCCGTCCGCCCGGAGCATGCCGGCTCGGCTTCCGGCATGCTGAGCACCTGCATGCAGACCGCGAACGCGCTCGGCGTGGCCGTCATCGGCACTCTCTTCTTCTCGGCCTTGAGCCGGCACGAAGAAGGAAGGACGGGAGCAGATGCGATCGTGCCGTATCTCGGCTCCTTCCAGGCGGCGCTCCTCTGCAGCCTGGGGCTGGCGCTCGTAACGCTGCTGCTCGTCGTCGGGCTGCGCAGGGCCCAGCGGGCGCAAGCCGGGGCCCATTCTACGTAATGGCCGTTTGGCATGACTTGACATTTAGACGCGTTGATCCGTATACTTCACACTGTAAGGAATTAACTTTGTAATGAGGTGGAAAGGAAAATGTTGCATTTATCGACTGTTCTTCAACGGGATTTGGCTTAAGACGGGATAGATCTGCCCATTTTTAGCTTTAAGCCAACCGAAGAGCAGAAGATAAAGAACCGATTTCCTTTCATGCATATCAATGGGTATGGGTAAGGTGCGCGTTCGCCTTGCCCATTTTTTGTATATTTTTTCGCATGGCCGATACAATTGAAAACTGTCTTTATTTTGCTGTTCTCCCGGTTGGCTTCCTAATCTTGAAGCGAACAAAGGAGAGAACCGATATGAGCATTGTCACGGTTGAACAACTGTCCCATATGTACGGGGACAAGAACGTATTTCACAATATCAGCTTCCGCCTCGTGCGGGGAGAGCATGCCGGACTGGTCGGCGGCAACGGGGCGGGCAAGTCGACGCTGCTCCGCATTCTGTCAGGCGAACTGCTTCCCGATCGCGGCACCGTCGAATGGCTGCCGGGCATCCGAGCCGGCTACCTGCAGCAGCATATCGATCTGCAGGCGGGGACGTCCATTATCGAGTATTTGCGCACCGCTTACGCGGAACTGTACGCGATGGAAGCCCGCATGAATCAGCTCGCGGCCCGGATGGCCGAAGGCGGGGGCGATCTCGATTCCTTGTTGACCCGCTATGGCGGGCTGCAGCAGCGGCTGGAGCATTCCGGCTTCTATCTGGTCGATGCGAAGATCGAGGAGGTCGCGGCCGGACTGGGCATTCTCGCGCTCGGCCCGGATCGCGACGTGAGCGAGCTGAGCGGCGGCCAGCGCACGAAGCTGCTCTTGGGCAAGCTGCTGCTGGAGCAGCCGGATGTGCTGCTGCTCGATGAGCCGACCAACTATTTGGATGACGTGCATGTCGAGTGGCTGATCGGATATTTAACCCGGTACGAGCAGGCCTTCCTCGTCGTCTCCCATGACGAGCGGTTTCTCAGCGCGATCACGACGACAATTTATCATCTGGAGCACCAGTCTATTCGGCGTTATTCCGGCAACTACGAGCAGTTCAAGCGCAGCTATGCATTGAACAAAGAGCAACTGCAGGCCGCTTATGCGCGACAGCAGCGGGAGATCGAGCGGCTGGAGGCCTTCATTCAGAAGAACCGCATCCGCAAGGCGAAGCAGGCCAAAAGCCGCGAAAAAATGCTGGAGCGGATAGAACGGATCGACAGGCCGCCGTCCGGACCGCAGCCGCGTTTCGCCTTCCGGGTGCATGCCGATCCGGCAGGCACGGTCATCGAAGCGCGGCAGCTTCAGATCGGCTACCGCGAGCCGCTGTTCGCTCCGGTCGACTTGGCCGTGAAGCGCGGAGAGAAGATCGCCATCGTCGGCTCCAACGGGATCGGGAAGTCGACGATGCTCAAGACCTTGCTCGGCCTCATTCCGGCTCTGGGCGGCACTGTGCAATTCGGCGACCGCGTTGCGGCCGCCTATTTCGCCCAAGAGGAACAGCCTCCCGAGCATAGCCCCTTAGAGCATTTATCGGCGCTGCGTCCGGATATGACGCTGAAGGACTTCCGGCGCCTGCTCGCCCAATCCGGACTGACCGAGAAGCATATCCGGAAGCCGATCCGCCTCCTGAGCGGCGGGGAGCAGGCCAAGGTTCGGCTGTGTGCGCTGATGCTGACGGACAGCAATGTGCTGGTGTTGGATGAGCCGACCAGCCATCTCGACGTCCGCGCGAAAGAAGCTTTCCATGACGCGCTGCGGAAATATGCCGGCACGATCCTGCTCGTCTCCCATGAGCCGGATTTCTACCGGAATTGGGTCTCGCAAGTATGGAATGTGCAGGAGTGGAGCAAGAGGTAACACAGAGAGGGGAGCCGGCCATATTCTTGCGCTTTGACGGAGCGGCCCGGGCCCTCCGTCCCCCATCGCCTTGCCCGCCGCCGAACCCTGAGATAACGGGAAGCGGCGGCGGGCAGGAAAATAAAGGATAATCGCCAACCGCTTACGCATGCAATCGGTTGTGGAAGAGGGGAATTGACATGAAACATCTGCATTTGCTTCAGATCGAATGTGAATACAATGAACAGCGGCAAGCCATCGCCCCGGTCCTGCTTCAGGATGGCGACGATACGATACTCGTCGACTGCGGGTATCCGGATTTCGGGCCGCTGCTCGAAGAAGCGGCCAATCGGCAGGGCATCCGCCTTGACTCGATGACCGCTCTAATCGTAACCCATCACGATATGGACCATATCGGGTCGCTTGCCGCATTGTCACGGGCCTACCCGCGCATGGGAATTCTCGCGCATGAGCTGGAACAGCCGTACATCGAAGGCAAGCGCAAGCCGCTGCGGCAAGAGCAGGCGGAATCCACGCTCGACGCCTTGCCGGAGGAAGCCAAGAAGGGGGCGGAGCAGTTCATCCGCTTCCTGCAGTCGATCGAGCCGGCCCGGGTCGATCGGACCGTGGCCCACGGAGAGCGGCTCCCCTGGTGCGGCGGCATCGATATCGTCCATACGCCGGGGCACACGTCCGGGCACATCTCGTTGTATCTTCCCGCGTGCAAGACGCTCATCGCGGGAGACGCCGTCGTCATTGAGGACGGACGACTGAATATCGCCAATCCCCGGCACGCTTGGGATTTGAAGGAGGCGGTCCGCTCCGTTCGTCGCCTCCTCGATTACGATATCGAGCGAATCATCTGCTACCATGGGGGCCTGTACGATCGCGATGTCCGGCAGGCGCTCCGGGAACTCGTACATGCCTATACGCCTTGAGCGGGATCGTTGTCCCATCAACAGCGCACCAGGAAGCAGGGCAAGAATGCGGAACAAGACGGGACAAGAGGCGCGGGCAAAGCGGCGGAAGAGGGAACAGGCAGGGAAAGCCTGCGTGAAGGCAGCAATTTGCGCTCTTGAAGCGCCATGTCATGAGATTGGTGAAAAGTACATTATTTTCGTTGCTATTTGCCTTTCATCCCTAGGCATGGCTGAAATTCCTGCAGTTTTCAGGCTGTTGGAAAACCCCTGTTTTTTGTGAAGGGGTGGAGAAGGTCCATTTTCCTCATCCAAACTTTGGCTCTTAGAGCGCTTTAAATCGATTTTTTTCTACCGGGAGAAGAGATCCATCACAGGTGAAAAGGCCCATAGACTACTCAATGGCCTGATTTTACGGGATCCAAGCGACCGCGTCGGATGCTGGGGGCATCATCGCCTTCAGGAAGCATTATCCGTCCTGCTGGAAGCACTACCGGCCTGCTGGAAGCAATATCCGTCCTGCTGGAAGCACTACCGGCCTGCTGGAAGCATTATCTGTCCTGCTGGAAGCACTATCGGCCTGCTGGAAGCATTATCTGTCCTGCTGGAAGCATCGTTGCCTTCCTGTGGCTTGGACGTGCGGAGGAAATTGCTGCTATTTTACAGGAATTTCGGCTTAATAAGTCCCCATCCCGAGGAATTGCTGCAAATCTACATCATTTTAGGCCCTTTTGCTTCAAACCGAAGCGAAACGGGGGAAATTCCTGTAATTTTGCAGGATTCCCTTTCTGGAATAGTCGTCCATATCGAATTGCTGTATTTCTGCAGGATTTCGCCTGCCGAATCGGCGTGTCTGGAAAAATCGTGGAGTTTGCGGATTTCGCTTACCGAATCGGCGTGTCTGGAGAAATCGTGGAGTTTGCAGGATTTCGCCTGCCGAATCGGCGTGTCTGGAGAAATCGTGGAGTTTGCAGGATTTCGCTTACCGAATCGGCGTGTCTGGAAAAATCGTGGAGTTTGCGGATTTCGCCTGCCGAATAGGCGTGTCTGGAGAAATCGAGGAGTTTGCGGATTTCGCCTGCCGGATGGGCGTGTCTAGGGAAATGGTGCAGTTTTCAGGATGGTGGAAATATCCATTTTCCTGCTCAAAACTTCTTTCTCAACAGCCTGAGTTTTGCAGGAACTCTTGCAATGAGATACACGACATGAAGGAAAACTGTACTTTTGCAGTTCTCGGCGAGTCGAGCATGAAGAAGCAAGAGGGCTGTCTCACCGCAGCCAAGACCTCTGGTGGAACAGCCCCTTGCGACTCGCCCGGATGTTAACGGCGGGCCATGATGAGGAAGCGCGCCGAATTGGTCCGAATGCCCCGTTCAGTCCCGTTCGCCGCGATGAACCGCTCGAAGCGTTCGGCATCCCCCTCGATTTCTCCGAAGCCAGGAATAATCGGGGTATGCTTCAGCAGGAACAGCAAATCCTCGGCCCCGCCTAAATATTCGGCGGCATCGTATTCATCGCAATGAATCTCGGTGAAGCCCGCTTCCTTCAACTGCCCGGCGCAGCGGCGCATCAGCGTTCCGTTCGGCTCGCCATAAGCCTGGCCGCGCCCGAACGCCTCCTTCACATTCCATTTGTCGCGCTCGCTCACCTGCTGCGTGATGAATACGCCGCCATCCGTCAGCACCCGGGCCGCTTCCCCGGCGGCGAACGGAGCATGGCGGCAAATGACGGCGTCGAACAGCCCGTCAGGGAACGCCAGCTCTTCCGCGTCCATGCATGCAAACCGGACATGGCGAACGGACGAGCGAGCCGCATGGCGGCGGGCCGTCTCAATCATGCCCGGCGACCGATCGATCCCGATGGCCAGCCTCACAGCTTGCGCCAGCGGCAATAATGTCTCACCGCCGCCGGTGCCGATATCGAGCAGCACATCGGTCGGCTTGCACCATTCCCTTACCTTCGCGCCGTAATCCCACGCCGCGCCTTCGGTAACCGATCGCACGGAATTGAACTCCCAGCCATTGATCGATCCAATCCGGTCATAAAAAGCTTTTTCATCAAATGCAATCATCGTTCATTCTCCTTCCAATGGGTATCGCCTGACAGGAACTTGCGCCGCCGCGTTCGCTCCGGTACCGGGTCCCAAGGGCAGACTGATCCCTTGATGGCTGGCACGCGTATTAACCCAGCCCGGAGACTATCTACCTCGAACGATTCGAAACGGCATTCCCATCACCCCGTTGGAAAGATATAATCAAATTATACGCATTCAGTATGCACTTCAACAAGCGACATCATCAAGAGGCATACATTCAAGAGTTATTCAATCAAGAGTTATTAAATCAAGAAGTATTCAATCAAGAAGTATTCAATCAAGAGGTATTCATTTAAGCCCAACCTGCCAGCGGAAAGGAGAACGCCCATGCGATCGATCGAGCACGAGACCTAACAACCTTGCCCTTATGCCCGTGGTCCGCCGGATCGTATCCGGATAGAGTGACATTCGAGTTGCGGAATAACGAACTGGAGGGACCTGGATATGATGACAACAGACAAGCAATTTCAATGGTGGATAGAACAAGCGAATCAGCCGTTCTCGGGATGGGATTTCTCGTATATTTCCGGAACGGGCCGCATGAGCAGCGACTGCTTGGACTGGTCGTACGGCAGCATGGCCATTCCGCTCATGCAGGGCTCGCAATCGATGCTGGATATGGGAACCGGCGGCGGCGAGCTGCTATCAAGACTGAGGCCATGGCCGAAATCCGTCTGCGCCACGGAAGGCTATCCGCCGAATCTGACCGTCGCCAAGGAACGGTTGGAGCCGCTGGGCGTGACGGTCCTCCCGGTGGAGGATGACGAGCATCTCCCCTTCGCGACCGGCCAATTCGACCTCGTGCTGAACCAGCACGAATCCTATTCGCCGCGGGAGGTGCGGCGGGTACTCGCCGATGGCGGCTTCTTCTTCACCCAGCAAGCGGGCGGCAGCGATTGCTTCGAGATCAACGAACGGTTCGGCGTGCCGCTGAATGAAGAATTTGCGGAATGGAAGCTCGATATCGCCGTCCGGGAACTGCAGGAGCACCGCTTCGAGGTCGTGAAGCAGGCGGAGCAATTCCTAAGCCAACGCTTCTATGATGCGGGCGCGCTGATCTATTATTTGAAGGCCATTCCGTGGCAGATTCCTGATTTCGAGGTCGAGAAATATAAAGAAGAGCTGTACGGCATTCATCAGCTTATCGAACGGCAGGGCTATTTCGAGGTCACGCAGCACCGGTTCTGGTTGCTGGCCATTGCATTGTCCTAGACCGCCGCACGCAGCAGCTGCGCATCGGCAGGGGGGTGTCCCAAAAGTCATTGAAAATGACACGGGACACCCCTTTTCTCAAAAATGTAAAACAAAAAGAAACCGTTTCTTTAGTAAAATGGAAGTACCACCAACCATCTACGAAAGGAGCGGTTTCTTTGTACATTCAATAAAACATGAGCCAACTGTGCCTGCCAATGGACTTGGAAGAAGATATCCCTGCAAATCACCTCGTTCGTATCATCAATCGAGCGGTGGATCGTCTGGATGATCAGATCTTTGCCTCCGCTTATCCAGGCGGCGGACGTCATAACTACCATCCGAAAATGCTCGCCAAAATCATCATCTAGGCTTATACCCAGCGTATCTATTCTTTTCGTCAAATTGCCAAAGCGGTGCGTGAGAATATTCCATTCATGTGGCTTGCAGCCAGACAACGACCGGATTTTCGCACCATCAACCGCTTTCGGTCCGAGCGGATGAAGGATGTGCTCGAACAGATTTTCACCTCCATTCTTGGTTTCCTTGTCGAGGAAAATTACGTTAAGCCCGAACATTACTTTGTAGACGAAAATCGAAGCCAATGCCAATAAGTATTCCTTTGTCTGGGGAAAAGCCGTTGTAAAGCCCAAAACTAAAGTGCAAGAAAAAGTAAAGACGTTGTTTGCAAGCATTGAAGAAGCGGAGCGTCAGGAAGAGCAGGATCTGCAAGGGCAAGATTAACGAGAGCTTGGGGAATCGAGCGAGGTCACGAGCGAGAGCTGGAGAAAGCCGTAGAGCACCTGGAACAAAAGCTGCAAAAGCAACCCAAAAACAAACCGCTCAAAAAAGCAGTTCGGCTGTGGCGTAAAGATCTCCTGCCTCGCTTGCAAAAATATGAACATCATCAGGAAGTGCTCGGAGAATGGAACAGCTACAGTAAAACCGACCCGGACGCTACCTTTATGCGAATGAAAGAAGACCACATGAAAAATGGACAGCTCAAGCCTGGTTATAATGTACAAATTGGCACCGAAAATCAGTTTGTGGTCGGATACCGTTTGCATCAGCGGCCTACGGACACCCGTTGCATGAAACCTCATTTAGAGAATGTGAAGAACGCGCTGGGCAAGCTGCCGGGAACGATTATAGCAGACGCGGGTTATGGAAGCGAAGAGAACTACGCCTGTTTGGACGAAGAAAACGCAGAGGCTATCGTGAAATACAGCACGTATCATCAAGAAAAATCAAAGAAATGGAAACAAGATGTCAGCAAGATCGACAATTGGGAATATAATGAACAAACGGATACATGGACGTGTCCGGGCGGACAAGTTCTTGGATTCCGGTATGAGAGCAAGCAAAAAAACGAGAGTGGTTATGAAATCAAACTTAGGCATTACCGAAGTCAGGATTGATCGAATTGCCCCCTCAAAGCAGCCTGCACCAAGGCCAAAGGGAATCGAGAAATCCGAGTAAGCATGAAGTATCTCCGCTCTAAGCAACAAGCGAGGGAGAAGCTGCGGAGCGAAGAAGGATATGCCCTGTCGGTTCGACGAATGGTCGAACCGGAACGTGTGTTTGGACAAATGAAAAACAACAGAGGATCCAGACGCTTTCTGCTTCGAGGCCTGTTAAAAGTAAGCCTCGAGGTCGGGTGGCTTTCCCTTGCCCCTAATTTGCTCAAGTGGGCAGTGATGAAGCAAAAAGGTCTAGTAGGGGAAGCAGTGTAACCCCTAACTCGACCTTTTTTACGAATTTTACGGCCATCCTACAGGGAGTAAAAAACTACTTATGAGCCCCCCCTTTTTTACGAATCCAATCCTGGCTCCCGCTCCATATCCATCCCGAATAGGTCCTTGAAGCCCTGCTTGCCGGCCGCCGTAACCGTGACGGCCCTTGTCCCCGTCAGACGTTGAATCCAGCGAAGGTCTAACCATTTATCCAGCAGGGCATGGCCGAGCGCGCCCGCCAGATGATGGCGCCGCTCGCTCCAATCGAGACAGCAATGGCTGAAAGAGCGCCGCTTGGCCCGGGTTCGCCCCAGATCGATGCCCAAGTCCGCCAAAAATTGCTCGCCGTTAGCCGTAACGGCGAATTCCTTCTCTCCCTTAACCAGGAGCCCTCTCGCCAGCAGCCCCTCCGTGACCTGCACCCCTGCAAATCCGGCCAGGTGATCATAGCAGGTTCTTGCATAGCGAACCGCCTTGTCCTCCACCGATTGCTTAAGAGACGAAATGACAGGAGGCGGGGCAATAGACAGCATCGTCTCCATCACCTGGGCCACTTCTTGATTCCGGATGCCGTAATAACGGTGCCGCCCATGCTTCTCCACACTGACGACATCCGCTTCCGACAGCTTGGCCAGGTGGAAGCTGGCCGTCTGCGGCTTAATGCCCGCCATATAGGCCAATTCGCTCGCCGGATGAAAGCGGCCGTCCAGCAGTGCGGTCAATATGGCCGCCCGCGACGGCTCGCTGACAAGCGAAGCGATGATAGCGACGTTCGCATTGGCTTTCACCATGATCTCCCCTTTGCATTCCATATTTCGATGATAATTGAAATATTGCTATTTTACAATAAATACGAATGACAAAGCCAAAGGAGAATGCAAACATGAAGCAACTGAATTCTATCCCCAAAACCAAAGTAATCCGCCCGAAAATTTTATATTACGGGATGCCTGTCATCTTGCTGAACACATTGAATGAAGACGGAACGGTCAACATTAGCCCGATGTCCTCGTCCTGGGCCTTGGGAGATTCGATTGTCTTGGGAATCGGTCCCGGATCGAAGGCGCTCGAGAATGTGCAGCGCCATCCCGAGTGCGTCATCAATGTCCCCGGTCCGGAGCTGTGGAAGCAGGTCGAGCAACTGGCTCCTTACACCGGGCGAAGCCCTGTCCCTGACTTTAAGAAACAGATGGGATTCACGTATCACAAAGACAAGTTCGAACGGAGCGGGTTGACTCCCGTTCCTTCAATGGCCGTGAAGCCGGCACGAATTGCGGAGTGTCCGCTTCAGATCGAGGCTCAAGTCCGTCATATTCGCATCTCGGACAGCGCGCTTCCGTTCGCCATCGTCGAGACGCAGACCATTCAGGTGCATGCGCACGAGGAAATCATTCTCGGGGAGCACCATATCAGCCCGAATCGGTGGAGCCCCCTTATCTATAATTTCCGGCACTACTTCGGTCTCGGCCGTGCGCTCGGCAAGACGTTCAAGTCGGAGACCTAAGCGGAACCGACCGAACCGGCGTCCGGGAACAACGATGAAGATACGGATAGCCTTGCGGATCATTCAATTCTGTAACAACCGGCCGGCATCAAGTGTGATCAATGTATCGATACGATATATATTGAACACGCGGATGGCAAGCCATCGGCCGCCAAGGCAAGCGCCTCGCTCTGACCCTCATCGCCCGAATAGCTGCCGCATGGACACGGACTTCTCCGTAATCCATGCGGTGTTTTTGCATATTCCAGTCCCTCCCGGGAAGACTAATTCAAAAATAGGGAAAGGCTGGGATAGCACATGATGGAGGAAACCTGGGTCGTCATCGTCCGATCCATAATCGCCTTCTTCAGCCTCGTGATCTATACACGGCTATTAGGCAAGCAGCAAATGGGGTCCCTCTCCTACTTCGACTATATTAACGGCATCACGATCGGGTCCTTGGCGGGAACGCTGGCAACCGATCTGTCTTCGAAGGGCTGGCTGCATTTCATCGGGCTTACAGTGTTCGTAATCATTACGTTTCTATTCCAGATTGCGACATTGAAAAGCCGATTTTTCTCCAAAGTGATCGATTCCGAACCAACCGTAGTGATTCAGCACGGCAAAATTCTGGAGCAGAACTTGAAGAAAATGCGCATTCGCTTCGATGAAATCATGATGCTGCTTCGCGAGAAAGATACGTTCGATATCACCAAGGTCGAATATGCCATCCTGGAGCCGAACGGGGGGCTCTCCGTCCTGCTCAAATCCGAGGATCAGCCATTGACGCCGAAAGATCTGAATCGGGCCGTCACGCCTGCCCGCATGATGACGGATGTCGTCCATGAAGGCAAAATTTTGACCGGTAACCTCGAACGAAGAAACAAGACGACGAAATGGCTTCATCATGAGCTAAAGAAGCAAGGGGTCGAAAATATCAAGCAAGTCAGCTTTGCGGCGATCCTGCCTGATGACACGCTATATGTCGACTTGTATAAAGATAACCTGTCCAATGAAACGGATAACCGCGAATAGTTATTAGCGAGGTGATCAGCATGAAAATGAGAAAATGGCTGATGTTGGCCCTGGCCGCTCTTCTTCTCGTCCTTTTCGGAGCCGTCCTGGGCTCGGGCAATGTATTGAAGCAGCCGATGGGCAAAGAGGATCGGCTGCTGGAAGCGGTCCAGTCCATAGAGCAGCATATCGAGAAGAAGAATTGGAAGCAGGCCAAGGACAAAGTCGACTACGCCTCCAATGCATGGAGACGTATTGTCAATCGGATTCAATACAGTGTCGAACGCGAATACATGTACGATATTTCCGGCATCCTCAGCCGCATCCGGGGCGGAATCGTAGCCAAGGACGATGCCGCTGTGATGGAAGAGGTCTATTTTTTCTACGAGCTCTGGGAAAATCTCGGCCGCTAACTCACGCATTCCCCCGTCAACGCTTCATACATCCGTTCCAGCGCCGCGGCCCCTTGCTCCTCCGCCCACTTCGCGGCCATCAGGAGAGCCTCCGCCTCGCTCGCAATCGCCGGCTCGTTAGGCTCTCCGCCATGCGGGAAAGGGAACAGCCGCTGCAGCCCGCGGAGAGCGCCTCCGCCACGGTGAATCGGCTGCAGCCCCTTTGTCCGCGCCTCCAGCCGATCCGCGTCATCACTGTCCGTTACCCGCAGCATGCAGACGAACTTCATCGGCAGTTCGTTCCGCTTCGTGTACGGAAGCGCCCCATCCTGCTGCGGATCGCGGCAGTACAGCTCCTGCTTCTCATCGTCATAGCCGTCGTTCAGCCCGAACTCCGGCCTGAACAGACTCCATCCGATAACCGGCAAGCCCTGATCGGTACTCGCTTGGGCGAACTCTATCGTTTCCCTCTCTTTATCATCATGAAAAACAGCGCCGATCGATAAAATATGGGACCCGATTTGCAAAAAAATGAATAAAAATGTAGACGAATTGACCAGTGTATGATATCACTAACATAAGGTGAAATAGGTGAATATTAGGAGGAAATGATGAGTTTTCGAGCACAATTTCTGCGAACGTTAATCATCAGCATCTTTGCGATGCTGATGGTTATCCTCATCGTATTGTTCCCGCGCGACCTCGATATTCATTATGATGAATACAAGGTCAACGTCAACTATGGCTTTAGTTGGGTAAAGTACGGGAACAATATCAAGGTTTTTTTTGCCGCTCTGTTCGATGAGGGAAGCCTTGGCAACGATCGTTACAATCTTCCGATCGTGACGGTCGTGCTGGTGTCCGTGGCCAAGAGCCTGGCCGTCATCGTCACGGCGCTCGTGCTGAGCTTCGGACTCGGCGTACTGAAGGGAATTATGGACTACAAGTTGTCGCGGACGAAGTGGAACTTTTTCGGCAATTGGACGACCTGGCTTTTCCAATCGCTGCCCGATTTTCTGGTTCTGCTGCTTATCCAGTGGTATGTCATCCGCTATCTGCCCTTTATCCGCTTTTTCTCGACGGAAGAATGGTACTCCTTTCTTCTGCCCGCCGTGCTGGTCTCGATATATCCGACGATGTATATCGCGCGCATCACGAGCGCTTCCATTGCGGAGCAGGAGAGTAAGATGTACATAACGGTAGCGCGTGCCAAAGGCTTGACCCAGCGTCTCATTTTTTACAAGCACGTCTTCTATAACAGCTTCGGCACGATTTTGACGCATCTCTCTTCCCTTTTCGTCTATGTCTTGTCCAATCTGCTGATGGTCGAGTACTTCATGAACTTCCCGGGAGCGGCCTACCGATTGTTTCTTGCTATCGATTACAGCGTCAACTTCGGAACCGGCCCCAATTATGAGCCCGGCGTCATCATCGGCATCGCCTTCTGCTTCATGATCATGGTGCTTATCGTCCAATGGATCAGTCTGGCGGCGAGAAGACATTTCGAAGCGAGGTAAGGAAGGAGAACGACATGAAAAATATTACATTGTGGATCGGAGCCGCAATGCTGGCCATTATCGTGTTCTTTATGTTTTTCGGCCCCGAGCTTCCCATTGTCGACCAAGAATTGCAAGAAGTGAAGCACCGCTTCAACGAGAACAACCGGCTGCAGCTGCCGCCCTATCCGCCCTCATCACTCAATCCGCTAGGCTCGGACAAGAACGGCGTCGACCTGCTGAGCAAGCTGATTATCGGCACGAAGTCGACCGTTCTCATCGTATTGACGATTACGACGGCGCGCTATTTGATTGCCGTCCCCCTTGGACTGTTGGCCCGGCGCAAGAAAGGGATTGCCCATTTTATCGTGAATAGCATGAATCAGGTGTTCTCCTTTTTGCCATCCATTTTTTCGGCGGTGCTGCTGGTGAGCGTCCCTTTTATCCAAAACTCGGATAATCGGCTGTGGTGGGTCATTTTTATCGTGGCTGTCATCGAAGCGGGCCGCGTCGCCCATATCATTCAGGAACATACGCATAAGTTGTCGCGGGAGATGTACGTCGAGGCCGGCAACAGCCTCGGGTTGAGCCCGTGGCGGATGTCGAAAAGCTACTATATGCCGTCGCTCCTGCCCGAGCTAGTCGTTAACTTCTGTCTCGATATGGGGAAAGTAATGCTGATTATCGGCCAGATGGGCGTATTGAGCATCTTCCTGACGCATCAATGGATCGAGGTCAATTACTTCACGCCGAAGTTTTTGAACACCAGTCTGGACTGGGCCTCGCTGCTCGCTGAGCACCGGGCCGAGATCTACGTGAACAAATTCGGGTTCATCTTCTATCCAGCGGCTGCGATCGCCTTCGCCATCCTCACCTTCAATATATTGGGCGAGGGGCTGCGCCGCCATTTCAACCGCCGCATGAACGTATTGCTGTGAACGCGTTCACGGCCTCCTTCAACTCGATTACCGCAACTCATAGTGAACATCAGTCTTCCTTTCATAAAAAAGAAGGTCCCAATACATAAGCGTACTGGGACTTCTTTATATCCATTAAATTTTGGCCAACCCGTATTCAACAGCAGGTTTTTCCTGTACAATCTTACCCAACTCTAATTTGATTATGTTATCTGCTGTGCCGAAATAAGCATCATCATGCGTAATCGCGATGATGCATTTTCCATTAGCTTTCATATCCGGCAATAGGCGATTGTAGAAGAAGTGCCGGAATTCCGGATCTTGATCAGCAGCCCATTCGTCAAAAAAACAAATCGGGCGGTTATCCAAATAAACATTCAAGAGGGCTAACCTCTTCCTTTGGCCTGTGGATAAATTCGTATTGCTCACGCGGCCATCCTCTGAAATTTCCACTTTATCTTGCAGCTGCATCATCTCCAAATACTTCCGAATCTCAGCTTCCCTGCCATATGTATCGATTCCATACAAATGATCGAAAAGGTAAAAATCCGTAAATATGGCGGAGTAATATTCCCCCAGAACATTAGGGTTTACGGCTTCCCCATTAATCAGGATTTGACCTTCGTGAGGTTCGTAAAGTCCGGTAAGCAGCTTGCCCAAGGTTGACTTGCCGCTGCCATTTCCGCCAGTAATAAATGTTGTTTCGCCGGCGCGGAAAGTATAACTTAAGGGTCCAACCACAAATTGAAAACCGCCATCATTATTATATTGGTAAGAAATGTTTACCAATTGTATTTCTTTCACCTCTCGCTTTATTTGCTCACCGCAAGATACACCGACTTTTAAATTTCTCAATTCCTGCAATAATTCATTAATTCTATTCAGACTGATCCTGATCCGGGTAAATTCCGGAACTGCATTCAATAATCCGTTGACCGGGCCGGTCATGTATAGAAAAACGAAAACATAATTACTAATGCTCCCCTTATTGAGATCAGGGAACAGCACCGGGAATATAAAGATTGCACATCCTATGACTAAAGTGAACAACAACTCGCCGATGACAAAAACGTTAGCGAAGGCAATATCTCCTTGTGATCGCTTCACTCGATAGGAATCGTAAATATCTACGGCCCCTTTTTGAAAATGGACCCGTTTTTTATGATGAAGACTTAGCTCCTTAAAGCCTTCCAGAAGTTGATCTATTATTTTGAAAAATTTGTTCTGGATATCCCGGGTCTGCTCCCAGACCCGATGTGCATGACGAGCAAAAAAGTAATAAAAACCCGAGGTCATGATAATAACCGCCAATGAGACAAGCAAGCCATAAAAGTTGATGAACCCCAGATATATAAAGCAACAAATCAATGTAACGAAACTCGTTAATCCTCCGATTACAATATTAATAGAACCGCTAATCGTTTCTGTGTCATTATTCAACACCGGGTAAATTTTTTCTTTTCCAAACTTCTCAATTTTCTGGTAAGTAGAATTTAGAATCGTATTTGTGATTTCTTTCTTTTTAACAAATAAAGTATCATTTGTGAACCGAATTAATCTCGTTCGCAGAAACTTCTGTCCAACTACATACAGGATTAATCCGATAGCAAAATAAACGACGAGACCAAGCGAGAAATTATTCCTGGAAAGGGATATGTTTACGACAAAAATAATGAAAGCATTTCCAAATCCGCTTAATAAACTGATGAGGATCAGGGAGAATATCGCATTATCGCCCTTTTTAGGAAATAACAAAGACAAAATGAACATCAACGTATATATCCAAATGGATGCTAAAGCCATTAAAACAGCAATGAGTATCGTAACCGGTCCCCACACCAAAACAAATGGCCACGACATTTCGTTAAAAAGAACATTCGGCAATAGATACAAGCCAATCGATAAAACAATAGAAAAGGAAATAAGGGATACAATTCCAACTATTGTTGATGCGGTGACGGGCTTATAGCTTCGTTGGCGGCGAATCAATTCAAAAATGAGAGATAACACTTGATACGTCAAGTACAAGCCTAATAATCCTAGGATGAAAATGCTTAACGATGCCACGAAATCAACTCTTGTATAAAGATCGGAAGCGTTGCTTGTAATCTCCTTCCCCCTTATTAAGTTAAGAATATTTTCTCCTGTATTGCTTATCGCAGCCGAATTGATGTTAGCTAATATGACAATACCGGATTGATCGCCCGGTAATAAACCTACATAGGAAGAAAAGGTTGGATTCTCTCCTGCGTGAGCTATCTCCCCTTGTCCTGCTTGGTAAACATTCCAACCAAAAGCATACGAAGAACCGTTGAAAGCTGGCCCGACAGTGCGATCAGCCTCATGGGATTTTTTAATCAATTCCTTGAATGTGTCCGGTATATCTTCCGCCAGTCCGAGCTGAATCTTTAGCCATCTACCCATATCATGACCGTTCGAAATGATATATCCTGCCGGAGCATTGCCTCTATATTTCGGAGATGTGTATTCTATAGGGTGAAAGAAGCCTCTTTTATAGCTTTTCGCGACCTGCATGCCGTCCTGCAGTTGGCTGTAGAATTGCGTGTTATGTAATCCAAGCGGTTGAAAAATATGCTCCTTCATGTATGCTTCATACGGGGTTCCCGATACTTCCTCAATAACAAGTCCGAGAATATCATAATTGATTGTACTATATTGGAATTGCTCCCCTGGCCGGCGATCCAATTCAACCCCTGCAATATGGCGCACTGTTCGTTCCAGCGCATCCGGACTGTTGTCCGCCGGTATTTGATCAATCGTATGAAAAGGTATCCCGGTTGTATGATGCAGCAACTGTTTGATTGTTAACGATTCTTTTTTTCCTTCATACATAGCGTAGAACCAAGGGATGTACTGAGACACTGCAGCATCAAGTTTTACCTTCCCTTCTTGTTCCAGTGCGAGAATAGCTAGCGCTGTAAATGCTTTGGAATTCGAACCGATTTCAAATAATGTGTTTTCGTCAACTTTCGCTTCTTTTGAAAGGTCGGCATAGCCATAGCCTTCTCCAAGTACATCCTGATTTTCGCTGATAACCGCAACATAAGCTCCAGGGATATTGTTTTTTTGCAGACTTTCCTTAGCCAATTCCAAGACAGATTCGCTCATCACACTAACGCTATCTGCGTAAAGGGGAGGTGTATTCCCAAAAGTCACGATAAAAACTAAAATCAAAGCTATGGCATGTTTCATAAATCTCTCCCTGTTTTTCATCCAGTTGGACTCTGCCTCTGCAACCCTGCTGGATTAGGTATAATAAATTTCTCTACAAAATTGTTTTGGATTATCGACAATGCTGGCTGTCATATTGCAAAAATGTATTGACATTCTTTCCACTGAATCTTTATAGAAAATATCACTATTAAATTCAATGCCTCCTCCGATGATCTCATCATCGTAAAGCTCTAATGCTAAATCAAATTCTGATACCTTATTATGGTGATGGAACGGATAAATTAGCTGCTGCATCATCTGAACTGATGTTAATTCCTTATGGAATACAAACATGACCTGACACAGGGGCGGCCTCTGTGTATCCGAAGGAATGTTCAGGGAATCAATCAATTTGCTGAAAGGAATTTTATGAGCGATGACAGTATATACATCCGTTGATATCTGTTCTACCAGTTCGGCAAACGTCATCTCATCCGACAGCATGGCGCGGATGGGCAGGATATCTACAAAACAACCAATCACATGATCAAGCTCCCATTGCACTCGGTTTGAGACTGGCGTAGCAATCAATATATCATTTTGGTTTGTATATTTATAAAGGAGTACAGCCCAGACAGCCAACAGAAAAGAATACACGGTCACATTCAGTTCCGCCGCTCTTGTTCTTACTTTTTCAGACAACAGCTCATCCATCTTGAGTGGCGCAAACTCACCATGAAAGCGCCGGTTTGCAGGGTAAGGCTTATCCGTCTGAAGTTGAAGGACACACGGGCTATTTTCTAAATATCCATTCCAGTACTTCGTTAATTTTTCCTGGTTTTGGATCCAGTTCTGATTTCGGTCCCAGTATGCATAATCTACATACTCCAACTCCAATTCTGGCAGTGACACCTCGTTGCCCGTCTTGAGAGCATTGTATACTTGGATAAATTCTCTTAAAAAGATCTCATACGACCATCCGTCTGAAATAAGATGGTGCATGAACAAGCTCAGCACAATCTCAAAGTCTTCTGTTTGGATTATTTTTATTTTCCATAAAGGTCCATTTGCCAGATCAAAAGGCATTTTGAACTCATCGTCTATGATTTCTTTGGCCTTCCTATATTTATCTTCCGATGGCAGACCCCGTATATCGGTGTAGTCATAATGGCAGCCGATGTTCTCTTTCATAAGGATGTTAACGTTCCCGTCTCCCCATTCAAAGACGGTACGCAGCATGGCATGCCGATCGATCATGATTTCTAAGGTCTTGCGAACGAGCTCCTCTTCCAACAATTCATAACAAATAAAGGAATTACAAATCGTAGTGACATTCGCTTCGCTTAAGATTTCTTGAAGCAGCCAAATACTTTCTTGGGGGAATGAGATTTCATTTTTTAGACTCTTCTCTTTTTTTACAATTCGGTCCTCTGAATTGTTCATTTCCGTTGTTCTTTTCTTTTCTAATAGTTGTCTCAATAAGATTTTTCTTTTCGCAGGAGATAATTGCTGCAACCTTGCTATTAGTGTTTCATCGCTCATTTTGTTTTCTCCCCCACATCATTTTGTCTGAACAACCCCACAGCTCGAACCGTTGCGGTCCTCGCTGTGAAGTTATCCATCTAGTTTTGTTTTTTCTGCTTGGGATTAACGATTAAGCAACTTCTCAATACTTTCCTCATCAAGCTCATCCATTTCTTTCAGCAAGCTCTCTAGATCATCGTCATCATTTTTCTTGAGTATTTCACCTTCAATGTAGCTCGCCATTTCCCGAATCGTCATGCCTGTAAATAAATCTTTGAGAGCGATATCGACAAAAAACTTTTGATTGACAGCCATATTAAACTGCATCGCTTGCAATGAATTTCCTCCAAGATCAAATATGCTGTTGTCCGAAGTAATTTCAATATTTTTATTCAGAACTTCACGCCACATCGTAATCACAGCTTCTTCTATCTCGGATAGATCAGCTTCATTTGCAGATGTATTTTGCTGGGGATGTAAAAATTGTTCAACCATCCTCCTCTTATCCATTTTTCCGTTCGGCAAATGGAGGAACTGTTTGCAAAATACAAAATCAGTCGGAATCATATACCGTGGAAGCTTCTGCATTAATCGATTGCGAATACCGGAAATAGAGTAGTCATTCGCATCGCCTCTGATAAAGGCGAGCAACTGCTGATGGTTGGATGAATTGGTATAACTGCATACGCATACCTCAGTGTCTCCAACAATGTCTCGGATGGACGATTCAACCTCATCAAGCTCTACCCTGCAGCCATTGATTTTCACCTGATGATCATTTCTGCCCAAATATTCAAGATAGCCACGCTTGTTAAATCGCACTCTATCGCCAGTATTGAATAGAGTCTCGACTCCTCTGCCTGGAATATCCAATGTTATAAACTTCTTGCTTGTCAGTTCTTCATTATATAAGTAGCCCTGGGCCAGCCCGTCCCCTGCAACATACAGGGTCCCCCATACGCCAATCGGAACGACTTGTTGTCTGTCATTAAGTACATATATCCGAGTATTGTCTATAGGCTTGCCAATAGGAACTCTAGAAACATGATTATCCAGATCTGCTGTGTCAAAACAGGTAACGTCTGCAGAAACTTCGGAAGAACCATACAAGTTAATCAACTGATGCCCCTTCAAGCGGCTTCGGAATTTGTCAATTAATTCAACAGAGAGCGCTTCACCGCTAGATACCCAAAGTCTTAGCTTGGCAAGCGCAACATTCAACTCCAGATTGGATTGAAGGATTAGACTCAACAGGGAAGGGATTAATGTGATTCGTGTTACTTCATGCTTCGCTAAATACTTAATGAACTCGTTAGGACTGTTCAAAACACGATCAGGTATGATAACCAAAGGTACTCCGTACAAAACCGGACCTAATATCTCACATATCGAATCAACAAAATTGATGGGGGTTTTATGACAGCATACTTCATCTTGCGCAAAAGGATATTTGTCCCACATCCAATTCAGCCTGTTTACCAATCCTTTCTCCAGTCCGGCTACGCCTTTAGGCTTTTGTTCACTTCCTGAAGTGTAAATAATATAACGAATCCCTGAAAGCCGTTCCGGTTCTGTAACGCCGCCTGGCATTCGATGCAGATGATCGCCATCAACACTGCAGCAAGGTAACTGGAGAACAATCGCATTATCCCAATAATGGGAATGGGTTAATAGAAACGCCATTTTACTATCTTCCACGATCATGTTTATGCGTTCTACAGGCAAATTGGAGTCTAAAGGAAGATACACCGCATTGTGTTTTAAAATTGCCAACATAGCGGCTACAGAGTATACCGAGCGTTCCATATACACCCCAACAACATGGCCGTCTTGAATATCATTCTCTTCAAGTATCTTGCATAGCTTGTTAACCATGTCCCCAAGCTGACTGAACGTATACGACCCGCTATTATCCACTACAGCTTTTTTCCCAGGAATTTGCGACACATTTTTTTCGAACCAGTCAATCAATCGTTCGCCAGAATGGGCGTATTGAGAAGATGCATTGAAATCATGAAGTATCCTTTTCTTTTCATCCGGAGAGATGATCTCTAATTCACCTATGCTGCGGTTTGAGTCGCTTACCATTTCATCTAAAACATGCAAGTAATTAGCAGCCATATTCCTCATAAATTCATCGCTGAACAAATGAGTGCTATACTCAAACTGAAACGAGAGAATGTTTTCTCGCTTAACAACTTCCAACGTAATATCAAATTTGGATACTTTTGAATCAAATTCGACAAAACTTATCTCCATATCCTGCAAATCGAGTTTACGCTGGCTATAATCCAGGAAATTGAACATGGTATCGAAAATCGGATTTCTGCTGTAATCACGCACAATATCCAAGTTATTAATTAATTCTTCGAAGGGGTAGTCCTGATTTTTGTAAGCAAGCAAACAATTTTCTTTGACTTCCTGTAAGAACTCCTCAATGTTTTTGCTTGCAGCAGGGTAATTTCTAAGAAGAATCGTATTCACGAACATCCCCATCATATTTTTGAATTCAGCTCTTTTTCTCCCCTGGACCGGAGAGCCAATAATGATGTCCTCCTGATCGGTATATCGATGCAATAAAATATTGTACGCCGAGATAAGGACCATAAACACAGACATTTTGAGGTTCCCGGCCAATTCCTGAATCTTCTGCGTTAATGCTTCACTTGCATGGACAGTCAAAGCCGTTCCGGTAAAATCCTGAATCGGAGGACGTGCTTTCTCAGTAGGCAAATCCAAGACAGGGAGTTCGCCCTTCAATTGCTCAAGCCAAAAAGCTTGCTGCTCTTTAATCTCCTCGCTCTGAAAGTACTTCAACTGCCATGCATTGAAATCCTTATACTGCAACGGTAAATCGGCAACAGGCCGATCATGATACAGTTGTATAAATTCATTGGTGAAAATTTCAAGAGAAGTAGCGTCGGCGATAATATGATGAAAATCAAGCAGAAGCATATATTCGTTGTCTTTCATCTTAACCACTGCGACTCTCATTAAGGGAGCTTTGCCTAAGTCAAACGGCATAATAAACTCATCTAATAAGGCTTGAAGATCATCGCCGCGCTCCTTCTCCTGAACCTGAAAATCTAAATGCTCGTCCACATGATAGTAAAGAATCTCATCCCGGGTGAAAAAGGAAGTGCGGAGAGCCTCATGCCGATTGATTAATTGATTCATGACGTGATTGCATTTTTTTATATCGAATTTCCCGTTAATCCGTATGGCGCTCGATAAATTATAGCTGGTATTTTCTTTATTATATTTACTTAAGAAAAACATTCTTTTTTGTACGGAGGATGCAAGATAATTGCCGTGCGAGTCCGCAGGAATTTTTTGAATCCGAGTTCTTCCTTTGCTGCTCTGATTGCTCTTCGCGTGAACGATCGTTAAAAACTCTTCAAGCGTAGGGTTTTGCAATAAGTCGGTGACATCAACTCTGCAATCGATGGTCTGCTTTAAAATATCAATGATTTTCATGGCACGGAGGGAGTCCCCTCCAATCAAATAAAAGTTATCTTTCTTATGGATCTTGGGGCACCTTAACACGTCAGCCCAAATTGCCGTCAATAAAGACTCTGTATCCATATTGCGATACTTCGCTAGATCAGCAAGACGGCTCTCATCTTCCGCGTTCTCAATTTCCAACTTTTCAATGCCTTTAAAATTCTCCACGGATACTTCTGCGTGATCCATCCAGTAAGAACGGCGATGTAACGGATAGAGAGGCAATCTCATCTTTTGCTGTTTTTCGGAATCATATAGCGTAGTCCAGTCCACATTTGCGCCCTGGATATAATGCTTGGCAATGGCTTGGAGCTCACCAAAACCCATATCCTCAATATATTTGTCAGAGGTAATATAATCCGGTGAGGACGCAGAATGTTGAGATTCCACATTAATATAGATGCCATCATCCATAATCTGTGTATCAGCGCGTAACATACCACTTTCCAGTATCTTCCGCACATGCTGTTCTAATTGGGATGTTGCCGTTGCCAATATGGCAATTCGATAATTGTAATGGCCCCGAGTCGAACAGGATGAATAACATAAATCTGCGATATCTGTCTGCTGGTCGCCAAGTACATCTTGATAAGCCATTAATAATTGTTCCAAAGATGGAAGTGACTTCGCGGAAGCGGTAAAAATATAGTGAGGTTTCGGATCTCGGGCTGGCCTTTCTTTTGCTTTTCTATGAACCGGCGGTTCTTGTAAAATAACATGACAATTGGTGCCGCTAAAGCCAAAGGAATTTATTCCGCATATTCTGGACTTTCCATCCTCTGTCTCCCAATCGGTAGTTCTGTCATTGACATAGAGAGCAGTCCGCTCAAAACTGATATATGGATTTACCTCATTAAAATTGATATTGGCCGGGATTTTTTTATGATGTAACGAGAGTACCGCCTTCATGATCGAAGCCATGCCGGAAGCGCCAACCGTATGCCCAATATTGGTCTTTACGGTCCCCAGGGCACAGAACTGTTTTCTAGGTGTAAAATGCCTGAAGGCTGCATCAATTGCACTCACTTCAATGGGATCTCCCAACAAGGTTCCGGTTCCGTGCGCTTCCACATAACCGATATCCTCCATCGAGATACCGGCATTTTCATAGGTCTGAATAATCACTTTCTCTTGCGCCTGTGAATTAGGAGAGGAGATGCGGTTTACTTTGCCATCATTGTTGATCTCTGTTCCCTTGATAACCCCCCAAATCATATCCTTATCTTTAACCGCCTCTTCATATGATTTGAGAATAAGAACTCCAATGCCCTCGCTCAATAATGTTCCGCTTGCCTGCTTATCAAAGGTACGAACCACCTGATCCTGTGTCAAAATATTGTTCATCGGATTATGTTTCATTTTAACAATGTTATCTTTCAAGTTGATTCCACCGACAATAGCCATGGAGCTTTTCCCGCTCTGAATCAAAAGACACGCTTGATGCAATGCCACCAAGCTGGAAGAGCAAGCCGTATCTATCACCATACAAGGACCAGTCAAGTCCAATGTATGTGCAATGCGGCTGGCCAAGATAGATTCATACGTTCCTGTCAGCAATAAAGGGGAAGGTTCTGCCGCAGTCCGGGAATAACTGGATTCACAAGCCATATCTCTCCCGATAATAACACTCGTATTGGTTCTTGCTATGGCTTCCCCACCATACCCGGCATCCTCTAATGCCAGATAAGCCACCTCCAAAAGTTGTCTTTGCCAAGGGTCCATATATGTGGCTTCCGAATCATGTATCCCAAAAAAGTCCGCATCAAAAAGATCAATATCGTTCAGATATCCCCCGACTTCAAAATGAGTGTCATCAAGTTGATTTGTCCCCAGGATTTTTTTGTAAAGCTCCATGTAGGGACTGCGTCTTTGTTGTGAAGGCAAATCGATACAGTTTTTTTGTTCAAGCAAATTGCTCCAAAATTCCGCTAGATCTCTCGCTTTGGGAAAACGTCCTGCCATGCCAATGATTGCAACATCTGCATTTTTTGAATGTACTTTACTGTAATGATTTAATTCGATGAGCAGCTGCTTCGCCAGGTCCGGCGAAAGCTTCTTCTCGGATATTTGAGAAAAAAGATATTGCTTCAGTATATCCATTGCCTGATCATCCTCCCTAAAGCTCAAACTTTACGATAAATTGCTTCTTCCACGGATATTGATCCGTCTGCAAGCCCTTGTATAAGAAGGTCTAATTCATCCTCTGACGGAGCACTGGTTTCTTTGCTTGGCTCAGGCTTGCCGGGCGGTTCTTTCTTGACTTGTTTTGATTCGATAAAGTCGGACAATTTGGAAACCGTCGGGTAATTGAAGATGCTTGCGATGTCTACCTGTCCAGGAAATTCCTTATCGATTTCTTTGAGGAGGTACGTCGCCATAATGGAATCCCCTCCCATATCACTGAAGCTCATGTTGATATCTATCTCTTCCGATTCAAAGAGATTCATCCAAATAAGCTTGACCCTTTGAAGGGTGGTCATCTGTCTCTCATTGGTCGCAGGCACTTTTTTATGATTGCTCTTCAAATGATCTTTTTTTACGGCCGGTTGCATCCCCTTCATAAGCCTGTCTGACAGCCGCAACGGAATGGAATCGTAATTCGCGCTTACGATCTGCATGTTCATTGTTCCGACAATTACACGCTTATAAGGACTTCCAATGACTTGATAAAAAGCTTGCATCGCCTGCGTATCTGTAAGACTGTAAAGCACTCCATCCTGGATATTGAACCGGGATGCAATTCCGATATTCTTCCAGGCCGGCCAATTGAAGCATATCGTGTTTCGTCCTTGACTATTTCTATAATCACAGTATGAATCCTGAAAAACATTTGCCGCAGTATAGTCTGCTTGCCCAGCCTCGCCCAACATACTCGAAATGGAAGAGGACAGGATAAAAAATTGAAGATCGTCTTCTCGTGTTAATTGATCCAGCAACCATGTCCCCAGCATCTTCGGTTGCAGAACCTTATCGGCCTGTTCCTCTTCTTTGTTCATAATATAGGCGTCGTCAGCTGCTCCCGCTAAATGAATGACCCCATGTATCCGGTCAAATCTGTCCCTGATTTCATTAAGCGCATTCGCAATTTGTGGCTTGTCTGTGATATCGGCCATGTATACTTCAAGAGAGCCGCCACTAGATGCTGCCTGCTTTTTCAGAAGAGAAAGAGCCTCCGTATTTCTCTCCGTCTCCCCGTTCCTGCTGATCAGCGCAACCTGAATGCCTAAATCCAGCAAAGATTGCGTCATAGCCATGCCGATACCGCCGGTCCCGCCCGTAATGATATAGGCCCCGTCCTTTTTCCACTGAAATTCTTGTGTATCCGTCTGATCGATCTCCAAAACGTCTATCTTTTCGATATACTTTTGCGAGTCTCTTATTGCGATTTGATAAGGCCATTCACAGCTCTGGATCGTATCCCAAATCTCGCCTAAATCAAATCCGTCATCTACATCAATGCAGCGCACCTTGAGGTTTGGATATTCCTTTTCAATAGACTTTCCATAACCGCACAAAGCTGCCGAATATGGATTGATGATCTTCTCATTGCCGGATACACTGTATGCATTCTTGATTACAAAATAGATAGCTATGGAAGCAGCGTACCCATTGTTCACAATGGCCTTTATCATTCTGCGAGCACTGATCACTCCATGATTAAACTCTTGATCCACATCTTTGGTGAAGTCGTCATTCATCGAAAGCATATGAACAATCGAAGCCGGTTGATCGTCCTTCAGATTTTTAAATAAGGTGTCATAGTCTGACTGCGTTCTGATATTGCTATAGCTCACTCCAGGCATATCAGTTCCTAGGTTGTTGGGGGATACATGAATGACGTTAAGATAGTCTGGGGCAGTAATGCGCTTGTCTCTGGAAAACACAATAACAGGGTCCTGTAGTTTTTGAGATGGAGACGGTGCCGGTAATGAATCGTATTTCTCCCAAGTTATCGCGTAGTACATATCATTTTGTTCTTTGCTTAAGGCCGCTTTATTCACATGTTTAATGGTATAATTGCTCGCTTCCAGCAGAACGTTATGATTGCTGTCAGCTATCGTGAGGTCAAAAACAATAGCTTCCGCTTCATGGTCATTGGATTTCCTCCGGATGTGGCTGTAAAGCTTTTGTGTCAAAGGACCATACACCTTCAGCGACCCGTAAGACATAGGCAGATACAATCCATATCCGGTTGATTGTGTCACTACGTTGACCGCGATATCCATTAAGGAAGGATGTAAGGCAAATTCGTTAAGATCATCCGCAAATTTATCCGGCAAGTATAACTCCGCCAATACTTCGTTCTTCCCTATTGCCACCGAAGTAATTAACGAACTCCACCTTTCTCCAAAATGAAGCTTGTCGTTCATATCTTCTGAAGAGAAACGGTCGAGGTGATCCTGACTCATTTTTTCGCATCTGTTCTGAATAGATAATCGATCAAAAGGAAGTGCATTTTCTTGGTTGATATACACACTTCCTTGACAATGAATTTCCCATTCTTCAACTACAGGTGTTTTGCTGGTGATAACAAATTCAACAAATTGATCCTTTTTTCTTAATACGGTCTGAATCTCTCTTTCTTCATTCTCTTTCAGAACAAAGGGCTTCATGAAAATAATATTTCTAAACTCCAGACCGGCCCCTTTAAAATACTGGTTGCAACAGTAATTTACCATCTCGATATACGCTGTGCCCGGCATTAAATAATCATTCAAAACCATATGCTCGCTAAGTACCCAATAATCTTCTACGCGGAATACCGTACTGTAGATATTTTGCTCCACAGAATCGGCCAGCATCCGATGCACAAATGGATGTAATGGCGCTGCCTGTCCATCCTGCTTGGAAATCGTTTCTTTCACTTTTCTCTTCGGCACTTTCATCCAGCAGCGCTTCCTCTGGAATGGATATGCAGGCAGTGGAACATGACGAACATCCCTCTTGGGATACAACCTGTCCCATGGAATATTTGCGCCTTGGCAATAGAGGCTGCACAGGTCCGGCAATAGTTCTTTTCCTTCCCGTCCTTCCCCAAAATAATCGCTTGCCTGGCGGCTATAAACCTGAAGTTGGGATTCAGAGATATCGGTTTCCTTTTTTCTTTCTTCATTCTCGGAGACAAGATGATAAGAACCATAGAACACGGAAAGTTCACGAGATGTTTTCAGCATCTCTTTATTTCTGATAATGAGATTGAGTTTTTCTATTAAACTTGTTAAATCATCCACAATAATGGCGAGACGATAGTTGTAGTGGTTTCGTTTCACGCTCAATGAATAACAAATATCGCTTAATGTGCTGCTTTCGTTATGCAGAAGAAAGGACTCCATTTGTTTGAGCCTGTCCAATAATGCACGCTCTGATCTGGCAGACAAGGCGAAGATATGTTTTTGATCAGGCATTTCTTTTTTTACTGTGAGTTCCGGAGCTTGCTCCAGAACAATATGACAGTTCGTACCGCTCAAGCCAAAGGAACTGACGCCGCATCTTCTGATTCCACAATGCGGTTCCCATTGAGTCACTTGATCGTTGATATACACGGCTGACTGTACAAAGTCTATCTTTTGATTTGGATGCAGGAAATGCAGCGATGCAGGTATTTTTTCATATTTTAAGGCATAGATAGCCCTTAACAATCCCGCCATACCTGCTGCATGATCCAAGTGGCCGACGACCGATTTTGCTGAACTTACCGCACAAAACGCTTTTTTATTCGTGAATTTCCCGAATGCATTTGCAATTGCCTTTACCTCTATCGGATCGCCAAGTTTGGTACCGGTGCCATGAGCTTCAATATACGTAATTGTTTCTGGGGATATCATTGCATCCGACCATGCATCAATTAATAACTGCTCTTGTGCAAGCACATTAGGCGCCGTTATGCCCACAGAACTTCCATCTTGGTTGATGGCATAGCCTTTTAAGACGGCATAAATATGGTCGCCATCCTGGATAGCCTTGTCTACCATTTTCAGTACCAACGAAATGGCTCCCTCTCCCAAGACCGTGCCATCAGATGAATCATCAAAGGTCTTTGTTTTACCTGAAGAAGATTCTATGCCCAGCTTCTCGTCCGTTTCCACCGGAGCAAGCAACACTTTGACACTTCCGGCAATCGCCATATCGCATTTTTGATTTCTTAAAGCCTGCATTGCCATTGACACCGCGACCAAGGATGAGGAGCATGCGGTATCCACAAGCATGCTTGGACCTTTCAGATCAAGAAGATAAGCGATGCGGCTGGCGATAATCGAATTGATATTTCCTGCTTCCGACATGACTAACAATTCCGGATGAATTTGAGCAAGTATCCTCTGGTACTCTGAAATACCAGAGTACCCTAGATAAATCCCCGTATTACTATTCATAATTTTCGAATTGCAGTAACCGGCATCTTCAAGCGAGCTCCAAGCCGTCTCCAGGAACAGGCGCTGGTTAGGGTCCATAAGCGATGCTTCCTTGGCAGACAGCTTGAAGAATTCATGATCAAATTGGTCAATATGCTCAAGATATCCGCCGGGAGCATATTCTTTTTCCATCCAAGCATGTTCCAAATAGGCAAGAATATCATTAATGTCCTTTTTTCTATTCTCCGGAAATGGACCGATGCAATCTGCGGAGTTATCTAATATTTCCCAGAATTCTCTGTAATCCTTGGCATTTGGCATTTGCGCGGCGATGCCGATCACCGCGATGCCATTTGATTGTATTTCTTTCACGTTATCCGAACTGATTTGAACTTTCTTTTTAAATTCAAACAAAAAATCCCCCTCCTAAACGGAATCTTTCTTTCAATTCGGTTGTATCTACACAATTCTATTGTTGCTGTCAACATGCACGACGGTCGCCTCAAATCCAGCGAGCTCAGAGTCATCATACATGCCGTAGGATATAATAATGACCAGATCATCAGGCTGAACCAGCCGGGCGGCTGCTCCGTTTAAGCAAATATCGCCTTTTCCTCTTTCTCCTGTTATCACATACGTATCGAATCGTGCTCCATTATTAATATTCACGATCGAGACCCTTTCATTTTCGAGAATATTCGCCGCTTCCATCAACTGTGCATCGATGGTAATGGACCCCTTATAATTTAGATTGGCATCTGTAACCTTTGCTCTATGAATTTTTGATTTGTGCATAATTCTCAACATATTTAACTCCCCTTTTTTATGAAATAAAGTGTACTTCAGTACCCGTTTGTCTAATAATTTCTTGAATGCGCGCATTGCCTAAATCTTCGGAATACTGTTTAGCTGTGATCACGGTCTTTAACATATCGAGAGCCTGCTTCATTTGCTCGACGGTCGGCTCCTTTTTGCTCTCAGACAATTCGTTATACATTCTTTGAACGGTTTGGTAAGGCTCAACAACTTTTTGCCTGTATTCCGTCTCGTCCCAATTCGAATTTTTCACGCAAATGGCTGCGGCCAAACAACGGCTTATGAACAGTAATCTGTTCTCCGGTACTGCTAGTTCTTGTCCCAGTCTCATCATCTCCTCTTCATTTTCATAGCTGAATGCTTTCATTTGGGGATAACCTTTAAAAAGTTTGGTTAATACATTTTTAGGCCCAACCTCGACTGCCAGAAATATCTCATTTCGTATCATATATTCAATGGTTGAAGCCCAATCAACGGGGGAGACTACCTGCCTTACAAGCCGGTTGATTATATTTTCTTTTACATTATCATGCGGCTGGGCGGTCACATTGCTCAGAACCTTCCAACGTGATTCTTGAAACTGGCACAACTCCAGCCTGGATCTGAATTCTTCTGTCATTGCCGACATTAGAGAACTGTGAAAAGCAGCATTCACATGGAGTAACACAGATCTTCCGCCCTTTTTCTCCAACATTTCCACGGCCTTGAGAACGGCCTCTCTATGGCCTGATATGGTGAACTGAGTTTTCGAATTATAACCTGATACGCCAATGACTTCCGAACCTGCAGTTCCTGCGCACACCTCCTCTACTTCCGCTTTATCCAGCCCGCTAATGGCTGCCATTGCGCCATCTGCGCTCGCGGCGCACTTTTGCATCAGCTCGCCTCTGATTTTTACGACACGCAAAGCGTCGCCAAACTGTAAGACACCTCCGCAGCACAGAGCCGAAAATTCGCCGAGGCTGTGGCCTGCAAGAACGATGGGCTCACATCCAAAACGGTCCATGCAGTCGCGGAACATGCCAACACTCACCGTAAAAATAGCCGGCTGCAATAGATCGGTTCGAGTTAACGTTTCCATTTCTCCTTCGAAACATAACTTTTTCAGATCAAAATGCAAGATGTCTGAGGCTTCTTCCAATAATCGTTTTGAGTTATGACTTAAATTTTTGCCCATACCGACATATTGCGAGCCCTGACCCGGGAATACATAAGCCAATCTGCGCATCAGTGCAAACCTCCCTTTTATATGGAATCCAGATATTCAGCGAAATTGGTCAGTAGTTTGCTTACTTTTTCCTTTTTCAAGCAGGCTGTGTCAAATTCCATCGAAACTTCCGGCTTATGGCCGTTACCCGAATAAATGCATACCAGATCAAAATGAGAGAATATGGAGTTATACTCATCCGAGCGACACAATAAAATCGAAATTCCATTGCCTTCTTCAAACCTGTAGTTCGTCAATTGTGGCGTGCTGGAGATCGGGAAGGAAGTTTGATTTTCACCTAGTTGTCGATGAACCGTCTCTGCCAACTCATCCATACCAGCAAAGGCACTATTCTGAAAGTCAATATGAATCTCCTGAATATGACTCCTTTCCAGATCTGCTGAGTAAACAAATATTTCGCCTAGATCTGCAGCCGCAGCAAGAGAGTATAGGTAAATTGAAGCAACAAGCGCTTTTTCGTTTACTCCATTTTTTTGTGCATAGTTTTCTATCCCGCGGAACGTATCTTTCTCCAGCTCGATTGAGAGTTTTGAATTTTTCTTGACACTCGCGCGGTCACTATAGAACTCGCCAGGCAGAGTTATTTTCCGCACTTTGAATTCCTTATTCTTTGCGCTCATCCGGACATCTATCAGGTTAGAAATCGTTGAGATGGTCGAATATCCGAACAAATCGGTAATATCCATAACATCCGGAAACTTATTGTTCAATTCCATGTGTAATCGCATTAAGAGCAGAGAATTCCCTCCATGATCGAAGAAATTATCGTTTAGCCCGACAGGTGCCGCCAATATTTCATTCCAGATATTTGCAACGATCTGTTCTGTCTCGTTGAGGGAATCCGCATCAAACATTTTATGGTCCAGTTCATGCTGTGGCTCAGGGAGCGCGAGCCTGTTGACTTTTTTATTCGGCGTCAAAGGAACTTCGTCCAAGCGAACCATATATTGGGGAACCATGTAAGAAGGTAAGTTTTCTTTTAGAAATAGGCGCAGATTTTGCGGATCTATTTCATCATCTGAGACATAGTAACCGCACAAATAGTCCCCTTTTTCGTTCCTTTTTTTATCTACAACGGCCGCTTTAATCCCTTTGTACTTCATCATATTGAATTCAATGTCGCCTAATTCGATTCGATACCCGTTCATCTTCATTTGAAAATCGGATCTCTGGATATATACAAGTTCTCCTTGTTCATTCCATCTGACAACATCGCCTGTTTTATAGATGCGGCTTTGCGGATCAAAAGGATTCGTGATGAAGCTTTTGTCCGTAAGTTCTGTATTGTGCAAATATCCTCTTGCCAGTCCAAGGCCCCCAATATATAAATCTCCAGGTATCCCCACGGGAGTTGGCTGCAGATCTTTTGTAAGCACGTAAATGCTGGTATTCGCAATAGGCTTGCCAATGGTGACGGATGGAGCATCATCCAGCCTTTTTAACGTAGACCACACGGTAGTCTCCGTTGGGCCATACATATTGTAAAGCGATCCATGATAATACTCCTGGAGCAAGCTGAATAACTTGATGGGAAGAGCTTCCCCGCCGACCATCATTGCAGAAATAGAATCAAGCATGGAGCGGCTGTTCTCGTCCTCTATCATCAGTTGAACCCTGGAAGGAGTGGCTTGCAGCATATTCACTTTATGCCGTTTGATTAAGGCCTTTAACTGTCCCATGTCCCTCTGTTCCTTTTCACCAGCCAATACGATGACACTTCCTTTGGCCAGAGGGATATAGCATTCAAGAGCAAAAATATCAAAAGACACCGTTGTCAGGCATAATATTTTTTTCGTTCTATCAAAGGGAATGTGATCGGTGATTCCTGCTATAAAATTATCAAGCGAGAGATTTTCAATCATGACCCCTTTAGGATTGCCCGTACTTCCCGACGTATAGATGATGTAAGCCAAATCATCCGGTTGATGCTGAACAGAGACGGGTTCATACCTTTCCTTAAAATCGTTGTCAATGTCAAGAACCGTATGCTCATATGACAAGCCGGAAATAAGCTCCCTTTGACCGATCAACAACTTAACCCCGCTATGCTCAAGAATATAATTTATCCTATTGGACGGATATTCAGGATCAAGCGGAATATAGGATGCTCCTGTCTTCAATACGCCCAATATCGTTGTAAATATTTTTTGCGAGCGCCGCATTATGAAGGCTACGGAATCTCTTTTCTTAATCCCGGATGCAATCAATTTTCCAGCAATTTTGTCAGATTCCTCATCCAAATATCGATAAGAGTATTCGTTATCTTCAAAAATGACAGCAACCGCTTCGGGATTTGCCTTTACTTGCTTCGCAAACATACGCAAAAATGTCTCATCTTCCCTAATCAGCCTGTGAGTATTGTTGTTATCTAACAGAAGCTGCTTCTCTTCTTTTTCATCCATCAACTTGATCTCGGAAATCGGAAGATCCGGATGCTTGTAGGCAAATTCGACAATCCGCGTAAAATATTTGGCGTATCTTTGTATTGTTTCTTCTTTGAAAAGCTTATTGCAGTATTTAAACTCCAGGTCGATCCTTTCTTTCCCATAATAAATATCAATGGAAAAATCGAATTGCGAAATCGGCGTAGGATAGCTTAAATATTTCGTCTCCAGTCCGTTAAAAGCCGCTTGTTCGCCGTCATGATTATGAATATTAATCAAAACATCAAAAAGCGGGTTTCTGTTAAGATTTCTAGGTACATTTAAGTCTACGATAAGCTGCTCAAACTGATAGGCCTGGTTATCCAGTACACGTATAAATGTCTCTTTGACTTCTCTCATAAATTCGATGATAGTCTTGTCACCGGACGGGTAGCTTGGCATGGCAAGCGTGTTAATAAAAACTCCCATCATCTGCTGAGTATCATGATGCAATCGTCCCGCTACCGGGAAACCGATGACAATTTCCGTTTGAGAAGTTAGCTTATGAAGAAGCAGATAACAGCTCGTCAAAAGATACATAAACATCGTCATGTGGTGTTTTTTAGTGAAGGCTTCAATGTCACTTGAGCTTTGAGGCAGCGTCACGTAATATCCGCTTCCTTCAAAGCTTTGCTTAGCTGTGCGTGGATAATCTGTGGGCAAGTCTAAAGCAGGAAGTCCACTTTTATAAAGGTCCATCCAGAACTCTTTTTGTCTTCGTAAATCTTCGCTTTTTAAATACGAATGTAACCAAGCAACGTAATCTTTATAATGATAAGTCTTGGGCGGCAAATCACAATTATTGTACAAGGCGGTGATTTCGGAGGCCAATAATTGTAAGGATACTCCATCACATATCAAATGATGGATGTTCAAAATCAATACATGCTTCTCTTCTTGCAATTTTACGATTTTCGCTCTCATCAAAGGCGCCGATGTAAAATCAAATGGCATATTAAACTGTTGAACAAGATCAGACAAGTTTTCTTCGTTGCTTTCCTCCAACTGGATTTTGAAATCAATGGAAGGATGAATAATTTGGACCAGTTCGGAATCTACGAATGAAAATGTCGTCCTCAGCGATTCATGCCGCTCTATTAATACATCAAAACAGTACTGCAACTTGGCAATATCCAGTTTGCCCTTCAATTCCATTGCCAAGAGCAAATTATAAAGCAGCCCGTTTTTTTCGATCTGACTTAATACATAAATTCTTTGTTGAGATGGAGACACCTCATAGTAAGGCCTGTCCGGACTACTCATAAAATGATTGTTGAAGTGATTATTTTCTTCAATAAGCGAACACAGTTCTCTTACCGTCCTGTTGCGAAACAAGCTTTCGACTTTAAGGTTCGTTTTAAATTCTTTATTAATCATTAACAGCAAGACGACGGCCTTTAATGAATTTCCCCCGACAGAGAAGAAATCATCTTCAACCCCGATCGCATTTACTTTAAGAGCTTTTTTCCATAGTTCCAAAACCCTTTTTTCTTTTTCGTTTTCAGGCTGACTTTCTATTTTGGTTGCTTCACATGCATTTAATTTCAGATTCGCTATATCTATCTTCCCATTTGAAAGCGTAGGAAACTTATCTATAACGGTAAAGGTGTCTGGGACCATATACCTCGGGATTCGTTCCAGCAAAAAAGCATTGTAGTCGGTTTCCTCATTTGGATTCGCAGCTATATAGGCGTTCATTTGCGAACCTTGCAACAAGACTACAGCTTGTCTTACGCTTGGATGCTGCCTGATGGCTGCTTCAATGTCACCCGGTTCGATTCTGATGCCGCGAATTTTAAATTGCCTGTCCTTCCTTCCTTTGTATTCGATATCACCGGCAGGAAGATATCTCCCGATATCGCCAGATGAATACAGCCTTTTCCCGTGCCCGAAATTTATAAATTTTTCAGCCGTTAATTTTGGATTATTTACATAACCTGACGCTAAATTGTAGCCGCCAATGAATATTTCTCCGTAACTGCCATGAGGTACAGGGTTTAAATCTTCATTTAGAATATGAATTTCCGTATTATATATTGGTTTACCGATAGGAACTATCTCTCGATGTTGTTTCTCTACTACCGGAAAGCAGCACACATCTGCGGAAACTTCTGAAGATCCGTACAAATTGAGCAAAGTCACATGCGGCAATTTGTCCAGGAAACCGTTCGCTATGTTCGCATGCAGCGGTTCCCCGCTTGCCATACAATACTTTAAGGATGACAGACGGGCTTCCAAATGATTGCAGTGCTCAAGCATTACACTCATCAGAGAAGGAATCAAGGTGATTCGAGTTACAGAATACTGCTCCATTTTGCTAATCATGACCTCAAGATTCTCCACTTCGTCATCGGAAAGAATGACGGTAGGAATCCCCTTTAGCAACCCGCCCAAAATCTCCCATATAGAATCTACAAAATTAAGTGTTGTTTTATGGCTGCAAACCTCCCCGGGCTCGAAAGGGTATTGATCCCACATCCAGAGCAGCCGGTTCAACACAGCGCGTTGGGTGGACAAAACTCCTTTTGGCATACCTGTTGTCCCTGATGTATACAGGACATAAACAGAGTCATTCAAGCTTCGTTGAACGGATAACTTAATTTCATCTTCTGTGCTATCGGATACCGCCGTATCGAAGAAAATGAGATCTGCAGAGATATCATGAAAATCGGATGTATCCTCTTCTAACATGATTACCGCATTCGCGCCTGAATCACGTAACATGGTCTGGAGCCGAGCTTTCGGAGTTTTTTTATCCAACGGCATATAGATTTTCCCGGCCTTGATAATTCCCCAGAACGCAATCATGCTTTCTAAGGAACGTTCCAAATAAAGACCGATAATTTCATTTTCTGCCGGGTTGCGCTGTTGTAGCGCAAACGCCAATTGATTCGACTTTTGTTCCAATTCCTTGTAGGTCAACACTCTCTGTCCATCCATGACTGCAGCTTGTTCCGAATATTGCCGCACAACTTCCGTTAACAGACCCGTCAAGCTTATTTCGTCAAATGGATAATGTACAATCTCCTGTTCCCCGCTCAGTTTGCCGTCTTCCTGCAGCAATGCCCCCATATCTTTAATAGAAACAGCAGTCTCCGTTGAAATGATTGCTAATATTCTCTTATAAAAATGAACAAGATGTTGAATCGTTACTTCTTCAAATGCATCCTTAGAAAAAGTGAATTTCCCATTAAAAATATTGCCTTGTTCACGAATATCTAATTTCAAGAGATACTTAATCCAATCAGTTGTCGTCGGCTCCGTAGACGATGACTTGTGAAAAGTATAAACGGCCTGTGAATATGACATATCACCGGAGTTCAAATCTGAATAAAATGTGTTCACGATCTGCTCCAGAGAAACAGAATTATGGCGGCACGCTTCTAAATAGGTTTCCTGTATATGACTCAGCAAGTTCATAACCGGCTGTGCATGATCAATAGTTACGCCAACGGGAAGAAAAGGATTTCCTAACGTAAAGGAACGGCCTGAAATTGGCAATGCATCTTCACACGATGATGCAAACAATACGATATGATGTTGATTGCATACATGATCGAGCATCACAAAATATGCAGTCAACAGGATGGCCGCCGGAGATATGCGATATCTTGTGTCGAAGCATAATAAATGAATATCCTGCGCCAATTTCCCAGTTATTTCGAAATCTACAGCACTTTCGTGGAAGCGAAAATTCGCAGGCGCCGGAAAATCAGCAGGAAAATCAATATAGAAAGAATGACCGCATAATTTGTCTTTCCAATACTCCAAGTCGTCTTGTTTATTTTCTGCAAGTTCCAAGCTGCCATCTTTAAGCAAACGGCAAACCGCACCTGTCTCGTATAAAATTTCCTCAGAAAATTTGCTCTTGCTGAATTTATCCGCCGTAAGCTCTGAGTTCGTGACATATCCTGGCGACAGGCAAGCCCCAGCCAAATATAAATATCCTTTCGCCCCAGGCGGAAGCAGGTTTTTACTGGAATCCAACACATAAGCCTGCACATTCCTTATTGGTTTTCCAATAACCATGGCTTTACTGCCGGTTTTGGGCACAGGATAGCACAGTGCATAAATGGCCGATTCTGTAAAACCATAGAAACTTACCAAATTAGATGGTTCAACATATGAATAATACAGTTCTGCCAGTTGAGGAGTAACCACTCCGCCCGAAACCATTACATATCTAACTTTATTCAGGACGCTTGAATGACGATCCGCCTCTTGTAAAAAATTCAAAAGCATATGAGGAGCAAAGTTGATATGGGTAATATGATTCTCCTGAATGATCTGCTTAAGGGCACGGAAATCAGCCTCTTCACCAAGGGAAGAAACATACAATTTCCCATAACCAAGAATCCATCCGAACAATTCTGTAATCGAAAGACCACATGAATAAGAAGTTCTTAGCACATAAGTATCATCTTTATGTACAGTGCAGTTTTTTTGTAATTCATACAGCAAATTAATAATACTCCGATGTGAAAGAGCAAACCCTCTCAGTCCCTCTGTTGAACTTGAGGTATATACAACGCAAGCAATCTGATCCGGTGTACTGGTGATGTTGCTTTTAGCCAAGGCCGGCACAGGTTCAACTAACTCATGCATCGAATAAACTGCTGCATTGGATATTCGATGATTGTTCTTATCCTGCACAATGACACAGTCCGCTTGACAATCATGTAAAATAAACCGCACTAGATCATCAGAGCATCCCGGCTCAACAGGAACATAAGTATAGCCTGCAAAGAGAACAGCATAGGCGCTGACAACCATATCCACGCTTCGGTTCATGATGAGTGCTACGGTTGCTTGTTTTTTACCAATCACTCTTTGCAAGTTACCCGACATAAGTTGAATACGGTCATAAAATTCGGTATAGGTTAACGACTCCCTTGAATCATAAAGAGCTGTCTTTTGCGGATATTTACTTACGGCTTGCAGCAGCAAATCGTGAATGGTCCGGGATTTCGTCGCAAACATCTCATCTTGATGATTTCCTAATAAAGTTTCTTTTTGTTTTTGTGTAACGATTTGTAACTCAGAGTATTGGGATTTTGAACGATACGTAATTTCAGATAATATCTGCAGGTAATTTTCGGACATCATTTGTATAAATTCGTCCGAATACCTATTTTGGTTATAATTGATTCGAATAGACTTATCGAATAGGTTAATCTGCAGCACAAGCTCCGATTGTAACATCTCTCTGAAAAAATATTTCTGAATATAAATATCTCGGTCATATTGAAGCAAGCTTTGCTCAATCGGATAATTCTCAATAACTACGATTGAATTATAGAGACTGTCTCGATCATAGACCTGAGCATATTCACGAATGTCCGCGTAGGTTATCTCTTCGTAATCCGAACGCTGGGTTAGAAAGTTTCGTACTTCTGCCAAGAGTTCATCCACCGTTTTTTCATGATCAAATGGAATCGCGAGCGGTATCGTTTTGATAAAGACTCCTACGGCGTTTTCGATGCCTGGCTCGGCATCTACACGGCCGGATACCGTTGTACCGAACATCACATTGCGTATATTCAGATATTTATTTAAGAAGATGCCCCATGCCAAATAATAAGCTGCTGCTTCATTTCCATTTTCCAGGCAAATATCATCGAGTATAGGAAAATCATAGTAAGCATTTGATATCGCATTGTTGGTACACTCCATGCTCACTTCTTCTATATAAGGCTGTTGTACACAATTTTCCAAATGCGGTTTCCAAAATTCCCGCAAAGCTTCTGTCTCATCGCTTCTTCTTTTACATAAAAAAACACTGTCATCTTCATCCGCGGGAGCTAATGGAATTCCATTTGCAAGCTTTTTGTAATTTTGAATAAATTGATTTACCAGAATAGAGGTGCTCCAACCGTCAAAAAGAATATGGTTGCTAAGTAATGACACAGCATACTGATTTTTTTCATTGATTTTGTAAAAAGTGATGCGGTAAGGATTTTTTGTGATATCTATTTTCTTTTCCCTATCGTTCTGAAAAATATAATTCTCTATATCCTCCGGTAATGTTTTAGAGGACAAATCCTCAAAAAATATAGGATCGGGCATTTCCTTTAGAAGAATTTGTACCGGCTCTTTCAAGCCCTCCCACCGAAAGACGGAGCGTAAAGCTGCATGTGAATTTACAACGGCCTTCCAAGCTTGAACACATCTCTCTTCAACTATATTTTCCGGCAAGAGAAATACAATTTGCTCTAAATACGCATCACTGGAGGAATCTTGAATATAGTAATAAAGCATGCTTTTCTGCAGCTCATTTAATCCGATAATATCCCTTACTTTACTTTTTTGGAGAGTGGAAGCTTGGCTCATTTTAACCTTTCCTTTCCTGATAGGAGAGATTTGTTGCAGATCACCTATTCTTCTAACATCTCTTTTATTGCCTTTACAACCTCTTCAGCCGACTCATTTATAAAAAAATGACCGCCTGGAAAACGTCTCAATGTGCATGATTTCTCAGTATACTCTGCCCATTGTTCCAGCTCATTTTCGTCCGTATTTTGATCATCCGCGCCATAAAACACGGTCATTCTACACGGCATTTTTTTGCCTCTTTCCGTATAGTTATAGTTTTCAACAATCCGATAATCAGCACGCAAAATAGGTACAAAATAGGAGCTAAGTTCTTCAATCTTAAAAATATCTTGGTTGGTCCCGCCAATTTTCAAAATTTCCTCCGTAAATTCATTGATAGGTGCATCATGAATTTTTTGGGAATGATCAATACTCCCGAGCGGATTTCTTCCTGAGACAATCGTCATGACAGGCAAGGGATAGTTTAAATCCATCAGCCTGTATACTAATTCGCAAGCAAGTATGCTCCCCATGCTATGTCCGAATAATACATATTTATCATTTCTGATATAAGGGATTATATTTTCTAGTATGTCTTCCACAGCTGCTGGAATATCCTTATAAAACGGGTGTTTCGCTCTTGTCCCCCTGCCCGCTAATTCCACAGTGTGCATGTTCATATTTTGATCCATGTATTTCTTCAGAGGCGCATAACACGTCTCCGACCCACCAGCATAAGGAATACAAATCAACTTGTACTTTTCCATAAGAGTCTCCCGGTTACCGAAAATTCAATTCTACAATTCCCTCGACATCATGACTCGCTGAACAATAAGTCCAATTCTCCTTGTGAAAGATCGTTCTTGCTAAAATCCGATGGCGAATAATCCACATCACCTTTATTCATGCAATGATGAACAATACTTTGGATCATTTCATGATAATAATCCAGCAACCGGTTCAAATCCTCCGCTAAAAGTGGCGACCTTCCTCGAACTGCCGTTTTCAATCGCTTTTCCACAATCATGGAATCCATTTCGATGAGACTCGTCATTTCATTATCGTGGTTTAATACATCAGAACTCAACTCGAAATACTCATAATGAGTTTGGAATTCCCCTAAAAAATTGAACCTGATGAACGTTGATTTATCCCATTGATTATGTCTCATGCAATATATCGCATGCTCTAGGCTTTTTTCTGAGGATAAACGATAGGTCTCTTTAATAGCTTTAATACTCATCGCCAAATCATAGGGTCCGGATGTTACGGCAACCGGAAAGATAGTCGTGAACCAACCTACTGTTCTGGAAATATTGAAATCATTGTATATTTCATCTCTTCCATGACCTTCTACTTCAATTATGAATTCTTCTGTCTTACCCATATTCGGGATGGCCAAAGCTAAGGCAGCAAGCAGAAGTTCCACGGTCTTGGTGTTATAAGGTTTATTTGCTGAAGTGACTAAATTTTTTGTAGTCTCTTCATCCAATATATGAAATAGCTTGTGAATCTTATTTTCATTGGGGGCCTGATTATAAAAATTTTGTGATAGTGCCTTTTCAGGCATGAACTCATTGCTAATTTTATAGTGCTGCAAGAAATTGGCCCATTCCTGATAAGAGTTTGTTTTCAAAGGCAGGCTGAATTTCTCCATATGATCCGTTTGCCTTAACATCGTTTGGATATCTTCAAGTATGATCCTCCATGATACGCCGTCGATCGCCAGATGGTGAACTACAATAATCCATATCATTCCATCCCGTGTATGACATATGGCGGAACGCAATAACAACCCCGAATCTATTTTTATTTGGGAGATGAGTCGAGCCTTCACACGATTCACTTCATAATTGAATTGACTGCGATCCGCTTCAGAGAAATCCCATTCTTCTATAGCTATATCTTGTGTTAAATATTTGTTATTAAAATACAATGTGTCTTTCGTTGCATTGTAGTTCAGCCTAAGCGCATCGTGATGCTTCACTAACTCCCCCAGAATTTCGCTTACTGTTTTTAGAGGAAGTTTCTTGCTGAATTTTAATTGAACACTTTGACAATAACGATCCCGATTTGCAATATCATTGGAGAAAAACCAGTGTACGATGGGGGTGTGCGGCATACTTCCTGCACATGCCTTTTGGCTGACATGTTTTTGCTCTCTTTTTTGCATAAAGGCCGCCATTTCACCAAGTACCGGATGTGACAAAATATCTTTGACTTTTAATGTATAGTGATCTTCATTTAAACGAGATGATATTAAAATCGCTTTTATCGAATCTCCGCCTAACAGAAAATAATTGTCATCCAGTTCTACAGACGGAAGTCCCAATACTTTTGAAATTGTACTTAATAAAACCACTTCATTTTCATGATAGGATTTTATATCCGGCTTTTTATCGCCAGATTTAGTGGGATAAGGCAATTTGCCTTTGTCGATTTTTCCGTTTATGGTCAAAGGCATTTTATCAACCCGTACATAAAATGCCGGAATCATATAAGCAGGCAAATGTCTCAAAAGAAACTGGCGCAAACCATTCTCATCAATAGAATTCTCGCTTACATAATACGCACACAAAAATTTAGCCTCTTCTTGCCTGTTGTGCATAACAACAGTGACATTTTGTATGCCTTTGTTGTACAACCGTATCGTATTTTCGATCTCGCCAGGCTCTATTCTATAGCCTCTGATTTTGATTTGTTCATCCTTTCTGCCCTCATAAACAATAGTTTTGAAATCAATAAATTTGGCTAAATCCCCTGTTTTATACATAACTCCATCTTTTACAAATGGATCTTTCATAAACTTTTCTGCCGTCAACTCAGGTTGGTTTAAATAACCGCGCGCAACTCCAGAACCGGATATATACAGTTCATTGCTTACATTCAGAGGAGATGGATTCAAGTTTTGATCCAGGATATAAATATAAGTATTGTCAATAGGCTTACCAATCGGTACAGCCCCGAACTTGTCTGATTGAGGGTCGAATTTATAATACATACATCCAACAGTTGCCTCTGTAGGACCGTATTCATTATAAATCTCGATTTTGCCCCCGAAAGAATCATATACTTCCTTTGCCAGATCAGCCTTCAGGTTCTCTCCACCGACAATCAACTTCTTTACACGAGACGTTCTATTGTCATAGGTCTTTACGAATTGGAGATGAGAGGGAGTTAGTTTCAGGATAGTACACTTGTTATTTTGCAAAATGCTGTCAAAAATATATGAGTCCTGTACATCAGGATAGACGATGATCGTTCCTCCGCTGACCAGTGGAGTAAATATCGAGGTGACGGTTAAATCAAATGCAACAGAGGAATAAAGCGCAAAGATTTCCTGTTGTTCGGTTACATAGGTTTTTCTAGCCCAATGGATATAATTCACTAAATTACGATGCTCGACCATAACTCCTTTGGGATTGCCCGTAGAGCCGGATGTATAAAGGACATAAGCTAAATCATTCAGCCTGCAGTCATTGATATTTTCCTGAATATGCGCGCTCGAATATAGTTCACCGGTAAGCTTTATGATCTCGCCGGCAAACTGAAAGTCATGATGATCCAAATTACTTAATAGAATATTTACACCAGCATCTTTCAATGAAAACAAAATACGTTCCTTGGGATAATTGGGATCTAGCGCCAGATACGCCCCGCCGGCCTTTAATATCCCTAAAATACCGATTACGGTGTCCAGGGAATGCTTGGTCATGATTGCGACGATCGCATGATTCGACACGCCCTTCGATGTAAGAAGTGCTGCTAATTGATTAGAGCGTTGATTAAGTTCCTCATAGGTCAAAGAATCATTGCCGCATTCAATAGCTACGCGATCGGGAGTAAGTTGAACCTGCTCTTCAAATAAATCTATAATCGAGCGGTCATTTCTCTGGTCCGTATCCGTTTTATTGTAATCAAATACCAATCTCTGTTTCTCGTCTTCTGTGACTAAAAGAAAATCGGAAACCGGTTTACGATCATCTCTCAAGATGAGATCTATTGCTAATTTTAGATGGTTGAACATCCCCATTACTTGTTCCTGAGTGTACTCACTTACTTTGTAGTCAAAATCCAGTTGGATTCCCTTATCATCCAACCAGTTGCGAATAATAATTTGTAAAGGATACTCCTGCTGGCCATTATAAAATTCGTGATTATGTACAGGTAAACCATCTATGTCATTACTCAATTGGGTCCCATAATAATTGATACAAACCTCAAATAGTCTGTCATATCCTTTTTGGGCAAGGTTAATATCTTTAAGGAAATGATTATACGGGTATCTATGATGTTTATAATTTACCGTTAACAGTTTTGAAACCCTGTGCATAACATCCAGAACTGTCTCATCGCAATTCATGACGAACCGGAAAGGCATTGTGTTTACAAACATTCCAAACGTATTTCGTTCTATTTTACCTGAACGGCCCACCACCGGAACTCCGAGAATCATATCCTTGGTTCCGGTTACTTTAAATTTATAGATAAGATATAACGAAATAAAAAAGGTATTCAGCGTTATATTATGCCGTTCACAGAAACCTATTATCTTATCGGACTGTTCTTTATGTAAAAAGCTAACGATCCTGTCACCATCAACGTCATGGGATAAAGGCGGCATTTGTTCCGGCAACTGTTCAAATCGCTCGGACCAATACTGTTTGCTCTTAGCGTATTTCGGTGATCGTAAATATTCTGCATCGTTATGTATAAAATCTTTGTAGCTTGGTTGTTGCGGCGACAAATCAGCTTTCCCCGCCAACATTTGTTCACAAATCTTGGATATTTGGTGGGTTAGTATTTGTAATGACCATCCATCCGCAATAATATGATGTATTTTTACAAAGTACCCTGATTTTTCATTATTTAGTTTGAATATGATGAATTCAAATAATGGAGAGCCTTCTAATTCAAAAGACTCTCTTGCTTTACGATCACAAATTTTTTTCAAGTGCAGAGCAGGCTCAACTCTATCGCTCAGGTCAATTTGTTCCACTGAATCATATTTTTCCCGGCAAAAATATTGTTTGGGCTGATTATCCTGAACCAACAACCGAATTTTAAAAGCATCATGTGAATTGACAAAGATACAAATTGCTTTCTCGAGAGCTTCAAGATTGGCAGTCCCTTCAATAAAAACAGTTCCTCCAATGTTATACATCGATGAATTGGGATAGATCATTTGGGTATACCAAATTCTTTTTTGCGGTTCAGTTAAATGATAGAGAATCTTTTCATTTGACATGCCATAGTCCCCTCCGGACTGAAAAAAATTGCATTAGCACTTCTTATTTACAAAATGTCCACAAGATTTAAATACAAGGAATCTATTCCAATATCTTCAATGTAGCATGTTCGCAAACCATTTTCAACACCTGCTGGATTAATTTGTACAAAAGACCAATATTATATGAACTTTATTTGAACTTTGTAAATGCGCTTGTTTCATCCAAAATAAAAAAACCTATTGCCTGCAAAGAGCCGCCAGGTTTTTCCTTCCTTGTACCGTTACGATCGGGTTCCCTCAGAAAAAGCATTGTCGAGCACACCTATGCCTGAGCCGAGGAAAAAAAACCACCGCAGCAAGCTTCTTGCACACATGGCATGCTACGGTGGTTCGGAGATGTTTTTATCCATAGGACCCTTATCTCTACGCCTTGTCGGTTTTGTTACATCACATTTCTCTCCAAAATTGATCCGGATCATCGATATTCACATCTTCATATTCGCACACAACTTCATGAATTCCTACGGGCTCATCAAAATCAAAAGAGTGCCAATCATTCATATCCGGAGGGCCAAAACTAACCTTTAATTTCTTGTCTGTTACATCAAATATCATACTTCTAAGCGTTCCCATTCCACTTGAATAATAATGACAGCATGGGCCAAAAGGATATTTTGTCGACATTAAGTTCGTAATCTTTTCATGATCAACGTTCGGCGCTTCCCGCAATAAAGTATTCCAGACCGCGGTATAACGCATTTCCGAGTGCCAGAAATGATATTCATCGAATTCTTGCATCTCATTGCTCACATAGTGATTGGTAGCAAGGATGAGGTCACCCACCGGTTTACGTTCGGTTATTTTTTTCTTGTGCGAAGAGAAACTGGCAATTTCGAAGACAGATGCATGATTAGAAGCATCTGCGACCAGGATATTCGCGTTAGTGCATACATGCATCTCTTCAAGCAGGCACCGGGCTTCATATACATCTTTACAGCGATCCAGAAGAGCCCGAATGGCAATCCAGAACTCACATCCGTGCCCTTCCAGAGGTTTTAAATATGCCGTGCTCGACATGGTAACTACGAGTCCATATTCATTCATCCCATCCATTCGTCCGGCATTTTGCAATGAAAAGCCCATATGCTTGGGTTTTCCTTTTACTCGGGTAATGCACAAACTTCTCTCGTCTCTTACAAAATACTCATAACTTCTCCCAACGTAAAAGTGCCCGTCACTTGTATTTGAAGGTAGTACGGCGAATTGACAGCAATTTGGTGCGGTATGAAATGAATTGGCGTAACATACTATTTTTTCCGGTTCCGTATTTATTTCATCGGCAAATCCCTGTATTTCATCCGTAAACCCGGGACATATTTTATCAATCATCATCATTCTTTTATGGGCCTCTGACGCACAGAGAAAATCCTGTCCTTCCAGAGGAGTGATATAGTAGTCAATATCTTCCGGATAATGCTCCTTAAATGTAATCGCCCTTTGCTTGCCTACCTCATAGTGGGTTCCTTCTGTGACATGGATATCAAAAATCATCGGTTCTTTATGGTCGCTATTTTCCATAAGGATCACCCTTTCCGCCGGTAATTGACTGATTTTGCAAGTCGCTATATGCATATTTTACTATATAATAAATTTATTTCAAATTTTATTGATTACGGCTTCGCAGACGCTACACCATCGGGCCAATGTCTGCATGCGCTCCTTGCGCACCTTACGAGATTCGCCAATGCGGCTTGACAGCGGAACCTTATTTAATTACCATCTAATTTAACGAATGTTTTATTAGGTGGTCATTAAATTATGTGAATATAAAGGGTGAGGCATACATGCAATTGGAAAAGATCGTTGCGTATCATAAGGCGCTCTCCGACCCGACGCGCATCAAAATGCTCGTCCTTATCGCCCAGGAGGAATACAGCGGACAGCGGCTGGCCGAACGTCTCGGCGTCACCCCGGCCACTATTACCCACCATGCGGCCAAGCTGAGGGAGGCGGCCCTCATTAACGAGCGCCGGGACAAAAACACGATCTATTTTTCACTGAACCATTACTTTATGAAAGTGAACGCGACGGCGACCTTTGACTTCATCTATCGCCATGCCGGCCGGAAGGAGGAGAGCCTAATGCAGGTTCAAGAAGCCCAACAGAAATACCAGGAGTCCGTTATCAACAATTTCTTCACGGCGGATGGCCGCTTGAAGACCATTCCGGCCCAATTGAAGAAGAAGCTCATCGTACTCGAGCATCTTGTCTCCCGCCTGGAGAGCGGGCGGAAATATACGGAACAGGAGATCAACGCGTTCATCCGTTCCTATCACGACGACTTCGCGACCTTGCGCCGGGAATTCGTCATGCACCAATTCATGTACCGGGAGAACAGCATCTACGAACTGAATCCGCCGGAAATGTGGGCCTCCTGGAGACAGCTCAAGTAAACCGCGCCCATGCGCCTTGAACATGAGGAGGCAGAACGGACACGAACTGGCGACCGTCAAGACATGCCAGGAATATATCCGCTATACTCGAAAAAAACGGGGAGGGGACCGTGCCCGATATATTGGAAAAGACCATCGCGCGCGAAGTGATGGAGGAAGTCGGGCTTGCGCTTACCGGGACGCCCCGGGGTGGGGGCCGCGCAACAGCACACCGTGCAGCTAGGGCAGCCGGAAAAACGCAGAGCCAAGCAACAGCGAAAACGCGCGACTGAACAAGCGCGGAAACAAGCGACACCGTCACCAAGTGAACGCCCCGCCGAGCCAAACGCGCAACGGCCCGGTCCGGATCTGGATCGCATCCAAGCCCGGACCGGGCCGCCTCATACGCGCCGCTTCCTATGAGCGGCCGGCGTCCGCATAGCGCAGCACGACGCCAATCGTATCCTTCGGCGATTGCTTGTAGCGGGCATAGGCGATGTCCGCCTTCTCCATCGGCAGCTCCGCCGAGATAAGCGGATCCACGCGAATTCGGCCCGCCGCCAGCAGGCGGACATACTCGGCCACATTGCGGCCCTCCGTCCAGCGCACATAGCCGATCGGATAATCGAATCCGCCTACCTCGTAGTCGCGCGCATACCGTCCCGGCCCGCCCGCCCGCGAGATGAGCACCTCCGCTTCCTTCGCGAACATGCGCTCGCGGTCGAATTCCATTTTCAGGTCGCCGACGATGACGACCTTGCCGCGATCCCGCAGCCAGCCGAGCGACTTGTCGATTAGATCGGTCGCGCTGCCGCCGGCGCACAGCAGCACCGCATCGGCGCCCTCGCCGTTCGTCAGCTCGCGAATCGCCGCTTCCAGCTCCTGCGGGTCGGCATAAGCCGCCTCGACGCCGGCTTGCTTCAACATCGCGCACCGTTCCGGCAGCAGATCATAGCCGATGACGGTATAGGCTGCCGCATGGGCCACCTGCGCGATGATCTGCCCCAGGATGCCGAGGCCGACCACCACGACCCGCTCCCCGAATTGAAGCCGCGCTTGCCGCAGCGCGTGAATCGCGATGGCGCCGAGCCCCGCGAAGGACGCTTCCCGCAGCGATACCTGCGGGGGCAGCGGCGCAGCCAGATGCTTCGGCACGGCAAGCAGCGAAGCGTGCTTGACGAACGGCGCTCCGTAGCAGGCCACCCGGTCTCCCGGGCGGAGATGGCCGACGCCCTCGCCGACCTCTCTGACGATGCCGGCGGCGCTGTAGCCCAGGGCGAACGGCCCCTGGACCTTTTGCTGCATCGACATCTCGGTTCCCGGACTTATCGCCGAATAGACGGTGTCCACCAGCACGAAATGGGGCCGGAGCACCGGCGCCTCCTTTTCCACGGTGTGGACGACGCCATCTGTAGATACGACTGCTCTCATGGGTAATCTCCTCTTTCTATGGTGTTAAGACTTGATACCGGACATGGCGATCCCTTCCGTGAAATACCGCTGGAAGAAGACGAAAATAAGGAAAGTCGGCACAAAGGAAATCGCCGCTCCCGCCATTTCAATCCCGAAGTTCCCTTCCTTCGTCAGCAGGGACGCCAGTCCGACCGTAATCGGGTACATCTCTTCCGTCGTCATGAAAATCAGCGGCGTGAACAAATCATTCCAGCAGCTGATGAACGCGAACGTCCCGATCGTCGCGATGGCCGGCTTCGCCAGCGGCAGCATAATGCGGAAGAAAATCGTGAAATCCCCCGCGCCGTCGATGTAGGCCGCTTCCTCCAGATCCTTCGGGATCGTCATCATGAACTGCCTTACGAGGAATACCCCCATAATGGCCCACAGCTCCGGAACGATAATCGCCCCGTACGTATTAATCCAGCCGAATTGGCTGAACATGATATACTTCGGAATAATAAGCAGCTGGCCGGGCACCATGACGACAGCCATCATGAGCCAGAACACGATCTCCCTGCCGGGGAACCGCTTTTTGGCGAAAATATACCCGAGCACCGCCCCGAAAAAAATCTGGGTCGCCACCGGGATCAGCGTGATGACAAGCGAGTTCTTAATCCAATGCAGGAACGAACTCTGCCCGATAATGTACGTGAAATTGTACAGCGTCGGATTCGTCGGAATCCAGAACAACGGATCGGCCGTTGCCTTCTCCACCTTTTGCAGCGAACCGAGAATCATCATCGCAAAAGGAAAAAAGAACAGGATGCCGAGAATGACGAGCAGCACATAAATGACGGCCTTGTGCTTCAAACGAATATTCATGCGAGCCCCTCCTTCGGATGCCGGCGTTCACTGCGGGCGCGCATCAGTAATGCACCTCTTTGCCCAGCACGCGGCGCTGTACGAGCGATATCGCGAAAATGATGAAAAACAATATATACGCAAGCACGCTGGCATACCCGAGGCGAAGTCCGGTAAAGCCTTCCTCATACAAGTAATACACCAGAGTCATCGTTGCATAGTTCGGTCCGCCGCCCGTAATGAGAAACGCGGAATCGAAAATTTGAAAAGAACCGATTGTCGTAATAATGGCAACGTAAAAATGAATCGGCAGCAGCAGCGGGAACGTCACGCTCCAGAACGTGCGCCAGCGGCCGGCGCCGTCGATTTTGGCCGCCTCGTACAAGTGATTCGGAATCGATTTGAGGCCGGCATAATAGTAGACCATCGTGCTTCCCGCCACCTTGAAAATGCTCAGGCCCGCCAGCACGGGCAGCGCCTGCGACGAATTCGAGAAGAACAGCTGCGGCTCGATGCCGAACCAGCTGAGCACATAGTTGATCATGCCGTACTCGGTTCCCTTGAACATCCATGCCCAGATTCCCGAGATAATGACGAAGGAAGTGACGACGGGCAAGAAGTACAAGCTCTTGAAAAAACCCGCCGCGCGCACGCCCGAATTGACGAGCAGCGCCAGCAGCAGCCCGACTCCCATCGTCGGCACGATATAGTAGACCGAGAAGAGCACCGTATTCCAGATCGCCTTCCAGGCAATCTCATCCGTGAAAAAATAACTCCAGTTCTCAAAGCCGACGAAGGCCGGCGTGCCGATGATAGGCCAGTCCATGAACGTCAGCACGAGACTGAAGGCCAGCGGGAACAGCTGGAACACAAGAAAATGAATCAGTATCGGAATCAAAAATACATACACAATGGCATTCCGCCGGAATTCCTGCCGGAACCGCTCTCCCGGCGGCCGCCGGATGGCAGACTCCCGAGCCGCGGCTCCCTGCTTCACTGTTTGCACGTGATATCACCTTCCATCCCTGTTAATGAGGCCGGCCGCGCCACGCAAGGCAGCGGGCCGAGCGGCGGCCGGCAAGCTCCGGTCCGCGCCCTCCCGCCGCTCTCCGCCAAGAGTCAGCTTTTTTTCATGTCGTCCTGAATCGCCTTGGCTGCCGCATCCGCCGCTTCCTGCGGCGATTTGCCGCCTTCCAGCATCGCGGCGATCTCGGCCTGGATTTTCGGCATAATCGTGCGGGCCACCGGGCTCATTACGCCAGGACGGGTATAAGCCGTTACCTCCAGGAACATTTCCATATCCTTATCCCCTTCATAGATGGACGAAGCCGATTTCCGGGTCGGGATATAAGTGGCCAGCTTGTTGAACTTTTTCTGCGCTTCGGTATTGGTCAAGACTTTGATGAATTCCACCGCCGCTTGCTTGTTTTTGCTGTTCTTCGGCACGGCGAACATGCCGACCGTCCCGAAGCTGGCTTGCTCCGCGCCTTTGAGCGGCGGGCCGGCCGCATAATTGAACTTCTCATCCTTAAGGACGGTTTGGGTGTAGCCCGAGCCCCAGACCGCCAGCATCTTGCCAGACAGGAATTCGGCCAACTGATCCTGATTCGAAATCGAATCCTTCGGAATCCAACCCTTGTCATACATCTCTTTAATCATCTGGAACGTGCGGACGCCCGCTTCATTGTTGATGACGATCTCGCCGTTTCCGTCGATGACGTCCCCGCCTTGCTGCCACAGAATCGGATACAGCGTACCGTTGCAGCATGCCGCGCCGCCGTTGAAATCGCGGGCGTAATAGCCTTTGGCCACGGCCTTCTCGGCCCACGCATTGAACTCATCCCATGTCTGCGGCAAGGCCGAAGGGTCCTCCCCGATCTCCTTGATAATGTCCGCGTTGTAGAACATAAGCTGCGCTTCCTGCAGAATCGGCAGCGCGTACAGCGTCTCCTGATACGTGGCCGCCGCCAACGCGCCCGGGGTGAAATCATCCATCTGATTGTCATCCATATAAGGGGTTAGCGGCTCAAGGACATCCTTGCTGGCGAACTGCGGGATCTGGTCGGGAAGCTGATAGAATACGTCCGGCCCGTTCCCGGCCGCCAGCGCTGTCAATATTTTTTGCTCCCGGTTCTTCCACGGGATTTCCTCCAGCTTTACTTTCACATCCGGATATTTGTTGTTATATTCCGCGATAATGCCGTCGAACACCGCTTTCATGTCGTTCTTTTTCTCCTCCGACACATAAGGATGAATCCATACCGTAAGCGTGCCGGACAGCGCTTGCTCTTGCTGGCCCTCCGGCTGGCCTGCGCCCGAATTGGCCGCTTCCTTCTCCGGGGACTCGGAGCTTCCCGCTCCCCCCGAGCCGCAAGCCGTCAGGAGCATGGACAACGCCAGCACAAAGGCCAGCATCAACAGACTGGAACGTTTCGTCATCTTGTTAGACCATCCCTTCTATTCATAGCTTTTATAATCCAGATGTATACTAATCCCCTTCGTTTCCGACCTCGCACACATTTTCTCACCGGCTTCGAATGAAGATGATTAGGCAGACCCCGCCTCCCTTCCCTGCTCTCTTTTTATAAAATTCTGTATTGCTTCCGATTCATCACGCATGAATTGCAATGACCCAGACAAGTTGTAGTTCATATCTGGTATGTAAACAATCATAGACCCCGAAGAAAGCGCTGTCAATCCTGTTTTTTAAAAGACGAATTAAAGACAGAAGCGAACTGGGCGGCCATGACCCGGGCGTTCTTTCTCATGAACAAAAAAACCGCCCTTAACGGGCGGCCCCATCGGCCAGCAGGCCTTCCAGTCTGCTGCACATCGCTGCTTCGTCTTCGAGACGCGACCAATACAGCTTCAACGCATTGCACACGTCCTGCAGGTCCGCGGATCGCAGCCCCAGCTCCGTGAAAAAGCGGAGGGTCGGAATAATCTCGCGGTACATCGAGAAGCGGCTCGGCCGCGGGAACATTTCCGGCCCGTTCCATTCCGCCGCCTTCTTGTGCGCCGGAATGCTGAACGTATGCTGCCGGATATGGAGCTGGGCCTCGTAGGAGAGCAAGTAAGCGACGAGTTCAAGCGCCGCTTCCTTCGCCGCCGACGTCCGGTTCACCATCAGGCCGATGGCGAGCAGCAGCGACTTCGCTTCGTTCAAGTAGGGCAGCGGCGCCACCTCGAACGCAAACGGCGCATCCTTCAAATGATTCAGGCTGAAGTAGGTTGCGATAATGACCGACAGCTTGCCCTGCAGGAACAGCCGCTCCGCATCCATATCATTCTCCGACAGATAGGCCGGATACGCGCTCTGCCTGTCGATCAGCTCGCGGGTCAGCCGGAGGCCCTCCATCAGCTTCGTACCGCAGACAGGGACATGTCCCGCTCCGTCGGGCTCGAACCGCCCGCCGCTCTGCAGCAGGAACACCGGCCAGCGGTTGTTCGAGAGCATATGGAAATAGAAGCCGAACGTGCCCGGCTCCCTTCCGAGCCGCTCCGCCGCAGCCATCAGGTCGGGCCACCGCCAACTGCTGTCCGGCTCGGGCAGATCTAGCGCCAGGAAATGATCCCGGTTGTAGCAGAGCATGACCGGCGAGAAAATGAGCGGCAGGCCCAGCAGCCTCCCTTCATGCCGGAAGCAGTCCGCGATGAACGGATACAGCTCCGGGCGGGGATCCAGCGGTTCCAGCAGCTCATCGCGCCCCTCATCCGCGAGCCAGCGGAAATCGTTGTAATTGACCGTCGCCACATCCAGCATGTCATGCCCGATATAGCCGGAGACCGCATCGGGATAGTTCTCGTACGGAAGGGGAACAAGCTCGACCCGGATGTGCGGATGGGTTTGCTGGAAGCGCTCGATGAGTTGGTCCAGGGCCGCCTCCTGGATGACGGACCGGTAATATCCGAACCGCAGCAGCACCGTGCCGGACGCCGCCGGATCGGCGATCCGGTTCCCGACCCGCGGCACCTTCTCGATCAGCTTCTCCTCGACAAGCCGCTCCAAGCCTTTGCGGACCGAATTTTTGCTTAATTGAAATTGTTCCGCAAGCGCCACCTCCGAGGGCAAATAATCGCCGGCGGCACGACGGCCCGTAATAATATCGTCCCGCAGCACGGTAACCATTTCGTCCAATCGCTGTCTAAACGTAGTGCGGCTTGGTCTGCTCGTCATCCTGTACGCTCCTTCAATTCATCGTTACTTGCAGTTCTCTATCGTTAATCTGTATCGTTAATCTCTAGCGTTAATCTATTGTTAGTCTGTATCGTTAGCCTCTACCATAGTCTCTCACGCTAATCCGTCGCTCTATCGATCAGATTCTAGTATATATCTAGTATATTATTTCATGATATCGGCCTGAAGACGAAAAGTCAATGAACGCTCTCCCCTTCCTGGCCCGCCTCTTTCCCCCCGCTCCCCCATCCTCTACAATAGAGGAAAGAGCAGCATCCCGCCAAGGGAGGCCGCCGAACGATATCAATGCTGTGGAGGACGCTTATTGTGAAAATCGATCGCTTGCTCAATATCATCATTCTGCTGCTGAATCGCCCCATCGTGCAGGCCAAAGACTTGGCGGAGCGGTTCGAGGTCTCGATTCGCACCATTTACCGCGACATCGATGCGATTAATCAAGCCGGCATTCCGATCGTGACCTACCAGGGAGCGAACGGCGGCATCGGGCTCGCCGAAGGCTACCGTCTGGATCGGAATGTGCTGACGAACGAGGAACTGGCCGCGATCGTAACCGCGCTTCAGAGCGTGTCCTCCTCTTATCCGGATGAAGGGCATGCCATGCTGGTGGAGAAGATCAGCAGCATTATACCCGCCTCGCAAGCGGAAGACTTCCAGTTCCGGACGAAGCAATTTGTCGTTGATTTAACCCCTTGGGGGAACCATGACAAGCTGGAAGCGATGATTTTGGCGCTGAAAAAAGCGATTGAAGAGCGGCAGGCCGTCCGCTTCTCCTATCGCAGCGCTGAAGGAGAAGCAACGGAGCGGACCGTTCACCCCTACACCCTCGTGCTGAAGGGCCATGCCTGGTATTTATACGCTTATTGCACCGGCAAGCTCGGATTCCGCTTCTTCAAGCTTGTCCGGATGAAGCGGCTGGAACCGCTGGATCTCCGATTCCAGCGGGAAGACATCTCCCTGGAGAACCGGCCATGGGACAAGGATTGGCATGCGCCCGAGTGCCTCGTCTCCCTCGTGCTTCGCTTCGGTCCCGGCATCCGGCATGCGGCCGAGGAGTGGTTCGGAGCGGAAGCGCTGCAGGAGGAGGAGACAGGGCATTCGATCGCCAACGTCTCCTTGCCCGACAATGCTTGGCTGTACGGCTTTATTCTCAGCTTCGGCCCCGAAGCCGAGGTGCTGGAGCCGGAATCGGTCCGCCTGCGCATCCGCGACCTGGCCTCCGGCATCGCGGCGAACTACCGCTAATTATTCCGTCCCCAATCACCATCGCGCATTTCAGGCATATATTTACTGCAAAAGACTCTGAATCGGGTGTTTGTCCGGCATGGCCGGCGGATCGTCTCCACCGCTCGGCGGCCTGCTGAGACAACGCCCGGTTCGACCGTTTCCGGTAAAAAGCAGTTTTCCGGTGAAGTGACACAAGATTTTGTTGCAGGAACCACAAAAGGACCAAGGACATCAATGAACAGGTTCGGATGAAGGAGAGACAACGCGATGGTGAAGCTGAAGACGGCAGCGGAGATCGAGCAGATGAGACGGGCGGGGCAGCTCGTCGCGGCTTGTCACCGCGAGCTGGCGAAGCGCATACGGCCCGGCGTCAGCACGCTGGAGCTGAACGATTTCGTGGAACGTTATATTAAAGAGCAGGGCGGGCAGCAATATACAAAAGGCTACAAAGGATTTCCGTATGCGACCTGCGCCTCGGTGAACGATGTCATCGCTCACGGATTTCCCAACCCGGAGCCCCTGCGGAATGGCGATATCGTCAAAATCGACGTCGTCGCGGTGTACGACGGATGGGTGGGCGACTCCGCATGGTGCTATGCGGTCGGCGACATATCGGCCGCCGCGCGCCGACTGATGCGGGTCACGAAGGAATGCCTCGATCTCGGCATTCAGCAGGCAATCCCGGGCAACCGGATTGGCGATGTCACCCACGCCATCCAGAGCCATGCCGAGGCGAATGGCTACTCGGTCGTCCGCGATCTGCTCGGGCATGGGGTCGGCCGCGCCCTGCACGAGGAGCCGAAGTTCGTCCATGTCGGCAAGCCCGGCCGGGGCTTCCGCCTGAAGGAAGGCATGGTCATCACGATCGAGCCCATGCTCAACGAAGGCACGCACGAGATGTGGATCGATGATGACGGTTGGACCGCCCGCACATGGGACGGCCGCTTGTCGGCCCAATACGAGCACACCGTGGCCATCACGAAGCATGGCCCGCTCATACTGACAGAGCAGCGCTAACTCACTCCGGCTGCTCTGTCTTTCTTGCCAGGCCAGCTCGCTCCTGCAGCCGAGCCGGCCTGCCGGGAGGCGCCGCCGCCTGCATTGGCCGCGTGGCTGCTCGCTTACGCGCAGCCGCAGCAAGGATGCACGCACGTCGCGAACGCCTCGCACGGGTACATATACCCGTACACTCTGCTGAAGCCGCGGCGCTTCAGCAGCCGTGCCGCCTTGCGGATATGCCGCTTCCGCGCCCCGATCAGCACCACCGTATCCCCAGGACTCAGCACCTGGCTCCATACATAAGGCATACGGCCGACATACATCGACACCGCCTCCTCCATATGGCGGCAATAATAATCGGCAGGCTCGCGCACATCCACCTGCTTCACCGGCGAAGTCCCCTCGCGAAGCGCCTGAAGCTCATGAGGCTGCAAATAGTGAAGGCCTTGCACAGGACGTTGCGTCCACACGGCATACAGAAGGCCCATTATCAATAAGACGACGAGAATCCACATCGGCTTCTCCCTCCTGACAGATACCCCATACTGTATGAAAGAGAACAAAAAAACAAACGACAATATACCCTAACGGGTATGTATTATACACAAATTCGGCCGCATTGTAAATGCACCCGCCAGGTCTCTCAAAGCGTACTTCCCCAAAAGATACGCTTGCCGGCCAGTCTGCGTATGGATACAATATTTTCTGGCGCTCGGGCATATTAAGGAAAAAAGGAGGCATTTTCATGATCAAGCAAATCGCGACCGTTGCGGTCTATGTCGAAGCTCAGCAGCAAGCCAAGCGTTTTTGGACCGAGAAGGTCGGCTTTACGGTCACCGCGGAGCATCCTATGGGTCCCAACTCCTTGTGGCTTGAAGTCGCTCCGGCAGGAGGCGGGAGCCGTCTCGTCCTCTATCCGCGCTCGATGATGAAGGGCTGGGAGGAACAAAAAGCCTCCATCGTGTTCGAATGTGACGACATCATGTCGACATACGCAACGATGAAGGCGAACGGAGTAGAGTTCAATGGGGAACCCAATACAATGCAATGGGGAACCTATGCCAGCTTCTCTGATCCGGACGGCAACCAATTTTTGCTGAAAGGTTAACCTCTCCTCGGCTGAAAGGGAGGCCGCTTCTCCCAGGCGAAGAAGCAGCCTCCCGGGCTGGCCAAGCCGACACAGATCCCGCTCCCCCTCAACATCCCTTTGTCTTATCCAACGGCTTTCTGCTATATCTATGTTCTATTCTGCCGTCGTCGCCATACCGAAGCGTTCCGATAGCTTTTTAATATGGCCCTCGGCAATCTCGGATAGACCGATCCCGTATTTCTCCGACAGAATCAACAGATTGGCCAATACATCGCCCAACTCCTCAACCAGCTCCTGTCTGAGCTCCGCCGAAGATAACTGCGTCTCATCCGGACGATCACGGCCGATTTCCAGGGCCCGCACCACTCTGGCCACCTCCCCGACCTCTTCCATCAAAAAGCCGACCCGAATAAACGAATTATATTGCGACCATTCCCGCTTCTTGTAAAATCCGCTTACCCATTCCTGAAATTCATTCATATCCATTTCCTTCTCTTTCCTTCCTTGTGCAAGATGTCTATACTAGAACATGTGTACTATCGAATTGAAGGAGATGCCATACCGATGAAAAAAATATGTGTCTTTGCCGGCTCGAACCTGGGCAACCACCCCGACTTCGCCGCCTTGGCGAAAGAACTGGGCCAAGCATTGGCCGAACAACAATTTGAACTGGTCTACGGCGGTTCAACCGTAGGTCTTATGGGTGAAGTCGCCAACGAAATGCTCCGTCTCGGCGGCAGAGTGACCGGCGTCATGCCGCGCGGCCTGTTCCGCGGAGAATTGATGCACAGCGGCTTGACCGAATTCATCGAAGTAGCGGACATGCATGAGCGCAAGGCGACCATGCATCGCCTGTCCGATGCGTTTATCTCCCTGCCCGGCGGGCTCGGAACATTCGAGGAACTGTTCGAAGCGCTAAGCTGGGCTCAACTCGGCATCCACAAAAAACCGATTGGCGTGCTCAACATCCAGGGCTACTTTACGCCGATGATCGAGATGATTCGTCACTCCATCCAAGCCGGATTTGCCAGAGCCGAGCATGAGCAGCTGCTGCTATCCTCAACCGATCCGCGTGAGCTGCTTAGCATGCTGGCAAGCTTTAAAACGCCGGAATTCGGCAACAAATGGAACCAGCTCGACTAGAACTGCTCCGCTATTGTTACTATGCAAGTTCATCTGTGGAGATTTTCGCGTGGTCTTCCAAGCCTCTCCACAGATAGAACGCGGCATAGGCTCCCCAACATTCCAGCCACAGTCCAGCGGCTTAAATCCTTCACAACGGCTTCCTTCTAACTCCCCGTTAGAACGGCCTTGCCCGGCACCATTTCCTCCTCCCTCTTTGCGCATGCACTAATTACTACTTTATCTTATTTTTGCGATAAGACCAAACGATCGAGACCGCTCCCCTGTCAGAAAAATGGTGTCTTCCATTCCTTAGCAGCACTCTCCCATCGACTCAGAATCCTGCTCCAAAAGGTCGGGACTTCCTCCTTTGTAGCACTATCCCTTCGCGTCAGAAGCGACAACCGAATCCGCACTAAAGTTCCCCCACTAAAAATCCCGACTAAAAAAGCCCCATTTATCAATCCGGAATATTCCATTTTCATCTTGAAATAAGAACTAATGTTCGTTATAATGGAATATAGAACAAATGTTCCTTGCAAAGGGTGGTGACGAGGGTGGTGGATGGTCTTGAGAACATTGCTGCTCTTGAGGAGTTATACCGTCAGTTTCCGGCAGAGTCCGCTTGCGTCGATTATCTTGTTCAATGGAAATGGCCGCATGGCTTCTCCTGCCCGCGCTGCAGTCATCATAGCGCTTATATCACCAAGACCCGCCGGCTTCCTATCTATGAGTGCCGCGCCTGCCGCCATCAGACCACGCCTACCGTGGGCACGGTCATGGAAGGCAGCCGAACGTCTCTGCGCAAGTGGTTCGCCGCCTTCTGGCTATTTTCACGGGCTCAGGAAGGAATTAATGCCGTTCGCCTGCGCTCCCTCATACAGGTTACATATAAGACCGCCTGGTCAATGCTTCATAAGATACGGGCGGCAATCAGCCAAGCCCATGCCGAGAAGCGGCTTTCCGGCGAAGTTCAGGGCATTGTCGTCTTCTATGGCAGGGCCTATCGTCCATCTGTCGAACTCCATCCCGGGGAATGCGCTCTAATCGTTGCTGAATCCATCGTTCCGGAAGGGGAGCTTCCTCAGCTCAAGATGACGTTGGTTGACAAGAAGCATGTTATCGAAAAACGCCTGTACCGTTCTGGCACCGAACAGTTTATTGCCGATCACGTCGAGCCGAGCACCGCTGCGCGTGTCTCCATTGTCGATCAGTATTTTCGGGTGCGCAGAAATAGCCCTTTGTATCAGACATTCCGGCAAGCATGCCGGTGGCTGAATGATACGTTTCACGGAATCGGTCCCAAGTACTTGCAGCGCTATATAGATGAATTTATTTTCCATAAAAATTTGGATACCTCCGTAAGCCTGTGGGCACGGCTTCTGTCATTGTGCACATCTGTTAGGCCCTATTCTTTCCATAACAAGGAACCACGTACAAGAGCGAACGCATTCAACTCGAGAGCGAAAGCTGCCTGATACTTCTTTATCCGTCCATTTTCGATCCACCCTGCGCATATCGTGCCTGCTAGCATTATTGGGGCGTTCAGTCTGAGCCAATGGGAGAGTGCTGATAAGGACTGAGAACCCTTAATTATCCCGGAGTATCATCTAAGTTCACCATTCATAATTCATAAGTCATCAAGCATACCTTGCGCCTGGTTCATCCCATATTCAATCATCGTACCTTTCCCCACATTTCTAAAATCTATCATTTTTCACTGGAATTCGATACCACAATCACCCAATCATATACTGGTCAATTTTGCTGTTTTCACATATGATTATCCGGAAGTCATTCTAGTAATGGGAACTTGCTACGACCCGGACAAGTTGAATATCGAAAGGGCGGGATCCAGAACAATGAAAGCACTGAGAAAAGCGATTAGCGGACTTCTGGCTGCTACGCTGCTGCTGGCGCCGGTACAGGCATTTGCGGCGGAGAAGGTCAAAATGAACGTCAATTTCAATGAAGCCCGCGTGAAAGTGAACGGCAAGCTGGTGAAGAGCAACGTCCTCCTGTACAAGGGCAAGGTTTACGCTACTCTCGAAGGGATGGCCAATCTGTTCCAACTGGATTATTTGTACGATGAAGACAGCAAGACCTTCTATCTAGGCATGCTTCCGGCGGGGATGGTGTCCGATGAGGTTATCGAAGCTTGGGAATCGCTCGGCAAAGAGGTGAAGGAAACCGGCGAGTCCGGGGAGGTCGCCGGCGATCGTGGCGTAACCGGTGCCATAAATGAATACAAGGCAAGCATTCACGGCATCCCGGTCGAAGACGCTACCATTTCGACCGGAGGAACGACCGGAGGAAATGTGTATGTTTCGTTCCAGTCTGTGGCCGATATTTTAGGGCTCAAGATGAAATATGACCAAGCTACGAATACAACCTATGTCGGATCGATTCCGGATTCCATTTTGAACCCTCCGAAGAAAGATTCCGCCAAGAACAAAACAGCACAGAGCAAAAAGTCGAAAATGTATGATGTGGCCGCCAGCGGAGATATGAAAGGTTGGCGCTTGCTAAAAGGACATCCTAACGAGAAAAATATTGCCGTTTATTACAAACAAGATGGTTCCATCCTGCAAATGGAGTTCAAAGATATCCGCAAAGTCGATTTGAAGCGCAAGGTGCAGTGGGTGGATGACAATGGATTCAAGCATACTAATACCGTTGGAGAAATATACCAATTATTTTCATTAAGCAATCAATACACTTCCGATTGGTTCAGCTCCAAATTCGGCAAACTGTATACCGATTGGATGATGGTCCAGGCCTTTCATGGCGAAACACTCGTGGAGGATTATCTGAGATCAAAAGGCAAGCTAAAGTAAATTGCTGCTGTTCATCAAAATATAGTGCTGTGGCGCTACTGGCCAAAGCGTTATAATAGAATCGAGTGTAAAAACACGGTCCGGTTGGTAGTCCGGGCGCATTCGCTTGCGCAATGAATCTTGCTGCTGCGAATGTCAGTAACCTTCCCCCCTCGGGATGTCCCTCACTCGAAGTTACTTGAGGGGGAATGGAATGTGAAATTAACCGTTTATTTTGAGACCCCGTTCTGGGTAGGTGTCGTGGAAGAGCAATTCGGCAATCAAGTGAAGGCTTGTCGTCATGTGTTTGGTGCAGAGCCCAGAGATGCCGAAGTGATGGAATTCGTGATGACCCGAATGAATCCGTTGTTGGAGCAGGTTCAAAGCGGTGTTGAAACGGAGATTTCCCGGAAGCGTCCGGTCAATCCGAAGCGGCTTGCCCGAATCGTTGCCAGAGAGATGCAGCGGCACGGAATATCGTCGCAGTCTCAGGAAGCGCTGAGGCTGGATCTTGAGGCGAGAAAAAAGGAGCGGACGGTAAGCACCCGCGAACAGCGCGAGGCTCTCAAGGAGAAAAAACGGAGCATTCGCATCCAAAAAAGAAAAGATAAGCATAGAGGCAGATAGCCTCTATGCTATCTGGGAAGCCCCGTACGCAAGCGCAGCGGGGCTTCTTTCTATTTTCGGATTTATTTCAGTTTTCTTGCTGGCTGTCAACATTCATTTCCCGGGCAATCCTTTCCCGGTCGAATTCTGCGGGCACAAAACACGCTCCGCAACAGCGCTTGTCTTGCTGCTATACGTGGCTGCTCTTGGGCAATGGCTGATTTAACAGCGTTCGCAGGCCATCCAGATTGTCCAGCAGCTGCGAAGACAGCTCACCCAGTTGATGATAGCTTTGGATGGCTTGCTCCGTCTGACCGGCATCGATCTGCCGTGCTGCCGTCTCCGCAAGTGAATGGACTCGCTCATGCCGTTCGACCATCTCGCGGAACGCCCGCTGTTGAGTCAGCACCGAACCCGGAACGGATTTTTGCGCTTCAATCCATTTTCCTAGCCGGCATCGCTGCGAATTCCCGATAATATGGATCTCGCTCTTGTCGTAGCCGAGCATCCGGTTATAGATCCACCATTTCCATAACAAATGGTCGGTCTTGAGGACCCGCAGCAGCTGAGAATCGTTCAAATGATGGAACCACTGCAGCGACTCTGACCGAAGCTCTTCCACCGAGCGGCTGGTATGATATAAATGTTCCCCCGTGTCTCTTGCCAACGTGACGACCTGCCGGGTCTGATCGACGATTTCTTTCATATGCTCCGTGATTTCTACCGTGGCCGCCGCTTGTTGTTCGACGATTGAAGCAATCGACTCTTCCGACATTCCCATCTCGTCGATGGCGCGCATCATTTCCTCCAGCTGTATGAATGCCCCACGGTTCTTATCATGCTGCAGCTCCATCTTGCCGGCCATCAGGTCGGTGCGTTCCTGAACGGATGTCGCCAACTGCTGGATGTTGGCAATAACTTCATAGACCTCGCTTACGGAGGTTTTGGTCTGCTCGGACAGCCTCCGAACTTCGCCTGCCACGACGGCGAAGCCGCGCCCTTCTTCGCCGGCCCGCGCCGCCTCAATCGATGCGTTCAGCGCAAGCAGATGAGTCGAATCCGCAACGGAGTTGATCATATCGACGACTCCGGACAACTCCAGGAGCGACTGCTGAAGCTCCTCGAACCGTGCTTTGGTATCACGGAACAAGTCGGTCATCTCCTCTAATCCGTCTATCGTCTGCTCCACGATTGCACGGTTCTCCTGAAGCGTGCCGAGCATTTTTTCGGTCGTGGCAGCGGCTTCGGTCGTCTGTGAGGAGACTTCCTCGATGGAGGCGGTCAACTGCTCTGCAGACTCCTGAATATGCTGGGCATCCTGCATCGACGCTTCGGCAGACATTAATAAAGTATGTATTCCATCCATTTGAATCAGCTTTTCCATCGTCTCGCTATTCGTATCAAGCAAGCGGAACTCGTAGGCGGACTGGTAGGCCTCCAGTACGATTTGGGCATCCAGCATCAGGATACGGTGCAGTGCCAGGAGCAGATCCGACGCTTCAGCGGTGCGAAAGTCCTGCAGGATCAGCGGGACAAAGTATTCATATATTCGTAAAAAGGAGGATACGAACCACTCCGGCGCCAGTTGGATATGACTATGCACAACGCCAATCCTCTGCCGTATCCGGATATATTCTTCGTCAAGTCGAATGTTCGGAATCGAATTCAGATAGATGATGAATGTCTTGGCCAGCCGTTCGCGCGTACTGTGACGCTCGATTAATTGCTTCATCTCGGGAATTTCGAACAGCAGCTCATAATGACGGTCGGTAATGGCCTTGGCGTACTTTTCGAAATAAGGGGTCAACCGCTTTAACAGCTTCAGGTCTTGAGTCGTCATCTGCAGAAACATCAGCTTGGTCCGAAGGGACGGAAGCGTTTCCATTTGCAGGGCTTCGATATTGTCTGGCATCTTCGGCTTACGGTAAATCAAAATATCCTTCCTTTCTGCAACCAGATGCATGAGTTCTGTATTCTATAATATTTTTCACACTTATGTAATAATACCATATTTTTCTGCGACAATAGTCCTGAATTTTTGAATCGGTTGCGGATGACAAAATCGTAAGCATGGCGTAAGTCAATTCAATAGGACTCGAAACGCGCCTTCGATACAATAAAAATAGCATACGATAGGACCGATGACGGAAGGAAGAGGGCCAATGAGGCTAACGGGCGTTTCCATATACAATTCACTTCTGCAGCGGCATGCCGGCATCCTCGTCTCTCTGCTGGCCCTTGTGGCCGTCCTCGCAGGATGCACGGGGAAGGACAACAGCGCGCAGGCTATGCAGGGATCATCCCCCATTCAGTATCAAGTGACCGCCGTCTGGAATGATGCCGCTCATTCGCTGAAGGCGACGGCCGTGGTGCATTTTCGCAATGAGTTCGATCAGTCCTTGAAAGAGCTTGTCTTCCATTGGTATGCCGACAGCTACCGCACTCCGGATGCGCAGCCGATTCATGAGCGGAAGCTCAATCAGCGCCTGGCGTCCGAAGGGCTGCTGGGCACCGCGCTCTCCGACCTGCCTGCCAGCGGCGGAGTCACCACGACCGCCGTAACTTCGGAGAACAGCCAGCCTCTGGAGTACGAGCATGCCAATCAGTCTCTGACCGTACAACTGAAGCAGCCCCTCGCCCCGAACGGCACCGTGTCTCTTCGCATCCGCTATGAGATCCAAGTCCCGTACGGAGCCTGGAGGCTGGCTTGCAACGAACAATTCGCCGGCGGAACCTATTGGACGCCGCAGCTTGCGGTATACAATCCGCTGCGCCATGCCTGGAACCGGGTACCGAATTATCCCGGATACCCGAGCGATTATTTTTATCCGGCGGATTACGACGTTCATCTCCAGCTGCCCGCTTCCTGGATTGTCGTCACGACAGGACAGCAATTGGAGCATCGCGTGCAAGACGGCGTGCAATCCACTCATATTCGGGCGAATGGAATCCGCCAGCTCGCGTTCTACGCCAGCCCGGACTATACCGAGACGAAGCGGCCGCTTCCGGACGGGAAGTCCCTCGCGGTCTACACGCTGGACGACGGGGAACGGCCGACCGAGCAATGGCTTGACGCCGCAGCCGATGCGATCGCGTTCTACTCCGATGCGATCGGGGAGCTTCCGGGAAAGCATTGGGCATTCGTCGAAGCTCCCTATGCCGGGATGAGCGACAGCCTCGACGGCGTGGTTCTGTTCGGCAGGAAGGAGAAGCTGAACGGCGCGCTCTCGCCCGATATGCTTCGATCGATTGCGGAGCAGTGGTTCGGATCCGCAATCGGCGTCAACTCACGGACCGATGGCTTCCTTGATGAGGGGATGTCCGAATTCGCCGCACGCTATTATCGGCATCAGCGGCTGCAGGAGCCTTGGCCATCCGCCTTAACCACCGATTACCGGACGATCGCGCTCCCTGCCGCCCAACTCGGGGAGGATGCCTTGACCATCTACCGCGACCGGGGCGCCGAACTGCTCGCGGCCTGGGCGCAGGAGGCCGGAACCGATGCTGTCCCGGTCCTCTGGAAGAGCTACTTCAATCGCTACCGGGGGCAATTCGCGACCATAGAAGGCTTCCTCAATATAGCCGAGGATGCGCTCGGACAGGAGAAGCATGACCGGCTCTGGCAATTGCTGAACAATCCACCCTCATCATAAGAAGAAATAAGCCACCCGAGATTCGGGTGGCTTGCTTGTTTAGCCTTTGTAACGCTTAATGAATTCAACCGCTTTGCGGATGTCGGTCTCCGGAGATTCACCGACTTCGCGTTCGATTGTGAGATAGCCGGAATAGCCGATATCGACCAAGGCCTGGAAATATGCATCGAAGTCTACTTTGCCTTCTCCGAGCGGCACTTCCTGGAATGGCCCGTCGGTCGCCATGTCCGCAATCTTCTCATGCGACATTGGCTCGAAGCCGAGCATGCCGTAGACGAGGCGCGGATCGACTTCCCGCAGACGGACGCCGTCCTTGACGTGCGTATGAACAATATAATCCTTCAGCGTATGAACGCCTTGCACCGGATCGTCTCCGGTTACCATCACCATGTTCGCCGGGTCGAAGTTGACGGCTACCCCTTTTCCCGACAACGTATCCAGGAACGACTTCAAATGCGCCGCCGGCTCAGGGCCGGTCTCAATCGCAAAATGCGCGCCCAGGCTGTTCGCGTACTGGCTCAGCTCTTCACAAGCCTGCTGCATCGCATAATATATCTCGTTCTGCTCATCCGGCACGATGCCGATATGGGTCGTTACGACGTTGGTTCCCATATCAAGCGCCAGATCGAGGATGCGCTTCGACTTCTCGATTTTGGCCGGGTTCGCCTCTTTGTCCTGGAAGCCGTGACCGCCCAGGTCGCCGACCAGCGCCGAGATTTTCAAGCCGAGCGAATCGATATACTTCGCCAGTTCTTTGCGCGCATCTTTCGACAAGTTATCCGGGTCCATCTCCCCGCTGACCGCATAGATTTGCACGCCGTCCGCGCCCACTTCCTTCGCCTTGGCCAGCGCTTCCCGCAGCGGAAGGCGGAAGCTGTCCGTAATGACACCGATTGGATTCGTTAACAATGCCATGTGAATCACTCCTTAATCAGGTTTATGATGGAAATGCGCGGCTGCGCATATTCAAAAATCAATTCCGAAGGCCGAGTGGCCGGTCTAGCGGTTCGGGTAGCCCGTTCCCTTCCGCCGCTTCGCGGCATGCTCTTGAAAAAGGGGGGCAAGTTCATCCTTCAGATCGCCAATCATGAGCCCGCTCGCAATCTCCGCCACCGTCCAGCCCGATTCAATCGCCCATGGGCCCCAGCCCATGTCGGACGGCGATCCGAAGACCTCGCCGAGCTCGACATCGTAGGCCCGTGCCCAGGCGCCGTCAATGTCCGGATTGGGGCTGCTGAGCTGGGCCTGGACCATGAAGTCGGAGCTCTCCGTCCACAAGTCAAGGAACATGCTGTCGCCGGTCACGAAGTAAGCCTGCATCCAAGCCATCGGAAGCCAGTTGTTGGAATACAGCAGGTCGACGACAGGGTGCCCGTTCTCCGTAACGAGCGAGTTGTCCCGCATGCCGTTCTCTTCCCACATCGGCGCCTTATAGCCTTCATCCCATTCCAGATAAGTGCCGCTCGGATGCTTGAAGCGCTGCAAATCCTCGGTTACCCGATACAGCCACTCGCGATGCCGCTCATCCTGCGTCGACCAGTAGAGCCAGCTTAGCGGCAGCACGAGACGGCACAACTCCTGCGTCTGGCTCTGCTCCCGCACCGTATCCGGATAGACGCGCATCAGCGCCTCCAGCCCTTTGCGGCCGGCATCCAGGAACAGCCGGATCCCGGTAAGCTGGTACGCGAGCAGCAGCGCCGCGTAATAATAAGCGTTATAATGAGCGCTCGGGAATTGGGCCGGCTCGCTGCGCATTCTGTGAAGCTCCTCGGGATGTCGGTCGAATATCATATTATTCGTGCGCGACACCCGCATGCCATCCGACCCGGTCGTCTTCAAGAGGAAGTTGAGCGCCAGCAGACAGTCGTCCAGATGACGTTCGCTGCCCTCCAAGAAGCATTGCCACATTTGCGGCAGAATGGCTCGCGACACGTCATCCTGATAACAGATGCTCCACGCCTCCGCGTTAAAACGCATCATGCCGGACCAAGGGACATCCTCTTTGCACAGAAAGTACTGGAAGACATAATCATGCAGGCGATTCGCAATGGCGAGGCTGCGCTCATCGTTCGTCACCTTATAATGCATGAAATAGGCCATCGCCGTCTCGCCGATGCAGTCAGCCCGCTGTTGGCGGCTCAGCCGCTGGCTGCCGTCGCCGTATATCTCGGTGCCCCAGCCCTCGTGCACCCCGGTGCGGCCTTCATCGTACAGCACGCCCGATCGCTCGAACCAGCGGATGGCGCGTTCCGCGGCTTCTCTATAGGAAGCGGCCCGCCTTCCGTCGGGGCCGGTGCTGACGACCGGCTCCAGCGAAGATAGAGCCGCGACCTCGATCCCGCGATCCAGCAGCCAGCCGATGACAAAGGCGACGACATGCCGGATGCGCTGCAGCGGAGAATAGCGTGCGCGCAGCCACGGGCAGAGCCGGAAGCCGCAGACGAGCAGCGTATCCTGCTCGAACCAGAGCGCGCGGTCGGACACTTCCCCGAAGAAGGAATCATCCAGCTCCACGCGGTCATGCGCATGCACTCGCGCATACTGCAAAATCGGCACATCGTGCAGGCACGCCCCCGCGAAGGGACGCAGGCGCATGCCGCACTGATCATCGAGCAGCGCGCCGAGCGGCAGTCCCGCCAGATCCGTCTCCTTGGAGCAATAGATGAGACGATGGTACCGCGTCGACTGGGGCGGCTCGCAATACACATGGCCGATGCTGGCCACATATTCCGCGAAGATGCGCTTGCCGGCGGCAATCTGCTTCTCCAGCAGCACGCGCTGATGCGCGGGGAACAGAAGCGGCGTCTCTTCCGTTCCGCCGAGCAGCGCAATCGCTTCGTACGCATCCAATACGCCTTCCCGCACCTCATCCGGATGCAGGACGGCCACATTCGGCTCAATCAGCCGAATCGCCTGCAGCATATCATTATCATTGCTGCGTGTTATTACAGCCAAAGCGGGGTCTTTGCGGTTCATGCTGTTCTTCCTCCCTCCCGCTTCTTCGCCATTGCATTAAGAGAAAACAATTTCGGTTCCCTTGGCGCTCGACTCGTAAATCGCGCAAAGGATTTTCATGAGTTCCACGCCGTCTTCCACCGGACAGATCGTCTCGGTGCGCCCAAGGCAGCAATCGATGAAATGATCGACTTCTTTTTGGAAGCCCCGTTCGAAATCAAAGCTGAGGTGGTCGATTTGCGGCGTCATATTCAAAATCGTATCATGCTTTTCTCCCATAATGAGCAGCTGCGGCTCAACTTCCGCGCCGCCCTTGTCCCCGAACAAGCGGACGCTGATCTCGTCCTGCTTCAAATGCAGCGCGAAGCTGACATCCACAGCGAGCGAGGCTCCGTTCTCGAAGCGGATAAGCGCGTTGGCCATATCCTCGACCGTGTTCACGTTCGCGTCGTAATCCGCGGCCTGGTAGAAGGACAGATTCTCGATATGGTTCCGGTTGCCGAGACGGTTGTACGCGTTGCCGCTAACCGATTTGACCTTCGGCTTGCCCATCAGATACCAGCACAGGTCGATGACATGGACGCCCAGGTCGATAAGCGGACCGCCGCCGGAACGCTCCACATCGCTGAACCATCCGCCCGGGTTGCCCAGCCGGCGCAGACAGGACGCCTTCGCATAATAGATTTCGCCCAGGTCGCCGGCGTCGATAAATTTTTTCAACACGCGGGTATTCATGCCATAACGGCGGACATAACCCACTTGAAGCGTCTTGCCGCTTTTCTTCTGCGCTTCCTGCACCGCCAGCGCCTGCTCCACCGTCTTGCAGAGCGGCTTCTCGACAAGGACATGCTTGCCCGCTTCCAGCGCGGCAATCGCGATCTCCGCGTGAGAGTTGTTCCATGTGCAGATGCTGACCGCCTCTACGTCCGGATTCGCAAGCAGCTCATGATAGTCCGTGTAAATCTTCGCCTCGGGAGCCCCGAATTTCTCCGCCTTCTCCTTAGCCCGATCCGCATTCAGATCGCAGACCGCCACCAGCTCGGCCTCATTGTTCTTTTGATATCCTCCAAAATGCATTTCCGAGATCGAACCTGCGCCAATGACGCCTACTTTGACTTTGCTCATGATGGACTTCCTCCCCTAGATATTGATAATAAAGAGTTGCTTAACTCCGGCTATAAAATAATCGTATTATGGCGCGTTTACACTTCAGACCAGATACGCCGCGCATTTTCGATTCCGATTTTCGTACCTCTAAGGCAATCTTCCATGCCCTCGAATTCGATGCTGACGTATCCGTCATAACCCGATCCCTTCACCGTGCGGATAAGATCGTACATTGGCAGATCGCCTTGCCCCACGATGGCGCCGCGCAAGTAATTGCCGTACAGCGAGCGGAACCAGCCTTCGCCCGGATTGCGATCCGCCGGACGGATGTAGAAATCCTTCAGGTGAACCATGGACGCCAGCCCGACGTTGTTACGGACGGCATTCAGCGGATTCTCGTCCGCGCACGTGAAGTTGCCCACGTCCATCGTCGTGCGGAAGTTCTCGCGATCGACCGCCAGCACCAGACGCTTCACCCGCTCGCTTGCCTGAATGTAGAAGCCGTGGTTCTCCACGCTTGTCGTAATGCCGAAGCCCGCCGCATAGTCGGCGATTTGGCGGCATGCCTCCACGAGCGCGGGGAAATCCTGCTCGAAATAGCTGACATCGGTCTCCGGATAGAACCGCGATGCGACATCATGACGCATGCGCTTCACGCCGAGACGATGAGCGACGTCCACATGCGACTTGACGCGCGCCACTTCCTTGGCGAACGCTTCGTCATCGAGTCCGGCGAAGTTCGCCCCGATGCAGTAATTGGACAATTCCAGACCGATCTCCGCCGCCTTCTCGCGAATGGCATCCACCCGATCGGGATGATTGGCCAGATCGAGATCCATGTCCACGATCTCCGCATGATCGGCTCCTTGCGCCTTAATCCAGTCCAGCACGTCCAGTACCGTCATCCGTTTATCCTGCAGAGCGGCATGCAAGCTATAAATACTGACTCCTAATTTCACCCTGGCTCACTCCATTTCGTCTTGGTTCAACCGGCTTGTATCGCGTCCTGCTGCTGCAAACGGTTACAGTCCCGGCCGTTCCTCTCACCTCTATTATAGGAAAGCCCGTGCAAAACACATTGAACTATAGTCCACAATTGTTGGACTTTCTTACACAAATAAACCCGGCAAGCCGGGTTCGAAGGCAAATGTATAAATGAGCCGTTCTTTTGGGCAGGAACGACACGGCGTGCCGTACTAAATAGTCAACCCTAATCATCCCCTGGCCTCTTACGACCGCTATCCCATCGGCGCAGGAAACTAACTGCTCATGATCTCTTATAACCAATATCCCATCGAGGCAGAAAACGAACCTGCTCATACTCTCTTGTCACCAATATCCCATCGAGGCAGAAAACGAACCTGCTCTTGCTCTCTTATCAACAATATCCCATCGGCGCAGAATACGAACCTGCTCATGCCCTCTTGCCGCCAATATCCCATCGAGGCAGGAAGCTTAGGTCTACCAGTCTCCCTCATCGCGAACAATATCCCATCGGAACAGAAAAAATAATTCTGCCTTAATGGGATAGTACTCATAAGGACATCAAAGGGGATGAGACAACAAGCTAGGCAGGGAACCTGAACCGATGCCAGAGTGAACATAAGAGCAAAGAGGACAACTACTGCGCCGCCACGCCAGGCCGAAGCCAAGGCGGGGCGCTGCCTGCTGGCTCTAAGGAGCATCCGCCTTGGCTCCAGCCTGCTCCAGCAGCCGCGCGAGCTCGGTGAAGCCGCGCGAACGGGCATGGCTGAGAGCGGTCACCCCGTCACGATCCGGGATGTTCACGTCCGCGCCATGCCGGATCAACTGCTCCACCGTCCGCTGGTGCGGCTCCCCGCCGCTGCCCAGCACGACCGCCTCCATCAGGGCGGTCCAGCCGAGGTTGTTCACATGGTTCACATCCACATCCGACGACGTCAGCAAATACTCGATGACGTCCAGATGCGCATGCTCCGCGGCCGGGATAAGCGCCGTTCCGCCGAAGCGGTTCGTCCGCTTCGTATCCGCTCCCGCTTCAATCGTCAGCTTCAAAATATCGAGCTGCCCCTCCGCGCCCGCATATAAATACGGATTGTCCCGGTTATCCGCCTGGATATTGACATCCGCCCCTTCGTCAATCAGAAGGCGAACGACCTCCGTATGTCCGCCTAGCGTCGCCAGCATCGCCGGCGTGCGCCCGCTGCCGTCCTGCGCATTGACATCGGCGCCTTCCTTAATATACCGCCGGACGTCTTCCTCCTTGCCCTTCTTCGCTGCGTCAAGCAGTGCCGCATCGCGGGCCATCGCTTCCCTGCTCTCGCTGTCCTTCCCCGATCCAGCCTGAATATGGCCGTCTGCGAAGCGCTCCTCCGCGACGCCGCAGCCCGACGCCAACACGAGCGACAGGCAGAACAATACTGCGCGCAGCATCATGCATCCCCTCCTCAAGCAACCAATTATCTCGCTCTACTGTATCACGCCCTCACCGATACCTAAAATATTTTCATTGTTCGCGTTCCATATGATTCGGATCTGACGGGGCCCGCAGGCCCCGCCCGGCATCATTCCTCCGCCTCATGGACAATGCTCAAGCCTTCCACATGCTTGCGCTCCATCAGCTTCCGCTTTTTCCTGTTCTCCTTCGTCTCGAACACGATGTCCATATCATAATTTTCCGGATACAATTCCTTGCCTTCAATATACAGCGACAGCCGCTTATGATTGATTTTGACCTTCTGCCGCTCAATCATGACTCCGACATTGCCCCGTGCATCCGCCGCTTCATATACGATTCCGGTCCGCCCTAGATACGAGATATAGACGCAATCGCCAATCTCCAGCGGACGGTCCTGCTTCGCCTCCACTCCACTCGAATTCTCCGCTGCCCCATCCTCAGGCGAGGCGGCCCCGTTAACAGCCGCGGGCGCCTCTGAGTCAAGCAGCGGCCGGGACACCGGCTCCGACATGGATTCGCCATCCCGCAGCAATCCGGCGTCATAGCCCGCCGCCGTCCCCGCTTCCGCATCCGCGCGCAGCCCCGGCGCTTCCTCCCGGCGCGCCGCCAGTTCCTCCGCTCGGCGGATCAGCTCCGGGTTCAGCCCGAGCTTCCGTGAGATGAGGAAGGCGTAGCTGCTGCCGGCTTCTCCGATGCAGAGCCGATAGAGCGGCTGCAGCGTATCCGGATCGAACTCCATCCGGGCGTTGCGGAAGCCCGGCGTGACGCCGGCGAAATGCTTGATCTCGTTGTAGTGGGTCGTCGCGATGACCATCGTCCCGCGCCGCGCCAGCTCCTCCAGCAGCGCGATCGACAGGGCGACCCCTTCACCCGGATCGGTGCCCGACGCCATCTCGTCAATAAGCACGAGCGTCGCCTCATCCGCAAAGGCCAGCATATCGATGACCCGCGTAATATGAGCCGAGAACGTGCTGAGCGACTGCTCCAGGCTCTGCCCGTCGCCGATATCGGCCGCGATATGGCGGAACACCGGGAAGCTGCTCCCTTCCCCGGCAGGCACAAGCAAGCCGGACTGCACCATCAGACACAGCAGCCCGACCGTCTTGAGCGCCACCGTCTTGCCGCCTGTGTTCGGCCCGGTGACGATCAAGGCCCGGTAGCCCCGCCCGATCTGAATATCGAGCGGAACCGTGCCGCCGCCAAGCAGCGGATGCTTCGCCTGCCGCAGATCGACGACGCCGTTCTCGTTCAAGCGGACCGGCTGCCCTTCGATCGATTGCGCATATTTCCCCCGCGCGAACACGTAGTCATACCAGCCTACCGTTTCCGCATTGCGGCGCAACTCCTCCGCTTTACCATCGAGCAGCTCGGTCAGATAGCTGAGAATCTTCGCCTCTTCCTTCCCTTCCTCGATACGAAGGATCGCCAGCTCCTGCTGCAGCACGGCCAGTTCCTGCGGCTCGACATAGACCGTCTGTCCGCTGGACGATTCGTCAACGACGCTGCCCTTGATCTGCTTACGGTACTCCTTTTTGATCGGAAAAACATAGCGTCCGTTCCGCTGGCTCACGAGATTTTCCTGCATCAGCGAGCGGTACCGGTTCAACAGCGCGTCGATTTTGCCGCGGATCTTGTCTTCGACGGCCGTCAATTTGCGCCGGACCTTATGCAGCTCCTTGCTCGCCTCATCCCGAATCCGGCCATGCGCGAGGCAGCGGTCGATCTCGGACGCCACCCCGTCCAGCGGATGCATTGAGGCCGCATAGGCGGCGACCGTCGGGGCGATTCCCTCCTTGGACCGCATATAGGCGATAAGCTGCGAGCAGCTGTGCAGGAACTGCCGTACATGCGCAATATCCTTCTCGCCGAACAGATACCCTGACCCAAGCAGGGACAGCACCGTGTCCATTCCTTGCAGGGAAGGAATTGGAACGCTTGCCCCCTTGGCAAGCATCCGAGTCGCCTCTTCCGTCTCCAGCAGCGCATGCTGCACCGCCTTGGCATCGGTGAGCGGCTTCATCTCCTCTATATGCCGCTGCCCGGCATAAGAGAGAGCATACTTCATTACCTCCTGCTTCACGCGTCCGTATTCTAGACGCTCCAGCATTTTGTCGTCCATGTTCAGCACTCCTTCTCATATCTTCCTTCCAACACAGATGTCCGCATGCGACAAAAAAGGCAGAAGAATGCGCAAGTATCGCATCTTCTGCCTTCCGTCATAACGTATCGCGACCCGGCTCTGCCCGGTCCCGCCCGGGCAGCGCAATCACGTGCAAGGAGCGGGCGCGCATTCGCCGAAAGCGTGCGTCTTCCCTTCTCCTGAACGCAAAAAAACCGTGCTCTAACAACAGCACGGATCGTGTCGCCTGCAGACGTTAATCTTGGCTTCAAATGAATCTCCGCTGTTCTTAACTAATTCCGGAAGTCTGATTCGCACATGCTCAAATAAACGTCCAGCAAGACGCTTTTTCGAACAAATGCAAGGCTTCCCTATGGAATTGATTAGTTAAGAACGCTCGCCAACATTAACATCTCTCCCTGTATATGGATAATCTCATCGTAATCGATTGCACCCGCAAAGTCAAGTCCGGCTCCCGCTCCCTCCGATCCGCCGGCTTCGCACGCGTCTCCCTCCGCCCGGGAATGCGGTTCCGCCGCTTGATATTCCCGGATTCATCCTACTCCAGCCGCCCGGGCGCCTTCTTCTTGTACTGAGAGGGAGACAGGCCGGTATGCCGCTTGAATATCCGCGAGAAGTAAGCCAGATCGTTAAACCCGACGCCGAAGCAAATTTCCGTAATCGACATATCGGATTCCAGCAGACAATCGACCGCCTTGCGTACTCGCAGATCAATCAAGTAATCATTGAAGGTTTTGCCGGTGAAGCGCTTGAACAAGTAGCAAAAATACGTCTTCGACAAGCTGAATTGGCGGCACAGCCGTTCCAGCCTCAGCTCTTCCGCATAGTGAAGATGAATATATTCGGTAACGGAGGTAATGACGTCCCGGTATTTTTCCACCCGATCGTCTTCTTCGCTTGTCTTGTCGGCGGGCTTCGTATATTCGCGAATAATAATCGCCAGCAGCCGGAGCAGATCAGCCTTCAGCACCAGTTCGTAATACCGGCGGGTATGCTGATACTCCTCCAGCATCTCCTGCAGCAGCCGCCCCACCTGGATATCGGTATCACCCGTCAGTGCCACCTTCGGCGTCGACTGCTTCTCATCCATCAGGAACTGCTCCAGATAAGAAAAGTCAACGCCCCGCTCGCCTTCGCGCTCCGCCGAATCAAGGACGAAATGCGGTAAAAATTCGCACCCGATAATCTCCACCTCTTGCCCGGCCACCATCTCGACCCGATGGACCGCGAACGGCGGGATAATGAATAAATTCCCTTTGACCATATGATAACTATGATGGTTAATCGTATGCTTGAACTCGCCTTTCAGCACGTACCAGATCTGAATGTAGTCATGAGTATGATCCCAGATGTTGCCGATCGACTGATCCAACCGGTACACCTTGCAAGGAAGATGGGCCTGCAGCTCCTGCTCCGAACGAAATTCGATGACGCCGCGCGCCTCGGCCTCGCTGTCATGACCGCGCCTGCCGTCATGTGACATGTACATCACCCTGTCTGTCCATTGAGAAGATAAAAGTCCTTGCTTCTATTGTACAACGCTTTCAGCCGTTTGCCCAATTGGTAGTTCCGGACATTCGCTTTTGCCGATGCGCAATATATCTGCCCATTCGAAAAGTCCGGTAGAATAAGTCACGGCCTGGGATTGAGCGAGGCTTCCACTCGCTACGGTAGCCTGATATTAAGATTCTTGAACCCGCATGAGGAGAAAATCAGACATGCAGAGGTGACCGATGGTGCTGTTCCGACTCCCCCTCGGCCCTTTACCCCTTTGTTCATCAGACTTCTTGAGGATATTGCTGTGATTCGTTCTTCCAACTAACTTTTATAATTTCTTATGACTCAAAATCAGGATTTACATTTTAACTTATAAATGGTAGCGTTGCTTATATACTTTTGAAGTTCGCGGCTTGGCAGACGGCAATTCCTTCTCTACGACCGCTAACGACTAGAAATATGACGTCAGTCTTCCTTGGACTCTCCAGGGAAGACTGACTTGTTTCCATGAAATCATTTCAGAAATGATGTGTGCCTATGGGAGAGTCCGTATATGTCCTGGCGGCAAAAAGCAGCGCTAATCATACTGCTTATACTGATCGTTTTTATTTTAGGGTATTTTTTTGACCGTTAAAATTAGCCGATTATCGTAACGGCAGGCCTAATCCCCCGCCGCGGGGCTTCCGCCCGCGTCAGGCGGCCGGACGGGTCGAGCCCGGCCCGGCGCCGTTCTTCCGCGATTTGCGCTCCGTGAGGTTCCATCGTTTCTGAAGGATGGCGAGCAGCACATCTGCGACGATGGCGAGCAGCGCCGCCGGGATCGCCCCGGCGTAAATGCGCAGCGGGTTCTGCGAATTGATGCCGGCATAGATCTCCCGGCCCAATCCGTCCCCGCCGACGATAGGCGCGATCGTCGCGACCCCGATCGCGATGACGGCCGCGATGCGCAGCCCGGTCAGCATATAAGTCAGCGCCAGCGGGAACCGCACCTTGAACAGCAGCTGCAGCGGGCTCATGCCGACGCCGCGTCCGGCCTCGACATAGCTCGCATTGACCTGCTTCAGCCCGACGTACGTGTTGCGGACGATCGGGTTGAGCGAGTACAGAAGCAGGCCGACGACGACCGTCTTCGTGCCGAGTCCGAACGCGAGCATCAGCAGCACGAGCAGGGCCAGGCTCGGGATGACCTGGAGCGTGCTCGTCACCGCGAGAATGAGCCGGGATAAGCCCTTGTACCGGGCGCACAGCACGCCGAGCGGAACGCCGATGACGAAGGCCAGGCCGACGCCGGTGAGCACCATTACGATATGGGTCACGAAATATTCCCATAATAAATCCGTATTGCGGCCGATATACGCGATTAAATCCGCAATTGTCCATTCATAGCTTCCCATTGCGCGCCTCCTTTCTTACTTAAGCAGCCCGACTCGTTTTAAATAATTGACGGCCACTTCCCGTTCGCTTTTCTTTTCGACATCCACTTCATAGTTCAAATCGATCATCGTCTTCTCGTCCAGGGTTCCCACGAGCAGGCCGAGTACCTCCTTTAATTCCGGATGCGCCTCCAGCACATCATTGCGCACCACGGTCGAAGCGTCATACGGCGGAAAAAATTGCCTGTCATCCTGCAGCGTCTTCAATTGATAAGCCTTCAGGCGCGAATCGGTGGAATAAGCAAGCACAATATCGACCTGGTTGTTCGCCACCGCCTCGTACACGAGGCTTTGCTCCATCGGGAACTCCTTGCCGAACCGGAAGCCGTACTCATCCTGAAAGCCCTTGTATCCGTCCAGGCCCCGTTCGAGCCAGGTGGTATCGACGCCGAGCCGCAGACTGCCGGCATCCTTCTGCACATCGGATATTTTCTCATATCCGCGCTCCTGCGCCAGATCGCTGCGCACGGTGAAGGCATACGTATTCTCGAAGCCGAGCGGATCGAACCACGTAAAATCAAAATATTTATCGAAGCCCTCCTGGGCCTGCTTCAATACCTCATCCCGCTGCTTCGTCTCGACGACCGGGAAATGGTTGTTGAAGATCTCGCCCGTGTAGAGCGTGGCAATCTGCAGCTCGTTCTTCTTCATCGAGTTAATGACGATGCCGCTCGCCGCCAGGTCTGGCAGCACCTTGGCCTTCAGTTCGGTGCGGTCTTCAATGAGCGCCTTGTACATTTCGGCCAATATTTTCGCCTCGGAATAGGTCTGCGCTCCGATGACAAGCCGGTTGTCCAGCCCGCAGGATGACAGCAATATCGTCAACGCCAGCAGGGCAATCGCGAGGCCCGCCGGCCGTGTTCGTCCAGTCATACCGAATCCTCCTCCTTCATTCACTCCAGTCCCGGACCGTACACCCCGTTACGGACGGCAAGGTTAAGCAGACAAGCTGCTCGTCCGTCCAAAACGGCGTGTAAGTGCTTTTTCCAAAAGCCCGAGAAGTCCGTCGATGACAAACGCGAGCACGATGGCCCCGACGGCTCCGGTAACGATCAGCTCCGGCTTGTTGACTCCCATGCCCGATACGATCAACTGTCCCAGGCCCCCGGCCCCGATCAAGGCGGCGAGCGTCGCCCAGCTAATAATGTAGACCGTTGTCACGCGCACGCCGGACATAATATAAGGCAAGGCCAGCGGAAGCTGAATGCGCACAATTCGCTGGAACGTCCCATAGCCCATGCCGCGGGCCGACTCCAGCACGCTCCGGTCCACGGACTCGAAGCCATCGTACGTATTGCGCAGAATCGGCATAATCGAATAGAGGAACAAAGCGAATATGGCCGGCTTCATGCCGATGCCCATCAGCGGAATCATAATGGCCAGCAACGCCAGACTCGGCACGGTCTGGAGCAGATTGGCAACGAAGAATACGATGCTGTTCAGCCAGGAGAACGTGTTGTAGATAAGCGCGATGCCGAGCGGAATGGCCACGAGACACCCGATCAGCACCGAAGCGGCCGAGATGACCATATGTTCGGCCAGCGCCGTGACAATGTCGCTTCCACGCTCTTGCAGAAATGTCCACCATCCACCCATCGGTTACGCCTCCTCTCCGAATGTATTCGGCGCGCTCTCCATGATTGATGGATATACGTCCGCCAAATGCTTGACGATGCTGCCCCGGGTAATCAAGCCGATAAACTTGCCGTTCTCGTCGACGACCGCCAAAATCGTAAGCCGGTTGTCGCTCATGATCTTCACCGCTTCCGGCAGCGGCGTTCCCGGCCGGACGAAATAGCCGATCGGCCGCATCACATCCCTCACCCGCTTGTTCTCCTCCCCGTATTGGTCCAGCACCTTATAAATGGAGACGATGCCCTGCAGCTTGTCGTCACGGTCGACGATGAACAGCGAGTCCACCTTGCGGCTCTCCATCAGCTTGATGGCTTCCGCCAGCCCCCGGTTCGGATACGCCGTCACCGGCTTCGGCACCATTACTTCATCCACGACCGGAATATCGAAGCCGGCCGCTCCCTCCAGCCGCTTCTGGCCGATGAATGTGCGGACGAAATCATTCGCCGGATGCCGAAGAATATTTTCCGGCGATCCGGTCTGCACGACCTCGCCATCCTTCATCAGCACGATCGTATCCGCGATTTTGATCGCCTCATCCATGTCATGGGTGACGAAAATAATCGTTTTGTTCAGCTCCTGCTGGAGCCGGATCAGCTCATCCTGCAGCTGCTCCCTGCTGATCGGATCGAGCGCGCTGAACGGTTCATCCATCAAAATGATGTCCGGATCGGCGGCGAATGCGCGGATGACGCCAATGCGCTGCTGCTGGCCTCCGCTCAGCTCGGATGGATAGCGATCGCGGTACACTTCCGGATCGAGGTGAACGAGCCGCAGCAATTCATCCACCCGTTGTTCGATCTTGGCTTTATCCCATTTCTTCAATTGCGGGACGACGGCAACGTTTTTGCCGATGGTCATGTGGGGGAATAATCCGATGTTTTGAATGACGTAGCCGATATTGCGCCGGAGCTCCACAGCGTTCTGCTCCGAAATATCTTGGCCGTTAATGAGGATTTTTCCGCTTGAAGGGGTTATCAGACGGTTAATCATTTTCATGGTGGTCGATTTGCCGCATCCGCTCGGTCCGATCAGAACGGTGAGCTCGCCCTTCTTGAATTCCAGATTGATGTCTTTCAACGCGTGAAAGCCACCTTCGTAAACCTTATTCACTTTTTGGAATTGGATCATGCGCCATCACCTCTTTTTTATAAAAAATATTGATAGAAGCTGTCGACCCCTGCGGGTGCTGCCAAGTATGTAGATGAATCCGGCCGGCCTGAAATGGGGAGCGGTTATTTGTTATGTGTACGCGAATCAGCGCAAGGAATAGAACGCGCGATCGCTGATAGCGCATTTACACATAAGCATACTTAATAATTAAACCTATCCTGACCATATGAAACAAAAGACTTAGGCTTCGACAAAAAACAGGCCTCTGGTCTTCATTATCTGCAAATTTTAGATTCTTATGTTTACCAAAAAAACCGTCCTTCTCCAGCCACAAAAAAAGGCCCCGCGCCTAGCGGCGCGTGACCTTGGTCCAAAATCCTCCGTGAAGCTGCGTCGGCTCGGAGGTGACGATAAATGCCTTCGGTTCAATTTCCAAAATCGATTGTTGGAGCATGCTGCGGTTCTTCCGCTTCGCCAGCACCTCAAGCATGAGCCGATGCCCGTCCCGGCCGCTGCCGATCCAGGAGGTGACGCCGAAGCCATGATCCCGGAGATAATTCGGCAGCGGGCTGTCCGGATTGTTGACGATGACTTTGAAGACAACGTAGCCGAGCGCAATTTTGTCCTCGATCCAGGAGCCGACCAGCACCCCGATGCCGTACCCGACGGCGTACACGATCAGGCTGACCGGTTCGTCCAAATATTTGAGCACCATATTCAGGCCAAGCACATAGATGATAATCTCGACCGTGCTGATCGAGGCCGCCAAGTACCGCTGACCCTTCAAGGTTAATATCATGCGCAGCGTGAAAAGAGAGACATAGACGATTTGTATCGTGAAAATGGCGATGAGAATCGTAAACATGGCGTATTCCTTTCCTTCCGCCGATGCAAGCGCAACGCGATTAATATATATCTTTACCCTTCTTCTCCTTTCCGGAAACGCGGACAAAAAAAGAAGGACCCCGGCCTCAAGCCAGACTCCCTTGATTGTAATCTCTTTACAGCCGCAACACAAGCGGCTTCCTGGGGGACGGCCCTTGCCAATTCAAGGCTTCGGGGCAAGTGAATTCCAATGCGCCGACAGCCCGAAGCATCCATCTCCTTCGCCTGCCGTACTTCCCGTCGCTTGGCCCATCCTTCCGTGCGCCTTGTCCCTCCTGCGCGCCCGTCTTCCGTTCCGGTACGCTCGCTCTCCGTACCTGCTATCCGCCTCACCCCGCATCAATGGACCAGCCTTATTCCCGGCCTGCCCCGGGACTTTGCTTGGAAACATGCAAGAGGAACATACTTTCATGCGAGAGGTACATACTTTACAGGCGAGAGATACACCGAAAGATACATGCGAAAGGGACATGATTTGGAATCTAAAGACACGTGCTCAGGAACACTCATGGGAAACAGGGAGATAAGGAACGGTCTTTCTCCCTTACGGCCACTCTCCCATCGGGTCAGAATCCCGGAGGCATAATGCCCAATACATCGGGAGGCACGGTACGTCTCGGGCAAAAGCACTTTGAACGGGATAGGTTCCTGAGTAAAAGGGAGTTACTTCGAAGAGGCTAAGCCCCCTCCGCCAGCCCCATAGAGCGGACGCCAAAAGCCCGGCGCCTGCATCGCAAGCGCCGGGCTGTCCGCTATCCGGTAACCATCAAGCGGGGAGGCGGCATTGTTGCCCCCCTGATGTCAGGACTGCGGTTCCGCAACCCGCAGTATATGATAGATCCGCTCCATGTCCAAGTGGCTGCGAGCCCGATCCGCCAAGCGGTCAAAAGCAGCCTCGCGCTGGGCGGCAAAGTTTAATTGGACCGGCAAAGGCGGAAGGCTCTTCGCCTCGCGAAGCCGGTTGAGCCAGCCCCTGCGGAAGACGTCATTATGGAACAAGCCATGCAAATAAGTGCCCATGATGCGTCCATTCGGGTGCAGCAAGCCGTCATGACTGGCGGAAGCGGCATCCGCCTCGTCCGCAGCCCGCAGCTCCAACAGCGGTTCGGCCACGATATCCGCCGCGGTCGGCAGTGAACGGCCCATATGAATCTCATAGCCTTCCATAGGGCATGCCTCGAGGGGCGTCCCGCGCAGTCCGGAGGCGATGACTGTTCCCCGCACGCGTTCCGTCCGCTTGTCGGCGGCGAACACCGTCTCCATCGGGAGCAGCCCCAGGCCGTCCATGACCGCCCCCGCCTCGGCCTCCGCACCATGCGGATCGCGCAGATGCACGCCCAACATTTGATAGCCTCCGCAAATGCCGGTGACGGCCCCTTCCTTCGCATATGCCGCCAACGCGTCGGCCAGCCCGTTCTCCCGCATCCATTGGAGATCGGCCATCGTGCTCTTCGTCCCCGGAATAATGATGGCATCCGGCGCGCCGAGCTCCTCCGGCCGGCGAATATAGCGGATGCGCACATCAGGTTCCGCGGCCAGCGGATCGATGTCCGTGAAATTGGAGATGCGCGGCAAGCCCACGACCGCAATATCCAGGTCGTTCTCGGGGAGCGCCTTCCCTTTCCACTGCTCCAACGCGACCGAATCCTCCGCTTCAATATCGAGATCGTCGGCATAAGGCAGCACGCCGATCACCGGAATGCCCGTACGCTCTTCGAGCCAGTCGAGTCCGGGCTGCAGCAGCGTGACGTCACCGCGGAATTTGTTAATGATGAATCCTTGCACCCGCTCCCGTTCATGCGGCTCTAGCAGCTCCAGGGTACCGACGATCGAAGCGAACACGCCGCCCCGGTCGATGTCCGCCACGAGTAAGACGGGAGCCTCCGCCCAGGCAGCCATGTTCATATTGACGATATCATTCTGCTTCAGATTGATTTCGGCCGGGCTGCCCGCCCCCTCCATGACGACGATATCGTAAGCGGCGCGCAGCCGGTTCACTGCGTCCACCACGGTCCGCTTCGCTTCCGGCAGGAAGCCGGACCGGTAATCGCGGGCGCTCAGGTTCTTATAAGGCTTGCCGTGGACGACGACCTGCGAATGCATGTCCTTCGTCGGCTTGAGCAGCACCGGGTTCATGTCCGTCGTCGCCGCGATGCCGCACGCTTCCGCCTGCACGCCCTGAGCGCGCCCAATCTCCTTGCCGTCCGGCGTCACATACGAATTGAGCGCCATATTTTGCGACTTGAACGGGGCTACCCGGTACCCGTCCTGCTTGAAAATGCGGCATAGCGCCGTCGTCACGACGCTCTTGCCGACATCGGAGGCGGTTCCTTGGAGCATAATCGTTCGCCCACGCGGCCGTCCTTCCGTCTTCTTCGTCTGTTCCCCGCCTTGCGCGGCGCCGGATTTCTCGCTCATATCCTTCATCCTTTCCCGGATGCCGCCAGGAGAAGCAGCAGCAAGCCGACGACCTCCGTCCATTCGTTAATCGCGCCGTACGTATCTCCGGTCAGGCCGCCGAGCTTGCGCGACAAATATTCCATCGGCAGACAAGCCCCCGCCGTGCACAGCAGCGGCGCGCCTACGCTCATCGCAAGGGCGGCGGCCGGAGATGAGAGTCCCAGTCCCGTGAGCGCGCTTAAGCTCGTTCCGGCCTCTGCCGTTCCCGATGCCGCGGCGGCCAGGACGGCAAGCGCGAAGCCGAGCAGATAGGCCATCGTGACGTGCCCGGCCTTCACGCCGAGGAAATACCCGCCGAGCCCCTCTTCCGGGCGCGCCTGGGGCTTGCTCGCCAACGCCAATACCATCGCGGCGCGCGACCAGATGAACGGTACGACAACCCAGCCGTTCCACATGCCCAGCTCCATCAGAGAGACGAGGAGCGTCCATTTGAGCAGCAGCAGCAGAACGCAGGCGATGACGCCCATCGCCCCGCTGCGGCTGTCCTTCATAATCTCCAGCATCCGTTCGCGGGAACGCGAGCTGAGCACGCCGTCGGCGGTGTCCATCCAGCCGTCCATATGCAGCCCGCCCTGCAGCGCAACGGCCAGGGTAAGCGTCAGCGCGGCCGCCGGAAAGACGGGAAGCAGATGCATCAACCCCCAGCCTGCCGCCCAGACCAGCCCGCCGATGCAGAAGCCCGCCAGCGGAAAGAAGAAGGTGCTTCGCTTCAGCACCTCGTTCGTGAACGGCACCGAGAACGGAACAGGAATCCGGGTCAGAAATTGCATCGCCGCAACGAGTCCTTGCCATGTCCGCTTCATAGCCGCACCTCCCGGCTTTTCAACTCGATCGGAATGCCTGCGGTCACGAGATACACTTCATCCGCCTTCCCGGCGATGCGCTGGTTCAAGCGGCCCGCCGCGTCACGGAACATCCGGCCGAGCTTGTAGACGGGAACGATGCTGTCCCCGACCTCGTTCGTCACCATCACCAGCGTGCCGCGGAAGCGGCCGGCCTCCTCCGCCAGCCGTTCGATGCGCGCCTCCAGATAACGCTCGGCTTCCGGCGCCTCTCCCCATTGCCGCTCCGCCTGAAGCAGCTCGTTCGACAGCCAGAGCGTCAGGCAGTCGACCAGCACGGCCGGCCCTTCATGGGCGGCCCCTGCGTCCGCGCTGGTGCGGGCAAGCCATTCCGGCAACTGGAGCGGCTCGTTCACCGTCTTCCAGGCGTAGCCCGATTGCTCCCGATCCGACTGGTGGCGGCAAATCCGGTCGCGCATCTCCTCATCATGGGCTTCCGCGGTCGCGACATAGATGCCCCCATCCGGGACGCGCTTCATGAACAGCCGCTCCGCGAAGCCGCTTTTGCCGCTGCGAGCGCCGCCCGTGACGAGGACAAGCTTATTTCCTCCGGCAGCCGTGCCCGTCATGCTTGTCCCTCGCTATCGTCCGTGTCTTTGTTGGATACGCCCGCTTGGGCGAAGGTCGCCATCTCTTGCATAATGCGCAGCGAAGCATCGATAACCGGGAACATCAGAGCGCCGCCCGTTCCTTCGCCAAGGCGCATATTCAAGTGCAGGCCCGGCTTCAGGCCAAGCTCGGCCAGTAAAGCGGCATGCCCGCGTTCTTCGGACAGATGCGATGCGATGAGATAAGGCTGCGCCGCCGGAGCGAGCCGAACCGCAGCCAGCGCCGCCGCGCTGGAGATGAAGCCGTCGACGACGACCGGGAGCCGATGGGCGGCCGCGCCGAGAATGACGCCGGTCAGTCCGGCGATCTCCAGTCCGCCGACCTTCGCGAGCACATCCAGCGCATCGCTGCGATCGGGCTGGTTGACTTCAAGCGACTGACGCACGACGTTGCATTTGTGGGCCCACTGCGCATCGCCGATGCCGGTCCCCCGCCCAACGGCCTCCTCCGGGGCCAACCCGGTCAAGGCGCACAGAATGGCTGCGCTCGGCGTCGTGTTGCCGATGCCCATTTCTCCGGTAGAGAACATGCGAATTCCGGCCTGGACGCACTCGTTCACCGTATCGACGCCGGCCATGAGCGCCGCCACCGCCTCGTCCCGGGTCATCGCCGGACCCTGGGCCATATTGCCGGTGCCGCGGCGCACCTTGCGCGATTGCAGCTGCGGGTGGCTCAGATCGGCGTTGACGCCGACATCGACGCAGATGACTTCAGCCCCCGCCTGACGCGCCAGCACATTGACGGCCGCGCCGCCGGCAAGGAAATTCATGACCATCTGCGGGGTCACTTCGGCCGGGAAGGCGCTGATCCCTTCCGCGCAGACGCCATGATCGCCCGCCATCACGATAATCGCCTTCTGCTTGAATTCCGGTGTAACAGTCCCGGTAATGCCGGCCAATTGAACCGCAAGCTCCTCCAGAAGCCCGAGGCTGCCCGGAGGCTTCGTCAGTTGATTTTGATGCCCGGCGGCCGCCTCCATCGCCGTCTTGTCCAGAGCGGGGATCCGCCCGATCAATTCGCTAAGCCGTTCATTCATCGCATTCATCTCATTCATCTCCGTTTTCCATAGTTGTCAGTGCCATCGATGTTCATCCCAATTACAGAAATGAGCCTTTTCCTGCGTGTTCGTCCTTCCATCTCCCGCCATGCCGTGGAATCAGCCCGATTCCCGTTCGCGGCTTCCCTTGTTACCGGCTGTCGCCGCCTTCGTGTTCTCGCTTCCCTTATGCTCTTGCCGCCTCGTCGCCCTCTGTCCCGGCTTCCGCTTCCTTCTGCGCCTGTTTTATCCCCGTCTCCGCTTCCTCCTCCGTATGGGCCGGACACATCAGCAGCTGCGGACGCCCGTTCCCCGGATGCGGCACGATGGCGGCGCGGGTCTCGAAGTAGCGCGCGATGACATCCGGCGACATCAGATCCTCCGGTGCGCCGTCTGCCGCGATGCGCCCCTCATGCACGACGACGAGCCGATCGCAATACAGCGCCGCCAGGTTCAGATCATGCAGCACCGAGACCACCGTCAAGCCGCAGTCCCGCTGCCAGTCGCGGACGACATCCATGAACTGCACCTGGTACCGGATGTCCAGATAGGTCGTCGGCTCGTCCAGCAGCACGACAGACGGCGATTGCGCCATCAGCTTCGCGAGGGCGACCCGCTGGCGTTGTCCTCCGCTGAGCCGGTCGATCGGCCGTTCCTCCAGTTCCGTCAGCTGCAGCCGTTCCATTATCGAATCGATATAGGGGCCGCTGTCCTCCAACTCCGAGCCGAACCAGGACTGATACGGGAAGCGGCCCATCTCGACGACCTCGCGGACCGAGTATCCGATCGGCGGAAGCGACTCCTGGAGCAGGACCGCCATCGTCTGCGACAGCGCTTTGCGCGAGTAGGAGCGAAGGGAGCGTCCCATAAGCTCAATCCGCCCGCTGGCCGGAGAATCGGCGCCGGACAGCAGCGACAGCAGCGTTGACTTGCCGCTGCCGTTCGGCCCGATGATGCCGACCCATTCTCCGGCGCGGACGGTCAAGGAGACGTCGTTCAGCACCGTTCGGCTGCCATAACTTTTGCTGATATGCCCGGCCTGAAGAATCGGCTCTCCCGGGTTGATCCGCCCGGACGCTGTTCCCGGCTTCATGACCATTTCCTCCGTTTCGACCGTTTATTTCGGATCAGCAGATACGCGAAGAACGGCGCGCCGATGAAGGCGGTCACCACCCCGAGCGGTATCTCGGTCGGTGCCAGCGCCGTCCGCGCAATCGTATCTGCCCACATGACATAGATCGCTCCGCCCGCGGCCGACAACGGCACTAGCAAGCGATAGTCCGGGCCGACCAGCAGCCGAATCATGTGCGGGACGACGAGCCCGACGAAGCCGATAACCCCCGATACGGAGACGGCGGCCGCCGTAATGAACGTCGATACGAGCAGAACGACCCACTTCGTGCGCTCGACATGAAGCCCGAGATGAGACGCCTGCCGCTCTCCGAGGGCCAGCAGATTGAGCGGGCGGGCATAAGCGATCAAGGCGATAAGCCCGAGCGCCATATAGGGCGCCAGCACGGCCGAATAAGACCAGCCCCGCAGCGCCAGGCTCCCCATGACCCAATACAAAATCTCGTTGATCGTCTGCTTCGACATCGCGACGAGAAAGGAGACGATCGAACCGAGGAACGCCTGCGTGACGACACCGGCCAAAATCAGCGTCTCGATCGGGATTTTGCCGTCTTCCCTGGCCAGGCGCATGACAGCCAACAGCGTCAGCGTGCCAGTGATGAAGGCGACGATCGGAACCGTCCACTGGCCCAGCAGCGCATACTGCAGACCGAAGTAGATCAGGAACGCGGCGCCGACGGAAGCTCCGGAAGACACGCCCAGCGTGTACGGATCCGCCAGCGGATTGCGCAGCACGCCCTGGAAGCCCGTCCCGGCCAATCCCAGCGACGCGCCGACGAGCATCGCGAGGACGACGCGCGGGAAGCGGACCTTGAGCATAATGGTCGCGGAAGCGTCGTCCCAGGTGACGGGAATGAGGGATTCCAGCCCGGGAACATGATGCAGCAATATTTTCGCAATCTCGCCCATCGGCATCTTCACCGATCCGACGGACAGGCAGCCTACAATAGATAAAAGGAGCAGCGCCAACATCGCTACTCCAAAGCCCAACCCTTTTTTCATCGATATGTCCATCCCATCATCTATTTGAACAAATCAGGATAGATCGCCTTCGCCACATCCTGCAGCGCTTCGGCCACGCGCGGGCCCGGGCGGCTCAGCTTGTTGTTGTCCAGTCCGAACAGCTGATTGTCCTTGATTGCGGTGATGGCTTCCCACCCGCTGCGTCCGCGAATAATGTCTTCCAGCGTCTTGTTCGTCTCGCTGTCGACGAGTTCCTTCGCGAACAGAATAACGTCCGGATTCGCCTTGATGATGTTCTCCTCATTAATCTGATTCCAGCCGGTCATGTCCGCCGCCGCAATATTGACGCCGCCCGCCAGCTCGATCAGCTCGTTCATGAATTCGCCGCTGCCGACGGTCCAGCCCGGCGAGAATTCAATATAGACCTTCTTCTTCTCGGTGACGCCTTTGACCGCTTCCGTTACGTCATCGCGCACCTTTTTCATCTGATCGGTAATCTCTTTCGCTTCCTTCTGATGATCGGTAATGAGACCGTACAGCTCGATATTGCTGATTACGTCATCATAGGTTTTCGGCTCGACCTTGAAAATTTCAATGCCCAGCTCGCGGAATTTGTTGACGGCTTCTTCCTTCATCGAGATGCCGGTAAAGACGACATCCGGCTTCGCCGCAATGATCGCTTCCTCATTCGGTTTCGTGATGCCGCCCATTTTCGGCTTCTGGGACGCTTCTGCCGGATAGTCGTCATAATCGGATACGCCGACGATTTGGTCGCCAAGACCAAGGGCAAATAGCGACTCCGTCTCGGCCGGCGAGACGGAAATGATCCGTTCCGGCGCCTTGTCGAACGTGAATTCATGCCCGGTCGCATCCTTCACGGTCAACGGATAGGCCGTCTTCCCGGCCTCGGAAGCCGCATTGCCGTTCTCCTGCTGCTGCGCTGTCTCAGGAGCCTTGTCCGCCTCTTTCGCCGGACCCGACCCGCAAGCAGCCAAGCTCAAAGCCAGCACGGCCGCTGCCGCGACCGCTATCGTTTTGTTCCACCATTTGCTCATCATTTGTTCTCCCTCACTTACCTGAATATGTGATGCCTCAATGATTGCGAAGTGATGCAAATGCCGTTCCCTCCCCCGGAAGGGCCGGCTCCGAGTTATCCCCGGCGCGGCATCCTGCCAGTCCGGTTCTCCCATCCGCTTGAGGGGGGGATTGTCAAAGAGCGCACCAACGCAAAACCCCCGATCCTGGGATCGGGGGAACGCAGTCTCCTGGATGGGATCTTCCACTCCGAACCGCCTGGCGATCTCACGCTGTTACACAGCATGTCCGCCCAGCAGCAACGGGAAGTCCGTTCCAAATGACGCCGCTCCTCTCCGCGAAGGAAATAACTCGTCCTCCTATCGGGCAGGTCTCCTGACTTAGGAGCATCTTGCCGAGCTCGCCTTCCCATCGGCGGATCGCTTGCATCCGCGGAGACAGTGGCATTGTGAGCGCAGCACTCCATTTACAGTGGCGGGACCGTGCCGGATTCACACCGGCTTCCCTATTATCCTTGGGCACAAGCTTACTGCTTGTACGGCGCAAGGACCCGATAGATTGCTATTCGCTTGTCTTCCATCTTGCTTGACTATTGATTATAGGGGAATCGCCCTGTCCATGCAATAACATTCGTCACATCCTATAGGGCATCTGTCTGTTCCGCCGCTTCCCCCCGTTCGTTCCATCATGGCAGCCGCTCCGCCCGCAGGAACTTCCAGCGGCGGGGAGACTTGGCAGCCGTAATCAAAATCCCCGCCCCGATCGGGACGGCAGCTTCCCAGAATGTCTTCTTCGGGAAGGCGAGCGTGTACAGCCTCCGCACCATGCCTCCATGCGTAACGACCAGCACATCGGGCCGCGCCTCATACGCGTTGCCTACCTGGCGGGGACGCTTCCGGCGCAGCCGGGCCGTTCTGCCCCGTTCGCCTCCCTGATCGGGCATATCCCTGTCCGATTCGCATTCCCGCCGCTGGCGATTGCCGCGGACGCGTTGACCCGGCGCCACAGCCGTCTGTCTGCCGGCCTTCTGCAGAATCTCCCACCAGACATGCGCCGTCCGCGTGCTGAAGGTCTGCCACGGCTCGCCGCGCGGCGGTTGCACGGCGGTCATATCGTCAAGCCAGCGGCGGTAAGACGGATCCTCCTTCAGATCGTTGTACGTCAAGCCTTCCCACATGCCAAAATCGTATTCGCGCAGCCTTGTGTCGACATGAGCCCGTTCCGCATCGCGCGGGCGCAGCTGAGCCAGCGTCTCGCGGCAGCGGCGCATATCGCTCGTATACAGGAGCGGCGCCGGATGGGCCACCGCCCTGCGCATCGGCCGCAGCACCTCTTCCGCTTCCGGAAGCAGCGGGCTGTCCGTATAGCTGATATACCGCCGCTCCACATTCGCCTGCGTCAGCGAATGTCTGACGAGCGCGAACCGCACGATGACGCTGGACGCGCCCGCACGGCGGCGGATATGCCGGGTGCCGCAGCGCGGAGGCTTGGGCCGGGCTTGTCTTCTAGCTCCTGTGTGACGCCGCTTGCGGCGAACGGGGGGAGCTTTGTATGTGCGCTTTTGTTTCATTTCATCCCATTACTCCTTCATTCGCCTTTCGTCTACAGGAGCCATCCGCCGCAGGCCCAGAGGAGGCTTGCGGCCAGGATGGCGAAGAGCAGCGTGCTTCGGGCCAGCAGTCTGCACACTGCCGCAATATGCTCCCCTCCCGTCTCGACGACGGGATCGCCCATATAGGCGCGGAAGGAACATACGCCTTTGTAACAATTCAACCCGCCAAGGCGGATGCCGAGCGCTCCGGCAGTGGCCGCTTCCGGCCAGCCGCTGTTCGGGCTCGGATGCTGCGGCGCGTCGCGCAGCGCCGTCTTCCACGCCCGCTTCGCGTCATAGCCGAACAGGGCGGAGATAACGATCAACAGCGCGGTCAAGCGCGCCGGTATCCAATTCGCCAGATCGTCAAGCCGCGCCGAGGCGTAACCGAGATTGGCGTATTTCTCATTTTTATAGCCGACCATGGAATCCAGCGTATTGATGGCCCGATAGGCCATAGCCAGCGGCGCGCCGCCGATGGCCGCGTAGAAGAGCGGCGAGATGACGGCATCCATAATATTTTCGGCGACCGTCTCGACGGCGGCGCGGGTAATTTCCGGTTCATCGAGCGTCTCGGTGTCCCTTCCCACGATCATGCCGACCTCGCGCCGCGCCCCGGCCAGATCTCCTGCCGCCAGCCGGGCATGGACAGCCATGCCGGCGTCGCGAAGCCCTTTCGTGGCGATGGTCGTGCCGATCAGAAGCGCCTCCGCCGCCGCGCCCAGCCAGACGTTGACGGCATAGAGCCCGGCCAGCACGGCCCACGTCAAGCCAAATGCCCCGCCCGCCATCACCAGCGGCAGCAAGAAGCCCAGCGGCTTGAGCGCCGCTTCGGACCGAGCCGCCTTCCGGAGAAGGCGTTCCAGGGCCGAGATCGCTTTCCCCATGCCGATGACCGGATGAGGAAGCCACTTCGGATCGCCAACAATCCGATCCCATACATATGCTGTGATAATGATTAATGCCGCGATCATGATTGCTAACCGACTCCTCTTGCCTGCAGCCCACTCCTTACTCCCGAGGCGGCCGCATTTCCCGGCTGCCTGGCAGCGGGGCGCCTGCTTCTCTTATTCGAACAGCGGCCCGTCGTCTTCCCGCTGCGTGCGCACCGATTCCGCTACGGTACCGTACACCAGCCGCCCCAAGGCGGCGCCCAGCGTCGTCGCCGTGCCCGCATAGCGGTGAACGGCCTCGTAGCGCCCGCTGTCGACGATGGCGATCGCCACCGCATCGGTCGTCGTCCCCGTCGCGACACGGCCCGTCTCCCGGTCGGTCACCTTCAGGTCGTCCAGCGCGGCGCACTTGGCTTCCGTCGCGGTCATGACCGCATTCCATACCGCCGCTTCCGCAAGCCTGCCGTCCAGCACGATGATCGTATTGATCGTGCCCGGCTTCAGCGGCTCGCAAGCCGAGTACACCTGCCGCGGCAGCCCGGCGCGGGCGGCGTTGCCCGTCCCGGCCGTCGTCACGCACAGCAGGGAGAAGCCGTCTCCCTCCTCTTCCATGACGGACGCATGGGTCACCTTCGCCGCCGTCATCAGGCCGACGGTCGCATCCGGAGCATACCCTTGCTGCAGGCATAGCTCCTTCATATAGGCCACCGGATCGGAGCAGTCGAAGCCAGACTGAACCATCCGGTTCACTATGCGCGATGCCAGCGCGGTTCCCCCGTTCCATACCGCGCTGCTCCATACCGGAGCCCGATGCGGCAGCTCCACGGTCATCGTATCGCTCCTCCAGCTTACCGTCACGCCGGCCATAACTTCCGATGCATAGCTCCGAATGCCTTCACGGCAAGGCTGCATCCCGCTTCCCCCTTGCTTGTCCGCTCCGCCTGCGCCTGGCTTTCACCACTGCCGTTCCAAAAAGGCCCCGATTCCCGGCACTTCCCCGGCGATGGAGTAACCGTTTTTTGAACACGAACACGCGCGTGCAGAGCCATATTGATGACTCGAGCCGAAAGCCGGACGGCCTTGCCTCTCGTTCCTGCTATCCCGGCAACGGGCAAAGCCAACGGATGGAGGCCTTCGCCCATTGCAGGATCCACATCTTATAAATGTAACACAGCTTGCAGGGCCTCGACTAGACGTTTATTTGCCGGACGGTCCTTCACCGCGATGCGGAAATGTCCGGCCCCCAGGCCCGCATACCCGTCACAATTGCGGATGAGGACGCCCCGGCGTCCAAGTTCTTCCTGCAAGCGCCGGGCGCTCCACGGCGCCGCGGCCTCCGCCAGCAGGAAGTTCGCCTGGCTCGTCCAGAGGCGCAGGCCAAGCGAGGCCAGCTGCCCGCTCAGCCATTCCCGCTCGCCGGCAACCAGGCTTCGGGTCCGTTCCGCGTAGTCGTCCGCCGCTTCGTCGAGGAGCAGCGCCTCGCCGGCGGCCAGCGCCAGCCCGTTCACGCTCCACGTGACCTGCTTCGAAGCCAGCGCGCGTATCGTATCCGGATGCCCCGCCGCATACCCGAGGCGAAGGCCCGGAATGGCATAAAATTTCGTCAGCGACCGGATGACAAGCACGTTCCGGTTGTCCGCCGCGAACCGCAGCAGACTCGCCTCTTCCTCGTTCGGGAGAAAATCGATGAACGCCTCGTCCACAATCAGCAGCGTTCCGTTCCGCTCCGCCAGCCGTCCCGCTTCCTCCAGCATCCGGCGCTCGTATACGGCGCCGGTCGGATTGTTCGGTTGCCCGAGGAAGACCATATCGGCATCCGCAATCAGCCGTTCAAGCTCCGGCCACTCCGCCCGGTAATCCCGGGAAGCCTGTCCGATGACACGGACGACGTCCGCGCCGAATTGCCTTGAGAGCGCCTCGTATTCCGAGAAGCAGGGTGCCACCACGCCGACCGTGCGCGGCGCGTGCGCCAGAATCGCCAGCGCCATGCACTCGGCCGCCCCGTTGCCGATCAACAGATGCTCAGTACCTGCCTGAAGGCGGCGGGACAACGCCTCCTTCATCCGCCGGTGCCCCGGATCGGGATAATGAACAATGCCGGCCAGCTCCTCCTTCAGCCGCGCCATGACGGACGGCGGCGGTCCGAGCGGATTGATGTTCGCGCTGAAATCCACGAATTCGCCGCTCGTTCGCCCGAAAGCCTCCGCCGCCGTCCATACGTCTCCTCCATGTCCAAACCGTTCAATTGTGACCATAAGCCCCTCCTTGAAGACGGACAGACGGTCGCGTACAATATCTCTATAGCGGTTGTTCCCTTGGAGCTCCGCCATCGTCAATCGGTCCGGTCTGCCCTTGTTCTGCCGTACGCTCCATGCTCCCCGGTCCCGCCCGAGGACAGGCGGAGGAAGCAGGACGCGCATGATTTCTCATGGTACATTATGCGTAAGTCAGACCCATTCGTCAAACGGTTTTTCCTTTTCTACGAAATGCCGAAAAACATTGGCACATCGCACACTGTAACACGACTGTTAAATGCTGTATAATCACATTGCAGACCGGTATTGGCGCAATGCTATGTCAAGCTCAAGGAGGTTCAATTATGTCGGTGCATCACAAAACATCATGGGCATCCCTGGGCGCCGCCATTATCGTCACTACCTATTACGCGGTGATACTGTTTCGCCTCAAAGGCGACATCGGTTTGTACAGCACAGAGATGATGGCGCTGGCCCGCAACGTATTCGGCGTCGCCGCCGTCGTGCAGGCCGTTATGTACTTCGTGAATTTCATGTCCAAAGACGAGCCCGAGGACAAGGAATTGTCACGTCTGATCTCGCTGCAAGCGAACCAGATGGGATTGGTCTTTCTCGTGCTCTCGGTGGCCTGCTGCGCGGCTTATCTGATCTATGTGTCCGATACAAGCACTCTGCTGCTGTCCCCGCTCGTCAGCGCTCATTTGCTGGTCAGCGTGCTGCTGGCCGCCTGGATCATCAAGTATACGGTCGAGCTGATGCTGTACTACCGCTATCAAAAAGCCGACTCCTCAGACCCTCCCTAATTATGAAAACGATTACTTCGATTCCTGACATTGACAACATGAAGCAAGCGCAGCGGCCCTGGGCCCTGCGCTTGTCAGTCTTAAGTATGATTTTAAGAGAGCTCGGTGAAGCGTTCCGACGCGTCCGTACGCGGGCGGGCCGGCGGAATCTCATCAAAATGCCCCATGCGAAGCACCCCGACAATCTTCTCGCCCGGCTGCACTCCCGCCGTCTCGCGGAACTTGCGATTATAAATATAGTCCCCGGTATGCCACAGCATTCCGAGCCCTTGTTCCCACGCCAGCAGTTGGAAGTTCTGAATCAGGGCGCTGACGGCCGACAGATCCTCTTCCCAAATGTTCGGCCGCGGATCCTCGGGCATGACAACGATAAGGTACGCGGGCACAGCCAGATTCGTCTGAATGAACTTCTCCTTTTTCTCTTCGTCCCAGCCTCTCATCTTCGTTCCTTCGACGAGCTCCATCACGCAGCGGACAAGCCGGTTCTTCGCCTCTCCCGCCGCATAAATGAAACGCCATGGCTCGCGCATCCCATGATTGGGAGCCCAGACGGCATCCTTCAGCAGAGACAGCACCAGTTCTTTATCGACAGGCCGATCCGAGAAGCGATGAATGCTCCGGCGTTCCCGAATTGTATTTGCAATTGACATGGTTTATCCTCCTTGAATGACTTTTTCCTCTTAATCTCTTTTATGCATCCGATACTCCTATTATATTTGATAACGATTATCAATATCAAATGCAAGTTGTGTTTTGTTCCAAATTGATTACAATTAACAGAAGAAGGAGGCGGACGAGCCATGAAGTTTATCGACAACCAAGGCATCACCGATCCTCGCGTCAACCTGGCGATCGAGGAATTTGTTCTGAAGCATTTGCCGCTGGAAGAAGACAGCTATTTGTTATTCTATATCAACGAGCCTTCCATCATTATCGGGAAAAATCAAAATACGATCGAAGAAATCAACAGCGATTACGTCAAAGCGAACAACATCCACGTTGTGCGCCGCCTGTCGGGCGGAGGCGCCGTGTATCACGATACAGGCAATTTGAATTTCAGCTTCATCACGAAGGATGACGGGCAATCATTTCACAATTTCCGCAAATTTACGCAGCCGGTCATCGATACGCTCCGCTCCCTCGGCGTCAATGCCGACTTGACCGGACGCAATGACATCCAGATCGGAGAGCAGAAAATATCCGGCAATGCCCAATTCTCCACGCGCGGGCGCATGTTCAGCCACGGTACGCTGCTGTTCAATTCGGAGATGGAGCATGTCGCTTCGGCGCTCAAGGTCAAGCCGATCAAAATCGAATCCAAAGGAACGAAATCGATCCGCTCCCGCGTCGCGAACATTTCCGAGTTTCTCGCCGAGCCGATGAGCATCGGGGAGTTCAGGAACGCGATCCTGCGCCATATTTTCGGGATGGAACCGGATCAGGTGCCGCAGTACAAGCTGTCGGAGCAGGATTGGGAGACGATTCACCGCATCTCGCGGGAACGTTATCAGAACTGGGATTGGAATTATGGCTCATCGCCGAAATTCAATGTGGAGCACTCGAAGAAGTTTCCGGCCGGAATCGTCGACGTGCGCATGGATGTCGAGGACGGATTGATTCAGCGCATGAAAATATACGGCGACTTCTTCGGAGTCGGCGAAGTCAGCGACATCGAGGCCCGCTTGCAGGGCGTCCGCTATGAGGAGCAGGCGGTTCGCGAAGCGCTTGCCGATATGGACATCACCCACTATCTCGGCAATATCAGCGCGGAAGACTTCATCGGACTCGTCATGCTGAACGAATAGATCATACAGGCCCGGACGGTCTTGGATGCCAAGACAGCCCGGGCCTGCCTATGTTTGGGCCCGCGCATGGGCGCCAGGCCGCCATTCGATTCAGTACAACTTGTCCTGCACGGCCTGAGCCGTCCGGTTGAGAGCGCGGTGCGCCCTCTCCTTCGCCTGCAGCCCCACGGCGGCGGACAACATGTCGAGCACATGAATTTGCGCGATTTTGGAAGAGAACGCCCCGTCCTGAAGCGGCGTCTCCTTCGCGTGGATCAGCAGGTTCGAATCCGCGTATTTCGTAAGCGGCGATTTGGCATGACTCGTTAGGCAGATGAAAAAGACGTTGTTCTCCTTCGCCAGTCGCACGGCATCGACCAGATCCTTCGTGCTGCCCGAGGTGGAGATGCCGAATACGACATCTTGATCGGTCATCAGCGACGCGTTCATCGCCATCAGATGCGGATCCGATATCGCCTCCCCCGCGAAGCCCAACCGCATGAAGCGGTACTGCGCCTCCATCGCGGTCATGGCGGATGAGCCGACGCCGAAGAAAAAGATCCGGCTGGAACGGATGATGGCTTCCGCCGCTGCTTGCAGGTCCTTCCTATTCAACAGGGACAGCGTATGCTCCAGCGAAGCGATGTTCTCCAGCGTCATCTTCTGCGCCACGGCCGCCAGATCGTCCTCCTCGTCGATCTCCCTCTCTTCATGCTTGAGCGGCGTCACCAGATCTTTGGCCAGAGACAGCTTGAACTCCTGGTAGCTGGTATAGCCCAGGTTGCGGCAGAAGCGCAGCACCGACGTCTCGCCGGCATCCGACTTCTCGGCCAGATCCGTCACCGTCGCGTACAGGACCTCGTCCGGGCTTCTCAGCACGCAGTCCGCGATTTTCTTCTCCGTTTTCGTTAATGAAGGATATAAGCTCCGTATCAGGAGAAGCGTGTTCGTATGCTCGCCAGTGGTCATCATGGATTCACTTCCATTCCTCGTTCTCCCCTCATTATACCGAACCGGAAAATAACCCGTCCACAACGATTCCCCTCCAGGTACGCCCCGTCCCGGGCCCCGCATGCAGGGAAACGGATCGAAGCGATGCACGGCGTTGTTGCCAACTCGCCGCGCCTGCTGTAAAATTTGAAAATTCATATGCACATCAAAGGAGCGTCGCTTGCGGTGAAACATCGAAAATTCGCATCGGATTTCTGCTTGTTGTTTGTCGCTCTCGTATGGGGAAGCACCTTCCTCGTGGTTCAGCATGCCGTCTTCGTCCTGCCCCCGCTAGCCTTCAACGCCGTAAGATTCGCCGGGGCCGCCCTCCTGTTCGGCCTCGTCGCGCTGCTGGCCAGAAAGCGCCGGAGCCTCAGCCGCTCAGGGACGCGGGCGCTGCTTCTGCACGGCACGCTGCTGGGCTTGTTCCTGTTCGGGGGTTACGCTTTCCAGACCATCGGCCTCGTCTACACGACGACGACCAATGCCGGCTTCATTACCGGGCTGTCGGTTGTGCTCGTGCCCTTTATCAGCCTGTGGCTGGCCAAGCAGCGCCTGCAGCCACCTACCTGGATTGCTGCCGCTCTGGCGCTGGCCGGGCTCTATTTTCTCGCCTTCAATGGCGGTGCGGTTCACTTGAATGAGGGCGACGGCTACGTGCTCCTGTGCTCGTTCTGCTTCGCCCTCCATATCGCCTTCACCGGGAAATATGCGGCCATCCATAATACCGTCCCGCTCGTCACGGTGCAGTTCGCGGCCGTCGCGCTGGCCGCCGCCGGCAGCTCCTTCCTGTTCGAGCCGCAGCTTACGGGCGCGGCGCTGCGGGAAGCGCTCGCGGAGCCGGAGGTCATCGTCGCCCTTCTGATCTCCATATGCATCTCCACCGCCTTCGCGTACTGGGCGCAGACGTGGTGCCAGCAATATACCTCGGCCAGCAGAGTCGCCGTCATCTTCGCGATGGAGCCGGTTTTCGCTGCGATTACGGGCGTTACCTTCGCCGGAGAGACGCTCGGCCTGTGGGCGGTGGTAGGCTGCCTGCTGATTTTGGCGGGAATGCTCGTCGCCGAATTGAAATGGGGGCGGCATGCGGTACAATAGAGGGAGAGATTCTAGCAGCTATTGACTATCATCGGAGCGCCGGTCTGATCTCGAGAGCATGCCGGGCGGCTCGAAAAAAGGAGAGACATCGACATTGTACAAGCTTATTGCCATTGATATCGACGATACGCTCATTACGGACGACAAGGAGATTACGCCCGGCACGAAGCGCGCGCTGGAGCGGGCGGTTGCCGCAGGCGCTGCGGTCACGCTCGCTACGGGCCGCATGTACGCATCCGCCCGCAACCTGGCCATGCAGACCGGATTGAACGTTCCGCTGATCACCTACCAGGGCTCCCTCGTCAAAAACGTGATGGACGGCCATATTTTGTACGAGCGGGCCGTGCCGAAGGAAGCAGCGATGCGCCTGCTCCGCTATTGCGACGAACGCGGGCTTCATCTTCAGCTCTATATCGACGATCATCTGTACGCCCGCCAGGAAAACGACAAGCTGATCGCTTATGCGCAGCTATCCGATATTCCTTATACGATCGAACCGGATTTCGATCGGCTGCTCGCTTCCCCTTCCACTAAAATGCTCATCATCGACGAGCCGGCGACGCTGGATGCGGCCGCCGCCGAATTGAAAGAGCTGCTTGGGCCGGATGTCCATATTACGAAGTCCAAGCCTCACTTCCTGGAAATAACGCACCGGGAAGGAACCAAGGGCAGCGCCCTGCGCCATTTGGCGGAGCATGTCGGCTGCAGCCTGGAGGAGACGATCGCCATCGGCGATTCGTGGAACGATCATGACATGATCGAGACGGCCGGGCTCGGCGTCGCCATGGGCAACGCCGTCGACTCGCTCAAGGCCGTGGCCGATTACGTGACCCGCACCAACAACGAGGAAGGCGTGCGTCATGTCATCGAGAAATTCGTCCTCAACCAGCCGTAACGCCAGCCTTTCGCCGCCGTGCCCGTTCCCGGCGGCTTTCTTTTTTTATTGCAGCGGAATGACCAACCCCGTGCGGGCCAGCGTTACCGAGGGCGGCAGCTGAGGATATTTTTCCCGGAGGTCGACGCCGTGAGATAAATGAGTGAACACCGTCCGGCGCGGCTTCACCTCGCGAAGAACCTCCACCGCTTCCCGCATATCATAGACCGAGCGGGTCTCGTAAGGGGCCTCCTCATGGACGAAATTCGTCCCGAGAATCAACAGATCCAGCTCCCGGAACCAGGCCAGCTCCTGCTCGCCGAGCCCGATCGCATCCGAGGCATAAAGCCAGCTCTGAACTTCCGGCTTGTTCTCCCTTGCGGGCCTTCCGCTTGTCCATGGATCGAAGCGATAAGCGTACGAATAGCCGTTTTTGCCGTGATTGACGCGAATGGGCTGAATGCTCCAGTCCTTCCAGCGCCATGGCCCCTCGATATATTGAAATTCTATATACCGTTCCAGCCACGGATACATCGTCCGTATCGTCTCACCGACCTCGGGCGGCATCGTCGCCCGCCCTTGCCGCTTCAACCAGCGGCAGGCATCCGCGTAGGCCGTCAAGCCTGCGATATGATCCTGATGCGCATGCGTAATCAAAATATCATCCAGCCAAAACAGCCCCGCTCTCTCCATCTGCCCCGTCCAGTCGGGCCCGCGATCGACGAGCAGCCGTTCCTCGCCCCGTTCGAGCAGCACGGACGAACGGTAGCGCCGGTTCACGCCTTCCTTCCTCGCCTCCTCGCATACCGGACAAGCGCAATATACGCGCGGCACGCCCATCGAGTCTCCGGTTCCCCAGAACGTGACGCTCCACCGTCTGCCGGATCTGTCGGAACCTGAGCCGGAACCTTCTTCGCCGTGGAATAGTTCTGGAAGCTGCTTCGATTGGTCTGTCATCTCTATTCCTCCTCTAGAACAGGCGATGCCTTTTACAATATTCATATGATTTTGTCGGCAATTCTCCATTGTTCTCCTGTCATGCTTCCAGTATAATCGGTTTCGAATCGTTATGCATGGCAAGCAAGCGGCAGCCTGCAGATTTCCTAGCCGACGTACAAGCAGCCGACAGCTAGCCGACCCAATAATTCAACGATGCTGTTACATATCCTCAACACCGAAGGAGGACTTTTCATGACTGTTCCCTTACCAAAGAACCCTGTGGAAATCGTCGCCCATCGCGGCTACGCCGCCCTTTTTCCCGAAAATACGATGATCGCGTTCCGGCGGGCGCTTGACATGGGCGCGGATGCGCTGGAGATTGACGTGCACCATTCGGCTGAGGGAGTCCCGGTCGTCATTCATGACGACACGCTGGACCGGACGACAGATCGCTCGGGACCTGTCCGGAGCAAGACCGTGGCGGAGCTGCAGCAGGCGGACGCCGGCATCAAATTCCATCCGGATTACGCCGGAAGCGGCATCCCTCTCCTCGAAGAGGTGCTGGCGCTGCTGTCCGAGGGCCAGGCCGGCCTGCAGCTGGAATTGAAAGAGCGCATTAACGAGCAGGAAGCGGCCGGGCTGCTGCATTTGCTGGATACCTATAAATTGACGGAACGGACCATGATCATTTCATTCCATGTGGATAATTTGCGCCTGATTCGAAGCCTGCATCCCGATATCGAGGTAGGCTGGCTCTCAGACAAACTGGTCGATCTCGACCTGTTGACCGGGCTCGGCCATGCGGCGCTGCTGCTGTATTATCACGCCGTGCTGAAACATCCTGACATCGTCGCCATCGCGCGGGAGAAAGGCTTCAGCCTCGCTGCGTGGACGATCCGCGACGAAGCCGATGCCCGCAAGCTGTACGATCTGGGAGTGCGCCGCATAACGACCGACATTCCATTGAAGGGCGTCTTGCCCGCCTCCGAATAAACCGGGAACGTGAGGGGAGCTTTTCTTGGTGGACCAACGCTTAACGTATCCCCTCGGAGCAAAATCCGTTGCCCCGCTCAAGACACGATGTGCCGTCGTCTGGGCGGGGCTCTTTGCCTTTTACCCCACGATCCTCCGCTCTGTGCTCGGGGCATTCTTCCCCTCTTCTCTTCCTTATGAGCACTCTCCCATCCGCTCAGAACGAGCACATTTCTGACCGAAGGGGAGAGTGCACAGAGGGAGCGGTCTATGGCTATGCATTGATTTATGCCCTGCACTCCGGCACGATGCGACAAAAAGTGCGAGACAGCTCAGGCATACTGCGTTATGGATTCCGCCGCCTCTCATTCCAACGAACAGCCACCATGCCCGGACTGGGAAGCATTGTTCCATTCCGCTTCATCGCATTTGGACGCGACCAAACATCCCGCCGTTCAAGAGCATAGCAATATTCACGCATCCGCGTAGGATGCGACCATTAGCGTCGCGGCTTTGGTAGTTGCATCGCGATTTCAATCCACGCATCCGCGTAGGATGCGACTGAGATGCGGGAAGATCCGATAAGAAAACTCGAAATTTCAATCCACGCATCCGTGTAGGATGCGACGTGCAACCGGTAGATGCGATTGAAAAGATCTACATATTTCAATCCACGCATCCGTGTAGGATGCGACTAACAAAATCGGCTTCATGCCCGTGATTTGGGGCATTTCAATCCACGCATCCGCGTAGGATGCGACGAGCCGTCCCCCGGAGGGGCCGGAACAGCGTGGAGATTTCAATCCACGCATCCGCGTAGGATGCGACGTGAGACCGGGTGCGGACACGACCGTCCCGGGCATTTCAATCCACGCATCCGCGTAGGATGCGACATATTTGACGAAGTGGCATCGTCAGCGCTGGGAATTTCAATCCACGCATCCGCGTAGGATGCGACGCCCCGTCGCCGGACTATGGCCGCCGTCTTGCGGACATTTCAATCCACGCATCCGCGTAGGATGCGACGCCACCGTTTCGGCTCGATTGATATTGGCGTATAATTTCAATCCACGCATCCGCGTAGGATGCGACACGCCATCCCGAGCAGTGGAATATCACGGCTAAACGAATTTCAATCCACGCATCCGCGTAGGATGCGACCAAGTTCACTCCGGACGGCTTCTTTAAAGCAATATTTCAATCCACGCATCCGCGTAGGATGCGACCAAGACCGGATTGTTCGCAGATATTACGAATCTTTATTTCAATCCACGCATCCGCGTAGGATGCGACATATAGTTTTGTCATATCGCTTCTCAAGACTCATATTTCAATCCACGCATCCGCGTAGGATGCGACATTTTCCGATTAGGCCGCCTGAGAGGTATTTTGATTTCAATCCACGCATCCGCGTAGGATGCGACATATTACATCTGCAAGTCAGCATTTTGGAGCAATTTCAATCCACGCATCCGCGTAGGATGCGACCGTCCCGTGGATACGCCTTAAACAATCCGGTCGATTTCAATCCACGCATCCGCGTAGGATGCGACTATCACAGACACAACCATCACGACGCCAGGAATAAAATTTCAATCCACGCATCCGCGTAGGATGCGACACGGACATACCCAAATGCACGACAGGACCCAGCAATTTCAATCCACGCATCCGCGTAGGATGCGACGGCCTCATTAGCCAAATCGCGCATATAGTCCCTATATTTCAATCCACGCATCCGCGTAGGATGCGACCCACCTACCCCAATATTTTTCGGGCGGCCTAAGTGATTTCAATCCACGCATCCGCGTAGGATGCGACAAAAGCTCATGATAGGCAGCATGCCCGCGATAAAATTTCAATCCACGCATCCGCGTAGGATGCGACAATGCCCGTTTAACATCCCACGGCAAAGAAAATGGATTTCAATCCACGCATCCGCGTAGGATGCGACCGGATACCACGCGAAGTATGTATGCCGAGGATACATTTCAATCCACGCATCCGCGTAGGATGCGACAGCGAAAAATAACATAAAACATGACAAATTAATCAGTTAATTACCACTATTCCGGAACAAAATGAGATATTTAACCAGAAACAGTCTCGAAAAAAATACCTTAAAATAACTAATTTGGATTATTTTTAAATAAACTTGGTGCGAATCCCCCAGGGATTTCATGTGCACTTCACATTCGCACTTGCCACGGAATGAGATTTTGGGCATCACACGGAATAAATGCGATTTTGTCAATTACATCTTTATCCTGATTCTGAGTATATCATACTACATGTGTGGCGCTAAGTCCTTGACAGACGGCTTCAAGCAAAAACCATCAAGGAGCGTTCCCTTATCTATCCATGCTTTCCGGATACCGTCTGTCTCGATGAGTCTCTGTCTATCAGCAAAACGGCCAGGCGCCTTTCGTTTCTGGAGGAAGTGGACGGACGTGAACGTATAAGTTTTGTTCGTGAACAGCATGCGCGGCAACGTCCGGCCGCCCTCGCCGATCGCTTTCTGAGCCGAAGGGAGAATGCTCATAAGGCCCGAGAAAGGTATATCTCCACCACACGCAACGACACGGGCGCTTTCGTTCCCGCATCGATACGATAAGCACCAACAGCCTCACCATCATACCCACACCAGAGTCATCCGGACTCATAGGCCTTCCGCCTCTCCAGCGCAAAAGAAAATGCGCAGGCATCGCCGCCGTGCGCCATTTCATTCTCGTTCTCTATATTGGGCCGGCTCTACTCTATCCCCGCCAGCACCTCGTACCAGATGCCCCGCTTGCTGTACAAGGTCTCGCGGACATGCTTCCAGCCGCCCATGTCTTCGATGCCGAATAATCCCGCCGGCTCGGGATAGCGGTCCGCTGTCTCCGATCGCACGGTCGGAGCGACTGGACGGAACCCGGCCTCCGCCAACAGACGCTGGGCCTTCGGCTCCCGCAAGTAGTCAACGAGCGCTTGGGCGAGGTCTGTCGTGCCATGCTTTTCTGCATAGCGCTCGACGACGACGACAGGGTTGTCGATGCGAATCGTCCGCTCCGGCCGAACCAGCTCGTACGGGACGCCCGCCTGCATGCGGGACAGAATTTCGTTCTCGTAGGTGACGATGACATCGCCTACGCCGTATTCGAAGGCGGCCATCGACGCCCGGCCGCTTTTGTCCATTGAGATGACATTCCGGTGAACGCTCATCAGCAGTTCCTTCGCCCGGCGCGGGCCATCCTCTCCCCGCTCCTCCGCTTCCAGAAGGCCGGCTCCGTAGATCGCGTTAATATCCCATTGGGCCCCGCCCGATGTCTTCGGGTTCGGGTAGAGGACTTGAACGCCCGGCTTGGTCAGATCGTTCCAGTCGCGAATCCGATGCGGGTTCCCTTGCCGCGTTCCCAGCACGACGATGGAGCCGGTGACCATTCCTCCATAAGCGTCCCGCGCTTGCCAATCGGCCGGCACCAGTCCGGCCTGTACGAGCTTATCGACATCGCCCTCCATCGAGAAGAGAGCGACGTCGGCTTCCAGGCCGCCGGCAATCGAGCGCGCTTGCGTCCCCGAAGCTTCATAGGATTCCTGGAAGACGACCTGCTGCCCGGTATTCGCCTTCCAATCGGCCGCGAATTCAGGCAGTATCCGCTGCATCACGTCCCTCACGACGGAATAGGCGCCAATGACAAGCGTTACGCTGTCTTGACCGGACGCCTCTGGCGAAGAAGGGACGAATGCCTTCGCGGACGGGGTCGGCTGAGGGGCAGATACGGCGGTCGTCGTCTGGTCCTGCCTCCCCTCCTGCAGAGAGGCATCCCGAACGCCTGGACTGCAGCCGAACAAGAGAATAAAGATGATAACTGTCGCAATAAAACCGGATAGCCCGCGTGATTGGTCCCTGTCCATCCTGCCCCTCCTTCGTTCAGCCCGTAATATGAACAGGCATCGGCTCGGCCTTCAACCGGTTCTCGACCACCCAGCTCTCGTCTCCCTCGAACATATAGACGCGATGGATAAGAACCTGGACCTGCTCGCCTGCCTGAAGCTGCGGCCTTTCGAGGGAACGGTATGTTTTCAGGATCAGATCGCCAACCTGGACCTCCACCATCCATTCGCTGCCCCGGAAATGGACCGCTTTGACCCGTCCGGACTCGCTCGCGGCAGCCAGCCCGACCTCGCCTTCCCGGCCGACCTCGATATATTCCGGCCGGATGAGGGCTCTTAACTCTTCCCCGACATTCAGCATCTCAAATCCTTTCAAGGCATAAATATCGTTCAAAATGGTCGATTCCCCAATGAATTCCGCGACAAAAGGCGTATCTGGCATTTTATAAATTTCCCATGGCGTTCCTTTCTGCTCGACGCGTCCCTGGTTGATGATCATAATCTCGTCCGCCACCTCGATCGCCTCATCCTGATCATGCGTCACGAAGATCGAGGTGATGCCGACGCGCTCGATCAGCTCCCGCAGCCAGCTTCGCAGCTCCTGGCGAATCTTCGCGTCAATGGCCGCGAACGGCTCGTCGAGGAGCAGCAGCTGCGGCTCCGGAGCCAGCGCCCGGGCGAACGCCACCCGCTGCCGCTGCCCGCCGGACAACTGATGCGGATACCTCCGTTCCACGCCGGACAATCCGGTCAGGTCCAAGAGCTCGGCTACGCGTTCGCGAATCCGCGGCTTCGGCCATTTCTGAATATGCAGCCCGAAGGCAATGTTGTCATAGACATTCATATGCTTGAACAGCGCATAGTTCTGGAACACGAAGCCGATGCCCCTCTGCTGTGGCGGCACATCATTGACGACGGTGCCCCGGAACAAGATCTCGCCTTGGTCCGGATGTTCCAGCCCGGCCAGCATCCGCAGCACCGATGTCTTCCCGCCGCCGCTTGGCCCGAGCAGGCCGATGAGTTGGCCCGCTTCGACGGAGAAGCTAACATCCCGCACGGCGTGATAGGCCCCGAACCATTTATTTAACTGGCGAACCTCGATATGCATGTCAATCGACTCCTTTGTGCCTTTTATGCTTTTTCGCCCATTCCATAAGCAAAAGCAGTACGACCGATACGCATGCCAACACCAGCGCGAGGCTGCCGGCCGAACCGATATTGAAATTCTCCACGTCCTGATAGACGAGCGTTGTCGCCGTCTGGGTCTTGTTCATGATATTGCCGGACACGACCAGGACGGCCCCGAATTCGCCGAGCGAACGGGCGATCGTAAGCACGATCCCGTACGTGACCGCCCACTGGATGGACGGCCAAGTGACCTTCCAGAAAATCGTCCAATCGTACGCCCCCAGCGTCGAAGCCGCCTCTTCCTGCTGCGTGCCGAGCTCCTGCAGCACGGGAGCCACTTCCCTGACCATCATCGGGAACGTCACGAACAAGGTCGCAAGCACCATGCCGGGGAAAGCATAGACGACAGGCATGCCCAACCCGGAGAACAGGGCGCCGAGCACAGTGTTCGGCCCGAGTAGCAGCACAATCATGAAGCCGCCGATGACCGGCGATACGGCGAACGGAAGATCGACGATGCTGTTCAACAGCCGCCGGGCCCGCTTGCCCAGCCAGCGCCCGCGAACGAGCAGCAGGGCGAACAGGACGCCGAATATCGTGTTGAGTATCGTCACGACGATGACGACGGCTCCGGTCATGCCCAGCGCGTGCAGCGCCTCCGGCCGGGTGAGGGAGGCAGCGAAGGAGGAGAACCCCCCGCGGAACGCTTCGGCTCCGATCTGAGCCAAGGGAGCCAGCAGCAGAAGCACAAAAACGGCATACGTCATCCCGATGAAGATGACGCGGGTTCGGGAAGACCGCCCCGGTCTCGATTGCCGGGAAGCTACGGAGAGGGATGCGGATTGATCTGTCATGGCGATACCCTCCGCGACTGCAGCATGCCGGCCAGCCAGAGAATCAGGAACGAGATCGTGAGCAGCAGCACTGATACGACGGCGGCTCCTTGAGGATTGTCGCTCTCGATCTCCCCGAAAATATACACCGACGCAACGAGCGTCTTGCCCGGGATATTGCCCGCGACGAGAACGACGGCCCCGAATTCGGCCATCGCCCGGGAGAAGGCGAGCATCGCGCCGCTGACGATGCCCGGAAGCATCTGCGGCAGCAGTACGCGGAGGAAGGTCCGCAGCCGTGACGCGCCGAGCGTGTAGGACGCTTCCTCCTCGGAGCGATCCGCCTCTTCGAGCAGCGGCTGCACCGCCCGGATGACGAACGGGAAGGTGACAAAGACCATCGAGGCGACGATCGCCGGCTCGGCAAGCACAAGGCGCCAGCCGACGGCTTCGGCCGCCCGGCCCGCCAGGCTCCCGGGCCCGAGCAGGAGCAGAATCATCAGCCCGCCCACTGCGGTCGGCAGCGCGAACGGGAGGTCAACGAGGCTGTTCAGCCAGGCTCTTCCGGCGAACCGGTACCGATGAAGCACCCAGGCTGTCATCGTGCCGATGATTATATTGATGGCGGTCGCGATCAGCGCCAGACGGAACGTCAATGCAACGGCATGCCAAGCAAGCGGCTCGGCGATGCTCTCCCGGAATGCCTGCCAGCCTCCGCTGAACGAGTGCGCATAGATTCCGCCGATCGGCAGCACAATGAGCAAACCAACATATAGCAGCAATGTCGAGCGGAAACCCCAGATTGCGCCTTTGTGCCGCAGAACACCATTCACCCCAGACTCCTCCTATCTGCAACAGATATAACATTAATCCTACTTGTTTACTCGGTGTTTATTGTGATTACAATACCAAAAACTAGAACAAAACGTCAATACCTAACTGATTCTTATGCAACTTATTCGAAATGCTTATGATAGGTGATTACCCAGTTCGAGGATTTTTGCGGAGAGCGATAATCTGGGCGTATGCGGCGGCGGAGAAAGGACAGGCGGGAGAGTGACCCGGTGGCGAAGACAGAATCGGAGACGATGACAGCAGAATTCGAAGGGGAATGAGCGGCATGGAAAGCCGTGTATAACGTGTTTCTTGAAAAAATGAACAGCACGCGCTGGCGGGGGAAGATCACAACAGGGCAGCCGCGGCAAGATGACGGGCCGCCCTGACTGGCGGACGAGCAGGATATATCCGGGGAAAGGCACGAACTACGCCGATTGCGCCGCGCCCAATACCCTTCGGTACAAAAAACGAATATGGGCCAGGGCAGCCGGCTGGATCTCTTCATAGGTGACTTGATCTTGAATATAGAAAGAGATGAACCCGTGCATTGCCAAAAATAAACTAAGCGGAATATTATGACGCTCTTGCTCCGAATGCCCGTTGCCTGCCATGGACTGCCGGACGATCGTCGAGAACAGCTCCAGGCAGCGGCCCTGCTCTGTCCGCGCATAGGCGAGCAATTCCTCATCTCGCGTCATGAACATAATCTCGTAATGGTGGGGATGATCCAGACCGAACCGGACGAACTCCAGCATGACTTGCTCCATCTTGGAAAATCCTTCGGAAGGAGCCTGGTTGAGAACACGTTCGAACAGCCGTTCGAGCCGATTGAAATCTTCCCGGACAAGCGCATAGAACAGTTCGGCTTTATCTTTGAAATGATAGTAAAGCGAGCCGTGGCTGTACCCCAGATGCTGGCCGATGCTTCGCATGGAGATAGCCCGGTACCCTTTGGTTACGAACAAGTGGCGCGCCACTTCCAAGATTCGCTCTCGCGACAATTCTTGATCCACTGCTTTTCTCGGCATAGCGGTTGTTCTCCTTATTCCCCTTCAATGTAATAAGCAGGATCTCCCTTCCGGATCACGGCCTGCCCTTGCGTGAGATCCGTAATCCATGCGACAAACCGGTCGGCTTCCGACGCTACAGGCAAGCACGTCAAGGTCACCTTGTCGGTAAATTGCGTCTCTCCCATCCTTGTCTCTCTATTGCGCAATTCATTTTCCAACTTGCCTAGCCAGGTGTAATCGATGTCAACGAACACTTCTTGATGCAGCACTTTCTCAATGGCCTCCGCCGCTTCGATAGCGGCGACGGCCCCATCGGTGTAAGCCCGGATGAGCCCCCCGGCTCCGAGCAGAATTCCGCCGAAATACCGGGTAACGACAATCGCCGTATTTTTCAGGCCTTGGTTGCGAATGACTTCCAGAATCGGCTTGCCGGCCGTTCCGCTGGGTTCGCCGTCATCGGACGCCTTCTGAATCTCGTCGCGCTCGCCTATCATATAGGCCGAGCAATTGTGCGTGGCATTCCAATGTTTACGCTTAATTTCCTCTATAAATGCAATTGCCTCTTCCTCGGTTTCGACCGGGCGGCCATAACCGATAAAGCGGGACTTTTTGATGACGATCTCCTTGCTCCCGAATTGACGAACCGTCTTGTAACGCTCTAACAGGGGTATCACCTCTCCATGCATGTTCAACAAGGCCTGGTAGCCGCCCCTGTCAAACACCCTCTTCCATGAGTGCCAAGAAAGCAGTTCTCCCGTACGGAGAACTGCTTCCCGGCTTATCGCTTATCTTCGATGTATGGGCGGCCGCCCCGATTAGCGGGACAGTCTCGCCTCCAGTTCAGCCTTCTCTGCCTCGTAGCCTGGTTTGCCCAGCAAGGCGAACATATTTTTCTTATAGGCTTCCACGCCCGGCTGATCGAAAGGATTGACGCCAAGCAGGTAGCCGCTGATGCCGCACGCCTTTTCAAAGAAGTATACCAAATAGCCGAAGGAGTAAGGGGTCATGTCCGGAATCGTGACAATCAGATTCGGCACATTGCCATCCGTATGGGCGAGCATCGTTCCTTCGAATGCTTTCTTGTTGACGAAGTCCATCGTCTTGCCGGCCAGGAAGTTCAGCCCGTCCAGATCGTCCGGATCTTCCTGAATCGTCACCTGATGCGGCACTTCCGCCACTTGAATAATCGTCTCGAACAGGTTGCGCGTTCCTTCTTGAATGAACTGGCCCATCGAGTGAAGATCAGTGGAGAAGTCGACAGCCGCCGGGTAGATGCCTTTATTGTCCTTGCCTTCGCTCTCTCCGTACAACTGCTTCCACCATTCCGATACATAGTGCAGAGACGGCTCATAGTTCACGAGAATCTCGATCGCCTTGCCTTTGCGGTACAGCGCGTTGCGGACGGCCGCATACTGATAGCTCTCGTTCTGCGCCACATCGGGATTGCTGTACGCTTCCGCCGCGGCTTGCGCCCCTTGCATCATCTCGTCGATATTGATGCCGGCCACCGCGATTGGAAGCAAGCCTACCGCCGTCAACACCGAGTATCTTCCGCCCACGTCGTCCGGAATGACGAACGTCTCGTAGCCTTCCTCGGTCGCCAGCTTCTTCAGCGCGCCCTTCTCGCGATCCGTCGTCGCAAAGATGCGCTTCTTCGCTTCTTCCTTGCCGTATTTTTTCTCCAGCGCTTCGCGGAAAATGCGGAACGCAATCGCCGGCTCGGTCGTGGTGCCGGATTTGGAGATGACATTGACGGAGAAATCCTTGCCCTCGATCAGTTCCATGAGATGGGCGATATACGTCGAGCTGATGTTGTTCCCCGCAAAATAAATCTCCGGCGTCTTGCGCTTGTCCTTCGGCAGCATGTTGTAGAAGGAATGCCCCAGCATCTCGATGGCTGCCCGCGCTCCCAGGTAAGAGCCCCCGATGCCGATGACGATCAGCACGTCGGAGTTGGATTGAATCCGGGCCGCCGCTTCCTTGATGCGTGCGAATTCGCCCTTGTCATATTGGGAAGGGAGATCGATCCAGCCCAGGTAATCCGAACCGGATCCGCTTTTATTATGTAGCTGCTCATGCGCCAGGCGAATGGGTTCTTTGAAGTAATCAATTTCATGCTGACTTACGAACGTCAACGCCTTGCTGTAATCAAAGTGCACTTTTTTGGTCATCGTACACCCTCCTCGAGTATTGGTTGACTTTGCCACTTTAACCCGTGAAAATCAATATAGTCCTAGGATACTGGATTTCTCCTTGAAACACAAGGGAACGCCAGGAAATGAAAATGTTTACATGATAAAATTAATTACTATTATACCATGAAACGGGCGGCAACATACAGAAACGGGCGCGGACAAGAAGGTTGCTTTTCTATGTTACAATTGAGTCGAAGGACAAGACAACGTGAGAGGTGACGATGCGAATGAAAGTAGCCGTATTGGGTTTAGGAACGATGGGAGCGCCGATGGCCGCCAATCTGATTCGCCAAGGCTTCGAGGTGACGGTATACAACCGTTCCGCCGGCAAAGCGGACGAGCTGGTAGCGATGGGCGCCCGTGCAGCGCAATCGCCGCGGGAAGCGGCCCTCGATCAGGATATCGTATTGACGATGGTAAGCGACGACCATTCGATTGAAGCGGTCTATTATGGCGAGCAGGGCCTGCTTGACAGCTTGCGCGAAGGCATGGTCGTCGTTGATTCGAGCACCATCTCGCCTTCTCTGGTCAAGCGGGTAGCCGCGGATGTGGAAGCTCGCGGGGGAGCTTTCCTCGACGCTCCGGTGACGGGGAGCAAGCCGGCCGCGATCGAGGGCACGCTCGTGTTCATGGTCGGCGGGGCGCAGGAGGCGCTCCACAAGGCGATGCCGGCATTCGAAGCGATGGGAAGCCGAATCGTCCATATGGGGCCGAATGGAAGCGGATCCATTACGAAGCTGGCGCATAACGCTATCGTCGGCATCAATAATGCGGCGCTCGCCGAAGGCTTCTCAATGGTGGCGCGCGCGGGCGTCGACCCGGCGGGATTTCTCGAAGTGGTGCGCAACGGCAGCGCCGGCAGCAAGGCGGCCGAACTGAAGGGAGAGAAAATTATCGAAGGCAACTTCGACAATCAATTCTCCTTGAAGCTGATGCTGAAGGATCTGAAGCTCGCATCCCGGCTGACCGAAGATATGCAGTCCCCTTCCCCGATGCTGGATGCGGCCAAGAGCCTGTTCCAGATGGGGCAGACGGCCGGCTATGGCGAAGAGGATCTGTGCGCCGTCGTCAAAATGTACGAGCAGTGGATTGGGCATCCGATCGGGAAAGACAAATAAACGCGGAACATGACAAAGGGAGTGGGCGCATCTGCGCCGCACTCCCTTCGCAGCTTCCTCCCCGGGATAGACCCGGCAGCCGCTCATCCGCTTGCCGGTTCCTATCCCCGGGCAGGAGCTTGCCTAAGCCTGCAGCTTGCGTGCGTCATGAAGCTTGGTCTCGCTTGTTCTTCGCGCGAGCATGCCTCTGGACCGGGACCACGAAAAAAGAACGAGCGCGACCCAGATTAAGGCGAACGCGAACAACTGCGATGCGTCAAACGGTTCATGGAACACGAACAATCCCAGGAGCAGCATGATCGTCGGCGCGATATATTGAAGAAAGCCGACCAGCGTAAACGAGATCCGCTTCGTTCCGGCCGCGAATAAAAGCAGCGGAACCGCCGTCACCACGCCGGCGCCCATTAACAGCAGCACGGTCGATAACTGCTCTTCCGCCAGCGGAACCGCCCCTGAATTGAAAAAGAACAAGAAGATAAGAGCACACGGCGCCATGATCAAGGTTTCCAAGGTAAGCCCCGTCCAGGCGCCAACCGGAATCTTCTTTTTGATTAGCCCGTACAAGCCGAAGGTCGCCGCCAACGTCAGAGCCGCCCAAGGGAAGGTGCCGAAATGCACCGTCAGCCACAGCACGCCGGCCGCCGCAATGGCCACCGACAGCCATTCAGCCTTGCTCAAACGCTCCTTCAGGAAGAACGTCGCCAGAAATACATTGAACAGCGGGTTGATGTAATAGCCCAGACTTGCCTCGACGACATGATTGCTTTCGACCGCAAAAATATAGACGAGCCAATTGATGCTGATGAGCACGGAGGCGATGATGACGCCGGCGGCCTGCTTTTTGTTGCGGCAGACCGCTTTGATTTCCGCCGCGACAAGCTTCCATTTCCCCAGCAGGAGCAGAAGAAGAAGCATGAACACGAGCGACCACACGATGCGATGCGACAGCACCTCTCCGGCGGGCACCGTGCCCACCGCCTTCCAGTACAGCGGCAGGAATCCCCAGATCAGATAAGAAAGCCCGGCTGCCAGCAGCCCCATCACATATTGGCTTTGCTTTTGTTCCAACGTAAATCCACCTTTCTGTCTGCAAGAAAGACCGCTGGCAAGGGACTGAGTCTAATGCTCAAATCCGTCCGCCAGCGGCCCGTAAACTATTGCAATCCGGCCAGTGGGGCCGGATCCCGATCTATGTTTATTCCCGGAGGGCTTGCTCTTAGAGCAATGCCTTCACGCGGCTGACGACATTCTCTACCGTGAAGCCGTATTCGGCCATGACACGGTCGCCAGGCGCGGATGCGCCGAACGTCGAGATGCCCAAGATGTCGCCTTGATCGCCGACATAGCGTTCCCATCCGAATGGATGAGCCATTTCCACCGCCAGGCGGGCTTTGACATTCGGCAGCAGGACGGAATCCTTGTATTCCTGCGGCTGCTTGTCGAACAAGTCCCAGCTCGGCATGCTGATGACGCGAACGTGGATGCCTTCTTCAGCCAGCGCTTGCTGTGCCCGTACAGCGAGCTGCACCTCGGATCCCGTCGCGATAATCTGCGCCTGCGGTTGCCCGTTCGCCGCCTCGCTGGCGACATACGCGCCGCGGGCCACGCCTTCGCGCGCGCGTTCCGCCGACGTCTCCAGAATCGGCAGGTTCTGGCGCGTCAGGACGAGCACGACCGGATTCGAACGGTTCTCCATCGCATACGCCCACGCAGCCGATGTCTCGTTGCCGTCAGCCGGACGGATCACCGTCAAGCCCGGAATGATGCGGACGGAAGCCAACTGTTCGATCGGCTCATGCGTAGGTCCGTCTTCGCCGACCGCGATGCTGTCATGCGTCAGCACGTATGTGACCGGAAGCTGCATCAAGGCAGACAGCCGCACCGCCGGCCGGAGGTAATCCGTGAACACGAAGAAGGTGCCGCCGTATACCTTCACGCCGCCGTGCAGCGCCATGCCGTTCATCGCTGCCGCCATCGCGAACTCGCGGACGCCGAAGTAAATGTTGCGGCCGTCATATTGGCCCGGACGGTAGACCGGCAGGCCTTTGAGGTGCGTCATCGTGGAGCTCTCCAGATCCGCCGATCCGCCCATCAGATTCGGCACATTGCCCGCCAAGCCGTTCAGCGCGTTCCCGGAAGCGACGCGTGTCGATACCGGCTTGTCCTCTGCCGTGTAGGCCGGAAGATTCGCATCCCAATTTCCGGGAAGCTCGCCCTTCACCGCAGTCTCGAACTGAGCGGCCAATTCCGGATACGCCTGCTTATACTGCTGGAACATCCGATCCCAGGCTTCGTTCGCCTGGATCCCCTTCTTTTTCACATTCTCTTCGAAATGCTTGTATACTTCTTCCGGCACGAAGAAATCTTCATGCTCCCATTGGTAGAACTGCTTCGTCAGCTTCGCTTCCTCCGGCCCGAGCGGGGAACCGTGGGTGCCGCCATGACCGCCCTTGCCTTGCTTGTTCGGGCTGCCGTAGCCGATCACCGTTTTCACTTCGATGAGCGTCGGCTTATCCGACACCTGCTTCGCCTGCTCCACCGCGCGCGCGAGCGCGTCGAGATCGTTGCCGTCCTCGACCAGCAGGGTCTGCCAGCCGTACGCTTCATAGCGCTGGCGCACATTCTCGCTGAAGGACAAGTCCGCTTCTCCGTCCAGCGTAATATTATTGGAATCGTACAACACGATTAATTTGCCCAACTTCAAGTGGCCGGCCAGAGATGCCGCCTCGCTTGCCACGCCTTCCATCATGTCCCCGTCGCCGCAGATGACGAAGGTATGATGATCAATGACTGAATAACCGTCACGGTTGTAAGTGGCTCCCATTTGCGCCTCGGCCATTGCCATGCCGACAGCCATGGCGATGCCTTGGCCCAGCGGACCGGTCGTCGCGTCTACCCCTGCTGTATGGCCGAACTCAGGATGACCCGGCGTCTTGCTGCCCCATTGGCGGAACTGCTTGATTTCATCCATCGGAAGATCATAGCCGCTCAGATGAAGCAAGCCGTAGAGCAGCATCGATCCGTGGCCCGCGGACAATACGAAGCGGTCACGGTTAATCCATGTCGGATTGGCCGGGTTATGCGTCATCTCTTTCGCGAACAGATGGTAACCCATCGGTGCAGCCCCCATCGGCATTCCCGGATGTCCCGACTTCGCTTTTTCGATCGCATCGATAGCCAAAGTTCGGATGGCCGCTACAGAGAGCGTGTCCAATTGCGCTTGGTTGACAGTCATTGCTGATTTCCTCCTCATATCCTTCTCTGTCCAAGCGAACGAGGGGCAAGGCCATTCGCCCGCCCTCGCTCGACTTGTCCTTTTATGCATTTGATTTATTGTACCATTACTATTCCTTCGACGCCACTTTTTACATGGCAAAAACCCGCCTGGATCCGGATTGAAATCATTGCCATAAAAGGTCGGACACCGATTCTATTATGGTTAGAATCCCGGCTCGGCATGCGCGGTTCCGCGGAGCAGGCCGGCATCAAACGCGGCAACGCCCTTCTGTAGCGAAGGGCGTTGCCGTTGACTATTACATTTCAGCGATGCTCAAAAAGTCCGGTTTTCCCCGATTTGAACCGCCTTATTAATTGAATACGACCGTCTTGTTCTGGTGCACCAGAATCCGGTCTTCGATATGCCAATGAACGGCCCGCGCAAGGACGACGCGCTCTATCGTGCGTCCCATCCGTTTCAGCTCGTCCACATCGGCGCGATGCGTGACCCGCTCCACGTCCTGCTCGATAATCGGTCCGCCGTCCAGTTCCTCCGTCACATAGTGCGCCGTCGCGCCGATCAGCTTGACGCCGCGGACGTAGGCCTGCTGATAAGGCTTGCCTCCGATAAAAGCCGGCAGGAAGGAGTGGTGTATATTGATGATCCGGTTCGGATACCGTTCGATGAACTCCGGAGCGATGATCTGCATGTAGCGGGCCAATATAATAAGGTCCGCCTTCCCTTCGACCGCTTCCAGCTGCCGGCGCGCCGCTTCCGGCTTATTGTCCGGGGTGACCGGAATATGCACGTACGGAATGCCGAAGGACTCAACGTAGTCCCGCATATCCGGATGATTGCTTACGACCATCGCAATGTCGGCGTCCAGATCGCCGGCCTGCCACTGCCAGAGCAGTTCAACGAGGCAGTGATCCTCCTTCGATACAAAAATCGCCAACCGCTTCTTCTGACTCACCCGCGAAAAGCGCCACTCCATCTTGAATTCTTGCGCGATGACGCGGAAATCCTCCTCCATCTGCGGCAGCCGCTGCTCCAATCCGGCCATGTCGAACTCGATCCGCATGAAAAACATGCCGCCTTCCGGATCCAATGTATATTGGTCCGATTGAACGATATTCGCTTCATGCTCGTACAGGAAGCGCGATACCGCCGCGACGATGCCGGCCCGATCCGGGCAGGAGATAAGCATGCGCGCGCGGTTCCGCGTGTTCTCGCCGGCCTGCTCGCGGGCGTGAACCATCGTATGCTGGTGCTTCATGAGCCTATGTCCTCCACTGATCCAATATTGGTCTATCGTTCTCTCTATTATCCGCTTTTAGCCCGGGCCACCAGCTCTCGGCCATCGCGGCCCGCGGGGCCCGCAGGCTATTCCGCGGCTTGTCCCGTATACCATGCGGTAATGCGCTGATTAATCTCTTCCTCCGTCCGATCCGGCAGCAGCTCCGCATCCACGATCATATCGTACAGCCGCTCCATCGGCTCGCGCGGGTCGGCTTTCTTCGCCTTGGCGTCGTTTTTGAGCACATTCCACGTCTCGAGCACGAAGTCGCGGCAGTGAACATCCTGCTTCTCGAAGAAGTGGCGCATCCGCTCGACGTCCTCCCAGAACTCCTCGCCGAAGCGTTCCTTGGCGTCGCCGCGCAGGAGCGCGATCTCCGCCTCGTACATTGGGCGCTGCTGCTTCGAATCTTTGCCGATCCACGGCGTCTCCAGAATGAACGGCCTGCCGAGCAGCGCTTCATGCTGCACGACATTGCGGATCGCGTCAAAGCCGAGATAGCCCGCTCCGATAGGCGCATGGCGGTCCTTGGCCGCTCCGGTCGGATTTTTGCTGTCATTGATATGAACGACGGCGATGCGGCCGAGGCCGATCACGCGGTCGAACTCCTCCAGCACGCCGTCCAGATCGTTGACGATATCGTAGCCGGCGTCATGAATGTGGCAGGTGTCCAGACACACGGTCAGGCGGCCGTTGTCCTCGACCTTGTCGATAATCGCCGCGATCTCCTCGAAGCTCCGGCCGACCTCGGTGCCTTTGCCCGCCATCGTCTCCAGCGCGATGTTCACATTCGTCTCCTTCGTGTTCCGCAACACTTCATTCAAGCCTTCCGCAATGCGGTTGATCCCGTATTCGGCATCCTTGTCCGTGTAGGCTCCCGGATGAAGCACGATATTATTGACGCCGATGCAATCCGTGCGGTGAATCTCATCCTGCAGGAACGACACGGCCAATTCGAACGTCGCCGGCTTGTACGATCCAAGGTTGATAATATAAGGCGCGTGCACCACGATCTCGTCGATGCCGTGCTTGTTCATCAGCTCCTTGCCTTCCTCGATGAACAGCTTGTCAATCGGTTTGCGCCGCGTATTCTGAGGCGCTCCGGTATATATCATGAACGAGCTGGAGCCATAGCTTATCGCTTCCTTCGTCGCGGTCAACAGCCCTTTTTCGGAAAAGGATACATGAGAACCAATCTTCAGCATACGTTCTCTCCTCTCAAATCATTTCCCTTATTCTACAAGGATTATCGAAATAAATCTAGGAATGCGGTATAATTTCTATAGCTTATCATTTATGTTCATATAAGGCCGATTTCGGTATAAAGCTTCGGAAAAATACGCGCAAAAAGCGAATTTTGATCATCCGGTGAGGTGAAATGGAGTGCGTTCCTTCTTCTATTTACCATTCATGGCCGAGGGGCCTAACAAGTGGTTCATGAATTCGATCGCGTTTTGGACTTTCGTTCTTCTTGGGCTGATGGCGATCGGCGGGTTTTTCATGTTCCGCAAGTTTCTCAAAGTGCTGCCGAAGAGCGACGGCATGTCCAAGCTCGACTGGCAAAATTACTGGGTGGAGCGAAGCCGGGAGATGTGGACCGAGGATACGAAGGCATTCCTGGACATGCTGGTAGCCCCGGTTCCGAAGCCGTTCCGCGATATCGCGCGCCACTCCATCGCCGCCAAGATCGGTGAGGTCGCCATTGAGAGCGGCGCCGCGGAAGTAACCCGCGAGCACTGCATCAAGGGTTATATCATGGCGACGCCCAAGCGGGATTACCGCAGCCTTGTCCGCTACCTGGACAAAAACAACATCGACTACAGTCCATACCGGCATCTGTTGAACAAATAGCCGTCCGCTGGCAGGGCAGCGTTCGAGGGGGGATTGGATTGAAAATCATGATTAGCGGCGGGACCGGACTAATCGGGAAAGCGCTGTACAGAGCATGGCTGGAGCAAGGACACGAGGTTATTATTTTGTCGCGCTCCGGCACGAAGCTGCGGGCGAAGAAGACGCACCCGCATGTGCATGTCGTCAGTTGGTCCGAGCTGGAGAATCATCCCCCAAGCTGCCGCGGCGCCGACGTGGTGGTCAATCTGGCCGGCGAGACGATCAGCCAGCGGTGGACGGTGACGGCGAAGAACCGGATCGTCGCTTCGCGCATCGTGCCTGCCCGCAGGCTCGCGGAATGGGCGGAGCAGCAGCCGCGCAAGCTCCCCTTGCTCATCAATGCCTCCGGCAGCTCGGGATACGGTTCGTCCGAGACCGAGGTCTTTGACGAAAAAAGCCCGCTTGCGGGACAGGATTTTTTGTCGGATGTCATCCGGCAATGGGAGGCCGCGGCTGACGCGATTCCCGCCGAACGCCGCGTCAAGCTCCGCATCGCTCCCGTGCTCTCCAATGACGGCGGCGTCTTTCCTCTCATGAGATTGCCCTACAAGCTCGGCTTCGGCGGCAGAGTCGGCAGCGGCCGTCAGCCCTTCTCCTGGATTCATATCGATGATATGGTGCGGCTGATCGATTATGCCGTGCAGGAACCTGCCCTGTCCGGTCCCGTCAATGCCAGCGCCCCGGAGGCGGTGACGAACGATGAATTCGGCCGGAAGCTGGGAGCCGTCTATCGCCGTCCCCACTGGTTCCCTGCGCCCGCCTGGGCGATCAAGCTGGCGCTCGGCGAGATGTCGATGCTGATATTGGAAGGACAACGCGTCTATCCCGCCGCCGCCTTGAACGCCGGGTTCGCCTTCCGTTACGGGAAGCTGGGTGACGCGCTGCGTGCGCTCCGGGACGAGTAGGCGCAGTCTCTTTAACTTCCGGGAATCCGCGTTCTTCTATCACAGCAATCTATGCAGCAGTGCAGCGGTACGCTAAATTGAGCGCCAACGCGAGATGGCATGCCGCGCCTTTGTCGCATGGCTGACGGTGCCTGTCCTTATGACAGACGCCGTTTTTTGCGTTTGCGGCTTCTCTGCTCCCTTTTGGGCCTTTGCTTCTTTTCCCCAAAATGAAATCAACTTTTAATGTTGACTTATCCGATCGGATTAATTAAAATTTGGCTTACATTTCAATGATTTTCCATCTCATCGTCCAGGAGGTAATTCATTCATGGCCAAATTGATCCGCACGCTCGTCCTGCTGTCCCTGCTCGGAGGCTTGGCCGCCGGCTGCGGAGACCAGCCCTCTGCCGCTTCCGGCCAGGAGTCTGCCGCCGCTGACGTCAGCACGAGCGTTGTACATTTGGGGACTGATCTCATTCCTGCTTCAGATATCAGCAAGCTGCCGGAAGCCGCCAAGAAGCGAAGCGGTACCTTTGTCGCCGGCCTGATCGAGCCAAGCGGGGCGTTCACGCCGCATTTCCACCAGAGCGGCTATGACGGCAATGTCGCGTCCGTCCTGTTCGCTCCGCTGGTCACCGTCGACAAAACGGGACTCCCTATTCCGCTGCTGGCAGAGAAGTGGGAGATATCTTCCGACCAGCTTACGTATACCTACAAGCTGCGCAAAGGCTTGAAGTTCAGCGACGGTTCGCCGCTGACCGCGGACGATGTCGCCTTTACGCTGACCATTCTGCATGACAAGGCCTATGACGGGGGCACGGACATTTTCCAGACTCATATCAAAGGCGGGCAGGCCTACAAGGAGGGCAAGACTGAGAAGATCGAAGGCATCCGGGTCATCGATCCGCTGACGATCGAGATTACGACGGAGCAGGTGAACGCGACCGCTCTGCTGACCCTTGGCGGGATGGTGCTGTCGAAGGCTTACTATGGCAAAGACTACGCGCCTGGCCACCTCGACTATATTCGCGGGCTGCACGCGAAGCCGGTGGGCGCAGGTCCCTACAAGCTGGAGAAGCATCTGCCGGGGCAGGAAATCCGGTTTATCGCGAACGAGTACTATTTTGCCGGGAAGCCGCAGGTCGAACGGTTCATTTATAAGACGACCGAGGGCGACACGTTCCAGTTCCTGGAGACGGGTGAACAGGACTTCGCTTCCTTCGCGGCGACACAAGATAATCTGGAGAAGCTGCAGCGGCTAGGCTTCGTCAATCTGCAATTGAATACCTCCAGCGCTTACGGCTATATCGCGTTCAATCACCACAAGGCTTATTTGCAGGATAAAAAGGTTCGCCAAGCGCTCATCTATGGACTGGATCGCAAGACGATCGTCGAGGGCGTGTCGCAGGGCTCCGCTCAAGTCGCCAATGTGCCTGTCTCTCCTACCTCCTGGGCCTATACGGAGGAGGGCATCAACCCGTACGACTATGATCCGGACAAAGCGAAGCAGCTGCTGGAGGAAGCGGGCTGGAAAGCCGGGGCGCAAGGCATCCGGGAAAAAGACGGGCAAAAGCTGGTCATCCGCTATCTGTCCTCCAAGAGCAAAAACAGCGATGCCTTCATTGCCATCGCCAAAGAAAATTATGAAGCGATCGGCATCCAATTCGAGCCGGAGCAGTTCGCCGACTTCAACGCGCTGCGGGCCAAGGTTGAGGGCGGAGATTACGATCTCGCCAGCTTCTCGACGCCGATGATCATTGATCCGGCATACGGCGTGGCCCATTTCGCCACGGAGGAGGCGGAAGGCTACTCCAATCCAGCCGTCGACAAGCTCATTCAGGAAGGGCTGGGAACATTGGACACCGAGAAGCGGAAGGAAATCTACAAAAAGCTGTATCAGGAGCTGAACGAGGATCCGCCGTACATCTTTTACAGCTATTCGAAGCTGCTCTACGCCTATAACGCCCGGATTCAGGGACTTGAGCCGAATCCGTACCGGGGGATCGCCACGAGTCTGCCGTCGATCCGGATCGAATAGCACTTCCTCCCGCCTGTGGCCATGGGAGCGCGCCGAAGCAGGCGGGCGGGGTTCATCTTTACTCAAAGGAGGCGCATCAATTGGGCACGTATTTGCTGAGAAGAACGCTGTATATGCTGCTTACGCTGCTGGGCGCATCCGTCCTTATTTTTGCGCTGTATGCGCTGACGCCGGGCGATTTCGTCGATAACGATATGAATCTGACCCAAGCCCGCAAGCTGGAATTGAAAGAAATGTACGGTCTGAACAAGCCGGTTATCGAACGTTATCTGATCTGGATGGGCAACGTGCTGAAAGGAAATTTTGGTTACTCCCTCCAGCACCAGCAGCCGATCACGACCTTGTTCAGCCAATATATTTGGAACTCCTTCCTGCTCGCGGCCGCTTCTACGTTCCTGACCTGGTTCATCGCCGTTATTATTGGCGTCCTCAGCGCCTATAAGCAATATTCCTGGTTCGATCGGATCGTGACGCTCGGCATCTTCGCCGCGATGTCCGTGCCGGTGTTCTTCATCGGGCTGTTCCTCATCAAGCTGCTGGCGGTCGATGCCAAGCTGCTTCCTCCGGGAGGCATGATTACGACCGGAAGCAATGCGAACGGGCTCGCTTATATTGCGGAGGTCGCGCACCATATGTTTCTGCCCGTCATGGTGATGACGCTGCTGGGGACCGGCGGGCTGACCCGATATTTCCGGACCCATATGCTGGAATCGATGAAGCAGGACTACGTGCGCACCGCGCGGGCCAAAGGAATGAGGGAGCGGGCGATTCTGTACCGCCACGCCTTGCGGAATGCGATGCTGCCCGCCATTACGCTCATCGGTTTCGAGCTGCCGGGGCTGTTCGGCGGTTCGCTGATATTGGAAAAAATCTTCAACTGGCCGGGTATCGGGCAGTTATACATGCAGTCGTTCACCATGCGGGACTATCCCTTGCTCATGGGATTCACGATGCTGATCGCGATCCTGACCGTGATCGGCACGTTGCTGTCCGACCTGCTGTATCGTGTCGCCGATCCGCGCGTTCGGCTGTAGGAAGGAGGAATCGATCATGACCAATTTATCGATGACAGGAAAATTATCGCGCCGGCGTTCCGTTGCCCAGCCAGCGGCGAGGCCCTCACTCTGGAGGCAGTCGCTCCAGCGGCTGCAGCGCAACAAGCTGGCGCTAAGCGGGTTGGCGGTCATTGCCTTCATGTTCGCGGCCTGCTTCATCGGGCCCCTCTTCTCGCCCTATGCGGCAGGCAAAGTGAATCTGGCCGTCATGAATCAGGCGCCCAGCGCAGCGCACTGGCTCGGGACCGATCATCTGGGCCGCGATGTGCTCACCCGCCTGCTGCAGGCCGGACGCATCTCATTGACAGTCGGGCTGGCCTCCATGGTGCTGTCGGTCCTCATCGGCACCGTCCTCGGCGCGATAGCGGGCTATTACCGCGGCGTGGCCGATCAACTGATTATGCGAACCGCGGATCTCCTGATGACCATTCCCGGCTTGCCGCTGCTGTTCATTATCGGGGCCATTCTGTCCGAATGGAAGGTGCCGACCGGGTACCGGCTCTACATCGTCATGCTAATGCTCAGCCTCGTCGGTTGGCCGGGGCTCGCCCGCCTCGTGCGCGGAGAGCTGCTCAGCCTGCGGGAAAGGGACTTCATGCAAGCAGCGGAAGCGCTCGGCCTGAACGACCGCCGCAAGCTGTTCCACCATCTGCTGCCGAACCTGTTCCCCCTGCTGATCGTCGTAGCGACGCTTAGCACGGGCGGGGCCATTCTGAGCGAATCGGTGCTCAGCTACTTCGGCCTTGGCGTCATGCCGCCCACCCCGACATGGGGCAATATGATCGATGCCGCGAATTCGATCATCGATTTCGAGAAGCGGCCTTGGCTCTGGATCCCGCCAGGATTGGCCATTTTCGTCACAGTCATGTCCATCAACATCTTCGGAGACGGCTTGCGGGACGCGCTCGATCCGAAGCAGAAGCGATAAACGGAGGGGAGCTCATGAATGCGCTGCTCGACATTCGAAATTTAAGCACTCATTTCTACACGGGAGAAGGCATCGTCAAAGCCGTCGATGATGTCAGCCTGCGCATCAAGGAAGGAGAGACGGTCTGCGTCGTCGGGGAATCGGGCTGCGGCAAAAGCGCAACCGCGATGTCGGTCATGGGGCTGCTCCCTGAGCCTTCCGGGCGCATCGTCTCCGGCGAAATCCGCTTCAACGGCCAGAATATCAGGCAGTGGAGCAAGGAGCAGCTCCGGCGGCTGCGCGGCAACGAGATCGCGATCGTCTTCCAGGAACCGATGTCGGCCATGAATCCGGTGCTCACCATCGGCAAGCAGATGACCGAACCGCTGCGGGAGCATCTTCATCTGAAGGAGCCCGCGGCCAGAACCAGAGCGGTCGAACTGCTCAATCTGGTCGGCATTCCCCGGGCTGAAGCCATCTTGAAGGCCTACCCGCATGAGCTGAGCGGCGGAATGCTGCAGCGCGTCATGATCGCGACAGCATTGGCATGCCAGCCCCGCCTTCTCATTGCCGACGAACCGACGACAGCTCTTGATGTCACCATCCAGGCGCAAATTCTTGAGATTTTGCATCAGGTGAAGGAAGAGATGCAGACGGCCATCCTGCTGATTACGCATGATCTCGGCATCGTGGCCGAGATGGCCGACTATGTCGTCGTCATGTACGCTGGAAAAATCGTGGAGGAAGCTTCGGTCGAGGAGCTGTTCGATCGCCCTCGGCACCCGTATACCCAAGGGCTCCTTCGATCCAAGCCGGTGCTGCATCAGCGGCGGAAGATGCTCTATTCCATACCGGGCCAGGTGCCCAACCCGCTGGAGCTGGGCTCGTCCTGCTACTTCTATGACCGCTGCGATCAGCGGACGGAAGCATGCCGGACGGCTCATCCCGAATTGCGCCGCACAGCGCCGGATCATCATGTGGCCTGCTGGCTGTGCGCCGAAGGAGAGGAACGCCATGAGCGAAGCGCTGATTGAAGTTCGCCGCTTGAAAAAATATTATCCCGTTCGCGCCGGCTTGTTCAACCGCACCGTCAACCACGTCAAGGCGGTCGATGATATCAGCTTCTCGATCTGCCCGGGCGAGACGTTCGGCCTCGTCGGCGAATCCGGCAGCGGCAAGAGCACGGCCGGGCGGGCGATCCTGCGGCTGACCGACAAGACCGCCGGCGAAGTCCGCTACCAGGGGACCGACCTCCATCGGTTGTCCCGTACGGATATGCGGCGGCTGCGCCCCGAGCTGCAGTTCATCTTCCAAGATCCTTACAGCTCGCTGAATCCGCGGATGCGCATCGGCGATGCGATCGGCGAGGCGCTGCTGCAGCACGGACTGGCCGCCAAGGAAGAGATCCGGGATCGGGTGGAGGACATCCTGTCCGTCTGCGGCATGTCGGCGTACCACTATGATCGGTACCCTCATGAATTTTCCGGGGGGCAGCGCCAGCGGGTCGGCATCGCCCGAGCCATCATCCTGCAGCCCCGCTTCATTGTCGCTGACGAACCGTTGTCCGCGCTGGACGTATCCATACAGGCGCAGATTATCAACCTGTTCCGCCAGCTGCAGGAAGAGAGAGGGCTCACCTACCTGTTCATCTCGCATGACTTGAGCGTCGTCGAGCATTTATGCACCCGGATCGGCGTCATGTACTTGGGATCGCTTGTCGAGCTTGCGCCCCGGGACGAACTGTTCCGCCAGCCTCTCCACCCGTATACCCAAGCGCTGCTCTCTGCCATCCCGATCCCCGACCCGAAGCGCAAGCGGTCGCGGATCGTGCTCCGCGGCGACATCCCGAGTCCGGTCAATCCCCCGTCCGGCTGCAAATTCCACACCCGCTGCCCGGTGGCCAAGGACATTTGCCGTCAGGAAGCTCCGCTCTTCCGGGAAGCGGGCAGCGGGCATTATGCCGCATGTCACCTCATCTGAGCAGACAGAGGGCCTGGGGAGAGGCTCCTTTCCCCTCTGCTGTCCTCTTGATACGGAAAACTAGGAAGAATGTCATCCAAATGGTGGATACTATATCAAGAAAGAGACCTGCTTTAGCTTAGAGTCATACCCCTATATATGCGATTCGAACTCGCCCTGACTACTATATATTGGCATCCATCCGTGCAATGCCGTATATCCCTCCTTGTCCACCTTTGTATAGACAAAAACGCCATTTGTCCATTATCGTTGTACAAAAAATTTATCTGCCCGTGGTAAGCAATTATATATCAGTTTATATGTTCATTACTCACTCCTTCGCATTCAATATGGCTTCACCCGCGCTCTTCAAGATGCTCTTATCCGCACTAAACCATTGTCCCGCATTACACCTGGCCAAGTTCAGCCATAAAACTGAAACACTGTGCCTCCCACAGAAAAGCGATCCCCGCTTTGCAAGGGGTACAGCTTATAGGGAATGATCGGCTCTCCCTCCAGTTCGGTTCCGTTGCGCGATCCGAGATCGCGGAGCGCGATTGCGCCGTCGTCGCCTTGAACCAGCTCGCAGTGGTGCTTCGAGACGCCTGCCCCGGCTTCACGCCACTGCACCCCTTGTTCCGAACGGCCTATCACGAAAGGGAAGGCCAGAGGAATTCGTTCAGCGGCAGCCGGCGCATCCTGCGGAATCCCCCTCCCTCCGGCTCCAGCGCTTCCGGCCAGCCCGATCAACCTCTGTAGATAAGGCGCGCCCCGCCCCCCTTCCCGGAAGTCCGTGCCGCTGCCGTGCCTTCGTTCAAGGACGACCGTCGCTTCGGATCCGGAACGGTCGAGCACGGATGTATGCATAGGCAGCTCAGCGTAGAAGGAATCCATCCGTGACCCATCAGGCGATGAATGCCGGTTCCACAAATCCTGCGGGATGCCATGATAGTTCCTTGAGTGGTTATCACGTTCGGCTAACGGGCCAACGGCATTTGTTACATGGAGGTGAACGCCTTGCGCCCCAGTCAGGCAAACGGCATCCGCCGCGGCCGATTCGCTCCCCGCCTGATGCTCCTGCTTCTGCCATTCCGGCCGCAGCAGTTCATCCCCGGAATGCCGGCCGGGGAAGGAAGCTTCCGGCCCTTCCTCCGAAGGAGAAGCGGCGCTCTCCCGGCGAGCGGGCATCCCCGGTACCCAGGCCGGCATGCCCGAGATCCAGGCGGCCCCCAAGGCAACGGCCCCGACACTGATTCCAGCCGAGATAAGCAGCGTGTTCAAGGCCGGATAGGCAAGATAGATATATCTCCAGGCCAGCGCGGACGTTACGATGGCGGCCCCTCCCGCCGCGAAATAGCTTTTGCCGGAGGCGGTTCTCTTGGTCTCCGGAACGGTCCCCTTATTCTCATTCACCTCTCGGAGCGTATTGGCTTCTCCCGGGACCGGGAGGCCTTCGCCAGTTTGCCAAGGTCCGAGGGCGGCAGACTCCTGATCAGAGCCGATCCATGGATTATCGCCCTCCAGCTTCATCGGCCAATCGTCGCCTGCTTTCCCCAAAGACAAGCCTCGCATCCCCTCGTTCCCTTCGGGAAGCCGTTGACTGACCGGGAGTTCCGCCCCTATTCCGCTTGTTCCGGCAATGAGAGCTTGAAGCAGCTTCCGCACCTCGGCAAGAGAATTGTCCTCCTGGGACAAGCATTGAACCAGCCGCTGGAATCCGTCACCATTCCATTGGGCAACATGGGTGGACAGCAGAATGCCCAGTCTGCGCAGACCATCCATTCCGGCCCGCGTCTGCAGCGGTCCCAGCAGCGGCAAGTAAGGGACATGCAATCCTCCGTCCCCGGCTTGTTCATCGACAAACACGCATTCCTCGTGCAGGAGCACATGATCCGGATGAAGCATATAAGCCCGGCAATCCTCCAAAATGCGGACCAGTTGCAGCATCCACTCCAAATATTGACTCGAAGTCATTCTCATGCTTCTTAGGGCCTGTTTAAGCATTCGTTTGCCGCTGATATCGTAGACAAAGGAGATCTCCAGATCGACTTCACGGATATCTAGGCGAAGGAAATGAGGCACCCGGTTATAGGCCAGCATCTTGGCTTGATGCGGATCCAGCGCATCGGATGGAACAGGATTGTCGCGGGTCAGCATCATGCCCATTCTTTCTTCCTGAATAAATTGAACCCGGTAACCGTAAATGAGAATCACGCTCCTTGCTGTTCGAATGGCCCATCACGCGGGAGATGCGACAGTCAAGTAAGCGGTCAGCGCTCCCGGCAGCACGGCCCACATGAAAGGAAAGGAAGCCTGCTTTCCCGCTTCCGCCTGAACGGGCCCCATGGAGCGCAGCAGCCAGCCGCTTATCCGCGCATACCGCCAACCGCGACTTCTCCCCCTGCGGCTGCCCATCATCATACATGCCGCAATAAGCCCGCCATACAAAATCGAATAGATAAAGATATGCCAAGTCAAATACATTCCGGTCAATGCGCCAATGGCGGCAAACAGCTTCACGTCACCGGCCCCGACAGCCTTGATGATGTACAAAAGGAGCATGACTCCGAACCCGCATCCCGCTCCGAGACCGCTGAAAGCAAGTCCCTGCCATCCATTCGCGGCACCGTGAATCATAAACCCGGCGGCAGCGGCAATCATCGTCAGCCGATTCGGTATTTTCTTACTCCGCACATCGGAAGCAAACGCGGCGAGCAGCAGCACCCCGCATATCCATATCGCACCGTTCACAGCACTCATCGCTTTCTCCTTTCTCTCATCCGCTTCCGTCCGTTTCCGGTTGGAGCCCGTTATTTTACTTCAAACTCACGTTCAGCGCTTCGCCCGTCTTCCGTCTTCACGGACAGCCGCCATGTTCCCGAGGTGGTATTGCCCGAGACATGCCATTCCCACGCAACGATGCCATCCGCATCCGCGGCTGCCCAGCCGACATGCCTCGCCTGACTCTTGCCGCTCTTGTAATAGACGACCAGTTCCACCCGTTCATGCGGCTCCGCCTTGGCGGTAAGCCTCGCTTTTCGGCCGGGAAGGAGCGGATCGGGCGTCAGCTCTACGAGGACCGGGGCCGCCTTATCCGGCGACCCGCTGCCCGAATCAGACGCAGCCGGTCCGTCGCCGACCCAGACCCGCTCCACGGCTCGCGCGGACAACGTCAGCGTCTTGTTCAGGAACGGAACACGCATCGGCAAGTCATAGGCCACCTCTATGGCGAAGTAAGGATCGGTCTTCTTATCCAGATCCGGCAGCTTCACATGTGTCACCCGAATCCGCTCCTCTCGCAGGACGCCTTGAACTCCATAGCGGACCAGCAATGGCTTGATAACCGTCTCGGCGAGGCGAGCCTGGCCCGCTTCCCCTGCCGCCTCCGCTTGCCGGGCAGCCCACTCCGTTCCGTCCTTCGCCCAGTCGCCGGCTGGCTTCGGCAGCTCGCTCCCGAATGAGCGGCCAAATTCCTGCACCGCCATCTTCATTCTCTGCGCCGGCGGCAGCCATGTGCCCGGCTTCTCTGAACGGGCTCCATCCGCATCGGCAGACTGGGCAGCGAGCAGACTGACAGGATACAAGTGAGCGGACACCTGCTTCACGGTATTCATGGCAGCGGACTGCAGAGACGTCGTGATGACGGCGGCGTGAATCATGAACACGAAAAACATGAACACGAGCAGGACCATCGGCAGGAGCAAAGCGGCTTCAACCGTGATGCTGCCGCCCCTGTCAATGGACAGGCTCCGAGACGGGATCCGGCCCGCTCTCCCCCAAAATGTCGGGTCCCTTCCGGATTTAGTTCCCGGGGCACTTCCCCTTTTAACCGGGTCCCTTTCGGATTTAGATCCCGGGATACTTGCGCATTTAACCGGGTCTCTTCCGCAATTAATAGGAGAACACGGAGCGCTTGACCGCGTAATAACATCCATTCTCAATCTCACCGTCCCATAGTCCGGCATGTCCTAAGAGCTTCATAAATCCCGGCAGGAACCAGAGCGGCGTGCTGAGGCGGACTTCCGTCTCGCCATGCGTCCCCCTCGCAGCCGGATCGATTCCGGTATGATAGTGAATCAGCGCCAGCATCCGCTTCAACATTCCCTCCCGGCTTCCATGAGCCAGCATGAACAGGCGAAGATGATCGGCATAGGTCAGCTTCACCGACGGTAAATAACGCGAAATCGGAATCTCATTCTTCGCAATGAGCTGCAGCATATCCTGAATCGCTTGCTGAATGCCGTACAGAATCGCTGAAGCCAAAACAAGCAGCGGATGTCCGAGCTTGCCGAATTCCACCAATCCTTCCATCGTGCGTACGGCGAGCCGCATCGAAAAAATCTCGCCATAGGCGGCCGCAATATTGCCGACCGGGTTGTGAAAGCCGTACACAATATACTCCAGCTCCTGGTTGCCAATCCCCAACGATTTCACGACCTCCTCACCCGCATCCTCTGCCTCCAGCAATGATTTCAATTGCAGCGGATCATAGGAGGTGAAATACGTATAGGCATATTCGTTCCGGTACAGACGATCGCGCAGCGATACTAAGCCGTCTGCCGCTTGATCATACAGCGCGGTGACGGAATCCATGGACTGCCTGCTCTCCTCGACGGCATCGTCTCCGACCGTTCGTTCCACAGGCATCTCGGACGCTGATTGGTTATAGGCATCAATCGCATCCGCCTTGCTGCGAATCTCATCGAAAGCAGCCTGGTGCTCCCGCAACTTGGTTTTCAGCCCAGACAGCGAAGAGAGCAAGTTTTTCGCTTTTTTCAGTTCCTTGTCCGCTTCCTGCTCTAACCGTTTGCGGTCCTTGTCCTTTCCTTGATGCTTGGTCATTGCCACCTCTCTCCGTTCAATATAGCTGCCGGCCGGCCGGATAAACTCAGAGTCATACGTGTCGTAAGCCTCGAACAGCTGTCTCGCCTCATTCTTCAATGTATAAGCGGAGATGGTGTATGCGGATAAGCTTTCCGCTAATTGCTGGAATGCGGAAGCGGCGTGATCGAGCTGCGACATGGCCGCTTGCTGGCGATCGATTTCTCCGCTCCATTCCTCGAAGAAAAAGTCAGGGATAACCACTTGCTCGGCGGAAGCATTGATTTCCTTGATGGCATCTTCAACCTGCTTGCCGTTATCCATCGTTCCCCCGCCCGGAATATCCGACTGGCCTATCCTGTCATATCCGGCATAGTGTCGGCTGGAGCGCACCTCTGCGATAACCCGCTTCATCTCTTCGTTCAGCGCCTTGGCTTCCTTCAGATGCGGTATGGCCTCGCGGAGCCAACGCTCATGATTCCCGCTATGCAGGGTGACGGCACGCCGCAGTCGCCATGCATGCTCGCGCGAATCCTTCTCGTAACGATCCGTATCGTACCGATACTGCGGCCCCTCATCTTCTCCCCTGCGGTCATCTTGGCGCTTCTTCTCTGCGTAATCGGCATACTGGGCTGCAATATCGGCTGCCGTTCGAATCGGGCCAACGGCACGATCCTCTATTATCTCGTTCCTATTACCCGCGATTCTCTTGCCGATCCCCGAGCGGTCCAGCGCATCGCGGGATTTTTTCTGCAGCTTCAAGACAGCCGACAGCTCCTTGTCCCTCCGATCAACCAGCTTCTGCAGCTTGGCGAGCAGCTCCGTCGTCTGGGCCGCTTCCTTCAACGCTCCCGACATCGGCTTCAGCTTGCCGGACAGCTCGAACACAAACTGCAACGGCGCTTTATATTTCATCTCCTCCAAAATCTGGCGTTCCATCTCGTCATAGTCCGCAAGCGGGCGGGTAACCAATGTCGAATGACTATCCAACAGCAGAGGAACCCATGGAAATACGCCTGTCGAGCGCAGCAGATTTTGCTCCTGCATGACATCCTCCAGGATTTGAGCCGGATCGGTCGCTCCGTATGCGAATAATTGATATCTCTCTTGCAGAGCGGGCTCATAAGCGGACATGACGGAGCGGATGCCTGCACGGGCCAGCGCCTCGGTCCGCCATTCGGCCGCCGCGATGCGGGCATAATCAATGAACACTGCAGTAAACAAGAACATGACAGCCACAATAAACACAAGCAATATCGACACCGATCCGTCCTTTGCCATAAAAATCCGCTTCGCCAATCGGTTCAGCCGATTGCGCTTCACAGGCAGCACTCCCCTCTGCTCAAGATGCCGGTTCCGAAGTCTGTCCAGCCGCTTGCTTCAAGATGCCTTCCGCTTCCTCTATTGGGACGCCTTGTCCCTTCCATTCCTTCAGCTTCGCTGCCATATACCGCGCGAACTCCACTGTGCGGATGAATTCTGCCGGCTCCACTACGGCCGATACGGCCTGTCCCTCGTTCGAGATCTCTCTTCCCGCAATGTTCCGGAACATCGCCTGATGGAAGGGCTTGTCCACAACCGCGGTAATTCTGCGGTCCAGCAGGCCATTCTCGTAGATCATCTTCCCGCGAAAGGCATCAGGCACGAGTCTGGCGGTCCGTATCAGCTTCCGTTCGGGCAGAGAGGCGCCGGCAGCGCCGGCAGGAAGCTTTACCATATGGTTCTCCCCGCCGAAGCCTATCCCGAGTACTTTGTCCAATATCCGATCGTCATTCAGGCGCCAATACAATCCATCCTGCTGCCCTGCTTCAAAAGCGCCGGTCACCGCCTCCCTGTGGCTGTTGTCCCAGAAGGCTGCCGTCCGTTCCACGGCCAGTGACGCGGCATGCGAACTCAGCACCGTCTGATAGATGAGGATGGCGAAGAACAGGATCGCCAGCGTACAGTAGAAAATGACGGGAAAGACAAGCGAAGCTTCCAACATCATCGAGCCTTCTTCCTCCTGAACGGAACGCAGCCAACGCCGCAGCTTTGGGCTCAAGCCACATCCTCCTTTCAAAGCGGCTTCTATTTAAAAATCTTGTCTGTTTCCTTTGTCGCTCTGGAGATCAAGTTTTCCAGGAACGCCGTAATTTGCTCTCTAAAGACAAGCGCCAACACCACGATCACCGCGATAATAATGACAATCTCCACCATGCCGAGCCCGTCTTCCTCTTTCCACAGCCGTTTAAAAAACAGTAAGTCTTTGTCCATGTCCGCTTCCTTCTTTCCGATCCCATTTTCTTTGTGATTATTTTCCTGAGTGTTTCCTGAATTATTTTTTCTTGATTATTTCGCCGCTTCATCTCCTACTTCATCAAAAGCAGGGCGGGAGCGCCCACGATGCCCAGGATGACCAGGAACATCAACATCATCGGAAAGACCAGCTTCGCCGACGCTTCCTCCCCTCTCCGGCGGGCCACCGCCTTGCGCTTCTCCCACAGCTGCCGGCCGACATCCTGCATCGCCAGCACGAATGTATCTCCGCCCCTGCGCTGATTGATCAGCACCGTCGTAACGAACATCGAAACCTCCGGAAGAGAACATCGCTTCGCGAATTGCTCCATTGCCTGCGCGAACGAATACCCGTTATGCACATCCTGCTGCATCCTGGCAAGCTCAGCGTAAAGCGGGTGGCTCCATTCCTCCCGCTTACGATCGGTGCAGATGGCCAGCGCCTTCGGCACCGTCTCTCCCGCCTGCACGAGCAAGGTCAGCTTGCCGATCAGCTCCGGCAGCTCCAATTGGAGGTCCTGCTTTTTCCGCTCCGCCCGGTTCAGCGTGTCCTTCACCTTGGCCAGCGGCAGAACGAAGGCAACCAGCATGCCGCCAACCAGATTCGTCACGCTCCCGTCCGTCAGCGCCGGCAGCAGCAAAGTCCCGCAGAGGCCCGTATACAGGTACAACGCCAGCTCGGCCAGCAGCACCCGGTACATCGTATGGCTCCGGGCCGGGCCGTGGATCTGCATCAACGCTTGGCGAACCGGAGACAGAGCCGGATGCGTATCGAGAACCGGTTGGACCCTCTCCAGCCAGCGCAGCGGCGCCGCGAGCCAGCGGACCGTCTTGATCCGGGGATTTATGCCGGCCAGCAGCGTCCCGTAACGCGGCTGATTCCTATGATTGAGCAGCAGGAACAGGAGAAGCAGTAAGGCGGATCCGCAAGCCCATATCCATGGCGGCAGCATCATGTCCCCATCACCTCATCCAAAAAAATGATGTAACCAGCGCGCTACACGCGGATATCCATCAGCTTGCGAATCAACCACGCGCCAAGCAGCAGAAGCAGCAGCGCCGCCGTGGCGATAACGCGGCCGACGCCTTCATACAGCGCCGCCATGAAATCCGGGGAAGCGAGATTAAGAAAGGCCAAAAACAGGAACGGAGCGGCCATCATCACTTTCATCTCCAACCGCTTCTGGGCGACAAGAACGTCAATCTCCTGCTTAATATCCATCTTCTCGCCAATGACGGAAGACGTTCTCCGCACGACCTCGATCAAATCTCCTCCCGTCCGCTTGCAGGTGACCAGCACGTCGGCGAAATTCGATATATCCTCCTGGGCGGCCCGGCGGCTCAAATCCATTACCGCCTGCTCGATCGGTTCCCCATTTTCCATCCGCATCGCAATAATTCGCAACTCTCGCTCCATCTCCACCTCGGTTCCCGGGTAGAGCAGCTTCAAATCGGCTATCGCCTCGCGGAACGCATTCTCCATAGAGCGTCCGGCTGACAACGACGAGGATAAGGAATAAAGTGCTTGCTTGAACTGCTGTGCAAGCCGGGTCCGCTTGCGCGCGAGCAGCGCTTGGCGGCGAATGCGGGTATAGCGCATTCCGGCGGCAGCCAACAGGAGCATCCCCAGCCAATGCTGATAGAACAAGTAACCGACGGCGGCCATGACAGCGGCTCCTGTACTCAGGGCCGCAATTTTCTCCCCGGGGTTCAACCTATACTCGCTGTATTGCGGCAGCCGCTGTTCCGCCGTCTCCGGCTGCTTCCTCATCGGTATTCACCTCCTTGTCCCACGGGAGCCGCAGCCCGGCCATCGCCAGCTTGCGCCGGTTCCGAAGCATATGATGCGGGGCAAGGCGCCCGGCCACATGCCCTTCTTCAGTGCGGGACTCCTCGAACCGGAACAAGGGCGCGAGGCGAACCTCCCCGTCATGCATGCCGATAACCTCCGAAATCTCCATCACCTTGCGCGAGCCGTCGCGAAGACGGGCCAGATGCACGATAATATCGATGGCTGAGGCGATCTGCCGCCGCACGACCTCGACGGGAAGATTCGCGCCGCTCAGCACCATCGTCTCCAGGCGGCTGAGCATATCGGCGGGTCCGTTGCTATGGCCTGTGGACAAGGATCCGTCATGGCCGGTATTCATCGCCTGCAGCATATCGAGCGCCTCCGGCCCCCGAACTTCCCCGACGATGATGCGGTCCGGTCGCATCCGCAGCGAGGCACGGATCAAATCCCGCATCGAGACGGCCCCCTTTCCTTCCGTATTGGGATTGCGTGTCTCCAGCGACACCAGATTCGGAACGGTGCGAATCTGGAGTTCGGCCGCATCCTCGATCGTAATGACTCGTTCCCGGGGAGGAATATACTGCGACAATGCATTCAGAAATGTCGTCTTGCCCGATCCAGTCCCCCCGCTGATAAAAATATTGAACCTGGCGGCGACCAGCGTCTGCAGAAGCAAAACGGCCTCCTCGTTCACCGCGCCCAACCGGATCAGGGCGTCCATCTTCATCGGCTCGGCCGGGAATTTGCGAATCGTGACCGTCGGCCCCTGGAGGGCGATCGGCGGCAGGACAACATGCACCCGCGAGCCGTCGGGAAGCCGGGCATCCACGATCGGGGACGATTCATTGACAACCCGGTTCACTTGGGACACGACCGCCTGGATGACATCCTCCAGCTTCTGCTCGTTCTCAAAGCCAATCTCCATCCGTTCGACCCGCCCCTTGCGCTCGATGAAGCACTCCCGATAACTGTTGATCATAATCTCCGTAATGTCCGGATCGTCGACCAACGGCTGGAGAGCGTCCAGGCCGCGGAACGAATAATAGACCCGCTTGACGATCTGCTCCAAGGCTTCCGACGTGAACTGCCCTGCTTGGGGGCTGGAGAACAGCGTCTGCTCAATTCTCCCCTTGAGCGCTTCATCCGGAATCGGGTCGCCCCATTCCAGGCTGTCGCGAACGCGTTGCCGGGTCCAGGCATACGCTTCATCCATCGCTTCCGGAACGGAAGGAACTGCCGCGCGCTCGTTCATGAGACTCCCCTTCCGGACGGCGGCCCATGAAGAAGCTGACGGTCGGCCCACTCGGCGATGGCAGATTGATAGACGGCCGACTTCAGCCACTGATCGATGCGGTGCATCTGCTTCCAGCCCGGAATATAGGGCAAATAACCGGTAACCGGCGCATCTCGGTGCATCCAGCGGTTCGCCATCATGCCCATATAGCGGTTTACGAGCAGCGCAAGTTTGCGAATCCGGGCGCGGACCGCCGCATCGGCGGAGCGTTCCCATTGCCGGAACAGAAGGTCCGTCTTGTGCACATGCGGCAAATCATCCTGCAGCAGCCAGATGATTCCATCCGCATCTTCCCACAGGGGAGCGAACGCCGGTTGGGAGAACCCTCCCTCCGCAATAACGAGGTCGTACCGCCCGCTCCGCCGAAGCAGCCGGAGCAGCCTTCGCATGAGCGGCCCGTCAATCCCTTCCCATTCCTTCATCCAATCGGCTGGAGCGAATATCTCCGCGCCTTCCATATCAGGAACGCTAAGGATATACGGTTCCAGCTCCAGGGGGTCTCCCGCCGGTTCCTTCCGCAGGTAATACAAAAGCCGCGCCAACGGAGTGAGCGACGCAAGCACCGGCGAAGCATGCAGAAGCGCATATTCCTGCACCGGGTCAACATTCAACAGCATGACTCGCTTCCCCTTGGCTGCCGCATGGCGGGCGAGATGAAGGGCTGCCGTCGTCTTGCCGGCCCCTCCCAGCGAGCTGACCCCGAGCAGCATGCAGGAGCGGCTGTCCGCCCGGAAGGCAGCGCCCCCGTATTCCGCCCGGCAGCGTTCAATCAAGGATTGGAACAACTGCGGAAGCGGCTGATACGGACTCTCTGACGCACAGACGAACGGCAATGCATCAAGCCGCTCCTCCGCCGACAATGCCGTAATCAAGATTCCATCCAACTCCTCCCCGTTCATCTCCCGCAGCACTTCCGGATCGGCGACGATCATATGGATGCCCGGCTTCAATCCCAGGTAACGGCGGAGCGTGTCCGCCTGAGTGAACACCCGGAGTTGAAGCTGTTCCGCATAATCGGACAGCTTCCAATATTCGGTCCATGCATCGAGCATTCGCTTGTGCGGATGAACGGCGACAATATCCCAAGCCTTCATCTCTCTTCCCCTCCTCTTCCGGCACGGATTCGCAAAACGCAAAAAGCACCGCCATCAAGCAGGACATGCGCTGCATGTCCCATCTGCTTGATGACGGTGCTTCCGTACCAACGTTCGTGTGAAGTTATTCCTAACATACCATAATCTTGCTGCCGTTGCAACCGGCTTTTTTGGATGCCCGCATCCTGGCTGCAAGAATGCGGGCATGCTGCAAGTGCGCACGGCACCTGCCTGTCCACTTAGTATTTGAACTGGGACAGCGTATCCTTCAGGTTGGTGGATACCTCCTCCAACTGCTGGGACAGCTCGACCAAGCGGTTGGAAATGTTCAATTGCTCGGTGCTGAGCGACGCCACCTCTTCCGAAGTAGCCGAGGCTTCTTCCGCAACCGCGCTTACGTTGCTCATTGCTTCGACGAGAATCGACTGCGCCTCGTTCAGGCGGTCGATCGAACCGGTGACATTGCCGAGATGCTCGATCATGCCGCCCATCTGCTGTTGAACCGTGCCGAAAATGGCATCCGTCTCCTGCACCGCTTCGGCTTGCTTCTGGAATATCGGGAACGCGGCGGACAGCGCCGCTACCGTCTCGGTAATCTCCGTCTCGATCCGCTCCGTAATCTGCCCGACGACATCGATCGATTGCCGCGATTGATCCGCGAGGTTCCGAATCTCGTCGGCCACCACCATGAAGCCTTTGCCGGCGGCTCCCGCCCGCGCCGCTTCGATAGTCGCGTTCAGAGACAAAATATTCGTCTGCTTCGTCATGTTATGGATCATTTCCAATACTTTGCGAATCGACCGCGTGCTCTCGCTTAATTGCTTGATCCGCTCCGCCAGCGAACGCATCATTTCTCCTGTCGATTCCGTTCTGGTCAAGAGCGAATTCATGTTGGATGCTCCCAATTCGCTGGACTGGGCAACCGCTTGAGCGGAGGTATCCATCTGCACATTCGCATCGATGACATGCTTCATGTGCGAAGCCATATTATGGGTCAAGTCATGCCCGCGCTCGGCCTCGACAGCCAGCGAGGTCGCGCCCTTGGCGATCTCTTCCGTCGCCACGGCAATCTCTTTCGCCGAGATCGCGGTCGAACGGGAAGCTTCCGACAGGGATTCCGCCGTGTCCAATACGGAGCGCGCGCTCGCCTCGGTGCTCTGAACGAGCGACGTAATCTGCTCCATCATCGTATTGAAGCCGGCAGACAGCTGCCCGATTTCGTCTTTGGTCTTCACGGTCGCCCGAACGGCCAGATTGCCTTGCGCCCCTTCATTCATCAGAGCGAGCAGCCTTACCATTGGCGTCGCTACCCATTGAATGACTAATCCCCCGAGAATAATGGCCAGCAGGGCCGCCCCGCCCATAGACAAGAACGTAACCAGGAGAATCGCGCCGGCGTCCTTGGTCAACTCCGTCACCGGCACGGCTCCGACAAGCGTCCAGCCATTCACCTTAATCTGATCATAGACGAGCATCATCTTGCCGTCCTGATCGGAATATACGATGGAGCTTCCGCTGAGCTTCTTCTGCCCTTCTTCCTTGACCGGCTGAAGCCATTCGGCAGCGGCCTGAGTCAGCAGCTTATCGTCCGGAGCATAAATATACTGCCCGCTCGGATTCAAAATTTGAATGCTGGAGCCGTCGCCGATATGAATGTCCCGCAACGAATTTTTCAGCGTGCGCTGCTTGATTTCCAAATAAATAATAAAGTTCGCCTCGCCCGAGTTCAGATCCCGCATCGGTCTCGCAATCCCGAATGTCGGCTCCGCGGCATCGCTCAGACCGCCCAGTTGCGTGCTGACCCATACCGATTGTCCGCTGCTGCTCTTCGCCTCCTGGAACCAATCGGCTTCCCACACTTTGTCAAGACCGCGGCGGACGCCCATGGCGGCGATCACCAGATCGGTCTTTTCCTTCGGAATCAAATATATATTTTCGATCTGATCATTGCTCATGCTGAAGGTCTGCAGCGTCTTCGAGATGCTGTCAATCGCCTGGATCATATCATAAGTGCCATCCTTGAGGCCTTTCAGCTTCGCCACCTGAGTCTTCAAGTTCGGATCGAACATAATCTGCATCGTCATATTGTTGAACTGCGTAAGCTGCATGTCCAACTTCTGGGATGCTTGAATCATCGTCTGGTAGCTGGATTCCGCCGAGCGATCTTCGATCGCATTCTTCGCTACCGAGTAAGAGAACATCCCGACGGCGAAGACGAACACAATAATGCTGATTACGAACACCAGGAAGAGCTTCGCCCCGACCGATCGGGCCGGACTTTTGAACACGGAGGACGAGACCATCTTCACCGTCTGTTTCACCGAATTCACAAAAGCGCGCTCTTTCCGCTGTTCCGCTTTTGCTTGGGGCGCTTTTTGCCCTGATGTCCTCTTTTTGTTTTTCTGTTGCTTCTCCTTCAATTGTTTCATCTCCTTGTCACAGTTGCGTTCTTAGCTGCGAATACGGCGATAGCGCTATCTCCGTTCGTGGCGATATTCAGATATTCATTCGAGACAAGCTCTGCGACTATGGTGCTTGCGAACCATATGGCTAGCGGCCGCCTGTTCATGCCGCATGCAGTTCCGCAGGTTGCCGTCCGGCTGCGCAAAGCACTGTCATGGTAAATAAGGGCACATAATATAAGTATCGGATCGTAGGTCCTATTTCACAATAGGATCAGGGAAAATTTCTCTGAGAATGTAGCACGCCCATGGAATTTTACCCAAAAAAAAGACCGCATACCTACGAGCTTGACGCAGATATCGGTCTATAGTTGTTTTTTGTCGATGCATGACGTATATCCTCTCGTACTATGGCGCCTCTCCGTCCGCTTCCCGGTTCGGGCCGGAGCAGTATCCCTCCTTGACCGGCTCGGTGAACATGCTGCGCACCGTATCCAGGTTTTTTTTGGCCACGAGCACATAAGCGACGTCGCCGGCCTGCAAGCGGGTATGCCCCCGGGGGGCCAGCATTTCTTCCCCGCGCACGATGGCGGTGATCAGCGTATCTTCCGGCAGCCCCAGTTGCTCCAGGGTGACGTTCTCGACACAGGTTCCCGGTTCAATTGACTTTTTGACCATATCCAGATTCGTCTTCCCGACCGAGACCAATTCGAGCCCTTGCGATATTCCCGCAGACGGATCCCCGGCCAACCCCAGCCTCCTCGCCAGAGGAGAAATGGTCGCTCCCTGCACCAACGCCGAGGTCAGGACGATAAAGAAGATGACATTGAAGAACAATTGCCCCTGCTCCAGCCCCGCGATCATCGGGTAGGTGGCGAGCACAATGGGCACGGCGCCTTTCAATCCCGCCCAGGCAATCAGCGTCTGCTCGCGCAGCGAGAAGCGCCCGAACAGCAAGCTCGCCGCCACCCCCAGCGGACGCGCGATCAGCATCAAAATCAGCGACAGCAGGATCGCCTGCCACATCACTTCAACCAGTTCCCCGGGAAAGACGAGAAGCCCTAGCAGAATGAACATCAAAATCTGCATCATCCAGGCGAAGCCTTCATTGAAGCGGGTAATCGTGAAGCGGTATTGCAAATCGGCGTTGCCCAGCACCAGCGCCATGACGTAGACGGCCAGGAACCCGCTGCCGTGCAGCATCGCGGCTCCGCTGTACGTCACGATAGCCAGTCCGATCGAGAGCACCGGATACAGTCCGGAGGTGTCCAGATGAATCCGGTTGACGAGCTGTATCGCCAACCAGCCAACGCCCAGCCCGAATAAGAGTCCGAATCCCATTTCCCACAGGAATGACAAAAACATGTAGAACAGATTCGCATTCGGCGTCTGGATCCACTCAATTAATGACACAGTGAGAAATACCGCCATTGGGTCGTTCGTGCCCGACTCCGCCTCCAATGTCGAGGACAGCTTGCGCTTGACCCGCTGGCTCCCCATGACCGCAAACACGGCCGCCGCGTCGGTGGAGCCGACAATCGCGCCGATGAGCAAACCTTCCTTCCAGGAGATATCGAGAATATAGGCCGCGCACAGGCCGAACACCAAGGCGGTTACGGCAACGCCGAGCGTAGCAAGCGAGACGGCTGCGCCGACCACGGGCCGCATTTGCTTCCAGCTTGTCTGCATCCCCCCTTCGAACAGAATCACAATCAGCGCCAATATTCCGAATAACTGCGTCAGCTTCGTATTATCGAAGTAGATGAACCGGTTCATGATCATGCCGACAGCGATGAACAGCACGAGCGAAGGAACGTTAAAGCGATTCGAAAACTTGGCGCTGACGACTCCGGCCAGCAGCAAAATGCCAAGCAGAAAGATAATCGTGTCGGTTGTCCACAATGTTTTTCACCTCCGCTGACACCGTATGGTCCGACTACAATACTAGGATACCCAATTTGGGGGAGGCGCAAATAAGCCGGAGTCTGCTAATGCATCTCCGGCTCTTCGTCTTGCTGATTCTATGCTATGTGAAATTATCGCTTTCATCATATGGATAGGAATCGAATCATTGCAGATAAATAAATGTTACGATCGAAGCAGGCGCAATCCGTTCAGGATGACGAGGATGGTGCTGCCTTCATGCCCGACGACGCCTAACGGAAGCGGTATTCCGAACAAGAAGTTGGCAGAGATGAGGGCCACGATTACGGCGCCGGCAAAAATAATATTCTGCTTGACGATGGTCTGGGTGCGTCTGCCGAGCGAAATGGCGTGCTCGATATTGCCCAGATCATCATTCATCAGCACCAAGTCGGCGGTCTCCAGCGCCGCATCGCTGCCCGCGGCCCCCATCGCAATGCCGACACTGGCCGCGGCAAGCGCGGGCGCATCGTTGACGCCGTCCCCCACCATCGCTACCGCTCCATACTCCGACCTCAGCTTTTTGACAATCGTCAGTTTGTCCTCAGGCATCAATTCGGCAAAGACGAGGCCGATTCCGGCCTCGGCCGCAATGGCCTGCGCCGTTCGCTCCTGATCCCCCGTAAGCATCGCCACCTGAATGCCGCTACGCTTCAATTGACGGACAATGGCAGGCGTCTCCGGGCGAATCCGATCCTGGAGCGCAATCAAGCCGACGACAGCGCCGTCCCGCTCGACCGCAATGACGGTCTTGCCTTCGCTCTGAAGCTCGGCGGTCCGGGCGAGAACCTCCGCATCGGCCCCGTTCAAAATAAAGGACGGCTTGCCAATGCGCCAGCGCGCGCCTTCCATCTCTGCCTCGATTCCAAGTCCCGACCGGGCTTGGAAATCCGCCGGCCGCGCCCATGCGGCTCCGCTGCCGTTCGGCCGAGCGCGCTCCGCTTCCAGAACGATCGCTTTGGCGATCGGATGGGTCGACAGCGTCTCCAGCGCCGCCGCCGCCTGAAGCAGCTCCGGGGCCTGCAGGCCGCCGCGCGGTTCCACGTCGGTTACCGTCAATCGGCCCTGCGTCAACGTTCCGGTCTTGTCGAACGCGATCACCCTCACCCGCGAGATATGATCGAGATAAGCGCCGCCCTTGAACAGCAAGCCTTTGCGGGCGCTGTTCGAGATGGCCGACAAGGTGGCCGGCATAATGGACGCGACGAGGGCGCAAGGGGAGGCCACGACGAGGAACACCATCGACCGGTAGAACGCAGCCTCCCATGTCTCGCCGAGAAGAAGCGGCGGAAGGAAGATCAGCAGGAGCGTAACCAGAATAATGACCCGCGCATAAATCCGCTCGAACTTCTCAATGAAGCGCTGCGACTTCGGCATCTCGCTCTGCGCTTCCTGGACGAGCCGAATAATCTTGGAAAACAGCGACGATTCGCTGGATTGAGTTACTTCCATATAGAGCGCGCCTTGGCCGTTCACCGTGCCTGCGAATACTTCATCGCCGGGGCCTTTGTCAACCGGCACGCTCTCCCCGGTAATCGAAGCTTGATCGACGGCCGAGCTTCCTTCCTGCACGAGCCCGTCCGCCGGAATGCGCTCTCCCGGCTTGACCAATACCGTCTCGCCGACTTGCAGCCGCTCCACCGGAACGATAACTTCCTGCCCGTCCCGGAGCACGATCGCTTGCTCCGGCTTCAATTCCATCAGGGCCGAAATGTCGCGCGAGCTCCGGTTCATCGTGAACGTCTCCAGCGCCCCGCTCAAGGCGAAGATGAAGATGAGAATCGCGCCTTCCGACCAGTACCCGATGCTGGCGGCGCCCAAGGCCGCGGCGATCATCAACAGATTGACATCCAGATCCTTGTCCCGGATGAGCGTAACCAGCCCATCCTTCAGCTTCAGCCAGCCTCCCATCACATAGGAGAGCGCAAAAAACGCGATTGCCAGCGTCTCCGAGACATAGCCGGCGATAAACGCCAAAGCGATAAAGCAGGCGCTTCCGGCCGCAGCCAGCGCCTCGCCGTATTTATCCATCCATTCCGTAAATGATTGCTTGCTGTTGCTTTTCATTCGTAACACACCCTCTTCACTGATAATGACTATCGTTGTTATTCCCCTAAAAATGCGACATGCTGTTCCCTATCAGGGAACAGCATGGTATTGAGAATGAGATTAGTTTTCACTGGGGCTATTTTTTTTGAAGAGAGTAATTACTTCAATTTTTATTATAGTACTCTTTTGTCAAAATGTGAATCCTAACCATCCGGAAAAATGCTGCCTTGATACAATGCGGCCGGGCAGGGTAATAATATCCTATAATATGACGGGAAACAGGAAGCCGTGCAGTCTGGCTGCGCAAAGGGAAGAAAGGAAGGAAAGAAGGGGGAGCCGAGATGGGCAAGAGAACGAAATCCTCCGGCAGCGGCTGGCGCCATGAGCGAACGGAGCCAACGCTGGCCGAATCCTATAAATCGATGCCCGTGCCGGCAAAAGGATCCCGGTTCCGCAAATTTTTAGCGTTTGTCGGGCCCGGGTATATGGTCGCCGTCGGCTATATGGATCCTGGCAATTGGGCGACCGATATTGCGGGAGGCTCCCGCTTCAATTATACGCTGCTGTCCGTCGTGCTGCTCTCCAATCTGATGGCGGTGCTGCTGCAATCCCTGTCCGCCCGGCTCGGCATCGCGACCGGACGGGATCTGGCCCAGGCTTGCCATGATCATTACAGCAAGCCGGTGAATTTCGTCCTGTGGGTATTATGCGAGTTGGCCATAGCCGCCTGCGATCTGGCCGAAATCATCGGCTCCGCGATCGCGCTTAAGCTGCTGTTCGGCCTGCCGCTGTTGATCGGGGTCATCATTACCTCTCTCGATATATTTATCGTCTTGATGCTCCAGCACAAAGGCTTCCGCTACATCGAATCCATCGTCGTCGCGCTATTTCTGATTATTTTGGCCTGTTTCGGCGTCGAGCTGTTCCTCTCCCGGCCGGATATTCGGGAAGTCGCGCAGGGGTTCATTCCGAGCCCGGAAATTATCCGGAATCCGGAGATGCTATATATCGCCCTTGGCATTTTGGGAGCGACGGTCATGCCCCATAATCTGTACCTGCATTCCTCGATCGTGCAGACGCGCAACTTCGAAGACTCGCTTGCCGGCAAGAAGCAGGCGATCCGCTTCGCCACGCTCGATTCGACCATCGCCTTGATGCTGGCTATGTTCGTGAACGCCGCGATTCTCATGCTGGCCGCTTCGACCTTCTACCGCACCGGACATACCGAGATCGCGGAGATTGAAGATGCGTATCAAATGCTGGCGCCGCTCCTGGGCACGGGGATGGCCAGCATCCTGTTCGCCGTCGCCCTGCTCGCCTCCGGCCAGAATTCGACCTTGACGGGCACGCTTGCCGGACAGATCGTGATGGAGGGCTTCCTGAACATTCGCTTGAAACCGTGGGTCCGGCGCCTCATTACACGGCTGATCGCGATTATTCCCGCGATAGCGGTCATCTCCATCTACGGGGAGAAGAGCACCGGCGAGCTGCTGATTCTCAGCCAGGTCATCTTGTCTCTGCAATTGTCGTTCGCCGTTTTTCCGCTTCTTCGCTTTACCGGAGACCCACGCAAGATGGGCCCCTTCGCCAGTCCTCGCTGGATGCAGGCGCTTGCGTGGATTGCCGGAACCATCATCGCCGTGCTCAATCTGTATCTGCTGGCCGTTACGTTGGCATAAAATAAAGGCCGGTTCCTGCCCCGCAAGGGAAGAATCGGCCTTAGATCTATCGGACGATATTAATATCTTAACGCGAACCACCGGCGCCGGCGGCAGCCGTTCATAATAATCTCCGCCGCGCGCAGCCTGACGTCGTCGAGTTCCGAATTCAGCAAGTCATTCAGAACATGGAGCGCTCTCTCCCTTAGTTCTTCGCCGGTCAGCCTCTTCGCCATAAAGATTCGCCACAAGCGGCTCTGCTCCGCCTCTCGAACCGCTTCCCTCTGCAGCTGCTCCATTTGTTTGTATGAGCTGAAATAGTCCACTTTCTCTTCGTCCTCCTTCTGCTGATTCATATCGATGTTACGGAAATCGAGCCAACCTTCGTCGCCAATTGAACTTTGGGACCGTTCTCCCCAAGCTGACCGCGGAAACGGCTGGTCTGGGCATGACCCTCCGGGAATTGAGGAAGACGGACCGACACCGCTCCAAGCACGGTGGACGCCTCCAGCTCCAGCGCCTGCATGCCGGAAGGAACCATAAGCGACACATTCCCTGCCATATTCTCGATGACAGCTCGGCTCGTTCCGGAAGCCAGCTCGCATTCGACTTCCCCGCTCTTGGCCAGAACGTTCAGTGAACCACGGACATTCTTCGTCGAGATGCTGCCGGAAGCTACATCAATGTGAACGTCCGCGGCAATGGACGACAGCTTCAAATCGCCGGACGCGGCGGTAAATTTCCAGGTGCCGCCTCTGCCGTCAACGATATGCATATCGCCGGACAGCAGCTCGGCACGCAGCGTTTGAGCCTCCAACCGATGCAGTTCAATATCGCCGGAGGCCGCCTTCAGCGCGAACTCGTCTGCCCGGAGATCAAAAATCGTCACATCGCCCGATAACGTATGCAGATCAGCCTTGCCGCATGTGCAATCATGAAGCTCGGCATCGCCCGATTTCATCCGTGCCGTCACATGCCCGCATGAGCTGTCAACAATCGTGAGATCGCCTGATTTCAGCTCCGCATCAAGGCGCTCTGCCCGAATCTGCCGTATCTCTGCGTCGCCGGATACGATGGCCAGTTCCACCGTTCCCCCGAACGAAGCCGGGATTTGAACATGAAGATCTCCGCTTACCGGAGAAAAGAAGCGCTTCATTCCGCTGCGCCGAAGCTGGACGGTCAGGCGGTAAGCATCTCCTTCTCTCGTTTCCCGCACATCAAATTGCCCCGCGTCAAATGAATCAAAATGATAAGTTATGTCTTGGCCGTCATGAGTGTCTAGATGAACATCGACAACATCCGTCTCCAGCCGGATAACCCGCAGCGGTGAACCGGTTCCGGAGCCGAACGGACCGGCAGATGCGTGATGCGCGGCAGCGCTGCGATCCGGATTGGCATTCGGTTCCGCTTCCTCTCGGGCCCCAGGCGGCTCCTGAACGCTCGGGAGATCCAATCCATATTGGGCCAGTATCTCGCGGGCAATCGCCTGCTCGCTTCCCAGCGAGCGAAATATCTCTTCCTCCGATCTCCCCGCCTCGTGGGCCTCCTGAAAATGCGACTCGAAATCGGACATAATCTCCCGGCGCTCCGCCTCGGGAACCGCTCCCAGCAATTGCTCCAGCCGGGTCAAAAACTGCTGTTTACGCTCGCTCACCATTCATAACCTCCTTGATAATCTCGTCTACGCCCTGCGAAAACAAAGTCCACTCCTTCACCATATCCCGCATATACGCCTCTCCCGAATCGGTGAGCTTATAGTACTTGCGGGGCGGACCTTCCGATGATTCCTTCAAGTACGTCGAGCAATGCCCTTCCTGAGTCAAGCGGCGCAGCAAAGGATACATCGTGCCTTCCGCGACCTGAAATTTCTCCGAGATCCGGTTCACCAATTCATAGCCGTAACGATCCTTCTCATAAGTGAGAACGAGGACGCACAATTCGAGCACGCCTTTCTTGAATTGCGTATTCACGCCCTAGCCAACCTCCCCTCGACGCCAATATGGATTCCAACGAATTTGAGCACATCTCTTAAGCTGAGTACATCGTAACATATGCTACTGTATATTGCAAGGTACCTTTTCAAACAAAAATCTTGGTGATGCATAAAAAACGGAAGCCCAGGCTGAATGCCCAGACTTCCGTTGTTATGTTAGTCAGATGTTAGACGGAGGCCGATTCTGTCCGTTCCCTCCGCCGTTCCAGCCGATCCGCCGCGGCGAAGCCGCCTGCCGCGATCGCCAGCACCGCTCCCATCACGAGGAACAGCGCTTTATTGCCCCATTGGCTATAGATGTACGCCCCGATAATGCTGCCCGTCATCGTCGCGCCAATGCTGAGCGCCACCTGCATTACCGCCTGCCCGCTGGCCCGGAACCGATCCGGTATCAGGTCCATCATGTACTCGGCCAGATAGATGAAGAAGAGCGCAATGCCGATTCCCTGAACCGCCTGCATGAACAGAATCAGAGGCAGCCAATCGGTCACATAGATGACGAGCGCCCGAATGCCGAGAATGACCGAGGACCAGGCCAGCATCGTCAACGGGCGGAATTGTCTGCCCGCGCGGCCCAAATACAGGAAGATAATGACTTCCGTAGCCGCCGGCAGCATCCAGCCCAGCCCGATGTGGAAAGGCGTTCCGTTCAATTCCCGGATAAGGAAGCTGAAATATTGATCATTGAAGATTAAAGTCATATTGTACGTAATGAGCACCGCAATGAACAAGAGGAAGCGCCGGGTGAACACGTATTTCCAAAATTGGGACATGTCAGCCGCTTCCGTTCGCGAAGGCCCCTCGCCCTCCCCCTCTGCTTCCGGGCCGTCCGCTTCCGGACGCCGGGGATCGCGGATCATCAGCAGCACCCCGCCGGTTGCGGCAAGCAGAGCCATCATAATCCACCCCATGGCGGCATGCCCCGGCAGCCGGCCGAGCAGCCAGCCTATAACAAGCGCGGACACCGCGAACCCGGCCGCGCCGAAGCCGCGAATGACCGCGTAGGAGTCTCCAAGTCTCCGGGAGGCCAGCATCGCCATTCCGTCCGTCAAGGTCATCAACGGCACCCACAGAAACTGGAACAGGAAAATCAGCCCCATCACGGTCCAAGGATCCGTAACGTGGAAAACAAAGAACAGTACGGCTATCAATGCAAGAATCAGTCCAAAAATCAACGGCTTGATCCGGGCGAATTTGTCGCTCACATACCCGAACAGATAGTTGCCAACCACTCCGATAAGCGGCATAATCGCGTTCTGCATTCCATACATCGCGTCGGTGTATCCGATATCGCGATAATATAGCGGAAAGAACGAGGAAAACACCGCTCCCGGCGTAAATATCATAAACATGTACAGATACATGCGGCGGATTTGCGACTGGCGCACATTCATGGCATCTTCGATGGTGCGGGCCGTCATCGTCCGGCCGCCTTTGCCGCCGCCAAAATGGAAAGCGATGCATCACTGCATCGATGGAATCGGCTCTCGTAACGTCTACTCATGATGTCAGGATCCCTTCTTCGATTAAATTGGCATCCATCATTGTATCACAATCATTGGATGAAGACGGTTATCTTTTTTATGTTCTTTTGGCTTCCGCTCATCTGCCCTATAATAGAATAGTGATAGAATAGAAGGATATCCAGTATAGAAGAAAAGAAAGAAGGCAAAATCAATGAGCAAGGACACATCCGTTCAAGCGTTCGCGGAGAGAAAAAAATCTCTGGAGAGCGGATTAAGCGAAGAGGCGCGCCAGTTGCTCGACGAGATGCTGAGCCGGATGGAAGCATTGACGCGAGAGAATGAACGGCTTCGCAAGTCTGCGCTTGCTGCGGCCCGCAGCCGTTCGGGCATGTCCACGAAGCTGAAGGACGCCCTGTATGAATAAATCCCTGTGACAACATCGCTCCGCCCGCAACGCAGGGGAAATGGAGGGAATTATGAAGTCCAATGTGATTATTTTGCATGAGGCTCCCAGCCCGGAAGAGTATGTTGCCATTCGGAAAGCAGCCGGTCTTAGTTCCAAAAGCTTGGAGGGAGCCGCCGTCGGGCTGCAAAATTCTGTCTTCACGGTAACGCTCCGGCAGAATGGCGAACTGATTGGCATGGGCCGGATCATCGGAGATGGCGGCTGCTTTTTTCAGGTGGTCGATATTTGCGTAAGGCCATCCCATCAGGGACAAGGGTGGGGAAAGACGATTATGGCGGAGATTTCCCGTTACCTGGACGAGAACGCGCCCAAGCAATCGTATGTCAGCTTAATTGCGGATCTTCCCGCCGATCAATTGTACGCGCAGTTCGGCTTCGATTACACCTACCCTCGCTCGGTAGGAATGTACAAGCGATACTAGGCGCCCAAGGGAGAAGCCGGACGACTTCGCGCAGAACGGCGGCCGTCCGCCGACAGCAAGCCCCCTATGCCGAAAATAGGCATAGGGGGCTTCATTGCGGCAGCGGGGAGGGTCCGGCCCTCCGCTTGAGACGGCGAATCCGTCCCTCGCTTCCGCCCATCGTTCAGCCCGTCTGGCCTGGGCTCGATAATGCATAGCGGGCGGCATGGCTCATCAAGACGGGAAGCAGCGAAATATGGCCTTCGCCCCCGAATTCATAGAACGCGGTCCGCACCCCGGAGGACGAGACGGCAGCCAGCCGTTCGGCCAGCTCCCTCGCATTCTCGGTCATGCGGCTGGGATGGCCTTGCTCCCGTTCCCCTACCGCAATCATGACCTGAATATCGGCATGTTCCTGCTGCATGCGGGCCAGGAAGCGCTCTCCCGCTTCCTGGATGAACGGCCTGTTCCAATGAATCGACGGGCTGCCCGCGATATAGGTCTTGAATGCCCCGGGCCGGGTGAACAGCATTTGCAGCACGCACAGTCCGCCCAGAGAGTGGCCGATAATCGCCTGCCTGCCGCGATCGATGTTGAACTTGCGCTCGATGGCCGGCTTCAGTTCTTCTTCAATGAAGCGGCTGAATGCTTCGGCTCCGCCCATCTCCGGCCACGCATCTCCATGCGGATGGGGCGGCAGCTCTTCGGCCTGGACCGGGAGCGTAAAATCATAGAACCGGGCCGGATCGAACGGAGCATCGGTCGGATACCCGATGCCGACGACGACGGCGGGATCGACGCCGGTCTTGGCTTTGGCGCGGGACTGGGCGCGAACCGTCTCCGCTAACGTGCCGAACGTTGAATTCGCGTCCAGCACATAGATGACCGGATGACCGGCCGGCGGCGCCTCCTCGGCCGGCACGGCCACAAAAATCCGGTATGGCCGGCCGCTGCCTCGGGAACAGACATCCCATTGCTCCGAACGCGGCACGGTAACTTCACGGCCCGCCTGATCCGAAAACAGCGGTTCAAGCGGCGCCAAATGGCTGTTAGACATCCATGTTCTCTCCTCATCTGTCATAAATAACGGTCTAACCTCGTTTTTTTCTTCCCAGGTACAGGAGCATCATGAAATAGGGAACGCCGATAATGGCCGTTACGATCCCCGCGGGCAATTCCGCCGGGGCGAACACGGTTCGGCCGATATAGTCGGATACGAGCACGAGCAGCGCCCCGACGATTCCGCATACCGGGAGAATGCGGCGATGCGCGGTTCCGACGAGCCGTCTGGAAATGTGGGGCGCCATCAGCCCGATAAATCCGATGCCTCCGGATACGGATACGCAGGCGCTTACGATGCCGATGCTGCACAGCAAGAGCTCGGCCTTCTCTTTTTCCGAAGAGACGCCCACGCTAATGACACTTTCCTCGCGCAATTGAAATATATCCATGATATAGGACTTGCGAATAATGACCGGGAGCAGCAGCAGAAGCCAGGGAATAATGGAAGCGATGTATTTCCAGTTCGCATTGTAAATACTGCCGGAGCTCCATACCGCGGCCATCTCGAAATCATTCGGATTCATCTTCAGCGTCAAAAATAAGGATACCGCGCTCAGGCCCGATCCGGCGGCAATCCCCGTAAGCAGCAGCCGCTGCGGCTCCAGCCGGCCGTCCTTCCAGGCGAACAGGTAGATAAGGGCGGCCGCAAGCAGCCCGCCCAGCAAGCCGAAGAGCGGCATCGCCATAATCGACAGCAGCCCGGTCCCCTTGATCTGGCCTTGGAAAAAGAACATAAAAATAACCATCGCCGCGCCGGCTCCCGCATTGATTCCCAGAATGCCCGGATCCGCCAGCCCGTTGCGCGTAATGCTCTGAATAACCGCTCCGGCGATGCCAAGTCCCATCCCGACCAGAATGGCAATGACGATCCGCGGCAGCCGGAACTCGAAAATGACGAGATCATGGTCGGCTTGCGGCTGAATGCGCAGCAATGTATCGATAACATCCTTCACGCTCATATCAAATATACCGTTGGTCAGGCTGACATAGGTGACGATCAAAATCAGGGCAGCTCCGGCGATCAGCACAGCCGCAAAGCGGCCGCCCGAGATGTTATTCATGCTTCGCGCCTCCTCTCGTCCGCACAAGATAGAGGAAGAACGGAACGCCAAGCAGCGAGGTGATGACGCCTATCGGCATCTCGAACGGATAATTCACGTACCGGCTGAGCAGGTCGCAGAGCGCCAGGAACAACGCTCCAAGCACCCCCGAGCACGGGATGATCCATTTATAATCGACCCCGACAAGCATCCGGACAATATGCGGAATAATGAGACCGACGAACCCGATTTTGCCGGCGATCGCGGCCGCTATCCCGGTCAACAGGACGACGCTGAAGGTCGCGCCGAATTTGATCCATGCCGTTTTTTGGCCAAGCCCGACCGCTACCTCTTCGCCCAGAGACAGAACCGATATCGATCGGGACAGTCCGACCGCCAACGCGATGCCGACAACCGCGAACGGGATCGCCATCTTGATCAGCTCCGGATCCAGCTGATGAAGCCGGGCGTTGTACCAGAAGCTGATATTTTGCGAGATCTGAAAATAGGATGCCAGCGCTGCCGAAATACTGCTCAGAAACGTACCGATAATCGTGCCCAAGATGGCCAGCCTCACCGGTGACAATCCGCCGGGCAGCAGCGACGCCATGCCGAATACAAGAACGATGCTGAGTGCCGAGCCGATGAACGAAAAAACGATCAATTCCAACGGCGGGGAGCCCGGCAGCCAAATCATGCATACCGTCACGGCAAATACGGAGCCGTCCAGCACCCCCATAATCGAAGGGGATGCAAGATCGTTTCTTGTCATCCCCTGCATCAGCGCGCCCGAGATGGCCAGGAACGCGCCGATAAGCAAAGCCCCGATCACCCGCGGGAACCGGGAGTGCATAATGATTTGATGATTCACGTTTCCCGGATCAAAGTGAAACACCGCTTCATAAATCGTGCCGGTATCGATGTTTTTGGCCCCGTATTGAACCGAAACTAGGATGAGCAGCACGGCAAGCAGAGGCGAGCTCCACAGGATGATCGCTGTTGCGTATGATTTTAGCCGCATAGGAACCGGCTCACTTGGCTTGAACGAGCTTGCTGTTTTTTAGGGCTTCCAGGAAGGCGATTTTGCTGTAAGCGGTCCCCCCTTGAGCGGTCGGATCGACCAGATTGACGAACAAATTGTCGTTCTTCACGGCATTGATGCTGTTCCAGATCGGATTTTTCTGCAGTTCCTCCAACGCCTTCGGATTATCCTTGTTCTCCGCTTCCGCGAACTGGACGAACAGATAGTCCGGGTTCATCTGAGACAACTGCTCGATCGTAACCATCTGCTGCGCCTCCGCCTTCTTCACTTCCTCCGGAACGGAAGCTCCCAGATCGGCATAGACGGAAGGGTTGAAGAACACGTCTTCCGGATAAATGAACAAACTGCCTGCGCGCAGCCGGAGAATCAGCACATTTTTGTCCTTGAGAACGGGGCCGATTTGCTCTTTCAAGGCTTGGGCCTCGTCATTGTAGTTCTGCAAGGCCTGCTTCGCCTGCTCCTGCTTGCCGGACAGCTCGGCCAGCAGATTCAGATTGTCCTGCCAGTCGGTCGCGATATGGGAGACAGGGATGGTGACGGCAATCTTGCCCAGCTTCTCAATGGCCTCCGCAGGGAACTTGGTGCTTGCCAGAATCACGTCCGGCTTCAGCTTCAAAATCGCTTCCAGATTCGGCTGGGCTTTCTCTCCAATCGGTTCCGACTGGTCCGTAATCTTGGCGAACATCGGCGCGAACTCGCCGCCGGTCGTCATCGCCCCTGCCGGATGCACGTCCAGGACAAGCGCGTCTTCGAGCGATTCCACCGAGCCGGTAATGACCAGCTTGGCCGGCTGCACAGGGACGGTATACTCCTGTCCAAGATATGTAATCGTTCTTGTCTCGCTGGCCGTATTGTCTGTATTTGCAGCCGAAGCGTTCTCCGCCTGTGTCTCCTGCTGTTGCGGAGCCGATGCAGCGGGCGTATCCTTCGTTCCGCATGCCGCGACACTGAACATCATAGCTAAAGATAATAGTAGAACCCCTACTTTTTTATTCATGATACTTCTCCTTCTCAATGAATTAAATGAATAATATGTGAGAATTATTATCAATATAATGATAACGATTCTCAATAAAGATTATATACTTGCTCTTCCCCGGGCGAACATGGATAATCTCCGGAATTCACTTGGACAAAATCCTGATCGGACTATTTCTCCGTCCCAAGCTCGTGCGCAAGCTGCTTCATCAGATCGTCGATCATCCGCTCGCAAGCATATGCCGAGTATTCCCGCCACGGATCGGAAGAAATAAGATAGACATGATTGCGCCGCGCGGCCTTCAGATCGGACCATAAGCGTGAAGTCTGGACAGCTTGCCATGTCTGCAGCGATTCCTGCTCCTGGCATACGTTCAGCAAGATGCGATCGGGCTCCAGACGCGCCAGTTCTTCCAGACTGACCGCCTGTCTGCCTGCATTCCCGCCCGAATACGGCGCTCTGTTCAACTGCAGCTCCTGGTACAGCATTTCATTCATTCCGCGGCAGGTGCAAGGATAACAGCAATCTTTGTGAATGCACATCATAAAAAACGCCTCGCCGGACAGCAGCTCCTGCAGACGCTCCCTGGCGGCAGCCGCCTTCTGCTCGTAAGCGGACAACCAGCTTTCCGCCTCCGGCTCAGCACCGATGTACCCGGCGATCAGGCTGAATTGCTCCCGCCAGTTGTGCTCCCGGCCGGAAATATATTTCACCTCGGCCACGCTTTCCAGACAGCGCTTCTCTTCCGGCTGCAAATATTCCGAGTCGCAAATGATGAGCTCCGGCTTGGCGGCGCATAACGCCTCGATGTTGGTTCTCCAATCCTTATTGTAGCGATAGGCGCTCAGATGATGCGGGATATCATAGCGATATTTCTCATAATAATGAGCCGTCCATTTCGGATGAAGCGGCGCGGCGTACGGAGTTTGCCCGAGTGCAAGCATATGGCCGGCAACCCCCGGCGTATAGGCAACGATTTTGCGCCGCCGTTTTTTCATATAGACGGTCGGGGCGACGCCGATTTGCTGCTTGAACTTGCGGCTGAAATTCAATTAATTTGGACACTAATATACGTATTAGGACAAAATGTAGTAACCATGCGGCTTCGCTAGATTTTAGAATGGTCAGCAACGGACACGAGAGGACGTTGTTTTACTAGCTTTTTGTGGGGAAAACGTGGGTAAAGTGGGTAAAGGAAAAAGCCCTGGCATTATGCCGGGGCTCTCTTGTGAAAATAAGAGATGTCAAAATGTTTCGTTCATCAGTTCTTCGAGTTCGAGTACAGCTTCGAATAAATCAGGGCTAACGTGCTTCACCTCATGGCAAAATACGTTGAAGAGCACAAAAAACCTTTCTCGTTCTTCCTCTCGTCGTCTCATCTTCTCTTCATATACTTGTTTATATGCAGTTTCCCATCTCACCATTATTTCATCCGCCCCTCTACTTGTTGTTTTCTAGTTTTCGGGAACTCATGATGTTTATCGTTAACGCAATTATATATCGAACATACGTTCCTATCCAATAGTCCTAACTATCTATTCAACTTTCAAGATGATATAATTGCGATTGAAAGTAAATCTCCTCAAAGGTGATTCTGTGGCTAGAATTACTCGTGGGAGATGCCTGCTTAAAGAGCGCATTAAGGAAGCGGATATGACTCAAGCAAAGCTAGCCAGACACTCCGGTTATTCGCCTCAACGGATCAGTAACTGGGCGAACAACCGGGAGCCAATGCCATTCGAAGCGGCTGTCCTGTTTGCATTTATCCTCGACTGCCACGCCGAGGATATGTATGAGTGGATATTCTAATCCTAACGCCTGCATGGCGTCTCTCCCGAGTAAAATGTATAGATATATCTATACATCCCCCATACTTGTCCGTGCCGTTCTCGCCCTCCCTCCCGCCTTATGTCTTTTCAAGTAGCCGGCCACTTACCTACTTTGTACAACATTTTCGAGCGCCTGTACACAACAATTCAGATTCTGAATTTCGTATATGTTCATACATGATTCGACAGACTTCGCGCTTAAATTGTGATATATGGGATTTCTGGGTACATTTTGATAAGTTGCCGGCACAATTGTTGTGACATCGTGCATTTCTTTGATTTCGACCTTGGCGCTCCGTCGAAGTAAGCATAATAATTTTTTTTGTCGATAAATGTTATATTTTGTACATTAACGGCATTGTTTCGGTCGACGATCATAAAAACAAACCCGCTTGAGTTCAAAGCATTGACCCAAAATTTCAATGTTCCAGGCATATAGTGTTCTCTTTTTGCCGTATGGACAATGATACGATTGGTCAACTTGTCGTAATGCAAAAAATAAACTCGTCCGACTTCTATCATTTTAAGTCCGGTATCCCCAAACGGATCTAAAGTCACTGTTAATCTGATCATAACGTTAGGCGAACACAGCACCCCCCAATTAGCTGCTGTATTCCCTATTGTTTTACTCTTTATACATTCAAAACAAAGAGCCTCGGGACTACTCCCAGGGCTCCTTTTTGTCTACCAATAACAACTCGTTTATGTCGCAATCAAAATACGTACACAACTTGTCCAACAGATCGCGTGGAAACTGCTTGGACTCATCATTATACATTTGCCGTACCGTCTCATATCGGTAATCTATGTCTCTCGCGATTTGGCGGATGCCTATACCCCTACTGTCTGCCAGCACCTTTAAATTAGATCGGATCCGTTTCATCCTATCACCTCAACACCAATATATAACGGCACGAAAAAAGTGTCAAATAAGTATTGACTCGAAAATAGTGTCATGCTATATTATAGATGTGGATGACACGAAATTAGTGTCAGCCATAAAAAGGAGGTGAAAGGCGTGAAAGATTGGGTGCAACTTCTTACGGCGCTAATCCAGTGTTATACTGCATACCTTATCTACAAAGCAACTGGCCGTAAAAAGTAAAAAGGTACTTAACATTGCGGAGCGCGCAAAGGTAAGTACCCACGGGAGGTCGTCCGGCACGACGGCCTCCTTACCCCAAATCTTATCACAGCCTTCACCTCACAACAATATCGCATGAGGGAGGATGGACAAGCCATGAATTACATTGTCTGGACACTCATCGTTGTAGCTTTGTCATTAAGCGTCTTGGGATTAATGAATATGCGTAAGCGTAAATAAGCCGGCGGGCGTACGCAGGAGAGGAGGACAGCAATGACTCCGTATGAAAAGGTGTTCCGTGCATTTGTATCTGAACTTGACGGGTCTGATTTAATGCAGCAAGCTCATACGTTTTACGTCGGACAAGTCAGCAACATATTGGGATGGACCGATCTTACAGATTCGAGATTGCTCGCTGAGATTCGTACGCTAGATAATGCATTCCGGACGATCGTTAGAAGATAAGCAAGGAGTTGTAGGGGCCGCGGTATACTACCGCGGCCCTTTTTTCGGAGGAAAAGACACCCCAATAGTGTCTCCAATCACGATGAAGTTATGTTGACCTTTTTTCCCTTTCCATCCCATTTCACTTTGGCGCCGGCTGCCTCAAGCACCGCCCGAACCGGAACATAGGCGGTATTTCCGATTAGAATCCCAGCCTCGTCCAACTCGCGACCGTCGACAGTGATTGTCACGCCGTCGGCCGATTTATCAGGCTGCTTCGGTTTATCCATTGCGTTCAACTCCTTTTGTACCATAAGTTTAAACCGCTCCCAGGCTGTCCATTTACCTCCGCTGTACATCAATCTAGGACAAATCTTACCCGACCAATCAAAGTGCCGTCTCAGGCGATCTACGCCCCATCCACGCTCATATAGCATACGTGCTACGAGTGCAGCCGCGTTTTGAAGAGTCTTACCGTAGTTACCGGACTCACAGATTTCAATGCCGATAGACTTCCGATTGCCATTGCCGTTACCATCACCTGCGTGCCATGCATTTTCGTTTAGCGGCAGGACTTCGATTGCTTCGTGTTCATCCACAACAATGTGATATGATGCTGTCCGCTTGTTTGACGGGTTCGTGAGCCATCCGCGCTCGTTCCGAGCGGTAGACGACGGATTTCCTGTGTTATGAATTGTCAGCGTTGTCGCGTCCATCTTGTTCCCAGGACGCCGATCATACGGCGTGTTACGCGGAATGTGATCAACGATATAGTTATACATGCTCATCTTTTTCCTCCCCTCCCTTTGCTTTCAGAACTTCCACGGCCTTGATAAAGACTTTCGGCATCGGTACGCCCAAGCGGCCGCCATTTTCGATTATCGATAGCAATTCATTAGCCATATAAAAGAAAATCGCCGCATCACGAAGCATGTGTTGATCGCCCAAGACAGTATCCACCTGGTGAGCCACCGCCACAACCATGAAGATAAATATCTTCCGCGCAATGCCGATCATGCCGATGCTGCTTTTCAACTTGCCTTCGGCCCCAGCAGCCATGACACCCGTCACGTAATCAATAGCCACAACAATGAGTAATATCGTTAGCAATGACGTCCAATCTCCATACAGCGCGACGAGAACACCAAACATCCCAGCCGCTCCACCAGCCGCTAGTTGCTTCGGCGCGTAGTCTCCTACAATTTGACTCAATGCCATAACTACTTTTTCCATGTAATTTCCCCCTCAATAAAATAGCCCCCGGATATCCGAGGGCATTATGATTTCGGTATTTTCAAATCCTTTGTCAGTTCGATGCCGACGCGGGCTAACTCATTGATTTCTTCCCGCAGTTCACGAAGCTGCTCTTCCTTCTGCTGCTGGCTGAGGTTTCTATCTGCCTCGATTGCCTTCATTACTTTTCTCGTGTTGGACATCGATTCAGATAACTTGTTCAAGCGCTTGCGTGCTCCGTCGCTGTACCACTCCGGTAATTCCCCCTTGACTCCGCGGTCGGCATAGGCTTGATCAAGTTTGTCCTTGACGTCGTAAAACCGTGTAGAGAGTTTGTTGCTGTAAGTAGGGTCAGTCACAAATTGAGCACTCAATTCCTTGAGTGGATTGCCCGCAGGCGCCGCCCCCGGAAGGATGGCTTTTCCTATCCCTCCTAGATACTGCTGCATGATGTAGTCATATTGCTTTGGCGATCCACCCATAAGCTCAGCAGCTTTACGTGCAAGGCTGCTCGTCTTCTCGTCGTACTGCAACTCAGGAGACAATCGCTCAAGATACCCAGGCACGATAGGAGATCCCGCGAAGTTTTGGTTCATCGCTAGGTCGACGAATGGACCGCCAATCGTGTCCCGCAGCGTACCCAGCGCTTTTTGTGGAAGTCCACCCTTGGCTGTCAGCCCACCTTCCAGTCCAGGGAGAGAAAATGTCTTCACAAGTAATGATGCAAACTCATCCCATGCATCTGGATCTTCATCTGCAAATTGTCGCATCAGCCTTTCTGGTAAGCCTGAAAACAACACGCCAAATTCCCGAGGTTTAGCAATGCGAATAAATTTCTCCCCTCCATCTATCGGGATAAGGAAGAAATTATCCTTCGTGTTCTCTGGTAGTTCTTGATACCTCGGGTTATCTCTGTTCATTGCGTAAAGCACCGCTGTCGGTACAGTCATCGCTAGTGTGGCTTTAACAAGAGCTTTCACTGGGTCGTCTTTAAAAGAGCGCACGAATCGATCCAAGCCCTGTACGGCAGCATTGAAGTAAGGAAATACCTTGTCTATTTCTTTGGTCAGCGCACCACGGCGCTTGAAATTAACAGCCACTTCCTGAGCCTCGTATAGTGCCTTCTGCAACTCTTCCGGTGTGCTTGAACCTCGTAATCGTTTAAACTCTGCCAACCGACTCATGGACTCCGTAGCAGACAAAGCGTCCTCTAATTTGGACCATAGCCAGCGTGGGCCTGTCCGAAGTCGCGAATAATATGTTTTCGGTAGAACATCCATCTTGCTTCGCATGAGCATGTTTCTGCTTGCTACCTGCGATGTGTGCCCACCGCCGATGTTTTTGTATTCCTTCCACGCCTGTTTGTTTCCGAAAATGTCTATTGCAGCCTTCAGAAAATCATTTACGAAGGTCAACGGATTCCCCGTTGATTTCGAGAATACCCACGAATCACCTAGGTCTCGCGTAATGTTTCGCGCCACAAAATATGGGTTAACCCCCGTGGTAAACGTCTTGAACATGTTCGTAAGCTTGCCCACCTGATCCAGCAGCCACGCCGACCGTTCGGGTCCCAGCGCCATTGCAGATCGGAGTAAATCCTTGTCCTTGATCTGAACATGCACTGGTTCCCCGTCTACAAGCACACGCACGATGTCGTCCGTATCAAGATTGATCTGTTTGAAGGCTTTATCGTAATCTTTGGCGACGTCATCAAGCAGAGAGCCGATCCCATCATCCAGCATCTTCTTCAGGTCCCGAACATCGGAAAAAGACTGCACTATCTCCGCCCAATCTTGGTATGCTTCGGGATCTTGATTCAAACGCTGGACAAACTTCTGCATAACCTCATTCCGTTTGGCCGCTTTAACGAAAGCGTCCGTGTTTTCTATGATTGATTCTATTGGAGAAATGATCTGACGCGTCGAGCCTTTCTTATTGAATTTCTTAACGGGTACTGACTGGTTGGCGTACCCTTTCTTTGATCGGTATCCGGCGCCCCCTTTCTCGATGTTCGAAAAATGCCGTTTATTTGGAACGTAGTACGGGTTAGCCTCGAACCATGCATTTGCTTGTTCCTGCGAAATCATTCCCGTCTTTACAAGCCATTCATTAACCATCGTTCGCTGATAGTCGTAAAGGTCCTCAGCAATTTCATGGAACATCGGGTATTTCTCTTCGTACTGTGCTATTTTTCCTGCTGCTAGCTCTGGATTCCAGTTGACCTTTTCGCCGAATACCTTCTCGCCGCGTTCCGCCCGCGTCATGGCGTGCCGGTTCAATAGATAGTCCTCAAACTCCGCGTACCGGTTCAACGGCAGCCCGGCCAGCCGCTCTTTCAACGATCTACCGACTACCTGCCCCTCCTTGTTCACCAACCCTTCCTTCACTATTTGTGCGGCAATCATGTCGGCCCCGCGGGCATTCAGCGCAGACGTATGCACCCTCTCGGACGCCTTCAATTGCCGGTTCAGTACCTTCTCCGCGAACTTGTCAAACCTATTGAAGGAATGCACGTCGTCAACGAAGTTTTGATAAAACGTATCCTTCTTTGTTCTGACGTCAAGTTCTTTTTGTGACCTGGAGCGTATCTGTGACATCGTATCCTCAAGAGATGCACGCTCGTAAGGAGTACCCGCCTTCCCGAATGCCGATATACCCATAGGCTGCTGCATCTCTTCTAGGGATGCGTCTAGTCGCAAAAACTCTGGAATGTTATCATTAGGACGCGGCGGCTCGTCAAATCCAGTTCTGCCTACTCGCTCGCGCGCCACCTCATATAACTCTTTGTTCGTCGGCCGACTCTCGCCGAGTTGAGCAACAGATTCTTTGAGAGCCTTATACTCGTCAATGATCGCTTGTTCGTGCTTCATTTGCAGATCGTTCATGGCATTGTCGATCTGCTGCAGCTCTGGACGGCCAGCGCTTACGTTTTCTGCTATCGCCTTCGTTTGCGGAGGGCTGATTATCGGCTCCTCACCTACCGGCAGCCGAGACCGTTCCGCAGCGGCTGCCATACGCGTTTCTTTGCCAGAAGGCGGCAAAGCCAAAATTTCTGCTATCTCCTTTTCTGGAATGCCGTTCTTCTTCATTAGGGTCTTGATACCCTGGCCTATACCATAGGCGGCGACATCCCCCAACGCACCCAGACCGGCACCAAGGCCGGCCGCTAGTGCGATGTCTTGAGCATCAGTTTCCCCACGCATCCCCGACTGAGCTACGTTTTGGATTGCTCCAGCGGCAGCACCCCGCAGTCCTGTTTCCGCCAACTTCTGCGCAGTCTCAGGCTTAAATACTTTCCCGATCTGATTCGCCGCTGCCTGCGTAAGCTTCTGTCCTCCAGGAGAGAGCAAGGCGGCATCTGCGGCGCGATATGGACCACTTAACAGGTTCGTCCCCGGGGCGCCGCCTGTGGCAGCATTCAGACCAAATCCCGCGATGCCACCGCCTATATCGGCCACAACATCCGCGATCTTCGATCCTGTCTCTGGCTTCGGGGTTACAGTCGGCCCGACCATCCCCGCCGCCGAGTGTCCGGCACGGGTAACAAACTGACCCGCGACGTTTTCATATAACAAGCTGTCGATGAAATTCGCAACCGGATCGGCAACAGATTTAACGGCGGCTTCGAATCCGTTTCTTGGCTGTATTTCCGCCCTGCGTCTGCGGTTGATGTCCGCTTGCGTCTCTTTTGGCCGCGCCGGGGAGACAATACTATTCCCCAACTTTTCCAACTTGCTAGGCTGCCTTGGAGGTTGCAGCAAACTCGAGCCTTCAAGTGGATTCAACGCAGTCAACTCTTTTGGTAGTGCAGCGCGCGCCTCTCTCTGGTATGGGTCTATTCCGGCATTCAAGTCATCGAAAAACTGTGCCCATCTTTGCATCTCGGGATCAAGCTGTTGGGGCTGAGGCTGCGACTGCTGAATATACCCGCCCACATCATCCCTGTTTTGACGGTAGATATCGCGGTACATTTTGATCTGGTCTTTCTGCGACGCCATAGCCTCATCCCCTCAGTTTGTTGTAATAATTGCTTACTCCCTGTACCCAATACTTATTAAGGCCACGAGGATCATTCGCGGCCCCTACTGGAGCGTATTTCTTTCCGATCCCCTCGATTGATGTAATGCCTTGGTCGATGTAGTTCTTTTTTAAGTTCCGAGCCATTGCGTCAATTCCCTCTTCAATGCTCTTAAATGACATGAGCTTCGTCCAGTTTGATGATGGATCCATCATGCCACCAAGGTTGTACTTGTTGCGGGCGGCTGAGGATGTCCCGTTCCCGGTCTCGTGTATGCTGATAGCGGCGAGCAAGGCCGGGTCAATTCCGTATTTATTTCCATATTTCACAAACAGATCGCCCGTGCCTTGCAGTACCCCGCCAAGCGAGCGATTCAACGAAGCCCCGCTAGCGTTTCCGCCGGCGGGGCTCGTCAGTTTGGGAGCCGCACTCCCATCAATTTAGCTACATACGCCTTATCTTCAAGAGACATATTAGCCGCTGCAATAACTTGTCCGATTTTCATTTCAGACCCGGCCGGAATGCTTGTGTTACCTGTCATCGGATCCGTTACGCCGAATTGCCTTGTTATTTGATCGACTAGCGTTTTCGGATCAATGCTATAGTTTGGTCTGCTTGAATTATTCGCTCCCGCGGTCGCCATGTCATAACCGAAGCGTGCCTCATCAAGCGCTAACCTGTCTTGCCCCATCTGATACTGTTGTTGTTGCCCAAGCTGCCGTAGCGCGTAGTCCAGGCCGAATTGACGCACATTTTCAGCAAACTGCCGCTCCTGCATCTGATTCTGCCATAACTGCTGTTGCTGTCCGAATTGCTGCTGTTGTTGGGCCAATTGCTGCTGCATGCCGCCCAAAGTCAGCGGGGAGTTCCCGCGTTGAATTTGCCGTAGGTACCCGGTCCAGTCTTGCTGCGGGAATAGCACCCTGCCGCTCAATTGGCTCCAGCCCATTGCTGCCTCGTTGTTTGCCTTTCTCTTCGCAAGGTCCATCTGTTGCCCGGCCAGCGTTCGAATGCCCGGAGTATTCTGTGACGCCTTAGCATAGTTCACATCGGCGCCATACAGGCTAGGATCGATACCTAGCGCCGCAAGTTGTGCCCGAATACCGTCTGCCTGCCGGGATAGCTGCTGCCGTTCTGCCGCCGTGATTCCTTTAGCCTCTGCCTGCTGCTTCAGCCCAAGCAAATTCTGAATAGCTTCCCGCGCCTCTCCGGGTAGGTAGTTCCCCGTTAACTGCGCCTCGTCCATCGGCCGCTGGACGTCATATTGATATTGATGCGCATATAGGTTGGCAAGGTCGCTGATCTTGTCACGGCTTACCCCGTAATTCAGTTGCTGCACTTGCAAATCCCGGTTAGCTTGATCCGAGTATCTTTGATATGCCTGTTGAACCAATTGCGGGATCACGGTATCGGATATTCGCGACATCTCGCGGGCCCCGATCTGATTTGCTACCGTCTCCGAATACGATGACTTTCCCTGACCACCGGCCCGCAGGAATGCATTTGTATTCGCTTGCTGATCGGCGATGTTCCGGCGCGCTGTAGCAAGCGCAGCCTGATATGCCGGGTCGGAGTCTGCATCATAGCTGAATGGCTGCTGTGGGCCAGTGAATTGAAAACTTGGGCCATTGATGTAATCTTGCATCTGGCCGAGCGTTTGATTTATCCGGCCCGGCCCGTAGTTTGGTTGGGAATATGGAGTCTGGCCGGCACTTGTTTGGCCTCGGACGTTGCTCGCAGCTTGTGCTATCACGCTTTTCGGTTCGTCTTTCTTGACGATAGACCCTTGTACGGTTATTGCCATTTTGCCTCCCCCCTATCAAATCGTAAACCGTTTTAGTATCTCGGCGTTGTCCTTGAATACCATAGCTAAACCTTTGCCAAGCTTCATAACTTGTTCTTCCTCTAATTCGAAACACATGAAGTCTTCCAGCCCATGAATAATTTCATGCATTAACGTTTCTCTTTTCTGCGCCTCGTCCATGTCTTTGTCAATTCTTATTTTCCTGGCGAAGTAATCAATTTCTCCAGCACGGGGAGTGAATTTATTTACGCACTCCACTTCTTCGACATGATATGTGTAACACCCAATTTTAATGTCGTTTACCATAGAATAATCTCCTTTCATCGGTTATATTTGGATATAGAAGGAGGTGAACACAATGACGAAGCCTTTAAAGCCAGGAACTACAACTCCTAGATCCGGCCAGTATGAAGTAGTAGGGCCGCGCGGAGGCAGTAAGGGCAGGGAAGTCACATCCACAAAAGGCAACCCACTCCCTCCAACGCAAAAATCAGGCGAAGGGTATAAACTTGTAGATCCTACAAAGCACAAGAAGTAATGAACAAAACCACCCCGCATTGTTGGGTGGTTTTCATATGAAGCATTCAAAAGAAAAAGGAGCCTTATTCGGCTCCTAATTCCTTCAGTCTATTATCGATGCGTTCAAGTTCTTTTTCGTTATCTTCAATCCGTTTCAAGAGATTTTCATGCCCCTTATTCGAGGACTCATAAGCAGATTTCACAGGATCAACATATCGAGAATCATTTGTTTCAGCAAGCGTCTTTTCATACCGTTCTTTTGTTTTTTCAACATCATGAAGTGATGATTCAACGTTTGCTTTGTCTCGCTCTAACTGGTCGCTTACTTTTACTCTTTCTTTTTTCAATTTTGCAATCTCTTCTTCCGCCGATTTTTCCTCCGACGTAATTGTTACTTCTTTCTTATCCACTTTAATTTTCAGCCCCAATTCATTAGCTATATTCCGGACTGGTAAATAACTTGTACCTTCCACGACCACCGCAGATCCAACTTGTTTCCCATCTAATTTTACTTCGATCTGTCCGTCAATTTTCTTTCCTACAAGCGAAGATGCCGCACTGTAAACTTGAGGCGAAAACGCGAGTAAAGCACCAACAATAATGCCTAGGATAAATTTTTTCATCGTTGCACCCCTCTGCCGTTTTCGCTTATTATACCAAATAATTCTTATCGAAGACTATATACATGTTTACATTGGAGTTCATTTGTTTAGTGCGTCCCTCAAGGATTCTCTATCGTCTCGGCTATAAACACTATCCCAATTTTTTACGTATACACGTCCGTATGGCGATAATTCGATATTTCCCCCACTAATGAAGATATCAGTTCCAGAAGGTGCGTCTATATAAAACGTAGAGTTGCTGTATCGTATCACCGTCATACCTTGGTTATCAACAAAAGACAAAATCGGGGATCCAACATCCCCATGAGCCACCATTTTTATTGATCGACCATTGCCGCCGTAAGCAGCAAACATATTTTCCGTATTCGACATCTCACACCGCGGGAAGCTGCCCCTGCTTGTCGCAATATACGATCCGTAAATCTCGATAGACTCGATAAGCCCGGCCACGATATGGCCCAGGTTAGCCGAGATTGCAGATAGTTCCTTGACGTCAATTTTTTCTGCAATTACTGCGCCTGCGTTGATCTTATCCGTTGTAATAGAGTTGGCCTTCAGGTTTCGCGTCTCAATTGATTCAGCCCGGATGTTTTTCGAATCGACATTCCCGTTGATAATGAACTCCAGATCCTTAGCCATGCGGGCCGTAATGTCCGCTAAATTCTTGGTATAGCTCAATAGTACGTCTACTTCCTTTGTATTCGGCGGCGCCGAAATCCTCGGCATGTCACTCCACATTGCCATAGTACATTCCCCCTTAATATAGCGGCAGTTGTCGAGTCTGTCTGGTGAACTCGTGAATACGTGCCCAGCCAGTCCCCGAAAAGCGTACCCGGATCCAATTCTCACGCGCGAACTTCGCTACCGGTATAATAACCCTACGCACTTGAGGCGCCGATCCACCTGATATGGATTGAACATGTACCCAGTCATCCCCGGAGATAGATGGCGAAAGATGCACGTCCATGCTGCCGATTAGTTCAACCACCAGCCACATCTTATACCAGCGTTGCTTCATGGCCGCTGACACGCCAGTAAACGGCTTCGTCGTTACCGACCATGGAATAGCATTGCCGTGATCCGTCGTGTCTCCCAGACGCAATACACGGCCCTCTGCATCGCCAATATAAAGCTGATTCTGCATCGTGACAAAATGTGTTGCCGGGATCCCGCGCCAGATGCTCCATGCCTGGACGCCCGGGCGCGGATCGAATACAAGCAGTTGATCAGGCGGCAGCAGGAAATACAGCTTTGTGCCATCTGAGCCGGCCACGCTTTCAGGTGTGATGTCGGAAATGAGTTTACCAATCACGTCCGAGAACGTCTTATTTGGCAGCACGCCGCCGCCGTATTCGTAAATGCCGGTCCGGTGCATGAACCTCATGAATCCCTCTTGCGTCACAGCGGACTTGTTGTTGATGAGGCCCATGTCTTCCGTAATCAAGCGCGTGTTGAAATCGGATGGTAGCCCGCCGTACAATTCATGAAGGCTATTCGGCATTCCAATCGTAAGCTTCGTTAGGCTGCCGGTTAGCATATTGATGTCTTCGCCGCGGCTGCTTTCCATGTCTTTCACATAACTGTCATCCTCAAGTCCTTCGAACTTCTGCCACTCAGTGGGACGGTCAAGCGCACATGCATGTAGCTCCTTCCCTACAGCGCACCAGAGGCGATTCTGGTACGTTGTGATGTAATTTCCCTTGTCCGGGGCTCCACTCAAATTCTGGACCGTTTTTCCGTCATAGCGCTTGATAGGATCGACGCCATTACTTGCTATCAAATTGATATCATCCAAGTTACCCTGGAAACTCGTAAAGGACCAATCAGCCGATGTATTTAACCCGCTGGCGAGTTTGTCCCAACTAGTACTATTAAACCTCCATCGCCACCAAGTCCCATCATTATGAATTGCATGTAACTCCTTATCCTTCCACACACCTATGCCCAGAACCTTGGTGCCCATGTCTCCGATCCTAGAATAACCAGGCCTTGTCACGATGGCCGGGTAATCATCCGTTGTCATATTTACCGTGTCGGTAAAAAAGCTATCTTCTAGTGTCAGGGGATCGAAGGTGCTAACTCCGCGAAACTCTCGTATGGAAATGGGTTGCATGATGCCCGGCAGCGGCTGGTAATTCGGTGTTGAATACTGAACCGGCTTCATATAGATTCACCCACTTGATAGTTCTGGGCTGCTACGTTCCATGCAGCCTTGTACTGGGCCTCATAGTTAGCCGCCTTTACGCTGTCATCCTGCGTATTAGCTATGAATGCGCATAGCCCCGGAATGAACGTCCAGTGATATTCTTCTGGGGTGTCCGGTGCGGCTGCAAGGGTAGCGCTGCTGAAGGTTGTGGTAGCTATACGACGATACCGTACAATCCCCTGCATGTCCGATTGGTACGGTGCAGGAGTGAGTACAAGCGTATGTGTCTCGTCGTCGATCATATAGCTATTCTGCAGCGGCGCCACATCCTCTGTTTGAATGCTCCGGTATTGGATCATGCCCACCATGCACATATCCGTATTCTTCATGCGGACATCGGCAGGCAGTGAGTATACGTTCTGTCCGGCCACCGAATCAAACCATGCCATTTTTGGTATTTTCACAACGTTGAAAAAGTCATGATTCAGCGCATTAAGCCATATCACCTTGTCCGCGGTAGGCACCTCATTCGGCACTAAGATATCAGCTTCGGTAATGATTTCGCGGAGGTTCAAACTACCACCTACCTATATAAAAATTGCGCCTTACCATAGGGCAGGCGCTTATTGCTTCGTTTCTATGATTTCTTGAAACTCTTCTTCTGATATATACCGCGGTACGTAGGATTGCAGCTTCTTCTCATCCGCGAATCCCTTGCGCCAGCAATCCACCAAAAACGCATAGAATGGACTCTTCATTAAGCATTACCTCCTGTATCCATAATGCCCATGAGGGCGAGTTGCATTGCGTCTATCTGCTTTCGAAGCTCTGCATTCTCTTCCTGGAGCTTCTCAATCGGCCCCGGCTCGTACCGCTTGTTACGATCTTCCTCATAGACTGCCTCATATTCTTCGGTTGTAATGAGCGTAATATCTTTGTGCTCTGGGATGTCATCCTGTTCCGTGATGACGTAAAAATCTCTTGTACCAGCGAGGTACACCTGAGTCCCGGGAAGGAATTTATGGATGTCTAGCCCCTTGTAATCGTAGTCACCGCCGTTAACCCCCACAACATTAGTAATCTTTAACCCTATCATATTCATTCCTCCCATCATCGGTATGCATGAGCGGCCAAGAAGTCCATTGCCCGCCCTACCGTAACTTCCACACCCCCCATGACTGCGCTGAAGGATGTTCCGTTACGCGTTATTATGGCCAGTTTATTGTAGCCGTCATCTGTATAAACTGCCACAAATGCCTTTGTCTTGCTGAGCCAAGCTCCTGTACCCAGGATACTGTCTACTTTGCCACTCGCCAATTGGAAGAGTTTTGTGCCCGTATCAGATAGTATAGAGATAGGGTCACGACCATTTATGATAAATATATTTGCCCCATCTCTGCACACATCAATTGCGTAAGCAGCATCTGCATTTGTTACCTTATTTTTTGATATCCTTGTACCATCGAGGTTATAGACATAAAGATAGTAATCAGTAGATCCGCCGTATGTGGCAAATATCGCCACATTCTCGCCAACAGCGCCTTGCTTGTCTTGCAAATTCATGGAGTTCTCTCCTGCATCGGCTGCTAACGGCGTATCTCTCACGACAGTTCCCTGTTGATTAACTTCCCGCAGTACCATATTAGGTGCTGTTACTATCCCGGTTTGTACGACAAAGAGGAAATTGTCATTGCTGTTGATAAACCCTTTACCGTTGTTATTGCCTGCTTGACGGTTATACTTCGATAGGAATGCTTCAGAGATGTCCAGCCCGCCTGCGGCTTGCCGGATGCCTCTAATTTTGTTGGCCAGTACCGCCCAGCTATCACTTGTGGACGCAGATCCTCCCAAGGAGTTGATGGCGTCCACCGTCTGTTGCTTGGCATCAACTCCAGATTGCTTTGCCGCTAGAGCTTCGTCGTAGGCTTTTTTGACGGCGTTTGCTGTGGCAGCCAACGTTGATGATGTACTGTTGAGAGCATCCGAAAGTTGAACAACGCCCTTGGCTCCAGTCGAGGCAGATGGTAAACGAGCGGCCACAATTGTTCCAGAAATGATATCAGAGGCATCATGCGTGTGTATCAAAGGTGCAGCATATGCCTTTGCATTGGTCTCGGCAGCGTCACAATCTACTTTTCGAGCGATGTGCTCATCCTCTGTAGGGGCCCCAACCTTTGCTTGTCCCGCACTATCTCGTCTAATGATCCTATTGGCGGTCGCCTCTTCAGTTGCGCCGTGGACAAGCGTGGCGTTCTTGTGCGAAGTCAGTGACCCATCTAGTTCCCCTATTCCATTTACATGTTCTGGCGACATCAAGCCGCCCGTTGTTGAAGTCGCATATGGGATCACGTCCGTTCCGCCTGGGAGGTGTGTTTCTGCGTGCGGCCCGGGCGTTGCGTTTCCTGTGGCTGTAACTTTAACCTCACTCGTGCTAGGGTCCGTTGTTATTGTAATCCCTGTGCCGCCAGCAATCCGTAGGGCGTCAGTCTTTGTCTTAGCGGTTACATCCCCCTGACCGGTTACCTTGACGGCTGAGAAAGCGTTCTGATTGACCTCCGCCCCTGCTTGTATGCCATTCAGTTTGTCGTGGTCATCCTTTGTGACGTGTATGTTGGCATCCGCTTTGTGTGCGTCAAGATCATCCTGGACGGTATCGACCTCTGATTTTCGGGCAACGTCGGTTTTTGCTGATGGAGTTGCTGCTTTAAACCTTCCCGATGCGTCACGCTGCACGAGTGTTCCCGGGGTTGCGGACGCCGTGCTCTCGTCAAGTTTGGCCTTATCGCTGGCGGGCATCAACCCCTTGGTTGTTGCTGTCGCCTCATCTGTGCTCGCCTTAGCGTTCCAAGCTGCTTTTTCTGTGTCAGACACAAACCGATTATTTGCATCCTGCGCGATGATGGAAGGCGGATGCGTTGCCGGATGGACATAATGATTAGCCCTTTCCTCTATTCCATCCAACTTAGCCTTATCGAGCCCTGTCATAAATCCGGCCAGTCCATTAGGTACAGCATTGGCATGAGCCGCGCCACCAGTTCCGATATGCGCATTCAGTTTCTCGTCTGAGTACGCCTTGGCGTTTGCCTCTGCCTTGTCTGCCTTTGCCTGTGCCCCTAATGGTGTTTCCCATTGGGACTCAACCTGACCGGCAATGTCTTCGCTTGTATTGCGCCATGGGTAACGGCTCATGACATTACCACCTTTCTTTGACGGCGTAGCGTTCCCATCCGCTATTCGCCGTTTGATAATCATTCAATAGTTGCTGATACTTCATTTCGTGCTCATCGTTGCCACTAATCTCTCGTAGTACCCCATAGACAAGGACCATATCATAATCAGGATCAAACCCTGTTGGCTTATCCATATCGCCCAACGTCAATTCTTGTAGGACTGGTACGTGAAAGATTTTCAAACCGGTCGCAGCATCTTGGGTTGGCTCTGGTACGAGGCCGATCATGCCCGCGGTAAAGTAATAATACGGCGTGTGAGGCGAGAGCTCGTTGAACTGTCTGAGCGGTATTCTGCGCCACTCTCCACTACCACCATAGGCCGTATCCAAGATATCCACGTCCACCACATTTCCGGGCGGGCATGGCGGGATGTACTTGGCCTGGCCTTTATGCAGGTCGATTGCAGTACATACCACATCCGCCTGCTGCTGCGCGGACCCGTACAGACGGATCAGCCGGTCCCGAACCTGTGTTACCTTTCGAACGATTGAGCGCGGGGAAAGATAGTTATTTGGTGCCTTTTCCTGTATTTCCTCCACGACCTCTTTTAACAGCACCCGAATCACCTTCCTTTTCGCCTACGCGCTGCAGTAGATCGGCAAGCAATTCATTTGTCTGTCGTTGCGCTTCTACGAGCGCGTTTAAGGCGTCAAGTTCATCACGATACATGATATATATCCCTCCATACAAGAAAATAAGGGAGCCGGAGCCCCCCTATTCTACCTTGTGGCCGTAGATGAACGAATAGTTCGTATATCCATACGCCCAACGGCCGATAGCTTTATATTTGGCTACTTCTGTATCGAAATCGGTCATTGTGCCGTTTTCAACTTTCCGTCTCCATTGCCAGATGTTGAACCGTTTCATTCGGGCGGAATCTACTGCGAACCAGTTTTTGCGGTACTTCGGCGAAATGAACGGATTGACAATAACTTTGATGTTGCCCATGTACATGTTCGAATCGAAGTTATTGCTGCCCGGCTCATATTTTGGCAGGTCGGCGTCAGGCAGCCCAGCGATCTTGAATGCTGCCCGGGCATTGTACGGAGCGACAATCAGCGTGTCAGGAATGACAGCCAGCGGATTGCCGCGATCGTCTTTCCATTCCTGCATAGCAACGGCCGTTTCATCCCACGAATCAATTGTAAGCGGCTTGTTCCCAAGGTTGGACTGTACATCGGTGTCGTTCGTCGGGCTATATGGATGATCGGCAGCACACAACGGCTTTCCATCTGGACCCAAATAGTTATCCATCCGGCCGCGCCAGTTAGGCCCTGTGCCGACAAATGCATTATTCAGGAACTCAACACCCTGCAACTGCTGCGTCTTGTATACAGCATCCGCCAAGGAAGCAATTCTACGCTTAATCTCAGTCAATTTAAGGTCATCGACAAAATCCTTTTCAATGATTCGTCCGTCTGAGAACTTCCGGTTTTTGATGACCTTCTGCCACAACTCATCTACATCTTCGTAATAGACCTGATTGTTCGAATAGCTCCATTCTTCCATCAGGCCCTCTGCGCCGATGCCTTCGTAACTCTCCATATCTTTGTTCGATGTCGTAACGTTGTACAGCATCGGAATATAGTCTTTCTTGTCTTTCTGCTCCAATGAGTACAGTTCCTTAAAGATTGGTTCCAGTACTCGCGGATCCCAACGAAGTTTAGTTTGCATGTGTCAATTCCCCCTTATGAAAATTGCCGCTTCTTAACTTTCACGCGGCACGTCTTGTTATTGTCGTTTACCGTAAGTACTGCTAGTGGGCCATCGGCTACAACGGCAGCATCAGCAGCTAGACCATCGGCAGCCACGGCTACCGCATCGGCCCCGGACACAAACCCGGCATCTGGCGTACCTACGAATGGTGCATCGTACCAATCTCCTTCGCGAGCAAGGATGATCTCACATGGGCTATCCTTTCCTGCTGCGATGTTTGATGTCAGAAAGCCGGCAATTGCATCGGTTGGCCCAGCCTTTGTAGCTCGCCCGTTTACGACCTTCACGGCCTCCCCCGCATATCCAGCTTCATTGTCGGTCATTATAATCGATGTCACCCTCGTTGGGTCCTTGCCGTAATCGTTGTACACATACTTAAATCCTTGTGGCATGTCTGTTCCTCCTATTCAAAGTTCTTTGCATACTTTTGCGCTTTCTTTGGATCAATGCCAAACAACGCAAATCCTGCCATCAGTTCCTCCGGCGCTTGCGGTTCCAGTTTCGCGCCCGAATCTTTCAACACGTCAGCGCGCTTATTTAGCCGCTGTTGTTTCAGCGTGGCCTGCTCTGCGCGCCTGCGCTCGTCGGCAATAATGTTATCCCGGTACACCAATTCATAGGCGTCAATCGGGTCATAGCCACGGCGAATGCGGCTCTCCAACTCCGGCGTCATCCAGGCCGCGCTTCCGTCTTCATTCGTCTGCTCGAGCAATTGCGGATACTTCCGAAATAGAGCTTCCCAAGATTCCGTCTGGCGCCGACTCTCTTCTTCTTGCTTTCGCAGCTCACTTGCTAGCTTGTCCTTCTCCAGTACCTCGCGCGCCTGCTGTAACGCCGGATGGTTTTCGAGGTACTGATCAACCAACTCCGGGTCAAGGCCGGCATTTTCCGCATCCTCGCGAATCTGCTGCTTGAGCGTGTCGAACTGTTCTTGTTGACGCTGGATCGCCTGTTGCTCGATACGGTCAAGGTTCGCAACCAAATCCGCGTGGTCTTTGAATCCCTGCTGCTTTGCAATCCGGTCTAGCGCCTGCTCGTACTGTTTTGCCCGCCCCTCAATCTTGTCGTAATTGAGTCCTTTGCGGGCGTATTCTGGGATCTTCTCTTCATCGATAAACACTTCTTCCTTGTTGTGCTTGACGGTGATCCCCTTGCGTTCTTGCCGCTCTACAGGTTCATCATCTGTGGGGGGATGCTCGTCCTGTGGCTCGCCTTCTCGCTCTTGCTCTTGTACTTCTTCCGATTCCTCCGCCGGATAGTCCAGTCCGAACGCAGCGTATGCATCCATCATGGACTGCCGATCGTCTGCCTCTGGGTGGGCTGACACTTGCTCTGTGACTTCTTCGCTATGGGTGGCGTTTCCGTCTACATCTAACATGTTCTTTCCTCCAATCTCCTATGGGTGGGAGCTGATATAAAAAGGGCTACCACTGCACTGTGATAGCCCTGCTAAGGCAACATAGGGACATTGCCCTGCTGCGCTATATTCATTTGATTGGACATGTCATGCATAAGCTTGATTGCTTCCATGTCCATCTTTTGCTGCTGAATAGATTGATTGAATTGTTTGTCTGCCTGTTCTTGCTGTACACGCTGATCGGTCATCTGAGCCAACGCTTGTTGCAATGCTGCGTTCTCCTGTTCAAGCTGCTGCGCCTGCTGCTGGGCCTGTACAAACTGCTGCTGTAGTCCTGCCTCCTGCTCTATTCTCCGCTGGATGACATCCATAGGTTCCATGCGGCCCGTTTGAATGACAAAGCGGACTGCCTCCGCATCAATCATCGGGAGGCCAGTAATAGGGTCCTTGGCATTTAACAAATTGAATGCTAACTGCAGCCAGTACTCGCGATCCTGTGGCTTGTCTACCCCGATATGCACGTTGATGTCAAACTCGGGTACAAATTCTTCCTGTACCGGACGTACATCCGGCATCATCTCGCCCGTTTCCGGGTCTGGTATTTGCTCACCAACTTCATATTGAGATTCAACCCGGCTTATAATTGAATCCCTACTTATAGACACATTTCGACCTGTAACGCGCGCGATTCTTTCATTGGTATAAAACTGGGCTATTAGCTCCACATACTGGGTAAACACATCAACAAGCGCCTCGCTTATCAGGTCAGACACGGTGTTGAGGCGCGTCCCCGCAGCAGCCATAAGAGCCTTTGCCTGCTCCCCCGATGTTACCCTGGAATCAGCTTGACCATTAGAGCTATCAAACTGTCCCGGTATCTTTTGTAACATCTCGTCGTAATAGTTAAGCATGTTAAATACCGTGCTCGGGACGTTTACTCCCTGCAGTTCTTTGACCCCATTCAAGGAGCCTGTACGCACGGGTAACATCGCACCTTCCATGCTCCTTTGTTCCTGCCACACTCTCGGCTTCGCGATGGCCCTTCTTCGTACATGATTGCGCTGTTTCCTTGTTTGGCCATTGTGGCAATTGCTATTTCAGCGTATTTGTTCTTAAAGATCTGCGGCTTAATCATGTCACGCATGAAGCCCTTGCCCCACAGGTTGCCTTCCTCAGGATATAAGGTACGTGCTGTGAAAGGGTACTGCCCGTGATCGTATACATACGCCTTGTGTTCCAGATACACGCCCGATGTGCTGATATATATACAATGCACGCCCTCCATACTGCCGGATGCCTTCGCAAACATCTCGGACGGGTCAATGCCTTGCGAAAGCTTCTCTTCGGCCAACTCCCGGAATAGTTCCTTGTCTTCCTTGGATACCAACTTAGGCAATCCTCTGTACCAGTATTCAATCAGGCCCGATGTCTTCTCGCTTACGGCCGTACTCATGGATGACTCGCCACCCGTTGCATCGTACGTATCCGTGCTGAAAATCTCGACATCCGCTGACACGTTATCAGGCAGCACCTTTGTGCCTTGCTTCGGCCATCGTCTCTTGAAGTATTCCAATGGTCGCCGCGTGTGGATGATGATCGCCGACATGTCCTGTAAGTGGATAAAGTCCGTCACACGCGGATCGGGAAAGAAACTGCCCAAATCAACCGGAAGAATATCATTGCGCCCCTGCCAGCGATGCATACCGCGGCCGCCCTCTACGGTTGGATCAAATATCGTCTTGTATATGAGCGGTCCATGTATGACGCAACGCCGGACCGCCCTTGTATGTTTGTGCCTGAATTTAATCTGGCGCAACTCATACGGCATAAAGTCGTTCAGGTCCCGCGCCTTTTCCTCGTCTGCCGGCTCCATCGCCGTATAGTCCGGGTATGGCATCCATCCCGTCAGTTTGCCTACGATGGATTCAATTTGACTGAATGCCACATTCTCCACCGCATCCGGTCGTAGTTTGGATACAGCCTCACTACGAAGCCCGCGCCAATGGTCCCCCATGTAGAAACGCTGCTCTTGCTGCCAGATGCTTTCCATCGGCTGCCGCGCAGCTTTAAAAACCTGATAATCCTGATATACGGTATCCCATAGTTCCTGCTGTTCGAGCGTGTTCGGGTTTGTGTTGTCCTGCTTTTCGCTGGACGCATCGGAAAATATACCTTTAAACTTATCCAGTATCTTCACATCTTGTCACCGTCCGGTATTGTGCCATCATCAAACCAACTGATCGGCTTACGTACGTGGATATCTTCGATTGGTTCATATCGCGCCATTTTTATAGCTGCGTAATCTGCAAAGTCCTTAGCCATCAGCCTGTCATTCAAATCGCGTATAATCTTATCCTGGGCCTCAATACGTAAACACAAAAAGATGATGACCAGAACGATCACCGCTATAAGTGCATATTCCATCATGTCACCGTCCTAACCAAGATAAGCGCCCAACTGTTTCAGGTTCTCGTACTGCTCCATCGTAATGCACTTGCCAAGTTCCCCAAAGAACAGCCTTGTTCTCATTCGATACAAACCGTCGCATTCGCCTTCAGGATCAAGAACTTCCCTTAGGTGTGGCATAGCTCTCACGTATACGATCATCCCGTCATGTTCTTGAATTGCCTTTTGGATCTCCTGAAAATGCTCGTCTACAATTCCGGCGCCGCCTTCAGACCGGATAATCACTTCATCTACACAGCCAACGTCTTGACACGATACTGTAGCCTTCCTGAACTGGCTTAAATAGTCTTCCAATTGACTTAACTTCATTGTTATCCCCCTTTACCAAAATCCTTGTATGGTTGGTGTATCATCGTCGTCATCGTCATCGAAGTCAGAACGTCTCCCGGGCAATGCCTCCGGCGTCGCTGACCATGCGGATTCGCCATTCCCGGGCGTCGGCTGACTCATAACCCAATACCTTAACGCATCCGGTATATGGTCGAGACTGTGTGCCGCCACGTCCTCTACCTGCTTTTCATCGTGCATCATGGCCGGAATGGCCTCTATAGCCTTGATGCAGGTGGAGAATATCTTCAGGCGCGCCGTCTTGTATCGCTCCCCTGTCACATGGTCAATGCGTTCTTCAACGTGCAACCATTCCCTCAGTCTTTTCCATCCGTTGACACGCTCTTTTTTGGCCTGTATAAGCGGCACACCTTTGGTCGCGAATATCTCCGCTGGCGTGATGTTCTCCGTTTTGGCCTTATTCCAAAAGCTTGTATCAGCTACGTTGTACTCAAATCGCTCTGACACTGGCGTATTTAGATGTACGCGCTCTACCTGTTCGCTTGTCAGCAGCTTTGTTTGTGCCAATTCTCTATACAGATACCCCGTGCCATCTGGAGCCAAGGCAATCCACAAACACACGAATGGGTCAGTATACCCTTCATCAAGTGCCCGGTACCTTTTCCAGTCCCGAGGTATTTCGAACGGCTCTACGACGTGCACGGCGCGGCTGAACTCACTGAAATATTGCCCGGCGAACACGTCCCAATCCCCCTCAAGGAGCTGCTTGCGTTCCACGTCCGGCAACGCCAATAGGCGGGCCAAATAGCCCGGATCTGACTGGACCAGGGCTTGATTGTCATGTACATTCGCGGGGATGAATATCCTGCTGCGTATAATAGGTTCCCCGGCCTGCGGTGTACCTTCGGGCCAATACAGCGCATTTCCATCGTCGTCCGTCTCTGGAATGTGATAGACCGTCTCAGCTGGGCCAATGGATACGAATCGCTTCTTCACCCATGTGTGGCCCACGCCTCCCGGGTTGGTCGTACTCTTGACGCTGCGGGGATATGGCTTACTACCGCGCAGCCGGGAAAGCATGTACTTGTACCATTTTTCTTCAAACTGGGTCAGCTCTTCCCAGCGGATAACGTCGTATTCTGCACCTTGATAGTTCATATAGTTGGCGTCATTGTCCCAGTAAGCCAACTCTATGACGCTACCATTTATAAATGACCACTCATGTTTGGACGCATTGTATTTGCATAACTCTTTGGGGTAGACCTGCAGTGTACGTGCTATAATGGACCGCTGCAAGTCCGGGTAAGTACGCCGGAATATAATCTGCCGGCTGCCGGGATACTGGACAGCGTATTTCAGTGCGTCCCATATGGTCGCTTCCGACTTCCCACCTCCAGCGGCTCCGCCGTACAGTATCTCATCTGCTACCGTCTGATGGTACACCTGCTGCCGAGGCTGTGGTTTGTATGGAATGACAATTTTATTACTCATCCTTACTCATCCCCGCATCAAAAATTACTTGCAACGGTCCGCCATCCTGTCCAGCCAGTTCCACCTTATCCTTGAACATCCCCAAATGGCGCCCGATCTTCTCTAACGCCGACACCTTATCATGCAGCTTTAAAGATATGCCGTATTTGGTTTCACAAATCTCCGCCACTGCATCCATTTTTACGCGATCAATGCCGTCTGTATCAAATAGTTCTACGCTTTGTACCATATCGAAGATAGGCACTATCGTTTCATTGCCTTCAGCATCCGTAACCGTCTTGCGTTCAACCACTCTTTCAGACGTACTAACCCTCAGGTAGTCAGTTATATTAGCAAAGCCTATCTTAGCCAATTCCTGCAATACCCTGTCTGCTGTAATCTCCGTCCGCTTTGCTCGTGCGTCCATAGCCTCCTGTATAGCCTTCTGAATGTCTGGTTTTGTTAGGTTCTCTTGTCCTATCTTCCGCGCCGTTTTTGCGCTGTATCCTGCCCTGATTGCCGCTTGTGTGGCATTGAGGTCTATCAGGTACTCCTGGACAAATGCCTTCTGTTTGGCCGTCAATGCCATGTGTATCATCTCCTTTCAGAAATAAAAAAGCACCCAAGCGGGTGCTGAGGTTACTATTTTAATCCTAGTTTCACCGCGATCTCATTCGAGACCTGCACAATTCCTTTCGATGCTTCCTGTTGTAATTTTAGAGCGTTATTGTGGGTAACTTCGTCAACAGTGAAATCATTCGTGTTCAATGCTCGAATAGCTATTTCTGTTGAAGTTACATATTTACTGAAATTTTCAACCAACCTGTTGTGCTCATCTATGAGTTGCGCGGGCACTTTTAGCTTTTCCAGTGTTTCCTTTTGTGACATAAACTCGCCCAGCAAGGTCTCGTAAATCACTTTCAACTGCTTAATTTCCTCCAGATTAGCGAGTTCCTTGCTGCCAGCCTCTCCAAATCTGTTACCAGTAAGCCTCATGCGCTCCCCTACTTGGGCGACACTCATTGCATAGGTCCTTACTTCTGCTGTTAATGAAATTGGCATTACTTCACCTCCCCTCTCGTCATACTTCGACATAAGGAAGGATATTCCTCCTAATAAAGAGTGCCGCCCCCTAAGGAGCGGCTATATAGAGAGGAATGTTATGAAATAGCTGTAGTTAAGTGCAAATAAATGCTCGAAATTACGACTGTTATATCAATATTGATGTAAAATAGTGCAAATTATACTCGCGGCGGCCATGACCAACGTCCGTCACCATCGCCAAAAAGCACATTTTTTTGAAAACTCATTCCATCTGGAGCGAGCACACACAGATGTACAACCTCGTCATCGCCGACCGCTGTAATAATTGCTGCTAGCGGCTCGCAATCCTCTACATGATAATGGACAATCCGTCCTACTGATGGTTTTTGCATTGGTATGCCCTCCTATTACTGTTTTTTGAGAGATGTGGCCGCCCGTACAACCGTAGGTCATAGCCGACCACACCCACACTCAAGCTCCCGGAACAAATGCCGCCCGCGAAGCAGCCTTGTCTCCCCCGGCGCACGCCTGATATTTAGACGCGGCGCGGTTTCCCGCCAGATTGGTTCTCAGTTGCAGACCATTCATCCATCCATTCCGGCTCAGTTAGCCGCGCCCCTGCGTTCCTATGCGTCTATACTACTATCATACAGCCTTTTTCTCCTAATGAACTGCAAGATATCTGCAAAATATCTGCAAAAAGTCTGCAATGATTTTATGCGCTCGTGTCTCCCTCGTACACCTCCAGCCGTAAAGCAAAGGCTAATCGGTATATCGCTTTCGCCTTAGCGTAGTAATAACTACGTTCTGGCATGTCCAGTGTCATATAGACGTTGATATCTAATACGTCCTCGTCTCCGAGGTACCGTTCTTCGATTATTCGCCGCTGCGTCTTTGCCAGCCTGCCGACGGCCCGCATGACCTGCTCGTATTCTCGCTGCAGTTGCTCTTCGCGGTCCACATTATGCATGGCGATGTCTGCAGTCTGATCACTGGTGACATTTGTATTGCTGCGCGGCATGTCGCTGTATGTGGCTGTAAGTTTGGCCTCCCGGCGGATAAACCCGAAGCGTTTATAAAGTCTGGCTGATTCCAAACGTTCCTCTACGCGGCGCCACGTCTCTTTCTCGTCCAGTTTGAACATCGACATTTGCATTGTCACCCCTCCAATATCTCGAATAAATCTATCTGCCCGCCTGCCGGTATATAGTCCGATGCATCTATGACATAGCCGCGGTTTAGCCATGCTAGATCTACCTGCGTAGGATCTCCATGTATCGGCTGGCCAGCCTTTCGCCGCTCGCCGCTTTTATACCGGCCGTCCCAGGTTTGCTCCGCTAACGATGTCCATACCCAATGAGTTTTGGCTGTTACCTTCATGGTGCGCCCGTCCCGTACACTTGATCTAGTGTCCGTCTCGCTTGGTCCTTCCAGCGTATATGACCTTCAACGAGAAACGAAATGTCATCAGCGTCCAGCAGTTTTTGGATAAATTCGTTCAATTGCTTTTCCCGGGACTCCGCAGATCCGCACTTCTTCGCCAACTCGTAGAAATTTGCTTTCAGGCTGTGGTATTCACATAGCGTCCGGGCGTATTCTGCTTTCAACTCGTCATAACATTCGCTCTTTTTTTGAAATTCACTTTGCCAATCTCTTGCTGCCGGCTGCTGCTCAGGCATCCTGGACCACCTCCAGCAAATCAAGTCGATAATAGGACGGGCCAGGCTTACACCAAAGCTTTTCCCGATCATAATTCGGCCATCTAACCTTTGCACGTTTACCGCTCGCAGCTATTTCTACTATGTTTCCGACCCCGTAATCTTTGAGCCGTATGTGCCGGACTTTTACGCCCGGCTTGTATCGCTCACAGTTAATTACCATCCTCTACTTCCTCCCATCCTCCATATATGTTGTTCCATTGCCAGTCCTGCCATACTTCATTCAGGTAGTCCGCGCGTTCGTCTTCCGTCATTCCTTCAAGTTCAGCATCGTCTATCTCTACGATTTCCTCGCGCTGGCTTCCGACGTAACCAGTCGATACGTAAAATTTAAACTTCGGCATCCTTACTATCTCCTTCCGATCCGTGATAGTGTTTATGTTCATGCTTATTGATTGTCACGAAGTTAAAACCGTGTGTCATGAATGCCAGAGCCACTCCCACTAATGCCAATCCGAACCAATCCATTTATTCACTATCTCCTTTTAGCAGGTGTGGGTGTTCGTATATGTTGCCAATAACTTCGCATTCTTCACCGCACTGCTCCCAAAAATCGTCATTGCTCATAGATTCTCGATTCGTCACGTAAAATTGGGCCAAAAGATTATCCCATTCAATTTTCCCTGTACAGACGCATTCATCCCAATCACCAGTTTCTCCGTAACTGTAAGCATCCAGGAATCTTACAATATCCCCCTCATATATCTCCTTGCCGTTTCGATCGGTTAATCCAGTGTATTGCATGACTTCAATAGCCGATGGCGGCATTGGAAATCCCTTACCTCGAAGTAGCCAATGTTTTTGCGTAAACCCAGTTACTTGATATATTTTTTTATCTGCCTTGTGCCATGCGCGGAACTTGATTGGTCTACTCATCCCCTGTACCTCCCTGCCCAACACTAAAGCCATTCCGCAGGCTCCAGCACTTCGCTTCCGTGTAGTTGAATGCGAGATGCGAGAGGTCTATTTCTTCCAAGTCGTCGTCACAAGCTTCCCTAATTTGTTCCGATGTAAATCCTGCCTCCAGCAATTTTGAACGGGTATCATCAGTATTCTTGGTAAGCACATATTCGAGCTCACCGAAGGCGGTGGAATAGTCAATGATATCAAGAGAGTTTAAAACGATGATCTTCATGGCCTCTCGCTCGCAGGCCATATGATAAACAGTGCTTGTCCCATCCTGAGCCACCCGAGCAATTTGCGTGTGGTCCATAGGTACGATTTTGCCGCATATTCCGCATTTGTTTTCTGTCATGACTCTTTACCTCCCTGCCCCTGGGGTTGCCAATTCCATAGCCCTTGTTGTCCCTTGGCTGGGATCGGCACTGGAAGCTGCTTGACGTCAGTCAGTTCCCAGGCATAGCGGCCATCGGTATAATCGCCAAAGTAATACTCGTCGTCTCTCCAGCCGCCCCAGATTTTGAATTTTCCGTTGTTAGCTTTAAGACCAATCGTTCCGTATTCAGATCGGTTATCCACTTTGTAACACTCTTCTAAATTGCATAGCGCCAACACCGCCCCGTCGGCATATCGTCGATAAACATAATTCCATGTTTTTGCAAGGTGGTGTAAATTTGTTTGCTCATGTATGCATCCCGATCAATTTTCTTACCCGCATGGATGGCGATAGGGCCCCTATGTGTTGTAGCCCAGCTTCTTGTTTCAAACCGTTTTGCTCCAATAGCAATCAGCGTCGCCCACGGTTGAATGATTGTGATTGCCTTCATGACTCTGTTTTTATTCATTTGCTTCACTCCCTTTACCATGAGGATGATGTTTCGCGTTCGCCCCGAAGCATTTCTAATATGTCATCATCAAAAACCCAGCCCCTTAAAACCCCTTCTTTTTGCTCCTTTAATACTCGATCGTATAACTTATGGATTAGTATCTTTGTAATCGGCAACGAAGAGTATGTCTTCTCTGCATTAGCAAGATGCAATTCTGTTGTTTCATAATCAACGGTCATCTTAATTCGGTCTATTGTTACTTCTTTGTCGAATACAGGAAAAACAAATGCGGCGTCGAGAATGAAGTCTACATTGCAATGTGTGTAATACTCCCCGCTTGGATCTGAACAACAACTTAGATGGTTCTTGATTACTTCTTTAATTTGAATCTTTTTCACGTCTTCCTTATTCATTTGGATCACGCTCCCTTAGTGCAAACGCACTGGTGCTTGTGAGTCTTGACCTGCGTCAGATAAGCGTCAAACATTGTTTCTATCCGTCTTTTTGCGATGTCGACGGCCTTTTTATATCTCTCGTGTCGGGCGACGACTAACCCGGCCATAACATCACTCACGACATAATTGGCATACGCGCCTGGAACGTAACGGACAAAAAAGTGGAACCCGCGGTGCTGGAAGACACGTTCCCCAACCACTACTTGCCGCCGCCCGCCGTTAATGGCGACATAGAACTGCTCCGGCCGTCTCAGTTTGCGGATAGGCTGCTTAGTGACTTTACGGCGTTTCTGCTTCTTCGGGCCGTAGACTCGCCGTCGGCGTTCCCGCTCCCTGAGAGTGTCGTCGAAAGCGTCCATATTGATTCCCGTCATGTCCCCAAAATCGCTCCGAACATCATTAAAGAATCGTCTCATTTCTGTAGAAAGGTTCAGGTCGCTTCGTTTCCCAAGCTGCTCATACCACCACGGCCGGAACTCGGTAATATACTTCCGGTTGTAGAAAAGCGTAGACTCAATTCGAACCTTGTCGATATAAAAATTTGGAATCGGTGCGCCCGTCTGCAGGCCATTCGCTACCCGTTTGAAATACTTTTTTCGCAGCCGTTTTTTTGCCTGTTTCATCCCGCTTCCTCCTTAGAGGGCCCGAAGGCCCTACATCTTCGTTTCTGGAAACAATTCCGGCTCCAAGGCTCTCAAAATTCGATATGCATCATTAGGAGTAGCTTCGCCATTAATCACTCTGTGGCGCAGTTCGTCATCTATCGGCCCCCAGAGGATGAATCGCCCCTTTTCATAGCTGTCTGCAATATGGTTGTTGATAGCAAGCGCGAGTAGGTCAATACATTCGCCTCCATCGCCTGATTCATCCATCTGTTCATCCGTGACACCTGCCGCCCGGAGCATACTCCGTACTCGATCGGTATCACGGACCAAGATATATGCGTCTTCTCCGCCGTTCCACTCGAAAGCTTCACTGTTCAATATATTGAGAATTGCTGCGCCATCTCTTCTATCCATCGTTCTACACTCTCCCCGTTCATTTTTTTCGTTCTTGCGTATATATCAATTTTCCATCTTGGTACAGCTCGGTCATGTGATATCCAATCAACCCCGTTGGAATCGGCAATGGACCATGTTGGCACGCATCACAGCAAGTAAATTTCACGTCTACAAAGCTCTGTTTCCATTCAGCGGTTGGCAGCTTCGCTCTAACGCAGAACCAATAAACACTGTGATAATGAACATGCTTTACATTAGTCACGATGCGTCCGCAATAGTCGCACATAAGAGGGAGAAATCCGTCGAACAAATCGCCTTGCCCATCTATCGGGTGATCCTGCCGATACCAACGCATTCGTTCGTGGTCAACGACTTCATAAACGTTCCCATACATTCCGCGAACAAATTCCCAACGCTCGCCAGATGCAACCTTTTCCGCTGATCGTCTCTTCGCTCGTTGGTCCACGCGAACATTAAGTTTTATAGCCGGATTCATGCATACATAAGGCATGCCTATCTCCCCTTAGGGCGCTGTAGCGCCCATAGATTTATAGATTTAATTCCGACCGTGGCCACTAGGATTTAATTCGCCTTCCAAGAATCTTATTTTCTTTTCCAGTATCTCGATGTAAGAGGCTTGCTGTCCGTTTATCTTTTCGAGCAAGGTTTCTTTATGCTGCCTTCTCGGTCGGATGACCATGCCGCCGCATTCATGATGATCAACAATGTACTCATCATTAGCCCCTAGTTGTTGGAATGTTCCTGATTGGTTTCCGCACGTACAAAATCTGAAGACCTGGTTGTTCACTCTATTCCCTCCCTCATAGCCCGTGAGGTAGCTGCTTAATTATCTCTTCCGGCGTCTCCATCACACAAAACGCATCATCCATTACGCCGGAAATGTATACTAACGAACCCCTGAGCCCATACTCGTTTATGCATGCAATGTGTTCGGGTGCGAAATAGATTGCTCTGCCATCTTGTAAGGTTAATTTGATCATGTCCGATTCCCCCCTTATAGGACCTTGCCGCCGTGGCGCTGCGGCCGCGTTGCGTTGTATGCCATCTTTTCGTAGATGGCCCGTTCAAGGTCGATGCCATACTCTTGGGCGATTAGCTCCGCACCAACTACGGCCGCGCCCAATTGCAATACCGCCTCTGTAATATCATCAGTAAAATCATGCGCCTCAAGGCTTTTTGAAAGCATATAATGAATGTTAGAAAGCTTCCCTGCGAACGGAACCCCATTCCATTTTTCATTCGTTTCCAAACCACTCAGGTGATGAATTTCCCCTTCCAGTTGCTTTCCCCATCCGCACTTTCCAGCGATATCAAAGATCCGTATGCATACGTCCGCCAGCTCCGACGGGATACCGCATGGCTTCCAAGTGTCGTTCACAAACTCGTCAGAACGTTTGATTTCGTCGCCACATTTCTTCTCATACCACGTTGCATATGGAGAGCATCCGGCCCGGTAATCTTCCAGCGCCTCCGACACCTCGCTATGCACCAGTGCGATCAGTTCTCCATACGTCCTTGGTTCTTCCCACCATCCCTTGGAAATAGCGTTGCTATGCGCTTCCTGTACTAATTCCTTGATATTTTTCATGTCCGTTCCTCCCATATATCAATGTCTGATTCTATTTCATTTCCCCATGCGTCCCAGCCTGGGAAGCGCTGCCGCGCGAAAAGTTCAATTCGCGGCACGTCTCCCAGAAGTTGAACTAATCTATCCCGAGCTTCATCTGGTTTTTGGCTGTGCTCTCTTTTAAGTGCTGAAATGTACTGACGAACACTTTTGTTTATCACTTCTGGCCTTCCACGCCGAGCAAACAGGCAGTCTTCTGTATTTCCTCTCGTCCAGTGCCCCATCCCGAAGTGAGATTTACCTTTTACGGTTTCTTTGTGCCACGTAAATCCCTTCATCGTAATGAGTTTAAATCCCCAGGCCTCCACAACATGCAGGGCCTCGCGCGGCATCGGTGGCACCCACCACATCGCAAGCAGGCAATCATCAGCAGCCAACTCACCTACCGGTAGCGCAGCTATTTCCTCAAGTGACATGACCGGGTATTTACATGCAGCCCCGCGATTTCCGGCTCGGGCCTTATCACGGTAGGACCATGGCGGATCCGCGTAAATTATGGTGTACTTCACTGTCCAGGCCTCCTTATTCAAGTATTTCAATTTGTTTAGTCAGAATTTTGAATAGGTTCAACCCTGAAAGTCCGTCCTAGTATCCTTATGGTCGTTCCGGCTTCAGCCCGGTATAACTCGGCTTCGATTGGCGAAAGGTTATGAATGATTTCTTCAGCACTCTTTACAGGCGGCGCCTCTTCAACCTTGCGAATGATATGAACGTCGTCCCATGTCTCTCGGATTTCGTCCGCCTTTTTGAGAACGTCTACGATCATGGGCCTGTATATTCTCGGATGTGTCTCCATCGCTGTCATCATGTGCTCTACTCCGACCGCATAGCCGGCGCTGATGAGGTAATTGCACCATTCTTCGAATCCGCCCGCTGTCATGCTCTTTACCCTTTGAAACTCTTTGCGGACCTTACGCTCGTATTCGTCACGCCGATCACCCATCAGCAGGCACCGCCTTCGTGACCGTCACCTCAATGCGTGGCCGGCTGCTGAATCGCTTCCGCATGATGACATCAGTCACGCAATTGTCATCGCGCCATATAACGCCTTTTAAGGCGTCTTTCACTCCCTTGAGGTAGTTATCTATATCTGGCTTTGTAACCGGCAACACGAGGCCATTCTCTGCGTCTGCGGCCTTCTTTTTGCCGTACCCCTTGGGCGTAGGTCGGTAAAACGTCACTTCTAGCATTAATGGCTCGTCTAGCAATTCGTCGGGTGCATGCTCGCTCGCTGCCAGCCGTACATAGTCCTTGTAGTCTCTCGACTTTTGGGGATCATATGCTCGTGGGAACTTGCCCGCTGTCGTAAACCGCGGCCGCCCCTGCGCAACTGGTTCCCCGTAAACAGTGAAGCTTATCATGCCTCTTGCCCTCCCTTTGCTGCAACTCTTTTCATCAACTCCCGCATCTTCTCCCGAAAGAATCTATCTTGCTGCTCTTGCGGTACCCTGAACATCTTGGCCTCTTTAAACATCAGTCGAACGATCTGATCCGCACGGATTAAAGCCTCTTCCAAGTGGTAATCCCAACTCTCCCAAATCTCTTCAAGTTCGTTCATGAGCGCCGCCCCCAAGGTGTGAGATGCTGGATAGTCGCAAGCGTGTGTCTTTCGCCCGATTCAATCTTTCTGGCGTAATAACGTAGTTGCTCAACTCTGATGTCGGCATGATACCCCTCACATATTGGTACGAGTGCCCATGTCATCGTTGCTGGCACCCGGCAGTGCTTTACATTGCATCGCTTTTTCATTGCGATCCCCTCCAATCCGCCGGAACAGTTCGGCCCCGACCGCCTCAAATTCTTCTTCCGTCGCAGTCATGTCCAAAATAGCGGCGCATAACTCATGGGTTGTTGCGCTTGTCCAGTTCATGGCGCCCTCCTCTCATCCAGCGCATCAGCAAGCTTTAAGGCTGCTTCCATCTCTTCCCGGGACGGTTCGTTACCTATCTCCCTTTGTACGATAGGTAGGGCCTGCTTTTGGGGGCGATTGTAACCACCCTTTGCGGGAGTAGCCTTATGCCGAGCCCGATCCTCTTCCCATGCCGTAACCGTCAAGATTCCGCTTGTCACGCAGTTGTCCAAGGTGCCCCACATAAAGCGAATATCTTTCCCGCATTCGCGAGTATATACCGCGACCCTATCTAACATTTCCGGTTCCATCCCGGCTTGTAAGTAACCGTCAAGCTTGTCCATTTGGACCGCATTCATCGTTAACCCGAAGTATTTTTGAATGACCTGATATGCCTTCCCAAAATTAATATCCGGATCAGGAAACAAACCACCACTGTTGTATTGATCTTTTATATTGTTTTTAATACTGTCTTTAATACTGTCTTTAGGAGTGCCTCCCGCCTTAGAGCCACAAGGGCTTGCGGCGTTGGAAAGTTCCACTTTTCGTAACTCATCACTTACACTTTTCGTAACTGGGTAGTTACACTTTTCGTAACTTTCCTCTTCAGGTGCCGGCTCTGGAGTTACACTTTTCGTAACTCTCGTTCCGCTTTTTTCGCTTCCAGTTTTTGAATTAATATTTAAAGAAATCAGCCTCTTAAACTCTTCCTCATCCCAACCTTTGACCAAACTTATTCGCCATTCATCGTAATTTTTATTCAAGGCATATGTGTCCTTTTGGTCCCATTCAATGACTTTGCATTGGCTCAGGTAATTAAGTTCTTTCTTCGCATCCTGGATACGTACTCCGCCAAGCTCGAAATGCTTTAGAAGGGGTATGGTGGCCGTCTTCTTCCGGCAGCCGTACGATAAGCGCAGGATGAGTTTCAGTATCTTTTGTTGTCGTTCCGTGAATTTTCTGCTTATGATTTCATCCCATATTTCATTCGCGATCCCGACATACCCGTTTTCCTTTTGAGGACTGGCCACCTACTCCCACCACCCTCTATGTTCCGTCGTAAGGCCAGATTTCTCTTCCTGCGCCGTTTGTATAATATTCAATGAGTTCTGCTCTCTTCTGTCGCTTCCACGCTCTCCCGGCCGCTGTATCATCACATATCTGATGACATGTTCCCGTTGCTGTTCTTGGACCGCATAACTTCGCTACATTCCACGGCACCCGGCCGCTGCCCATCTGCGAAGCATTTTCAAGGTGCGCCATTTCAAACCAATGTTCTGGTATCGTCCGGCTGCAGCGTTCGCAGCCGCCTGTTCTTCGATCCACCTCGCCCCTTACCTTTTGAGTGATCTTGGTATGCGTTCCACGCTTCGGCTTCCCGCGCTTATGTTTCGGCTTCGGCACCGGCGTAAATGGTAGTGTCATGACCTTCCACCTCCGTCCTTAATACAGGCTTAATTCTCTTGCTTGCTTAATGCGGGTTATCTTTTTGGTAGTCTTGCAGAAGTCGCATTTCTCACAACGTGCAGGTTCTACCTTTCCAGACTTCACGAGTTTGACTCGTTCGATGTTATTGGCAACTATATTCAGGCCACGGGCAATATCTTCGAAGTCAAAGAAAATGATTTCATGGTCTGGAACCGGTTCTTTCGTAACAATCACCATGTGAGGTAAAGCCCACTCATTTCTTGCTTTATAACGTTTTTCAACTTCTGCATACACAGACATTTGAATGTCATAGCCGTAGTGCTCTATGAAATTTTCGTAGGCTTGCGCTTCCTTGTTCCACCACTTTCCATCCATTGATTGCATGCCTTTGAGATCGGCAAACACCGGTATATCAGGTTGATAGCTATCCAGCATGACCTTCCATGGTATGCCGAAAAGTGTTGCAGTTAAAATGACTTCCTTTTGTCCAGCAAGAACTTTCATTACTAATGGATCGTTTTCAAGGACTTCAATTGACTTGTTTAGATCTTTATAGTTTGATTTTAGTTGTCCTGCGGTGTTGCCTCGGCTGCTATATAAATGAGGGTTGTTTGCCTTGAACTCAGACAATGTACCTTCGTTCCATGCGTGTAGATAATGTCCTTCGTCAAATGCGACCCTTTTCAATTCCTCCCACTCACCCGCAAGCTTCGCCATGGATTGGGCTTCACAACCTCCGTATGAGGGCAAGAAGCCTTTAAACTGGCTGACAGACATGTACTGGCGGTTAGCTTCAAGTGAGAAGTAATTATCCTTCGTCAGTTTCAGCAGTTCCGTCATCATGGCTCACCTCGCCTTCTTCTGGCTCTAATGGATTGAACGGGCTTCGCTGTTGCGGTCGCGGCGCTCTCGTAAATTCATAGGCACTGCCTGCTTCATACGCAAGCGACTGTTCGGCATCAAAGTCAATCTCTATAGTCTTGCACAGCCGCCGAAGAGCAGTCCGTTTATACATTTCCCCCTGGCTCTTCTCCCAGCTATCGCTTCCAGGGTTCTTGCCGTAATGCTGGCGTATCTGTTCTATTTCCTCGGCAGGCATAGTCTCATAGACCATGCCGCCATCGAGGAATAACGCTACTGCAAATGTTCCAACGATCGGACTATTGTTAAAGGGCACCGGATTAAAGTGGATCAACGGTATACCTTCTCTGATTTCTTCTCGGAAATCGTCCCCTTCTCGCACGTTCTTTGCATATATGTCGAGGATCGGGCGAACGCTGTGCCTTTTCACAAGCGTCATTTCGCCCTTGTAGTCGGTCTGAAATTTCACAACGCCCAGTTCATGGATGACATGACATTCCTTCGCCAAAAAGTCCAATCCAAGAACCGCGCCCTTGAATAAAGCCTGGACAACATCATCAACATTGCACTTTTCAATACCTTTGACGTCCTTGATATAGGCCTTGCAATTCTCGCTGAAGCGAGTCTTTTTAAACCCCGAAGGCAAGGCGTCATGTTTGGCATCAAGTAATTGATCCAGTGCTTCTTGAATCTTTAAAATGTAATCGTTCACTGGTTACCCCTCCATGATTTCGATCTTCAAATCTTCGCCGTCCACCGTTTCAAGAACAAAGTATTGATACTCGTCAGTCTTTGCCGCTTCGATAATTTCACGTTGGCGGCTGCCAAGGTTCTGCCATCCATCTACACAGATAACTTTCAACGGCCCGGCCTGCGCCTTGGCGAGTCTAAAGGCAAACTCCAACGCCTCTCCCTCGGACAACCCGTCAATCAACGTGTCATTGATCCGGATGCGCCCCTGCTCGTCCACTGATAAACCATCTACCGGTAGCGCCGCGGTTTTGAGCAGTTCTTTCGGTAGTTCCCGGGCGGTCTTGATTTTCGCCGTCAGCGCCGCACTACGTTCTTCTTTTGGCGCCAACTTCTCCCGGATAATATCCTGCATACGTTCCCACTCACGAAGGTATTCCTTCATACTGGCAGCCTCATCGGCGGCAGCTTTCAGCGGCTCCGGGTCGATCCACATTGTCGTGTCAATCACATGTTGCGCGTTCCCGGATTTGGTGTTCTCAGTAGTAATGAGGCTCGCTTCATTGTCAGCGATTTTTTCCAAGTCCTTGCGCTCATGCTCGTCTATATTTCCAAGCTCCGCCTTCTTCGCGGCAATTTTCTCCCTGTATTCCGCTATAAATACACGGGATTGTTCCGACGCCAAACGAATCTCCTCTCGTGCAGATTGCTTTTTTGCTTGGTATTGGAGTTTCAACCGTTCAATTGCTTGCTCCATTTCATTGTCCAACTGCGCCGATACCTCCAACACTCGACGATCCGCATCGTCAATGTTGCATTGTTCACGCTGGGCGTTTTCCTCCAGTCGAGAAATGGATGCTTTCAAACTATCGCGCTGCCTATTGTAATCGAGACGCCTTTCCTCTGCCGCATTCTTCGCCCGCCTCTTGATATCATCGATTCGCAGCGATAACTCATCAATCACTTTCTTGGCTTCTTCTAACCGCTTATTGGACTCTTCTGCATCTGACAGCTTCTTGTATAACTCCTGCAGGTTGACACTTCGCCATTCTTCGCCGTCATAATTCGGGGGCAAGTCACGCTTGATCCCCTCGATATTTGCCCGTAATAAATTGATTTCACGGTTTATTGACTCGCGTTCGGCATAGTACCACGTTTCAATTTGCTTGAGGATTTGGAGAATGTGCAACTGATAGTCAGCCTCCGGGACCTCCCCGAACCATTCCTTGATGTCGTCGACCGTCCAATCGATCTGCAGCATATTCAAAATAATTTCGGCCTGCTCTTTAGCCGACTTATTCACAAATTCAATCGGCCGGAAGATGTCTCCGTTAATGAGTTTACGAAGGAAAGCTTCGGTACTGGCGACCGCCTTAGAATCATGCTTCACCTTGAGATAGTCCGCCTTTTCAGAACGGATCTTCCGAGTCGTCTGCAAACCGTCATCCAGCTCAACGAATAATTCCGCCTCATCTGCATCGTGCCTAATGACTTCAGTGCGCCGATTCTTGTTTGTAAAAATCTTCTCTAGCGCTTCTACAAGGCTCGTCTTGCCCACACCAGAATCGCCTGAAACTTTGTTGATCTTGCCCGGGCTGAAAAGCAACTCCTTAATGCCGAGCCAGTTTTTAATTTCAATTTTTTTGATATGCATTTTGCATCCTCCCACTATTGTGATATAATGCCGATAAATTCATTTCTTTAAGATTTAATTAGCTGCGGCTCCTACCCCGCGGCTAATTTACTTTTGAGCAGCTTTTCCCATGCGAAGCATCCTACGATATTCGTCATACTGTGCACTTGAGCCGAAGGCGAATTGTGCCGGCTTCCCTTTCGGGAATACGATCCTTCCCCCTGCAGCTGCAAGGCACCGTTGCGCATGTAAGTCTTCAGAGTAAGCAATTCTTACCGCGAGTCTCATACCATTCACCCCAATCTAGTGGTTTTCTCACCATGATATAGACCGAACACTCGATAGCTTCCTTCATGCAGTCCTCACAGTGTGGCTGCTCATCTTCATAGCAAAGGTATTCTGCCGGAGCTCCACATCCACATTCCGGCCTCATGACGCCATCCCGCCGTCAAAGCCATACTTTCGTTCCACTTCCTCCATCCTAGCCTTGATGCGGCGTCTAGCGTCCTCATTAGATTCATCCAGGTACTGATCGTAGAGCGGCATGTATTCCTCAATCGCACGCTCAATCTGTGCCCGTTGCTGCTGTGTCATGCCAGTTCCCTCCCGTATACTTCTCGTTCTAATTGCGCGATTTCACCAGATAGCCAGTCATATGCTGCATCCATGATGTGGTAGCTGCTACGCAGCCGGCGCAATTCATTCAGCCTGCGCCATGCTTGTACTCGCTTGTCCAACCATTCATGGGTCATGTCATCCTCCCCTTTCTTAGAGTAAATGGTAATCGCGTTCTTCCCGGACCGTGTACGACAGTTCGTTATAATCAACCTTGTTGTCACGCAAGATTTTTCTAAGTCGGAGTTTTAATAGCTTTAGTTTCCGTTCAACACCATGGGCTAAATTACCGGAAACATATAGTTCATCATCCGTAATCCATTCCGTGAAATTTTCTTTCGAAGCACGGATTGATAGTTTTAACTTCTGTACATGTCCAGCATGTTCAACAAACACTGCGTACTTTGTCTTCTGATTGACCAAAAATGCTAATGCCTGCACTTCGCCGATCAATACGGCAATTTCACTGCTTTTCAATTCCATGTTCATTCCCCTTCCTTATTTTGGCTGTAATCTTTCGGCCTTACCTATTAAAATATAGAGGACATAATAAACATAAGGAGTCCGTCCATGTACATTATCTGGGGCATTGTTGTCGTTTTATCCTACAAGTTCATTAGCAACGGAATTAAGTATTTTCAGGTCAAGCGTCATTTGAAGCGATACCAAATGTGGCTCCGTAACATAAATGTTGATTTTTCTATCGTCGAGGATAAAGCAACTATCAAAAAGCTTATTCTTGGAGCCGGTGTCAATGACGCAAAAGTAGATTACGTAGAACCACTTGGTTATTGGCATGTAAGCACTGGATTTGCAAGTACTTTGGAAAACTTTCCATCCAATCTAGAGAGAATGGCTCCTCATATGATCAGAATGTTTGAAGAAGCACTAGGCGTATATAAGACAAGATGCTTCGAGACATTTAACCCCATGTACTGGATAGAATTCGTTATCTACTTGCCTAAGAATTTTTTAGTATACTTAGGGGTAAATAGTGAGAATATTGGCGTAAAGTTAATCCAAATTGTCTGGTGGTTCATTACTGTTTCTCTTGCGGCACTTTTCCCTTTATACAAAGACCAAATAAAACTATTTATTGATAAATTTGTAGAACAGCTATTTAAGTAGAGATTGAATGAGCAAGCAGTTTTGACGAATCTGTTCTATGACTTCGTAATTGCTCCCATCAAATTGGCTGTATAGCTTTTTATTTATCTCATTTAGGATATCTGCCGATTCTAGTAGTCCTATATGAAATACGGCTCCCTCATGTTTAATTGTGGGGGTTTTTTTGTCTCCAAACATTCGACTACCCCTTTCTTAATCGTCTTCGCGTCTCTTTGGATACCATCCACGAATAATATCCATTGCCGTTTCAAAGTCCTTACGTGGTATCTTGTCGTATTTCGATACGCCGAAGTGAGTTTTCAGAGAACTATAGATTCCCTGGAAGTGTGCGTTCCTATATCCGTTTTTCATCAACTGCCCAACTCGGAGATTTACTGCTTCTCTTATCCGGTTGCGCTGTGATTCGGTGATCCACACCTCGTTATCCACTACCTGCTTTAGCGCCGAAACCTCTTGCTCTACTCCCGTAGTTCGTTGTTCAAGTTGAATCATGAATTGGAGTTGCGGGCTAAGTTGGTTAATGTCTAAACCGCCATACAACTGCTTCTCCATCTCGTCAAACTTGCTCACATATGTGGCCGTAAACAGCACTCCTTTTTCCCCGGTCATTTTGTTCGCTACCATGTCACAGCCTTTCCGAGTAATTAAGTAGCATCTCAGGACCCGGCCTGTGGTATCTTTGTACGTGGATTCGATAAAGAAATCACTCACCCCAAAGTTGGGGGCAGCGGATAAAACCTCGATATAGCCATCGATGTCACGCAAGAGATGGTCATGACGCTTACCCGTCATCTCAGATACTTCCCGGCTGTCCACTAGCAACTTTCCGTTTCGGTTAAATACTTGTAATTGGTTCATGTCATTCACCTTTCAATAATTTCCCTTTCTGCTAGAATGAAAGTGTCCAGCTTACCACTCTATATAGAAGGGAGGGATAAATGTGTTAATACCTATCGATAATTCAACAGTCTTTGAAAAGGTCTTTTACGATGAAGACTTACAGGCTCTGGAAATCCACTTCACAAGCGGCGACTTCCGAACGATTACTCATTTGCCACCAGAATTAGCAGAGGAGTTCGCCAAGGCTGAAGATAAGGAAAAATTCTTCTCCAAGGTTTTACTCCCTATTCTTGAGTCCGAAAATCGTTTAGAAGCTCGCTCACATGAGTAAGTTCAAACACCACATCTTCACGAACGCTTAACGCGTAGCCCGGCGGCGGATCATCGTGATAACGAGTTTCGCCGTTCGCGGCTTTTAAGTTGTTCATGTCTGCCCACCAGACCGGAGCCCAGTCTGCCCACTCTGGAATGTTCCTTTTCATAAAGGTCTTAAACGTTTGATACTGCGGCTTCGGATACTTCTGGAGGTACAATTCCAAGAATGCTTGTTTATCGAATTCAACCACGTATTTAAACCCATCAACCGTGAGAACAACTTGTCTCAAACGTTTTCCGAACTTGAATTTTGGCTTATCTTGGTTCATGCTGATTCTCCTTTCTTGACTCGCTCCCGATCCATCACTGCTACGATTCCCCGCCGCTGCAATATTTCATGGATAAACAGTCGTCCCTTTTGCGTCCAACGCGTATTCATCGTTACATCTGGCTCCCCGTTGCTCCGGGTAATGTCGATTGTCTCCGACTTCGTATACCCTTTGTCGTGATGTTGGCGATATAGAAGCCATTGTTTATTCTGTTTGTACTGTACCTTCTCTTCGTGTAGGATTTGATTCAATGCCTGTCCGCTCATTCCGTAGTCCTTGGCGATCTGTGTTATGGTAACTGTGCCTTTTGACTGTAGGATTCGGTCGAGATAGCTAATCTTCGGTTCATACTCCGCTACACGTTGTTCCAGCATCAAGGACTTGATTTCGAGCGCTTGTTTTTCCTTCTGTTCTTCAATCCATCGTTGTGCTCGGGCGATCGGATCTTCGATTGCATAAGATGGTGTTACGCCCACGGCCTTTACTCGGTAATAATCATCTACTAACATTTCATAGGCGTCCCAGGCTTGATCTGTGTTGAGCGACTTCGCATGCATCCAAGCGCCTTTTTCGGTCCAGAGGTAGAGAACACGCGCCATTTTTGAGATTTCCAATTGTGGTTCCGAATTTCGGAAGTGCAAAAGCGATTCCCCTTCAAGCTTGTAAAAATGCTTCCCTTCCTTGAAACGATTTTTGTTTTCGTGAAAATTTTTGCTGATGCGGTCGCTCTCTGCCCCATACGATGCCGCCAGTTGAGTTGTAAGAAGTACCCGTTGATCTTTGTGTTCAATTGCCTGTAACTTGGTCACGCTGATTCTCCTCCCTCCATAAGTTGTTGTTCGTACTCCAGTAGCCACTCGCGACGAATACGATGTTCCCGGCCTTCTCGATAACTGCGTATTTCCCCAGAGTCTATGCGGCGTCGTATAGTCTTGGTGCTGCGTCGTAAGTATTCGGCCACGTCCTTAACAGTTAGGACGGGCGGAAGGTTTTTGGTCATGAAATTTCACCTTCTTTTTCTTGTGTCGTTAAGCAACCTTTCCATAGGCGAGTTCGTCTAATGATACATTTAAGACAACAGCAATTTTCATTAATGTTTCCAGACTTGGTGCATATCGCCCATTCTCGACATCAGAGATGTACGATCTTGACAAGTCTGTCGATATAGACAACTCAACCTGACTCATTTTTTGTTTCTTCCTGGCTTTTTTAATGGTTAAGCCAAGTAGTCTTTTGTCTAGCATTTACGTCACCTCCTGCCTATAATGTACAGTATTCACGTCATCATGTAAAAGCCGAAAATCTATTAAATAACAGCAAATTCAAGAAATAACCCCATTATATCGTCTATTCACGTCATTTTCCTTATTTTTACTTGTATTTACGTCATTTGTAGCATTGTATTTCCGACTTTTTGCGGATATACTGATGGTGAACGTCGGTAATACACGTCATTTAGAGGAGATAATAGCAATGACTTTAGGCAAGAATATTAGGAATTTTCGGAAGAATAAAGGCATGACTCAGTTTGACTTGGCTGAAAAAACAAAATTATCTCGCTCATATATCGCGGATGTTGAGCGAGATAGATATAATCCGAGCGTTGATACTCTACAATTGATCGCATCCGCGCTCGATGTCAAAGTATACGAGTTGCTAGGCGAGGAAGTTCAAGAAACTCGCAAGGAAGAAGACTGGACATCTGAAGAATTAATGGAAATTGAGCGTTTTAAAGAGTTTGTGAGATCAAAACGAAAACAACAATAATTTCAATTAACTTTGCGATTTCCAGCCGCAAGGCTGTTTATCATACACTTTAAAGCGAACAAACATTCTGGCGGAGGGGATGAAATGGCAAAGGAAAGGAAGAAGAAAAAGAATGAGTTACCGCCCGGTGTCCGGGAACGGGACGGTCGTTACACGTATCGTTACAGCGTGCCCGTCATCGTTAACGGGAAAAAGACTCGTAAACAGAAGGAGACAAAGTCCTATTCAACAGCGAAAGCAGCGTACGCTGCAGGGATACTTATCGAGGCGGACAAGCAGCGCGGGAAACTGGTAGACGAGAAAAATATCAGCCTGGAGAAATGGACAGAACGCTGGCTTGAGGATTATATCATTGAGAGGGAACCGAGAAAACACACAGTCCGGAACAAGAAGACCTCTATAAATTCCATCCTGCGGCACCTTGGCGCGGACACAAAGGTGAAGGACATAACAGGCGATGATTACCAGCAATGGCTGAACACTCTCAAAAAGAAAGGGCGGACAGAAGGAACCATCAAGGATTATCACAGCGACGCGAGTATGATTTTCGCTGATGCCGTCCGAAAAAACATTATCGGTATCGATCCTGCAGAAGGTGCAAGAATTCCGGCGTTCAAGCAAACCCTCGAAGAGATCGAAGCCGGGGAGGGTAGTCTTCCAAAATACTTAGAGAAAGACCAATTGAAACATTTCCTGAACTTTGTCCGGTTCCGGGGGTATGCACAAGACTACGCCATGTTTGTTGTTCTGGCATACACGGGCCTGCGGATCGGGGAGTTGCTGGCACTAAAGGTGTCTGACTTCAACGAAGAAGAACGTTACGTTTCTGTAACCAAAACACTCACCGTGACAGGCAGTGTGAAGGATTACGAACTCGGACCGCCCAAGAATACATCATCCATCCGCAAAGTGTCCATTGGCGATACGGTCATAAAGACCATCAGGAGTCAATTAGCGTGGCGTGCTCAGAAAGAAAAGAACGGTGAAGTGCTTCATGACGCAGGCTTTCTGTTCTGGAGCATTAAATATCCCGGCTACCCAGGTAGTGCGATTTCAATAGAATCTCGCTTCTCTCGTCTTCTTGAAGCTGCTGAGCTTCCTTCGTCGCTCACTCCGCACAGTTTGCGCCATACCCATGTAACGCTGCTTGCGGAAGCAGGGGAGCAACTAGCCGTTATTCAGGACCGGCTCGGACATAAGAACGACGACATCACGAGGCGAATCTACTTGCACGTCACGGAGGGACAAAAGAAACTTGTGCCCGATCGGTTCGAGCGTGTCATGAATTCTTAATGTCCATCTTTGTGGGTAGACTGTGGGTAAAACGGCAATGGAACTCAATCCTATCTCGTAGAAACCGCTCTACGGTAGGCACTGGGAGACACCCCTACTTTTTGTTTAAATCTGCGGCTGAAATAAAATTCGTCGCTGTAACCGACCTGCTGGGCAATCTCCCGCACCCGGGCATCCGCCTGCAGCATCATCCGCTTCGCATGGCGGATCCTTACTTCCGTAATATAATCGATCGTGCTTTGTCCGTATGTTTTTTTGAAAAGATCGACGTAGTACTTCGGACTGATATCGGCCATCCGCGCCAGCTTCCCAATCGTCAGATTCTCGTTGAAATGATTGTCGATGTACGCCTTCGTTCGCTCCAGGGCCGCCCGCGGATCGCCGGGCAGCCGGCGAATATTGGCGGCCACTCCGCACATCAGCTCGTGGAAGGCCGCTTGAGCGAGCAGACGTTCCGCCCTTAGCTCGGACCGGCTCTTGCCATACAGTATTTCACAGAGCACGACGGTCGGCGCTTCCCGATGCAACGGCACCTCCCCGCGCAGCGGAAATTCCGCCTCCGGCTCCGCATCGGAGCGGATATCGAAGCGAATCACATACGCTTCGGCCTCCTGCCCTTCTTCCGCCGTCATGCCGATCGTCTGTCCCGGCGCGGCGACATGAACGGCTCCCTCGCCCAGCCGATATTCGGCGTAGTCAATGACCAGGCGGCCTTCGCCATGCTTGGACAGGACGAGGACATACGTGCTCAGCAACTGCGGCTCCATACGTCCGAAGCGCGCAATATCAACGCCGCGCAGCTTGAACCAGAATTGCTCCAAGCAGCGGCAAATATGTTCAGAGTCCATCATTGTGGTTCGCAATGCAAGCACCTCGGCTGTACTTTAATGTGTGATAATGATTATCAGTATCGCTATATTAAAGTAGCATAGCTGCGGGGTCCGGTCAATGTACTTCGAGGACGGAATGCGCCGGAGGAGCGAGAGGGGCATTGGGGCCGGACGATGTCCAGCCGGCAGCTGGTTGGCGAATCCCGCTTCGCCCTGAGTCTTGGGGAGAGATATTGCTTGATTATGCGCTACGCGTAGGGCAGGCCGGCCGGCATGCGCGCGGCGAAAGGCAAAACCGGGAGAAAATGGCGTTGTGAGGGAGAATTGATTCGTGGAGACAAATCCTGCAAAAGTGCACCAATTGGCAACACAACCGCGGCGCACAATGAGAATCCTGCAAAAGTGCAGCAATTTCCCCTTGTTACGGCAACTATTCGTTTTATCGCCCTGAAATGATGTATATTTGCAGGAATTCTACCGAAATACCCTATTTGGGGCGGATAAATAATGTAATTTTGCAGGATTCACTCCTCAGCGCAAGAACAAGAAGCCGGCTCGCATCGCGGCCATTACCCCGTTCAACTTGCACGCTTCCTAAAGCTCCTCAAAGCGAACCTTCATGTGCTGTTCCCATGCAGCTTCATGTGTAGCTTCCGGAACAGCTTCATGTGCTACTTCCCATGCAGCTACATGTGCTACTTCCCGTGCAGCTACATGTGCTCCTTCCCGTGCAGCTACATGTGCTCCTTCCCGCGCAGCTTCATGTGTAGCTTCCGGCACAGCTTCATGTGCTCCTTCCCGCGCAGCTTTATGTGCTACTTTCCGTACAGCTTATGTGCTACTTTCCGTACAGCTTATGTGCTACTTTCCGTACAGCTTATGTGCTACTTCCATGCACCTGTCCATCGTCCGGCGATTTCGCCTTACCTAACACGGTCAACACAAACCATTTCTCCCTCCACCAATTACACGGCCTACATAAAATACGCTCTCCCCCGACCATTTGCCAACACAAATCATGCTCTTCCCCGACCAGTTTGACGGCCGACAGCGACCAGGCTCCCCCGGCTTTCTTTCACACGTTCAACCCAAAAAAGGCCGTCCTCCATACAGAGAACGGCCTTCTTGCTTGCGAAGCGTATTAATCTTCCTGCTCTACCTTAAGCACTTTACCGGTCCGAGCATCCACTTCCACTTCAAACACTTTGTTCTGATCCGTCATAATGATGACTTCATACTTGATCTTCCCGTTGTCGGTGTCGAGATCAACATGAAGAACTCTTCCCTTCACCTGCTGAAGGGCAATCGACTTCGCCTCTTGCTCGCTAATGACTTGCTGGGTCGGCTGGTTCGCCTGGTAGGCGGCATGCGCTTCAGATGCCGCAGGAAATAGGGCGAGGGACGCCATGCCCGCATTCACCAGGGCAAGAACGCCAAGCACTGTTTTTTTCAACCTTTACACGCTCCTATGTACAGTTATCTTTGTGTCTAGGTTCTGTACAAGAGGCTGAAATTATACGTCCGGAATATCGTTCGAAAACAACAAAAAAAGCCTTATCTGCAAGGCTTCTCATTCGCTCTGTTATGGTGCGGTAGAGAGGACTCGAACCTCCACGGGCGTACGCCCACTACCCCCTCAAGATAGCGTGTCTGCCATTCCACCACTACCGCACATTGAATTCCTCACCAAGAGGACAACAAAGTTAATATACCATCATTTGAGCCCAATGTAAAGTGGAATTGTTCTCCTGCAAAACTAGACCGGCCTCCGACTGAGACACCGGCCTATTCAAGTTCAGCAGAATTTTCGCCCGCCCTGCACCGAAGCGTGTTCATCCCTGCCCCGCCACTTGTTCCTCCGCCGCGTGTCCCGGATTCAGGCTTAGCCGTTCCCAGCCGCGCTTGCTCCATCTTCGCAGCATGACGAGTGCCCTTACCCATTCATCCGCGGCGAAGGCGAGCCAGATTCCCGCCAGCCCCAAGCCGAACACGATCCCGAACATATAGGCCAAGGGCACGCTGATTCCCCACATCGAGACGAGACCGACAAGCACCGGGAATTTGACGTCCCCCGCCGCGTTCAAGGAGCTGATAAGCACCATATTGCAGGCCCGGGCCGGCTCCAGCAGCACGGACAGGAGCATCAGTTGCCGGCCAAGCTTGATAATCTCCGGGTCGGTGGTGAAGAATCCGATCAGCGGCCCGGACAAGGCGAACAAGATCAGGGAGACGGCCAGCGTCACCCCGGCCCCAAGCTTGAGATGACGGATGCCGGAACGATAGGCTTCCTCCTTGCGCCCCGCCCCGATGTAATGGCCCGCGATGATTTGCGTGCCTTGGCCGATCGCCATCGAGAAGACGAAGACGAAGGACGTGATGTTCTGGGTATAAATTTTGGTCGTCAATGCCGCCGCCCCCAGCATGGCGACCAGGTACGTAATGACAACCTGGGACAGATTATAGGAAACATGCTCCCCGGCAGACGGAATGCCCAGCTTGAAAATAAGGCGAAGATCAGCTTGCCTCATCCGCAGCGGATGCATCAAGCGGACGGGCTGATCCAGCCGCCGGCTGCATACAACCCAGTACGCGATCATCGCGGCGGCCCGGCTGATCCAGGTCGATGCGGCCACTCCTTCCACTCCGAACGAAGGCAGGCCGAACGGCTCCATGAGCACGAAATAGTTGCCCGCGATATGCAGCGCGTTCACCCCGAACGAGATGACCATCATCTCCTTCACCAGGCCGCGGCACCGCAGCATCGTTCCGAGCGTCATGCTGAGAGCGATCAGGAAGACCGAGCTGCCGGTGATGGATAAATAAGCCCCGCCTTCCGCGAGCAGCCCCGGAGGCAGCTTGAACAGAAGCAGGAAGGCGTCGGCCCACGCCCACAAAACGGCGCTGAGCAGGAGGCCGATCATCAAGTTCAACGTGAGCGCCGTTCTCCCCAGGTCCCCCGCCTCCTTCAGCTTCCTCGCGCCAAGCCATTGATTCAGGATGACGCTTGTCCCGACCGTGACGAAGCCGAACATAAGGCTTGCGACCGTCAAAATTTGATTGGCCACGCCCACGGCCGCCACGGCGCCGTCGGAATGGCTGCTCAGCATCATCGTATCGGCCATGCCGAGCAGCATCCCGAACAACGACTCCATGAAGATGGGCCAGGTCAAGGAAAGAATGCCGGTGCGGCGATCATTCGGGAAACTCATGGCTTACCTTGCTCCCGTCATCCAGCCGGATCCACGTCCGGAACCGGCGGTGCCCTTCCAGCAGGCGGATAACGCGTGCTCCCCGCTGAAGACCGCCGTACCCGCCGTATCCGGTCACTCGTCCATACCCAAGCCGGATGCCGTACACGCTGCCGATATAATCATTCTCATGATCATGGCCGGCGAAGGCGCCGACCATAACGCCGCTCTCCGCCATCGCGGCGAACAGCCCGCTGTTCAGGCGGGGGCAGCATACGTCTTCCTGCCGAATTCCCGCAGCCTGGCCGGAGTCCCAGGCCTCCTTGAACTCCGGCAGCGGAATATGGAAGAAGGCCAGACTCGGCAGAGCGCCGTGGCGCCGCCGCTGCTCGAGCAACTCCCGGCGGTACCAGTCCACTTGATCCGGACGAATCCAGGCATATCCGCCTACTGAAGCCGGAGCCATATCGCCGGAGTCAAAAAGATACAGAAGGGCGGCCGGCCCCGCCTGGGCATACGCCTTCACCGCGATGACATAGTTGCCAACCCCATGGATGTCCGCGGGACCCGCTTCCGCCAGCGACATCCGGCAGGACGCCATTCCCTCCAGCAGCTCCTCGCGGGCAGCTCCGCCCTCCGCGTCATGATTGCCGAAAATAACGGCGAACGGCACTTCTCTTCGCTCCGCTGTCTCGACAATGCGGCGAAGCGCGGCGACGGGCTCAACCGTTTCCTTCCCGTACAGCATGTCCCCGGAATAGACGACCAGATCGGGCCGCTCCGTCTCGATGATGCGCTCGGTCAGGGCCAAGGTGCGGGCGTCCAGCTCCGTCTTGCCGCCTCTTACATGCAGATCGGTGAATTGAACGATCGTAAACGTGCCGTCCGGACGAAATTGCAGCGGTATGCTCATCCCGCTCATTCCCCCTTGCTCAGGAACAACGGCTGCGAGAACGCGCCGAAGCCCCCTTCCAAATAAACGGCCAAACGCACATACTGCTCGTCCCCTGTGCACTCGTACACGACCTGCTTGAAGCGGCCCGTCAGCTCATGAAGCACGCGGCCGTCCTTGCCGATGACCGTCGCATATTTGTACATGCCGTCCAGATGAACATCGGACAATAAGTCGGCGACGATGGACGTCCCCTCGGCGCGGATCGACTCGAAGCCGTATCCGGTGGAGACGTAGAAGCTGCCCTGACGGATGGCGTTCAGCACCGCCTCGCGGCTGTTCTCGCGGGCACGCACCATATTCCACGCTCGCCGCTCCTGGCCGTACGCGTGGAAATCGTCATTGCCGAAGCCCCATACTTGGCGGCCGGAGGACAGCAGCGCGTCCCATTTGTCGAAGGCGATGTCATACTGAGGATGACCGTCGCCATTGATGATCTCGATGCCGGTATAAGCGGGCAGCCGCAGCATATCTCCGAATTTCCAATATTGCGAAAAATACCGGTTCGGATGAACCAGCACCGAGATGCCGCCGTTTTCCAGACAGAGGGACGAGAGACGCCCGTAATTTTCAATCGTAAATTCATTCGAATACGGTTCCATCAGCGTCTCCGGCGGCTGCACCAGCAGCATATGCGCCTGCGGGCTGCTCACCTCGATCGCCTCGAACAGCGTCGGAATGGGGCTGTCGGCCGCATGCGGCGTAATCCGATCATGATCGGAGATGCCCAGGAAGTCATAATCATGATACATCCGGTATACCGTCGCCAACGAGTGATGCCCGTCGCTGTTCGTCGTATGGTTGTGGAAGCTTCCCCGCAGCCATACCCCTTCTTGTGCATATGGATTTCGAATCTTCATCCAGCCTGCCTCCTGTCTGTTCGTAAGCATTGCAGCGGGTAAGACGTTGTATCGCTACTCTTTCATGGAGCCAATCATGACGCCCTTGGCGAAATATTTTTGCAGAAACGGATAGACAATGACTATCGGCGTAATGACGATAATAATCGTAGCCATTTTCAGAGACGTGCCGGTCACCTGCATTTTGTCCAGCATATCCATCTGCAGCGATCCCGCCGTATTCATCAGCGTCTCCGTCAACGCCTGCTGCTTCGTCAGCATCTCCTGCAGCACCGTCGACAACGGCTTCAAATTCGGATCGCGCACATAGAAGGTCCCCGTGAACCAGTCATTCCAGTGCCCGACCGCATTGAACAGCGAGATGGCGGCGATGACCGGCTTGCTCGTCGGCAAAATAATCCGGAAGAAGATGCCGAGATCGCCGCAGCCGTCAATCCGCGCCGCCTCCTCCAGCCCTTCCGGGACCTGCTGGAAGAAGGATCGCATTATCATCATGTTCCAGACGCTGTACAGCGCAGGCACGATATACACCCAGATGCTGTTCGTCAGATGAAGCTCCTTCAGCACGATATAGTAAGGAATAAGCCCGCCGCTGAACAGCATCGTGAAGAACACGAAGAAGGTGATCTGCTTCTGCCCGGGCAGCGACTTGCTCTTGAGCGCGTAGGCGGCCATCGCCGTCAGCAGCACGCTGAGGAAGGTGCCGGCGATCGTGCGGAATACCGAGATGACGAAGCCGTTCACGATGTTGGATTGGCTGAACACTTCCTTGAAATTATCGAGCGTGAATTGACGCGGCCAAAAATAGATGCCGCCCTTCGCCGCATCCGTCCCTACGTTCAACGCCAGCGCCAGCACGTTCAAGGTCGGCAAAATAATGGACAGGCACAAAAATCCGAGCAGGGCGTAATTCAGCCCGGTCAGAAGCCGCCCGAACGCAGCCGTCTTTCTCATCCTCGTTCCTCCCTCTATTTCCATGGATGGAGAGCCCCTCCGCTCCCGCGGACAGGCCCTCTCCTCCCCTTGGCGTTCGCTTAGAACAGCAGCTTCGTCTTCGGATCCTTGTCCTTCTCTTCCAGCAGCTTGATGTACTCTTCCAATCCCGCCGTCTTGAGCAGCGCTGCCGCACTGTCCAGAATCGCCTGCGCTTCGGTCATGTCTTTGGCATAGTAGGCGCGGATCAGGCTCTCTTTGTATTTATCGAGCGCCATCGTGAGCTGCGTGCCTTTGCTGAACTCGCCAATGAATGCCAGCGCCGCATAGCCGTCCTTGATGTTCGCCTGCTGCTTTTTCTCGTCATATTGCCAGTAGTCCGCAATTTCCAACGGTCCCTTGTTCATATCGGGCTTGGCGGATTCGCCATAGCTCGCCTCGCCGAAGTCGGCCAGGTCGTTCAAATCCGTGCCGCCGAGATACCAGCCCCAGTCATTGCCCACGCCGGCAAAGCCAAGCTCCTTCGCCTGGACCGGATCCTTGTCCAGCAGATCGAGCACCTCCTGCTTAGGCACCGGGTTGCCCTTCGCGTCAAGCTCGTAATCTCGGCCTTCCACACCGTATTTCCACAGCAGCTTGCCTTCGCGGCTCGCCAGGAAGTCGGCCAGCTTCACGATATCCTCCGGATTTTTCGTCGTCTTCGGGATCGACCAGGCTCCGTAACCGCCCTTAAAAGTCAAGTTCATCTGATAAGGGCCATTGACGGAATTCAATGGTCCGAGCGGAATGTAGCGATTGTCCTTGTTCTCGATGACATAATTATGCATATCTCCGATGATGGCGAATGAATCGTTGAGCACGCCTTCTTTGGCGCGATTCTCTTCCATCGAATAATATTCGGGATGCATCAGCTTCTCGCGGAGGAGCTTCTGGACGAATTCGACGCGCTTCGTTCCATACTCGGTCTGGCTCTCATGCAAAATCTTGCCGTCCTTGTCCCGATTGAACCCTTCACCGTTGAAGCCGGTCCACACCAGATCGTTGTAGAGCACATCGCGATCGATTCCTCCCCAGACCGTTGGCCCGATCGGGTACACTTCTTTGCCGTTCTTGTCTTTGAAGCGGCCGTCTTTAATCTTCTTGGCCAGCTCATAGAGCTGCTCCGAGGTCGTAATCGTGCGCGGATCGACGCCGAGGGCATCGGCAATATCTTTGCGGATGTAAGAGCCCGGCACATATTGGCGCACCTCATAACCGCCCTCGCGCGGAATGTTCAAATGCATCGAGTAAGCGGCCCCGGCGAATTCCGGCCGGAACACCACCCCATACCGCGTATCAAGCGGCAAGTAGCCTTCTTCCGTATACTTTTTGTAGATCTTCGTCTTTTGCAAAAACGGGGTCAGATCGTGGAACATCTCCTCGCGCGCCGCCTTGTTGATCATCTCCATCTCCGGCCGTCCGCTATGGTTCAGATAATAACCGATGAAGTCCGGCAGATCGCCCGCGGCCAGCCCGGCGGCCAAAGCCTTCTGCGATCCGTCATGCCCGACGGCCTGCAGCTCCAGCTCGATCCCGGTCATTTCCTTGAGCTTCTTCGCAATCTCCGGGTTCATCCCTTCGGTGACGTCGCTGCCCATGAAGATGAGCCCTTTGATTTTGCGATCGGCAATCCAGGTCGCTGGCTTGCCGGCGGCAGCGTTATTCGCATCCGTTCCCGCCTCCTGGCCGGACTTCGTATCGCTTCCCCCGGCGCATGCGGTCAACAGGATGGAAAATACAAGCGTCAATGCCGTCAATTTGGACCAGAGCTGCATTCGATTCACTCTCATGTCTACTTCCTCTCCTCTGTTTTGAATATGTGAACGGCTGCGGGCAGGATCTCCATCCCTCCGGCCTACCACAACGATGACTGGAACCATTTCTTGGCTACCCGGTTCACGGTCAGGACGAGTATCAAGCCGACAAGGCCCTGCATCAGGCCGATGGCCGTGCCAAAGCCGAATTGGCCGCTCTCGAGCCCCATGTAGATGATATACGTGTCCAAAATTTCCGAGACATTCACATTGCCCGGCGTCTTGAGCAGATAAATCTGGTCGAACCCGGCGGACAAAATATTGCCCAGCGACAAAATGAAGAGCACGATAATCGTCGGCCGGATGCCAGGGAGCGTAATATGCCAGATCTGGCGCCATTTGTTGGCCCCGTCCATCTTCGCCGCTTCATACAGCGAAGGGCTGATGCCCACAATGGCGGCATAATAGATAATCGAGCTCCAGCCGACATCCTTCCATATATAGCTCCAGAACATCGTGGGATAGAAGGCCTTTTCCTCCATCAGGAAAAAGGTGCTTCCGTCGCCGCCGAACCAGGAAATGATCTGATTGACCAGGCCGGTATCCGGCGCGAGAATGCGCTGCAGCATGCCGATAACGATGACCCAGGAGAAGAAATGGGGCAGGTACGCGATTCCTTGAAACAGATTGCGCAGCCGCGAGTTCTTCACTTCGTTGAACATCAGCGCGAGCACAATCGGGAACGGCATGGCCAGGAACACCTTCATCGCGCTAATAATGAGCGTATTCCGGATTAACTGGAGGCTCTGCGGATCCTGAAAGAACATTTCGAAATAAGTGAACCCAGTCCAGGGACTGCCGAAAATTCCTTTGTTGAATTGATACTCCTTGAACGCGAGCACCAGCCCGGCCATCGGGATATAGGAAAAAATGATGAAGAACGCGATGCAAGGCAGCAGCAGCAGATATAACTGATAATGGCGGCCCACCCGCTTCCATAACCGCGAGCGTTCGCCGGTTCCGGAGCGATGCCGCCGGCTCCACCCCGCCGCCTTCATCGCGGACGCTTCCTGTGGCATCCGTATCGCCCTCCCTTCGCATCGATGCGCTTATCCTTCATGGCGCTCATCCACCTTCCTCAACCGGAGCAGTTGTTCCGGCCGCTTCGTCGTCATGCTGTCCACCTTCATCTCTATCAGGCTCCGCATCGCATCGGCGTCATCGACCGTATAGACCGAGACGATAAGCCCGAGCGAATGCGCGGAGGCGACGAGGCCGGGGCTGCACCGTTGATAGGGCACATTGACGCCACGGTACCCTTCCCGCTTGGCCCGCTGGCAGAAGGAGCGGATGAATGCCTCTTCGGCAGCCGCATTCGCTGCATCATTCCCAGCGCCATTCGCATTCGCAGCCCCAGATGTCCCATTTGCAGCCGCATCGGCGCTCTCCGGCGCATTCAGCAGCAGCGAAATCCCTTCGGCATCGGCCTCGATTCCTTCCGTGCAGCCGGTAACGAAGACAAGCCGCTCGGCTTGGAGCCGCTTGACGAGCCGCAAGGTCGGATTGACGCTCTCCGCGTTTTTGATATCGAGGTTCAGCATCAGGCCGCGGCGCTTCGCCTCTTCCAGCACATCGGCCAGCAGCACCAGTCCGTGCTCGCGGTGCGGCGGTCCGAGCCTCCCTCTGGCCGGCATGCGGTTCAGCTCTCTCGCATCGTACAACTCCAGCAGGAGCGAATGATCATGGAGCAGCACGGGCTCGTCCTTGCAGGTGACGCGGATATCCACCTCGGCGACATCCGCTCCCGTGGCCGCCGCTTCCATGAACGACGCCCACGTATTGGCAGGCGCTTCGCCACAGCCGGTATGGGCGGTGACGAGCAGGCGTGTTCCTCTCATCGGCATATGACTCCTCTCTCATCTGCTGCGCGAACCGGCGGGCGGCCGATTCGCGCCGGATGCGGTGGCGACTTCAACGCTTGCTGCAGATTCCTTTTGATTCCTTCTGATGTTGTGATATGTACACTATAAGGAGTGAATGTTTTCGTGAGATGAACGGGATATTAACGTTTTTTGAAGCCCGGTCTTTTCCGGTGCCCAGGAAGCGAGGGCGATGAAAGCGGGGGTTGGTACGCGAAACGGGAGGTGCGTGTGGTTTGTTGTGGTATTTTTCATCGCCAGCGCAAAAAAAAGAACCGGACTCACGTCCGGTTCTTCAACAGTATCGGCAATGGTTTTGGCGAGATAGGCGGCCTTATACACGGTATCATCATCAAGTACCTGACAGGCGGTCGCATTCCATTCCGTGAGAACCAGTTCCTTGTCAGACAGCCCTTGTTCGGCCAGAGCCTCATCCCCACCGCAAGCATGTCCCGCAAACCATCCGGATTCGGAAGAGTCCTCGCGCAGCCGCTCCGCAACTCCCTTCAAGATCCGATAGGTTCGCACATACATCGCTATATATTCTTCCATCGTTCCCGCCCACGTCCGCAGCTCCGGTCATCCACTCCACTATGGCTGCAGTATCCCCCGCCACTCTAGTCATTCACTCCACTATTGCTGCAGTATCTCCCCGGCCACTCAGTCATCTGCTCCACTATTGCTGCAGTATCTCCCCCGCCACTCTAGTCGTCTGCCCCACTATTGCTGCAGTATCTCCCCCGCCACTCTAGTCATCCACTCCACTATTGCTGCAGTAGCCCCCGCCACTCAGTCATCTGCTCCACTATTGCTGCAGTATCTCCCGCCACTCAGTCATCCACTCCACTATTGCTGCAGTATCTCCCGCCACTCTAGTCGTCTGCTCTACTATAGCTGCAGTATCTCCCGCCACTCAGTCATCTGCTCTACTATAGCTGCAGTATCCCCCGCCACTCTAGTCATCCACTCCACTATAGCTGCAGTATCTCCCCCGCCACTCAGTCATCTGCTCCACTATCGCTGCTATCTCCCCCGCCACTCTAGTCGTCCACTCCACTATAGTTGCAGTATCTCCGGCCACTCAGTCATCTGCTCCACTATAGCTGCAGTATCTCCCCCGCCACTCAGTCATCTGCTCTACTATAGCTGCAGTATCTCCCCCGCCACTCTAGTCGTCTGCCCCGCCAATACTGCAAGAATGCAGCATTTTCATTGAGACGAGGATGCAAAAATAGGATTGCTGCAAAAATACAGCATTTACCCTACGGCAAGGCAGAAATACCGTTCAAAATGACGAAATAATGTAATTTTGCAGGATTTTCTCAATTTTTAGCCCCTTGAGGTTAAAAATGCTGCGCCTGTGCAGCAATTTTCATGCGGGGAGCAGCATGCTTCATGCCCGACGGGACGTTGTCGACAGTCAGCAAGAACCGGACTCACGTCCGGCTCTTCGGCTCCCTGCCGCCATTCGCTACGATCCACGTAATGGCCTTGATCTCGAGCTCCTGTGTCCATGACGCCGGATGCTCCTGATCGCAGACAATCACATCGATTTGCTCCAGCGGCGCGATATGGCAGAAGGCCTGAATGCCGATCTTGCTGTAGTCGGCCAGCACGATGACCTCCTTCGCGTTCGCGGTCACCGTCCGGGAGATGACGGAATCATTCATGTCATAGTCGCTGATTCCGGTTACCGCCGACATCCCGCCCACGGAGATGAAGGCTTTGTCCACATAGAAATTGCGCAGCATCTCCTGGCATAGATGTCCGCTCACCGACTGCTGCTCGGGCGAGATCTCCCCGCCGAGAATGATGACCCGGCCGCTGAACAAGCCCTGCGTCAGCGACTCGCGGAGCAGACTGGCCACCGCCAAGGAATTGGTGATGACGGTCACCCGCTTTTTGCCCTTCACGGCCCGAGCCAGCTCATGAATCGTCGTGCCGGTATCCATATAGACGGTATTCCCGTCCTGAATCAGTTCGGCGGCGCGGCGGCCAATCGCCTGCTTCGCTTCATGGTTGAGGACCTGCCGCTGCTGATAGGGAGGCTCGCCCTCCTCATACTGCACCTTGACCGCCCCGCCGTACACGCGGCGCAGCCGCCCTTCCTCCTCCAGCACCGCCAGATCGCGGCGGATCGTCTCATTCGAGACATGCAGCCGTTCAGCGAGCGAGACGACACGCACCTTCCCGACCGCATCGAGCTGCTCGATAATATACCCTTTGCGTTCTTCCGCCAAAAGCGACATCGGCATCGCCCCTCCTCTTTTTTCCTGAACAATCGTTGCCCTCCATCCTCTATTCCCGCAGCGCGAAGCGTTCTTCAAATGGCAGCGGAAGGGAGAAGCAATCATACGGCCCCGTCAGCAAGCGGTAATCCGGATAAGCCAGGTTCTCGGCTCCGTTCAGGCTGGCCAAGCGATCCACCCATGGAGAAAAGGTGCGGAACGTAATCCGTCCCGCTCGCTCATCGAATTCCGCGAGCCTCAGCCACCCGTTGCCGCCGCGGTAGCTGTCCTGATAGTTGATGAGCAGCTGGATGACTTCCTGCCCCTTCGCATTATGCCGAATCCGATGCGCGGTGCCGTCATAGTGTCCGTTCACCGTCATAAAGACTTGGGGATACGGCCAGACCAGCTCCTTCCATATGAGCGTTCCGTTCTCCGAATCCCGGGCCATTCGCCGCCCGCCTTCATCCCGTTCCGCATACAGGATATCATGCGAGACGAGAACGGTCGGCAGCGTCCCATGCAGCTCCAGCATCTCCTTGCACCAAGCCATATCCTGCCGCAGATGCTTCATATCCGCCATCAGCCAACCGTAATGATAGCTCCCCGCTGCGATGACGGCGTACGAGCTGTACCCGGAAGGCGAGCAGCCCCGGACATAAGGCTTCGGGAGGAAGCGCTCCGGCCCGAAATGCCGCCAATAGGTCCCCGCCGTATCATAATCGTGATTGCCCGCGGTCATCATGTACGGAACATTCGCCTCATCCAGGAGGGCGACGGCCCGCGACGCCCGCTCCCATTCCTCCTCCGCTTCGCTATGGTCGACGAGATCCCCCAGCAGAGCCGTCATGGCGATCCGGCCCCGGGCCTGGTGCTTCGCGAGCCACTCGGTCTGCGCCTCGAACATCTCGGGATTCAGATAGACCAGCTTCTGCGGATCGGGGACGAAAGCGAACTGATAGTTCTCCGCCCGTTCAAGTAAAGGAAAGGGAGCATTAGCGCCTTCCAACACCCGCTTCGGCTCGATCTCCATTAACCAATCCCCCCGTTCCAGCGGCTCGCCCGCAATGCGGATCTCCCGGATCGTTCCGGAGAACAGCTTGTCGAGACGCCCTCCCCATTCGGATGCCCCGACATTCCAGCCCTTGCCCTCGATGGCGGCGATGCCGGTAATGTTTCGCGCCGGACTGTTGAAGTCGCAAATGCCGTTCACATACAGCAGCGTCCGATCCGCATCGTTGACGATGACGACATGATGCCACTCCTCTTCCTTTAAATAACGCGACCAGCTTGTCGCCGGTACGGCCCGGCTCCAAGAATGGTTGACCCATTGATATTCCATGCAGTTCGAGACGGATAGAGTGGCGAGCAGTTCATTTTCCCCTCGTCTGCCGAGATCGGCTCCGCGCCCCTGCCGGGTGAGCACTCCCATCCAGCTGTGCTTCGCTTCCCGGAACGGGCGAGGAAGATGGACGATGGCCTCGATCGTATAGCCCCGCTCGAAGCGTTCCCGGTTAATCGGCGCGTCCGCCGCCGTCCGGAAATAACAACCGGAGAGGGCGGCATCGTTCCGGAAGACGAGGCCGCCGTCCGCCCACGACAGCGGCAGGCTTGGCTGCGCCTCCGGCTCCTGCGAAGCGGCGTCCGGTTCCGGCCTCACCGCAACGGACTCCAGCCGATTCCCGCGGCCGCTCAGATCAGCGAGCATAAGCGCGCCCGCTTCAATCGAGCCGGATACGACCTGTCCGGGCTGGAAGCGCCAATGCGCCAGCACGGCCGCGGACCGGCGCTGCTCCGCCAACGGCGTCACGCGTTCGCGCTGCATCGCAAGCCTCCCGCCGCGGCCGCTTCCTCGTTGCCCCGCAGCTTTGCCATGAACCACGCCCCGGCATCCAGCCATGAATCCACCCGCACGAATCCCTGCTCCCCCGCATTGTGCGGAGCGGAGAAAAGAATCCCTTGCCCCTGAAAGCGCCGGAGCTGATTCGCATTATCGTCGATCATATAATCGGCGCGAACGATGCTTTTGTTCCCGCAGAAGACGAAGTTCATATCGGACAAAAAGCCAAAATGCTCCCGCAGCCACTCGTACTTGCCCCGGAACGAGGCCGGAACCTCCATCGCCGCGGTCGTGATGAAAATCTCATAATGGCGGCTCAGCTCGCGGATCACCTCCTGGCTATGTTCCATCACCTTCAGCTGCCGGAAGAAATCCTCGCGCCCGAAATAACTGTCAATCTCCCGCTTCCGCCCGGGCCTGACCTGCGCCAACGTCCTGCCCTGCAGCTCGGCGGCCGTAACCGCGTCGCCATAATCCCGGTTGTACCATTCCCGGTGCGTGCCGGCCGTATCGGCCATCACCTCATCCATATCGATTGCAATGCGCTCCATCGCGATTCCTCCTCGTTCAGACTTGCCTCAAGCAACCAAGCAACAATACAGGCAAAACGCAATCAAACAAGCCGGATACCACAATCATAGAAGGGTTATGTTTTCATCAGATCAATCCATTGTAAATGTATTGTAAAAAGTATCATTTTTCCAACAACTTGTTCGTTCATATTGATGCACCGCGATTCAAATCCATTCATCGGGTATGCACATCATGCATCCGCTGCCCCTCTTTTAAATGAAAAGCGAACCGATTTTATGCATTTATGCATAAAAAACCTGCATAAAAGCAACCCATCCCCGTGGCGAAATGCTTAATTTTTAAGCTTTTTCCAGGAAAGACGCTGGATCCCGCCCGCAACTTCCTTCCCAAGCTCCCGTAATATATAGAGCTTAAACCTGATTGTTCCATTACATCCTGAATCCTCCTTCATAAAATTGTGAACGCTTACATTCCCGAGAGAGGAGTCTGCTTATGGACCGTAATCTGATTGCATTGCTGCGCGTTCCCTACGGCAAGGGAGGCGCGCGGCCTGGAGCGGAGCAAGGACCGGATGCGCTGATGGAGGCCGGGCTTGTCCGCCATTTGTCGCAGTTGGGCTTGCAGACGGCCGATGAGGGCGCCGTCCTGCCTCCCGCCGCGGCTGCCGGAAGCACGCAAGCGCCCGGTACGAAGCTGAAGCATCTGGAGGAAATCGCCGCTCTCAACAGCGAGCTGGCCGACCGCGTTGCCGGCATCGCCGCCAGCGGCCGGTTGCCGCTCATACTCGGCGGCGATCACAGCATCGCCATCGGCACGATCGCAGGACTGACGAGGCATTACCGCAACCTTGGCGTCCTCTGGTTCGACGCCCACGGCGATCTGAATACCGAGGACACGAGCCCGAGCGGCAATATTCACGGCATGTCGCTGGCCGTCAATCTTGGACAGGGCCATCCGCTGCTCATGCAGATCAGGCGGCAGTCGTCCCGCATCGATCCGGCGAAGGTCGTCATTATCGGGGCGAGATCGCTGGATGAGGGCGAGCGGGCGTACATCCGCCAAGCCGGCATTACCTGCTTCACGATGCATGATATCGACCGCAAGGGGATGCCTTATGTGATGGAGCAGGCCTTGCGCATCCTCGGCGACGGAACCGACGGCGTCCATCTCAGCTTCGACATCGACAGCCTCGATCCCGCCGAGGCTCCCGGCACAGGGACGCCGATTCCGGGCGGAGTCAGCTACCGCGAAGCGCATCTGGCGCTCGAAATGATGTATGAATCCGGCCTGATCACATCCGCCGAATTCGTGGAGGTCAGCCCGCCGCTGGACAGCCAGAAGCGGACGGTCCGCTTGGCGATCGGCCTAATCGGCTCGCTGCTGGGCGAACGAATTTTGTAATGACCGCACTTGGAAAAAAGGAGGAGACAAGAGTGAACCAATCGATGCGAATTATCGACCAGACGGAGCAATACGGAGCACGGAACTATCATCCGCTGCCGATCGTCATCTCGAAGGCCGAGGGCGTCTGGGTCGAGGATCCGGAGGGGCGCCGGTATATGGATATGCTGAGCGCCTACTCCGCCCTGAACCACGGCCACCGTCACCCGGCCATTATCCAGGCGCTCAAGGACCAGGCCGACAAAGTGACGCTCACCTCCAGAGCGTTCCATAACGATCAGCTCGGCCCCTTCTACGAGCGCCTCTCCAACCTGACGCGCAAGGCGATGATTCTGCCGATGAATACGGGGGCCGAGGCGGTGGAGACGGCCATCAAGGCGGTGCGCCGCTGGGGCTACGAGCGCAAGGGCATTCCGGACAATCAGGCCGAGATCATCGTCTGCGACGGCAACTTCCACGGGCGGACGGTCACGATCACGTCCTTCTCGTCGGAGGAGGAATACAAGGCTGGCTTCGGCCCGTTCACGCCGGGATTCAAGCTCATCCCGTACGGCGATATCGGCGCGCTGGAGCGGGCCATCACCCCGAATACGGCCGCCTTCCTGGTGGAGCCGATTCAAGGCGAAGCCGGCATCATCGTGCCGGAGCCGGGCTTCCTCCAGGCGGCCCGCGCGTTGTGCAGCCGGCACAACGTCCTGTTCGTCGCCGACGAGATCCAGACCGGGCTCGGCCGCACCGGCAAAATGTTCGCCTGCGACTGGGAAGAGATCGTGCCGGATATGTATATCCTCGGCAAGGCGCTCGGCGGCGGGGTCATTCCGGTATCCGCCGTCGCGGGCGATGCCGAGGTGCTCGGCACGTTCACGCCCGGGTCGCACGGCTCCACCTTCGGCGGCAATCCGCTCGGCTGCGCCGTCGCCAACGCCGCGCTGGAGACGCTCGTCCGCGAGCGGCTCGCCGACCGGGCGCGGGAGCTTGGCGATTACTTCATGGACGGACTCGCCAAGCTCCAATCGCCGCGCATCAAGGAATTGCGCGGCCGCGGCCTGCTGATCGGGCTCGAGCTGACGGAGCCCGCCCGCCCTTACTGCGAGCAGCTCCAGAAGGTCGGCCTGCTCGCCAAGGAAACCCACGAGCATACGATCCGCTTCGCCCCGCCGCTCGTCATTACGAAGGAAGAGCTGGATTGGGCGCTGGATCGGATTCGGGAAGTGCTGCCGGCGTAAATCCGGTTCAAGCCAGCAGCGGGCCGCCGGGCCGCTCGAACGAACAACGCCCGAGACCGGGCACAAAAGAAAAGGCACAGGATGCATGTTCGTGCACCTGTGCCTCTCAATTTAGTCTTGCTTCGTCAAAATAAGCGGGCCGTCGGCCGTAATCGCGAGCGTATGCTCATACTGCGCGGACAAGCCGCCATCCTTCGTTCTTGCCGTCCAGCCGTCCGGATCGCGCTTGCTCTGCCAGACTCCGGTATTCAGCATCGGCTCGATCGTGATCACCATGCCTTCCTTCAGGCGCATGCCCTTGCCGGCCGGCCCGTAATGGAGCACCTGCGGCTCCTCGTGCATATCCTGCCCGATCCCGTGGCCGACGAATTCACGCACGACCGAGAAGCCTTCGGCCTCGGCCAATGTCTGAATCGCATGCGCGATATCGCCGAGGCGGTTGCCGATGACCGCTTGCTCGATGCCCTTGTACAGCGACTCTTCCGTCGTCTTCAGCAGATGGGCGGCCTCGTCCGAGATATTGCCCACCGCGTAGGACCAGGCCGAATCGGCCAGCCAGCCGTTCAGATTCACGACCATATCAATGGTGACGATATCCCCGTCCTTCAGCTCGGTCTCGCTCGGAAAGCCGTGGCAGATGACATCGTTGACGGAAGCGCATGTCGCGTAAGGATAGCCCATATAGCCTTTTTGCTCCGGTGTCGCGTGATGCTCCTTCAAAAAACGCTCCACAAAGCGATCGATCTCCATCGTCGTGATGCCCGGACGGATCATTTTCGCGATCTCTTTGTGGCAGGCCGCCAATATTTTGCCCGCTTCGTGCATTTTGGCAATTTGTTCTTTCGTCTTGATAATAATCATATTCAACACCTCTTGGTTAACTGCCGGGTCAGATTCGGAACGTTCCTTCGCCCCGTCCGGCGCTGGAAAATGGTAACGAGGTTCAAGTTCAATGCGATATCCCGGTAAAAACAAAAAAAGCCTTGTATGCCAAGACTTCGCTCATTCGTCATGAAAATTATGGTGCGGTAGAGAGGACTCGAACCTCCACGGGCGTACGCCCACTACCCCCTCAAGATAGCGTGTCTGCCATTCCACCACTACCGCACGTATGTTGGGAACGATGCTTCCGCATTGCAACCATAAAGGAAAACTGGTGAGCCATGAAGGACTCGAACCTTCGACACCCTGATTAAAAGTCAGGTGCTCTACCAACTGAGCTAATGGCTCGTGCTGACTGAACATTGCTGTCCGCCATATCATCCATAAGAATAGATGGTGACCCGTACGGGATTCGAACCCGTGTTACCGCCGTGAAAGGGCGGTGTCTTAACCGCTTGACCAACGGGCCACGTCTTCAAAAACTTCATCACCTCGCGGCGACAATTAAGAGTATAACAAACGACCTGGCCGTTGACAAGCTTTTTTTTTGGTCTTTTTTCAATGTGCTTTTCAGGGTCCTTTTCCGGGCGGATTCCTGCAGGACGGTCCATCCGCGGCGCCAGTCTCCATTGATCCGAAAAAATCCAAACATTCGGAATGATCCTGGACAAAGATCAGACTCATCAGGCTGACGATAGCCGCTGCCGCAGGTGTGTCCTCATTTTGTGGAAAACATAAAGAAATGTCTTTCAAATAGTGGACACTTTTCGGTGAAGGAGAGATGTTCTTTTTCGACACTCATCCCGCTAGATATAGAACAACGCCCCAATAAACCCTATATATAGACTTATCTCCTTAAGCGAAGCATATCCTCTTCTTGTCCACCTTTGTATAGACATTTTCGAAATTCGTCCGCCGAAAGAGTACAATCTCATGGGGAAACAAATATCGCAGTCAGCCGCACGATTCTCACAGGATATAGGACAAGAACAGGGTCGCCGTTCCGAAGTAGACCGTGAGCGAGAAGATATCGTTCAGCGTCGTAATGAGCGGGCCGGATGCCACCGCCGGGTCGGCATTCAAGCGGTACAGAATAAGCGGGATGACGGTCCCTGCCATCGTGCCGATAATGACGGTCAGGAACAAGGAACTGCCGACGACCAGCCCGAGCGGAAGGCTGGACTGCCAGAAGCCCGCGACGAGGGCGACCGCGAGGCCGCATACGGTGCCGATGATGAGCCCGACGACCAGCTCGCGTCCGATCAGCCGGCTGACGGAGCCCTTGTCCAGCTTCTCCGACGCGAGGCCGCGGATGACGACCGCCAGCGATTGCGTGCCCGTGTTCCCCGTCATGCCGGCGATCATCGGCATGAAGAAGGTCAAGGCGACGACCTGCTGCAGCGTCTCTTCGAAGCGGCTGATGATGCTGCCCGACACCAGGCCGAGGAACAGCAGCATAATCAGCCAGGGCAGACGCCGCCGCGCCGCCGTGAACGGATTCGTGCGGAAATCGATCGTCTTGTCCGTAGCGGAGTATTTATTGAAATCCTCATGCGCCTCTTCCCGCAGGACGTCGATGACGTCATCGACCGTCACGATCCCGATCAGCCGGTTATTTTCGTCCACGACCGGCATCGAGAGGAAGTCATACTGCTCGAACAAGCGGGCGACTTCTTCCTGATCCGTGTCGGCCGTAACCGAGATGACCTTCTCGTTCATCAAGGCTTGAATCGTCTCCGTCTCCTGGGCCAGCACCAGCTCGCGGTACGAGAGCGTGCCGACCAGACGCTTTTCTTCATTTACGACATAAAAATAATGCACATGCTTCGTCAATTCGGCGAAAGCCTTCACCTTCTCGACGGCTTCACGCACCGTATAACGCTCATAGAACCAGACGTAGCGGTTCGTCATCAGGCCGCCGGCCGTCTCCGGCTCGTAGGTCAAGAGCTGGCGTACCGTATCGCTCTCTTCCCGCTTCATCAGGGACAGCAGGAATTCCTTCGCTTCCACGCTGACGGCCGCCATCGTGTCGGCCAGGTCGTCGTTATCCATGCGGTTCAATACTTCCGCAGCCCGCTCGCGCCCCAGCATCTGAAATGACTCCAGCTGCAGCGCCGGATCCAGCTCGCGCATGATGCCCGTAAGCTGATCGACGTCGAGCACCTCCAGCAAGCGGGTGCGGTGCGTCATCTTCGCGTCCCGGTAGACGAGAGCGAGGTCATACGGGTGCCAGTACCGGAAGGCATGCCGAATCGATTCGTCGTCTCCCTCCAGAATCTGAACCGCCTCCGCCACGATATCTTCCGGCTCTCTGCCTCCGCTGCCCGCATCGTTCGAGTCATTGGTTTGCTGTCTGCTCACTCCGCCACCTCCTTCATGATGTTCCGCAGGACTTCTCCCTTCGATGTCCATGCGCCGCGATAAGGCCAATCGCTTCATCATATGATTAACACATTCCGTCGGTACCGACACTTCGTGCGGCCCGCGAACTTTACCTATTAAATCTTTCATATTATATGAAAAAAAGCAAGGATTAACCGCATTCCTTCCGCTGCGGTCCATCCTTGCCGTTATGGCTCCGTATGCCAATTCACTTCTGCCTTATTCCCCCGCCGAATAGGCGGCCAAGCTGCGAATATGCGGCTCTGCCGCCTCCTCCGTTACGCGGATGCGGATACGGGATGTCTGCGTCGGCTCGATGCGGTCGATCTTTTTGTGGCCGATGGCGCTGCCCGCTGCGACGGGCTTCCACTTGCCGCCGGCCTCTGCCTCGATCGTATAGGCGCGCACCCGTTCCCCGTAGGCGATATCCTCCATCGTCAGGATATGATCGATGAGGGCTTCTCCATCCAGCGCCAGCTCAAGCCCGGACCCTGTGCCGGAGACGGAGCCCAGCGGCTGCCCGAACCGGCGGCGGATCTCCGCCCCGAATTCGAGCACTCGCTTCGCGTCGGGTTCCGGCAGCAGGCCGCGGTTGTCCGGAGAGACATTCAACAGGAGCGTCGTGCCATGTCCGACCGAGCGGTAGTACAAGTCCATTAAATGATCGAGGGAGTGCAGGCTGTGCTCATCGTTCGGATGCCAGAACCAATGCCGCTTCCGGATCGGCACGTCGCATTCCGCCGGCACCCAGCCCGGCGTCTCTTCCATCCATGTATTCATATCGCTCGTGAACATGCTGACCCGGGCGCTTTCGGCCGTATTCCAGCAAGGATACGGGGCGACGCCGTCCTCATTCCCGACCCAGCGGATCGTCGGAGCGCCCATATTGAAGATCATCGCGTCCGGCTGATGCCGCTTCACGAGGCCGATAATGCGCTTCCAATCGTATTCGCGCCCTTCGGAGCCCGCCCCGTCGAACCAGACCTCGACGAGAGGCCCGTAGCCGGTCAGCAGCTCGGTCAGCTGCTCCGCATAGAAATCGTCATAGGCCGCCGGATCGGCATAGCATGGCGCGTTCCGATCCCAAGGCGACACGTATAAGCCGAACTTCATCCCTTCCTCCCGGCAGGCATCCGCGACCTCGCGCACGACATCGCCCTGCCCGTTCCTCCACGGGCTTGACCGCACCGAGTAATCCGTCGTCTTGGTCGGCCACAGACAGAAGCCGTCATGATGCTTCGCCGTCAGAATGACATACTTGAAGCCGGCTTCCTTCGCGGTCCCAATCCACTGCCGCGCATCCAGCTCCGCCGGGTTGAACAATTCCGGGGAGTCCGTCCCGTCCCCCCATTCCTGATCGCAATACGTATTGATGCCGAAGTGAAAAAACATGCCCAGTTCCAAGTCCTGCCACGCCATTTGCTGCGGCGTGGGCACCGCCAGCCTTTGATTCATCCGGCAGCCGCTCCTCTCTAACGTTAGATTGGTCATTCTCCAGGCGACGAGAGGCTGCCGTCCGAAATCCGCGCCCTAGCGCTTCGGACGGCAGCCTGCCCCTTATTTTTTCAGCGCCTTGCTGTAAATTTCAAGATACTTCGATAATTGCAGCCCGTCAAACCCTTTTACATAAGCGTCCCAGTCCTTGTCGACATCTTTGCTGCCGGTAATGAATTGCGCCATGTTCGATTCGACGTAATCATTGATCGAGGTCTGGAGCTGCGCGGCCAGGGAAGCGTCCTCCGCCGCAATGAAGATATCGGACGGGAAGGCGATCTCCGGCTTCGCGAACGGCTCGTATTTCTTGGATTCGGTGCGCAGCCGCAGCCCGTAGCCGTCTTCCGAATACATATCCTCCGGCACGGCGAAGGAGTCCCGCAGCTCATTCGTCATTTTCATAATCCCGAGCTCCTGCCATGTTCCATTCTGCACCTGGGCCACGTTCGGCTTCGGCGTCTGCTTGAGGCGCGCCGGCGTTCCGTCCGCCGTCTTCTCGCCTTCCTTGGCCTTGCGGTACCCATCCCCTTCTCTGCCCATGCTGCTGAACAGGGTCGCTTCCTCCGAATAGAGATAGTCCGCGAACCGGATCGCCGCAATCTGCTGTTCGGCCGTCGCCTTGTTCGTAATCGCGAACTGGCCGTTGCCTGCGCCGACGAAATAGCCTGCAAGCTGCACGCCTTCCGGCCCCTTGAGCGGCGGAACCGTGACATAATCCTTGTGGCGCGGGGTCAGCTCATTCGGCGAATACACATAGCTGATCAGCGCGGTGGCGACCGCTCCCATCACATTGTCCGGCCGGTTCCCGACCTGCTTCACGGCATCCGCGTTCTGGGTGAAGGACGCTTTGTCGATCAGCCCTTCCGCATACAGCTTGTGAATGTAGCGAAGCCCTTCCCGCCATGCCTCCTGATTCGGCGAGAACTTCAATTCCCCGTTGTCCAGATACATATAGGTCGTGGCATCATTATAGATGAACGCATTCATCAAGTACGCGTCCAGGCCTCCGCCCCACATTTCCTTTTTCCCGGCGGTAGTGAGCGGAATCTCGTCCGGCTTGCCGTTGCCGTTCGGGTCTTGCTCCTTGAACGCCTTCAAGGTCTCATAAAACTCATCTGTCGTCGCCGGCATCTTCAGGCCGAGCTTATCCAGCCACGTTTGGTTGATCCACATTTTCGAGGCGTAGGTGCAGTGATAGCACTCATTCACCTTGGGAATCGCGTAAATATTGCCGTCCGGCGTCGTCATCGCGTCCTTCAAGTACGGGATCTCCGCCATCGCCTGCTTTATGTTCGGCGCGTACTTCTCAATCAGATCATTGAGCGGGATGAAGACGCCCTGCTGGCCGTACTTGATTTGATCCGCCTTGCTGAAGGAGCCTGCCAGAATCACTTCCGGGTAGTCGCCGCTGGCCATCATAAGCTGCTTCTTCTCCTCCAGCGCGCCTTCCGGCACGACATCCCATTTGATCTGGATATTGGTCTTCTCCTCCAGAAACTTCGTGAACTCGTTCGTCTCCAGATTCTCGATCGCCGCCGATTGGGGAGCGAACATTTTCAGCGTCATCGGCTCCTTCGCGATCGGGAATTCCCCGACCGGGCTGAAAAGCTCCTCCGCCTTGGCCTCATCGGCCGGATCGGTTGCTGCCGCTCCCTGCTTCGCCCCTCCTCCAGAGCATGCCGCCAGCAGCAGCGAGATGCTCAACAGCATGGCGAGCAAGACAGATCCTTTTTGTCCCATGGTTAGACCCTCCTTGAAAATGTCATCTCATAGCGAAATGCTAAGGCATGCCGTGTTACCCTTTTAATGACCCGATCAAGACGCCCTTCACAAAATGCTTCTGGACGAACGGATAAATCATCAGCACGGGCGCGCTCGCCACCACGATGAGCGAATACTTGAGCAGTTCGGCGATGCCTTGAAGCTGCAGCATGTCATCCACATTGGCCATCATGGCCGGATCCACGGAATTGAGAATCAAAATGTTGCGCAGCACGATTTGCAGCGGGAACATATCAGGCGATTTCAAATAAATGAGCGCCCCGAAATACGAATTCCAATGCCCGACCGCATACATCAGCGTCATGACGGCCAGAATCGGCTTGGACAGCGGCAGCACGACGCTCGTAATGAAGCGGGCATCGCTGCAGCCGTCAATCTCCGCCGCCTCTGACAGTTCCTCCGGGATGGAGGACTGGAAGAAGGTGCGGGCGATAATGACCTGGAATACGGCCAACGCGCCCGGAATAATCATCGCCCAGCGCGTATCAATCAGACCGAGCGACTTCACGACCATGTAGTTCGGGATGAGACCGCCGTCGAACAGCATCGTGAAGACGAGCAGCATCATGAGCATCTGCCGTCCGTAGAACGTCTTGCGCGACAGCGGGTAGGCGATCAGCACGGTCATGACGACATTGACCAACGTGCCGAAGACGGCATAGAAGAGCGAGTTCGCATAGCCCGTCAATATATTGGAGTTGGCGAAGACGGCCTTGTAGCCGGCAAGCGTGAACTCGACGGGAAAGATCCAGACCCGCCCCGAATTGACCGCCTGCGGCGAACTGAATGAAGCGCTCAAAATATGAAGCAGCGGAAATAAAATAATGACCAGAATCAACGTTAAAAACACGTACACGCCGGCGAGGAACAAACGGTCGGGCAGCGATTCCCGAATCGTCGTTGTGCGCATGGAACAAAGGCCCCCTTTACCACAGACTCGACTCGGACAGCCGGCGCGCTATCGCGTTAACCGTCACGATCAAGAACAGATTGATGACAGAGTTGAAGAGTCCGATCGCCGTCGAGAAGCTGAAGTTCGCATTCAACAGCCCCACCTTGTATACGTAGGTCGAGATAATTTCCGAAGACTCCAGATTGAGCGGGTTCTGCATCAGATACATTTTCTCGAAGCCGACGCTCATCATGCTCCCGACATTCAGAATAAGCAGAATCACCATCACCGGGAAAATGCTCGGCAAATCGATGTTCCATATTTTCTGGAAGCGCGTCGCGCCGTCGACCTTGGCCGCTTCATACAGCTCCGGATTGACCCCAGCCAGCGCGGCGATATAAATAATCGCGCCGTAGCCCGTAAATTGCCATACGTCAGACCAGACATAAATCGATTTGAACAGCTCCGGCCGTCCCATGAAGTCGATTCCTTCGAACCCGAAGAGCCGCAGCACATTGTTCACCATGCCGACGTTCGGCGACAGAGCTACGATAACGATAGACACCATAATGACGGTCGAGATGAAATAGGGGGCATACGTCACCATTTGCACGGTCTTTTTGAACCAGCCGTTGCGAATCTCATTCAGGAGCAGGGCCAACAGAATCGGAGCCGGGAACCCGACCGCCAGCCCGTACAGGCTGACGACAATCGTATTGCGGATGTAATTCCAGAAGTAGGGGGACTCGAGGAACTGCTCGAAATATTTCAGCCCGACCCACGGGCTGTCCCAGATGCCCTGCACGACGTTATATTCCTTGAACGCGATCAGCACGCCTCCCATAGGCACATATTTGAAAATAATCAGGTAGGAGACAGGCAGCAGAACCAGCAGGTAGAACTGCCAATGCTTCTTGATCCGCTTGCCGGCGCCTGGGGCAAACGCGAAGCGCGATGTCAGGCGGCGGGATGCAGATCCGGGCGTGACGTTTGCCATGGGGCATTCCTCCTTTGTCAGACGCATAAATGCAAATGGTACCGTTTTCAAGCCGGCGTGTCCCATGGCCGGCTCTTCTTCTTAGCACGAAGCGCATGGAGCAGCTGCGAAGCGATGGCTTTCGGCTTCCGGCAATCCGCTCCGGAAGCCTCCCGGGTTGAGTCTGATTATAGGCCAGGGAATTCCAGCGGCACAATCAACCATTTTCCCGGGGAAGAACCATTTTCTCCCGCACTGCGTTCCCTTGCGGCAAAGCGTCAATTGACCGTTTTCCCCCCGCTTGATAACTTTCGCCAGCCGCTTCCTTGGCGGGAATATCCGTGTGTTCAGGACACCGTCAGCTCACCAATACCGACCTGGGCCGGAGCACACGATTTTCGGATTCTCGCGCGCGTGTCTTCAAAAAACTGTAAAAGTACATCTTTTTCTGCAGCACCGGGGCGTGGAATAGTAAAAGCTGCAAATAAAGTCAATTTCATAATTCGAAACCCTTGCGGTTGCTGGAGTTTTAGGCACAGAAAAAAGGAGTACCTCCCCATTTTCCCGAAGTTATAGGTGACTAAACCAAAAAACCGAGAAAGGAGTACTCCCATGTATCATATTCGACAAGAAGAGCTGTTTTCCTTTGAGAAATGATGAAAATGGCGCCTGCCCCTAAAGCGGATTTCGTTTTAGAACATCTGCCGATCGGAAACACGTCATTAGCAGCTACAATCGTCGGGGCCGTCCTGAAAGTTTAAATACAAGAGCGATGATATACTCACTCGTCATCGGCAAAATGGAGCACATCCGCTTTACCAAGGATTTGGTCAGCCGTTTGAAGGAAAGTCTTGAATTTCTTACTCGCTGCCGTTTTACCGGTTCCGATCGAGTGCCCAGCGAAGCAGCCTATTCCCGGCTCACTGCCAAGCTCAGTCAATCCGGTTTCTTGCGAACGACACAGGAGGACCTTGTACACCAGGCGATCACGGAAGGGTTTCTTGAGGAAAATATACTGGCCATAGATTCTTCTCACATCGAGTCCTTTGATCGCAATCCCCATTTGGACGCCGGTAAATCATTGCCGAAGCTCTCGCCCGAAACCGACGAACCTACTTTTCTGGACGAGTCTGCCAACAAGCCAGAAGAGAAACCTAAACCAGAGAAACCCAAGCGACCAAAGCGTGGACGCGTTCCGAAAGCCGAAGATGCGGCTTGGCGTGCCGAAGTTGAAGCGTACGAGGCCTCGCTCAGCCTATTTGAACGGGAGGTCGCCGATATGTTGCCCGCCACTTACGAACAGCTTCTCGCTGATATGCCGCAACACGCAAGTGTAGGTGCAAAGGATCATCCCGCTTATCCATCGCAGCAAGCTACCTGAAGGGGTGGATAAGCAATTTCGCCCGACTGGCAAGCAAGGTCATGCGTACGTCTACGACAGTTAAGATGCCAAGCGAGATACCATAAAATTCACAAGGCCAAAGGAATGCGCCTCCTGCCCGTTTCAAGCGGACGGCTGCCAGAAAGTTTTCAAATTTCGCATTGATGAAGATGTCCGGAAATACACGGCACCCGGACGTGGAAGCAAAAAGTTTGCTGAACTATTCAAGCAGCGAGTAGCGATTGAACGTGTTTTTGCCTATTTGAAGCTGTACATGGAATTGGGCTCAAGCAGAAAACTTAAGAAACGTGCTTTGGTCGATCTAGACTTGAGTTGTCTGACATACACCCTATGCAAACTTGCGTTAGACCGCCTAAACAAAAGCATCCTTGGAGCTAAGTAGGTTGCGTAATTTTCAAAAAAATGAATCTGCCATTTTGGGCTGGTCCAACCGCTTTGAACGAAAGGAATTATGAAATTGACTTAATATACAGGAATTCTCTCCGTTATCGCTTGGTTCGGGACCGTTTCGGGCAAAAAACTGCACTGCTGCAGCTTTTTAAGGCTGTTCCCGCTCCGCTGGCGATCAATTCCTGCACCTTGGCAGGCTGTTGGAAAACCCCTGTTTTTTGTGAAGGGGTGGAGATGGTCTATTTTCCTCATCCAAACTTTGGCTCTTAGAGCGTTTTAAATCGATTTTCTCTACCGGGAGAAGAGATCAATCACAAGTAAAAAGCCCCATAGACTACTCAATGGCCTGATTTTACGGGATCCAAGCGACCGCGTCGGATGCTGGGGGCATCATCGCCTTCAGGAAGCATTATCAGCCTGCTGGAAGTACTATCGGCCTGCTGGAAGCATTATCTGTCCTGCTGGAAGCACTATCGGCCTGCTGGAAGCATTATCTGTCCTGCTGGAGGCCTGCTGGAAGCACTATCGGCCTGCTGGAAGCATCGTTGCCTCCTGGGGCTTGGACGTGCGGAGGAAATTGCTGCTATTTCTCCTAGGCCCCCTAATTAAACTGGAGCTTCCGGCTCCAATATTATAAGCTGTTATCAGAGGGGGACAACTAGTATGGGAAAGCACTTTAGCAAGGAAAAACGCCTGCAAATTGTAAAGGAAGCAATGGCCGGCATTAAGGTGGGAACACTTGCCCGAATGTACGGTGTCCATCCGGAGACGGTACGTGTTTGGGTTAGAGACCACCGTGACGAAATTAGCCAAGAGGAGATACCCGCAGCAGACGAGCATCTGCAAGAACTCCGTCGACTTCAAGAGGTAGAGGCAAAGTTCGAGCAGGCAAAAAAGCTCCTGGGTGAAAAAGAGCTTGAGATCGAGATCCTACGAGAAGTCGTAAAAAAGAAGAACCCCGCTTATCTGAAAGACTTGAAATAGCAGAACCGTTTATTAAGCGGGGGCATGCAGCAGCTAAAGTTCTGCGTATCCTGAAAGTTCGCGAATCGACGTACTATGGCCGGAAGAAACGAGAGGCATCCAGTACCGAAGAACAGGCTTCATGCGCTCTAAAAGGGCGTCCTGTGCCTGGATTTTCCTCTACGAATACGGGCCGGAAAGTTTCAGATGAACAGATTAAAGAATGGATGCTCGAACTCCTGGAAGGAGAAGAGCACATTTATGGGTATAAGAATTTGGCGCTGTGCCTCCGCAGACAACGTGGATTGATTCTAAACAAGAAAAAGGCGTACCGCATTTGCAAAGAGTTAGGAATTCTTCAGAAACAACGGAAGAAAACAAGCAAACATCCTCGAAGAGTACCGAGAAACCGGACGGTAACCGGGGTGAACCAGCTATGGCAAATTGATATTAAATATGGGTACGTGATTGGGCGCCAGCGTTTCTTTTTCGTGCTCAGTATCATCGATGTATTTGGCCGCGTCGTCGTCGGACAATACCGGGGTTCCGTGTGTGAGGCCAAGCACGTCGTACAGACACTATGCCGGGCGCTACAAGAACGCCTGAATCCCGGCGATGAGTTGCCCACCGTCCGCACCGACAACGGGCCTCAGTTTGTCAGCAAGTTGTTTGGTGATACGTGCGAGAGTCTGGAGATCGTCCATGAACGCATCCCGCCACGCAGTCCGAATATGAATGCCTACATTGAGTCATTTCATAGCTTACTCGAACGTGATCTGTTCAGCCTGACGGAATTTATGACATTTGAAGAGGCCTATGAAGCACTTGATCGTTACATGGATTTCTACAACAACCGCAGAATGCATGGTAGCCTAAAGAGCATGTCACCATCGGAATACTCAAAGTGGGTCATGACGCTGGAGGACCGATCAAAATATCATCGGGCCGTGTAACCACGCGAAATAGGAAGCAATTCTAAGAACGCATCTTTTTTGGTGGACATGACTCCAGATATAGGGGGCCTAGCCGATTTTACAGGAATTTCGGCTTAATGAGTCCCCATCCCGAGGAATTGCTGCAAATCTACATCATTTTAGGCCCTTTTGCTTCAAGCCGAAGCGAAACGGGGGAAATTCCTGTAATTTTGCAGGATTCCCTTTCTGGAATCGTCGTCCATATCGAATTGCTGTATTTATGCAGGATTTCGCTTACTGAAGAGGAGCGTCTGGAGAAATCGTGGAGTTTTGCGGATTTCGACTGCCGGATGGGCGTATCTAGGGAAATGGTGCAGTTTTCAGAATGGTGGAAATATCCATTTCCCTACTCAAAACTTCTTTCTCAACAGCCTGACTTTTGCAGGCTTTCGCACTCCCCGTGAACGCCGCAAGGGCGGCGTGCATGCACGTCGCCCCATTTATTGCGCCCTATCCGCCGAACCGGCGGCGTGATGACTGCTCCGGTATTCTCCCGGAGAGATGCCTTCCATTCGCTTGAATACCCGGCTGAAGGAGACGGCTCCTCCATATCCGATCCGCTCCGCAATCGTCTGCACCGGCAGGTCGGTCTGCCGCAGCAGCCGCTTCGCCTCTTCCAGCCGCAGCCCGATCAGGACATCGATGAATTTCTCGCCCGTCACTTCCTTGAAGCTTTTGCTCAGCAGCTTCGGGGCGATGTCGAACGTCTCGCTCAGCAGATTCAGCGATATTTGCGGATTCGCATAATGCTCCTGCAGATAGTCCTGCACGCGGCCGATAAGCCGGGCATTGCGCTCCCGATCGGCACAGGCCAGGGAATCCGCCGCCGCCTCCAGCCCGTCCCGCAGCGTCCGCTCCAGCTCCTCCAGCGTCAGGCATGCATCCAGCCGCTCCAGCCAGGCCGCCCCCGGCGCTTCTTCCCCCGCGCTCTTCCAGCGGCGCGCCACATCCGGCACCCATTGGCGGCAGGCCTGGCGAACCTCCCCCCGGGTCAGACACCCGGCGCGGAGCAGGTCCGCCCATTCCGACAGGCGGGCCTCGCGTTCCGCGGCCGTTCCCGTCAGGCTGTGGGCGAGCAAGCGCCCCAACGGCTGCAAATCCGGGGGATCCCGGCGCAGCTCCTCCTCGATCAACACTCGATTCGAGCCGCAGGTCATCTTCCGGCTCAAGGCGCGCAGCGCTTGATCGAGCGCCTTCGGAACCGCCCGAATCGACGGCGCCGTGCCGCCGATCCCGGCGGTCGCCGTCCACTTCAGATAGCCGTTAATCCACTCCAGCATATCCTGCATTATCGCCGCCAGCCGGCGTTCGGCCTCGTCGCGCGCAGCCGGTTCCCCTTCGCCTCGCTCCGGCGGCTGCCACAGCATTGCCAGCCGCTCTCCGGTCAGCCAGTCCGCCCACAGGGACCAGCCGTGCTGAGCGGCCGTCTCCTGGCATGCGGACTTGGCCGCGTACTGGAGGAGGAACCGGTCCCGCTTCGAATACGCCTCGACGAAGGCGGCGTAGTTGTCGAGCTCCAGCACGGCGACAAGACATGGCCGATCGGACGCGAGCGGCACATCGATATGCTGGGCCGTTCCGAGCGGATGATCCTCGTATGTCCCGTCCAGCCATTGACGGAACGTATAATTGCGCAGGAAGACCGCATCCTTCTTCCCCCGCTCGACAGACTCATCCCGCTCCGCGAACATGCGGTCCAGCGCCGATTCGATGACCGAGAATTCATCCCAGCGGCCCGTGTCCGACCCCTTCGAGGCCGGAGTCGCGGCAACCTCGTTCACGCGGTTCACCAGCTTCGCGACGGGTTGATAATGCCGATGCGTCACGTAGACGATCCAGGCCGCCGCAGCGAGCAGCAGAGCCATCCCTCCGATCATCCATATATTGAACCACCGATCGGCGGACAGCACCGCCCTATCCTGGCGGAAGCCGCTCTCATATACCCAACCGGTATAGGGGGACATGTAATTCGAGACGATCTTGAAGCTTTTGCCCGAAGGGTTACCGGTATCATCAAACAGCAGATCATTCGCGTCCCCATCCATAATGCGGATGCTGTTCAATTCGGATCCGTACCATTCCTTCACCATCGAGGCCACCGACGCGGCAGCGACATTGACGACGACCATCCCGCCGCTTCCGCCCGAATTCGGCACGCTGCGAACAAGCGAGATGACGCGCTTCGGTTCCTGGAAGTCGAATTCCTTGAACGGCCGCGCTCCAATCCAGGGAGAGTCGGTGCTCTTCAGATTCCGGTTCTTCTCAATGAACTCCCGGTCAAGGTACTGCGCGAGGCTCCACTCCTTGCTGCTGCTGAGCACTTTGCCCTCCTGGAAGCGGACGAGGTAGATCGAATCGATAAGCGGGTAGCTGGCGCTCATCCGCCGCATCAGCTTCATGATTCGCATATGGAGCGGAACGTCGTCATCCGCCGTGAGTTGAAAAAATTGGGCAAGCTCCGGAGAGTTCACGACTTCGGAGACCAGCGTCTGATCGATGGCTTTCAGCGAGGCATCGGTCGCGCGCAGCGTCTGCAGCAGAAGCGAGGCATTGGTGCGCATCGCGTCATTCCGGCTCTGTTCGCTCAGCGTCTGAAAAAAGACGAAGAACAAGAAGCTGACGACGATGATGAACACGGGCATATACGAGAGCAGAAGACGGTAGAACCATCGCTTGGCATTCATCATAGGGGCCTCCCTTGCCGAACCGTCCTAAGTAAACGCTTACATCATGGATAACAAAAAAATCCCTTGCGGGACTTGTTGTTGAAATCATAAGTGGCGGAGAGAGAGGGATTCGAACCCTCGCGGCTGTTACACCCTAACGCTTTAGCAAAGCGCCCCCTTCGGCCTCTTGGGTACCTCTCCGTATGAAAATGGCTCCCCGAACAGGACTCGAACCTGTGACAACTCGGTTAACAGCCGAGTGCTCTACCGACTGAGCTATCGGGGAATGACAAGTATTAATGTATCACACGATAGAACAGATGTCAAGCAGGGGGAGATGATTTCGTCTTCCCTGTCATCTCCCTCCCATGGCTTACTCCCCGCTCTCCTTCCCGAAATGCTTGGCCAGTTCCACGATAAGCGCGCCCATCCGCTCCTCTTCGGGGACAATGATCCGCTGCACCCCTTCCTCGGCGATGGCGGCCGCCGTAACTTTGCCGACCGCGGCCATCCATGTCCGGTTGGCGAACACCTCCAGCAGCCGCTCCGTCAAACCGTTCCGCTTCGCGTATTCGAACAGGAAGCGGGCTTGGGGAGCGCTGGTTACCGCGACGGCGTCCACTTCCCCGGCGAGCAGTTCGTCCGCAAGCCGGCTCAGCACGTCCTCCGGAGGCGGGGTATGGCGATACGGCATCAGTTCCATCGTATCGGCGCCCGCCTGCTTGAAATACCCCGCCAGCGCCGGGGCCGGATCGCCGTGGAGCTGAAGCGAGACGAGCCGTCCGGCCAAGCCGGTCCCGCTCGCGTCGAGGGAGCGCAGCAGCCCGGCCGTCGAGCCGTCGTCATCCCGGACGGCCGGCACGATGCCGATTCGCTTCAACGCATTCACCGTCTTGTATCCGCGCGCCGCATGCTTCATCTCCGCCATCTTGCGGAGGAACGCCTGCTCCTTCCCTGCCTCGCGGGCCGCTTCCAGCAGCCTGTCCAAGCCCATCCCCGTCGTCCAGACGGCCAGCGACACGGGCGCCTCCAGCAGCCGGTCGACTTCCGCCTCCAGCCGCTCGAAGCCCTCAAGCATCGTTCCCTGCGTCGGCCTCACCAAGGGCGTACCGCCCTGCTTGCGCACGAGCGCGGACATTTCTTCCGCCTTGCGAGGTCCCGTGATAACAATCGTTTTCCCTTCCAGCTTAGCCATGATCCTTCCTCCCCGTCTCTGTGCGGACCGGAACGATCCGTAGCTTGCCGCGGCAGCGCCCGCACACATATTTCCTCACATCCACCCTCCGCTTGCGGAGATAGGTGTGGCGGCAATCGACGCATTCCAAGCGATAGCGGTACGGCAGCCTGCCCTGGCCCTCCGCGCCGGGCAAGGAACGGCAGTAGCGCGAGCCCCCCACGGCCTGGAGCAGTTCCTTGAATTCGCGGTCGCGATGCCGGTAGCCTCTTCCTTCCAGATGAAGATGATAATGACATAGCTCGTGCTTGATGATCCGTTCGACTTCCTCCTCGCCGAAGGCTTCGAGCTGCTTCGGGTTGATCTCGATATGATGCGAGGTTAATAGGTACCGGCCTCCCGTCGACTTGAGCCGCCCGTTATAGCGGGCCTGATGCCGGAACGGCTTGCCGAAGTCCCGCAAGGACACCGCCTCTACCCACTGCTGCAGCGATTGGTTCGTATAGGTCATCTGTATCACCCTGCTTCCCTACTTGAATTTGTACTGGAAGTCCAGTACACTGTCAAGAGTAGAATTGCGGATGAAGAGAGGGATTGCCGGATGGCGAAGATGCGCTATATTCTGTTTCAACTGGGAAGCGACTGGGAATTCGTCGAGATGCCTGCCGAATACGCCTACCAACTGAGCGCGCTGAATTTGCGCTTGCATAAGGAAATCAGTAAGCTGACAGCGGAACGGATCCCGAAGCTGCCCGTGGCGATCGCGGAATGCGAGAAGCTGGAGCTGCTCCAGGAGGAGGCGCGCACGGTCAGCGGGCTCGAATACATGAACCGGCTGGAACAGGCCTTCGCCGGGATTCAAGAGGAGCATTATCCCCTCATCGCGCTGCTGACGGAGATACGGGCGCTGCAGGCCCAGATGGAGCAATGGTACGAGGAGGAGGCCGAAGCGGCCGGCATCCAATAGCGGAATGTCAGGAAGCACACGCCTCAAGCGATGAATCGAATAAACGACCGATCAGAACCGGAACGAAGCCCGCAGCCTCGTTCCGGTTTTTTGCGTCGGACCTGCACCAAATGCGGCGGCAGCCCATAAGATAGCGTTACAACGAAGAATCTTCGTCCCCGGGCTGAAGGAGGGATACTCATGCCGCAATGGTTATGCAACCAGTTGATGCGCGCCTTTCACAAGAAGGACCGCCGCCAGATTAAGCTGTTGAATGAGTGCTGGTTTTTTTATCGTTCGAAGCAGCGCGTTCATCCGTAAATGCAAGCGCTATTTCCACAAGTCCAAGGCGCCTGAGGACATGTCCGGACGGCAGCCGTAACCCTGATCGAATGAAGCCCCCGCGGCGCCCGTCTATGCGAACGGACGGCCAGCGGGGGCTTGTTAGCTTTTTCAAGCGGGCCAGCGCGGCCTCCTTATTGCAGGTTCTCGACGCTGGAGCGCTTCATCGTCAAGCCGACGCGCCCTTTTTTCACATCGACGGACAGCACCCATACCGTGACATTGTCCCCGACGGACACCACATCAAGCGGATGCTTCACATACCGATCGCTGAGCTGCGAGATATGCACCAGGCCGTCGTTTTTGATGCCGATGTCGACGAAGGCGCCGAAATCAATCACATTGCGGACCGTTCCCTTCAGTTCCATGCCCGGCTTCAAATCTTCAATCTGCAGCACGTCCGTGCGGAACACGACCGGAGGCAGTTCCTCCCGCGGGTCGCGGCCCGGGCGGAGCAGGCTGTCGATGATATCCTTCAAGGTCGGCACGCCCACTTCCAGCCGTTCCGCATAGCCGTTCACGTCCACCTCGCGCAGCTTCCCGGCCAGCTCTGGCGTGCCGATCTGGTCGGGACGGACCCCAAGCTCGGCGAACAGCCGGTCGACCACCGGATACGATTCCGGGTGAATCGGCGTATTGTCCAGCGGATGCGCCCCGTCCGGTATGCGAAGAAATCCGACGCATTGCTGGAACGCCTTCGGCCCGAGGCGGGCAACCTTGGACAGCTGCTTGCGCTCGGTGAATTTTCCGTTCTCCTCGCGGTGCTTGACGATATTTTTGGCCAGCGTCGCATTGATGCCCGATACATAGGACAACAGCGACGGGGAAGCCGTATTGACGTCGACCCCGACGTGGTTGACCGCCGATTCCACGACGGCGCCCAGACTCTCTTCCAGGCGCTTCTGCGCGACATCATGCTGGTATTGCCCGACGCCGATCGCCTTCGGGTCGATCTTGACCAGTTCGGCGAGCGGATCCTGCAGCCGGCGGGCGATCGACACGGCGCTCCGCTCCGCGACATCCAGACTCGGGAACTCCTCGGCCGCCAGCTTCGAAGCCGAGTAGACGCTCGCCCCCGCCTCGCTCACAATCGCGTAATGAAGCTTCAGGTCCGGACGGGATTGAATCCAGTCGGCGACGAACTGCTCGGTCTCGCGCGAGGCGGTGCCGTTGCCGATAACGACCAGTCCGACGCCGTAATTATCGGCAAGCCGGTTGAACGTCTTGACGGCTTCCGCCGTCTTGTGATGCGGGGCGGTCGGATACGTGACCGCTACCTCCAGCAGCTTGCCCGTCTCGTCGACCACCGCCAGCTTGCAGCCGGTCCGGAAGGCCGGATCGACGCCAAGCACGGTCTGCCCCCGCACCGGCGGCTGCAGCAGCAGGCTGCGCAAATTTTGCGCAAAGACTTGAATGGCCTGCTCCTCCGCCTTCTCCGTCAGTTCCCCACGCACCTCCCGCTCAATCGAAGGCGCGATCAGGCGCTTATAAGAATCCTCGATCGTCACTTGAAGCAAGTCGCTCACGACCGAAGCGCCCCGAATCGTGCGCTTGCTCATATACGCTACGATCTTGTCCACGGGAACATCGAGCGCGACCTTCAGGACGTCCTCTCTCTCCCCCCGGTTAATGGCCAGAATCCGGTGAGACGGCAGCCGCTTGACCGGCTCTGTATATTCATAGTACATCTCGTAGACCGATTCCTGCTCTTTATCCTTCGCTTCCGTGCGAATGACGCCCTGATCCATCGTGTACCGGCGTACCCAGGCGCGTATATCCGGATCGTCGCCCAGCATCTCCGCGATAATATCCTGAGCGCCCTGCAGCGCATTCTCGGCGGCAGGAACGCCTTTCTCTTCATTTACATAAGCGGACGCCTCCTGCATCGGATCGCCCTGCTTCGGCAAAGAGAGAATCCACTGCGCCAACGGCTCGAGTCCGCGTTCCTTCGCCACGCTGGCGCGCGTCTTGCGCTTCTGCCGGTAAGGGCGGTACAGATCCTCCACTTCCTGCAGCTTCGCGGCCTGGACAATCGAATCCAGCAGCGGCTCCGTCAGCTTCCCCTGCTCGTTGATGAGCCGGAGCACCTCGCGCTTGCGCTCCTCCAGGCCCCGCAAATAACCGAGCCGCTCCTCCAGCGTCCGGAGCTGCGTCTCATCCAGCTCCCCCGTCATCTCCTTGCGGTACCGGGCGATGAACGGGATCGTGTTCCCTTCATCCAACAGCTCGATCGTCCGTTGGACTTGTCCGCGTCCAAGAGACAACTCCGAGGCAAGCTGATGGAGAAGACGTTCCGGCTCGCTCGCGGTCATCTGTTCAATTGCCGCGTCCAGCGGTTGGACTTCCATCGTTTCGTCACGTACGGTCATGTATGACTTCCTTTCCATACCTGTTTCTGCAACCCTTTACAGCCTACTCATTATTGTCGCAAAAACAAGCCGTAAAATCCACACTCATCTTCATTGCAATGCGGCACGCCCCTATGAAGGACCACGGCCAGACGCATTAGAGATATCCGCGCCGGACTTCATTCGACATGCCGAGACTCCGTTCCTGGCGCCCATCGGCGGCTCGCGTCGAATTCGAAGGGAACGTGAAGCCTTTGAAGGCGGACTCAAGGCTTTTTGAACTAGGGCCATGACATTAGGAGGAATTTAGGCAAATCATGGTCCGCATGATTGTCAAGATTGTTGCGGTTATGTACAATATGGTACACAACTAGAGCACTATAATGAACAGCCTGCGTAAGATGCCCGATTATGAAAGGAGGCCCGTAATGTTTCAGGGACAATCTCATCTTGTCCCGCCGCTACCGTGCATTAAAGCATCAACGCAACATCCCCCCGTGAAGAACCGGCTTGGCAAAAACAAGGTGATTTCGGCAGTGAACCGATCGGCAATCCTTTTCCCCAAACGATAAGAGATAAGGAGTGTTCGAATGTTGAACAATAAGCTATCCCGTATCAGCGCGATCTGCTCAATGACTCTTGCTTTATCCCTGCTGCAGCCTGTCCCCTATTTCCATGCCGAGCCTGCCTCGTCCGCGCAGCAGTCCTCTTCTTCCGCCATGGCGTCCGCCCCTTCCTGCTCCCAACATGATCTCGATGTGCTCAGCCGCGATCTTGCCGGGATTCCGCTGGACGGCAATTCCTATAACGGAGGCGTGGCTGCGTTCGGGGAGCATGCCTTCGCCGTCGCCGCCGATCCGCGCTCAACCTCGATTATGGCCGCCGCCCGCTACGGCCAGGGCCGGATCGCCGCAATTGGCGGGGAAGCATACTTCAAGCTCACCGAGCCCGATGCGAGCGGCAATGCGATCGTCGCCCGCAACATTTTGAACTGGCTTACGGAAGATTTGCCGCTCAGCTATGAGCAAGCGCGCGCGGGGCAGGGCCGCATCTCCATCATTACGAAGACTTCCGACTTCGCCGCACGTGCGGATCTGCCAATCGATATTACCCATATCGACCGATGGACGGCCACAGATGAACAAGGCGAGGCTATCCTTGAGCCAGCCGCACATCCGATCGCCTTTATTGACTACACCTATGTGGAGGAAGAAGAAGTGCAGCCGCTGCTGGACTACATACGGGAAGGCGGGCGCCTCGTCTTCGCCGCCAAGGGCTGGGTCTTCGAGCAGTACCCATCCGTGTCGAGAGAGACAGGCCAAGCCACCGCGTCGCTCGCATCCGATTATCCGCTGCAGCGTCTCCTGAATACGGCGGGCTTGTCGCTTATGAATAACCAGGCCACGGCGTGGGATGGATTGGCGCCGTTCCTGACCCTGACCCAAGCCTCTCATTATGACGCGAACCATATTATGGCCGAAGCCAGGGCGATCGAAGCCGGTGCGAAAACGATCGGGGAAGCCGCTATCGGGTTCCCCGCTTCCGACGACAAGGCCAAAATGAATATCATCACCTCGACATTGGGTTCGACACTTGGCTCCCTGTCTCCGGCAAGCCCGGTGTATGCCCAGGTTCAGGAAGATGCGGCCAGCCTGGGCGGCATTACGCTGCCTGTCGAGCCAGCCGCCAAGCCCTACAGCGCATCGCTGCTGCCAGCGCTGATGGAGCGCCTTCTCCGCGATCCGTCCGGCGCCAAGTCGCCCTTCGCGGATGCGTTCCCGGGCCAAGTGAAGGACGGCGCTCCTGCCGTGACCGGCAAGCGCGTCTGGGTTGATTTCGACTATTCCGCCTACTCTTATCTGCGTCAATTCTACGTTCCTCAGAACTGGATCAGCACCGGCGTGTACGCGGAAGCGGGCCAGCCTATCACGATCGATGTCCCGAGAGGAACCACGAATCTCGATGTCCAGATCGGCGCTCATACCGACAATCTGAGCAGCCTGTCGCTGGACAACTGGAAGCGCGCCCCGGTGATTGCGAAGCGGGAAACATTGTCTCCGGGAAGAAATACGATCACGAGCCCTTACGGCGGCCTGGTCTATCTGATTCCGACCAAGCCGAAGCCGGGAACGGCCGTTACGGTCAACCTGAACGGCGGGGTTCAGGCCCCCAATTACATCAAAGGGACGACAAAGCTGAAGGATTGGCAGGATACGATTCGCCATTATGGCGCGCCTTGGGCCGAGCTTCAGACCGATCGGGTAATATTGACCCTGCCTTCGGAGTACGTCCGCAATCTCGATCATCCGGATGAAGTGCTGAAGCTGTGGGACGAAATGCTGACCGAATATGACAAGCTCGCCGGCACGGCGCCGAACCGAAACCTCCCTCATCGAAGCATTTCCCTGCCTTACCGCTACGTGGGAGATATCCAGATCAGCGCCGGCTTCATGCATGCCGGGTACCCGATCATGTTCTTCAACGATCCGTCCGCCATCGATGCGGTAACCGTGGATGGCATCAAGACCCTGAATGGATGGGGCTGGTGGCATGAGACGGGCCATGAATACCAGCAAAATGCCTGGACGTGGGGCAAAGTGACGGAAGTAACCGTCAATATCTTCTCCCTGTACATTCAGGACCGCTTCGGCAATCCGTCGCGTCTGCTGCAAAAGCGGTCCGACGGCACGACCATCTATGACACCGCCTTCAAATATATCGAGGCAACCAATGCGGATAAAAACTTCAACGATGACACCCAGGCCGACGTGTGGACGCGACTTGTCATGTTCCGCCAGCTCCAGCTCGCTTACGGCTGGGATCTGTACACGAAGCTGAATTATAATGTTCGCGAGCTGCCCGCCGATCTGCTCCCGAAGACGGATCAAGAACGCATCGACTTCTTCGTTACGAAAGCGTCGGAGCTGAGCGGAAATAACCTGCTGGAGTTTTTCGACAAATGGGGCCTGAAATATTCCGCGGCCGTGAAGAACAAGGTCGAGGCGATGAAATTGCCGAAGCCGAAGACCCCGATCTGGACATTGAAGGACAAGGAAAAGTGAGTGCGCCAAGCGGATTATTCCGTGACCATACGTCGCGAACAAAGGGATAGCGGGCCGCCGCTGTCCCTTTAATTTATGCCCCTTGCCGCCTCGTATGGCCGGTCGGGGCCTTGCCTTCATACTCCTCCCTACCGCTCAGAATGAAACCAATGAAGCCGTTGGCAACTTGTGCGCTTGTCCCGTCGTTCGGTTGGCCGTGTTTGTTTTTCCTCGTTGCGCACTTCTATTGCACGTTCTCCCTTCCGTTCAGTAAAATTATCCTCCAAGGAGCCTTATGCGGAATCTCCCCTCCGCTCAGGAATCATTATCCGCTGTGCCTGCAATCGGTGATGTAAGCAGGTCAAATGGCCGGCAGTCCTCATCTTGATTCTGCCGAGCTGCGCAATATTGTCCGTAAAAGGCGCAGGTTGCCGGTCTAGCCTTCCTCGGCTGCCCTGAGCCAATGGGATGTTCGCCGAAAGAGCGCAAATCGCTCCCTTGACTTGCCTTGCCTGCTCTGACTCATTGGGATATTGCTCATAAGAGCCACAAAGGGGCCTCGGATTGCGCCGGCCTTGGCTCTCTGAGCCGTGGGGATATCGAACATAAGAGCACAAAGAGGCTCGAATGCGGTTGTTGCGGCTGAATCTGACTCAAGGGGATATCGAACATAAGCGGCACACAGCCCGCCCCCCTCCTCTCGCACGGGCAACAAAAAAAGGCGGGGACAACCCCGCCCGCAGGTTCGAATGTTCTCACGCGGCAACAAAAAAACGAGGCAGGCCTCGTTCAGTCGGTCGCAATCGGTTTTTAAAAATCAATCAATCCGAGGCTGATAAGCAGCCCGTCATCGACCTTGTGCATCGTCTCTTCATCTAAGTGTGTTATTTTGTCGGTGAGCCGTTGTTTGTCGATGGTGCGGATCTGTTCCAGCAAAATGACGGAGTCGCGGTCGAACCCATGCGTCTTCGCGTCAATCTCGACATGGGTCGGCAATTTGGCCTTCTGAATCTGGGCCGTAATTGCCGCCACGATGACGGTTGGGCTGAACCGGTTCCCGATATCATTCTGGATAACGAGAACGGGACGCACTCCTCCTTGCTCTGAACCTACGACGGGCGATAAATCCGCAAAAAAAACGTCGCCGCGCTTTACAATCAATGTCTACACCCCGCTAACCAAGCGGTCGAGCGTGCCATCCGCTTCGACTTCTGCGTAAAAAGCCTCGGATGCCATCGTCAAGTTAATCTTGGCCATTTCCATATAGCCGCGCTGCATCGATTCACGGATATGACGCTTCTTGCGCTCTTGCAAATACAACTTCATCGCTTGGCGAATGAACTCGCTTCGATTCGATTTTTCCATAGCAACGATACCGTCCACTTCTTGCAATAGTTGGTCGGGCAAGCTGATCATAATTCGTTTGGTGTTCTGAATATTAGCCACCTGTCCTCGCACCCCCAAAGCCTTTGCTGCCTAGTACCCATTATGTCGATTCTGTAGAAAAATTATACAACAGCATATATATGCTTCATCCATATCGAGTATGTTGCAGACCTTCTGCCTGCAGACAATCCCTGATACTTATTCTCTCTTCAACGTGAAAATCCTGCCGAAAATGTAAAAATGATTTCGGTAAAAGGTGCCATTCCCCTAAATTCCGTCAATTTATTGCACCTTCGGCGTGCGCCGACGGTCGCAGCAGCGGGTTAACCACTTTCACGGGCTTCCCGCTCTCGAGATAGAGGCGCGGCATACGATGGGCAACCATGCAGACGACTTCATAGTGAATCGTCCCAAGATGCCCGGCGATCTCCTCTGCCGTAATGCGCTCTTCGCCCTGTTCGCCCAGGAGCACGACTTCTTCTCCCGGCCCTGGCAGCGGCCCTTCTTCGCCTAGCGGCTCCAACGAGACCATGCACTGATCCATGCAGATGGTCCCCAGCACCGGTACGCGCCGGCCGCGGATCAGCATCTGCGCTTTCCCGCTCAGCATGCGGGAATAGCCGTCCGCATATCCAACGGGAATGGTCGCAATGCGCTCCTCCCCGCTCGTATAGTAATGCATGCCGTAGCTAATCGCCTCGCCGGCGGGGACCGTCTTCACATGGACGATGGCCGTCTTCAGACTCAGCACCGGCCGCAATCGGATTCGCTGGCGGTTCACATCGGCGGACGGATACAATCCGTAAGCGCTGATACCTACCCGCACCATATCAAATGCGGACTCCGGCAGCTCCATTGCCGCCGCGCTGTTGCTCGCATGTATCAGTGGTATGGCAAGCTCCTGCCTCTTCAGCTCGTCAATGACAGCCTGGAACCGCTGCTGTTGCAGGCGGCTGTAGGATTGATCCTTCTCGTCCGCACCCGCGAAATGGGTGAACACCCCTTCGACCAGCACGCCGGCAATCGACTGCAGGCGGCGGACGCAGCAGGCCGTATCCTCCGGCGTTCGGAGACCCAATCGTCCCATGCCGGTATCCGTCTTGACATGCACCTTGAGCAGGCGCCCGCCATACCGGGCCGACAGTTCCCGCGCCTTTTCCTCCAGAGTGCGGATACACCCTTCGGTAAAGACCGTCAAGGAAATATCATGCTCGAAGGCGGCTTCAATCCCGGCAGGCGGCGTATAGCCCAATACCAATATCGGCACCTGTACGCCGGCCCGGCGCAATTGTACGGCTTCATCCAGGAACGCCACGTTCACATAATCCGCTCCGAACCGTTCCGCGGCGCGCGCGATCTCCACCGCGCCATGTCCGTAAGCATTTGCCTTCACACAGATGCTCAACTTCGTGGCAGACGGAAGCGCGGCGCGAAAAGCTTCCATATTGTGATGCAGCGCATCCAGCGAAATCTCCGCTCGCGTGGGACGATAATACGCCTCCATGGTCAGTCACCTTCTTCATGTCTGTTCATCCCGTTCCATGTAACAAACCTATGTTAATGCCCATGGCGGAGACTGTCAACCAAGGACAGATGGAAATAACCAACCATTACTAAGGAAATTTCCGCTGCACGCGGTCGGTGGTTTGTGGGAGGCGCAATGATTCGCGCTGCTCGCTGAGAGCGAGAAGGCCCGTATCCCGTGGAGCGCCACGGAATACGGACCGGAGAACTGTGCTGCAGCCGTTATTTTCCAGGCTGATCCACGAGCGATTGTGCAATTTTCACCATTTCTTGCTCCGGCAGATCGCCGCTCAGCATCCGGTACTTCACTCCTTCATAAGTCCAGGTGAGCGTCTTCTGCTCCTCACCCGTCATTTGCCCATAGGTGAAGCCAAGATCTACCGCCTTCGAGCTCTCGACCTGAAGCCCGACTTCCATATCCTTCGGCCGGGATTCGATCAGCGTGAACGAATACGTGCCCGTATACCGCATCATGACCGGATGATCTCCGCTGTTCGGAAGCTCTTGCTCATCGAGCTTGGCCACGCCCTCCGGCAGATAGGACGGCTCGATGAAGCCGAACGGCCCCATATCCTCTTCCGCCTGCGCGGTGTCAGGCTCCTGCCCCGCCGCATCCGTACCTTCCGCTCCGTCCCCAGGGGCAAGCGTCTCCCGGGATGGCGGCTGTCCGTTCTCATCCAGCTCCCCGTTCGGAATCATCGCATGATTCATGCCCGTCATATTGCGCTGCATGTCGAAGGAATCTTTATCGAATTTCTTGCCGAATTCGAATTGATTGAACTTCATCTCGACGACAACCTGCGCCTCCGAATCGGTGACCTGCACCTGCTTCGGCGTGTAGTCGCTCTTGTGCAGCCAGATCTTCTGGCGGACGAGCGAGTCCGTCTGATAATCGGCTGCCACATCGAATACGTAGCTGTCGCCATCCTCGGTGAATTGGCGGCCTTCATCCGAGAGAATGCTGCGGACCAGGGTCTGGTAGAGGTAGACCTGCCCTTGATTCTCCGGCCACTCGCTCTGGAAGCGGAATATCTTCTTCAGGCTCGGCGTCAGCACGAACACGCCCTCTTCATTGCGAAGCACGATCTGCTTGATGTCCTTCTTCTCGTTCGTCAGCTCAATCCGATAATAGGTCGGATCCTGATACCACACCTCCACGCGATACTGCAGCGGCTGAGTACCGGAATGCAGCGTCATCGTGCCGATGCCGGCATAGCTTTCCAATTTGCTCATTACTTGATCCAGGTCATGGACCACATCGGTTGCGTCCTTCTTCCCGCATCCGGCGACCAGGATCGCCACACTCATCACGATGGCCAACATCCACGTGAGTCGACGCATGTAATCATCCCCTCTGACATGAGTATTCTTCGATTCGGTGTACTCCGCATCACTGATAACATGTCTATGAGGGAACTTGGCCGATTATGCGGACTAGTTTGACGAGCCTTCCGCGGTCTCAAAGCAGCCGGAACGGCCGCTGGGAACGGCTTCTTTCACGGCAGCCAGAGGGGACTCTGCGGGTCGAAAAAGAAAGCCTTCCGATCACGATGCAGCGATCGGAACAGGCGGCAGCCTTATTTTGATTTGGCCCGTAATTTGGTCAAGACTACGGCGGCTTCCGCCCGGGAAGCGAACGACTTCGGTTGAAAATGGCGCTGACCGTTCCCGATCATAATCTGTTGCCCGGTCACCCAGCGAACCGCATCCGCTGCCCATCCCGAGATATCGGCAGCGTCTCGATAAGACAGCGCCGGCAGCTCTTTCGCTGATGCGGCCTTATCCCCCGCGCAGACCCGGGCAAGCACGGCAGCCATCTGTTCCCGCGTCATCCGATCATCGGGACCGAAGGTGTTCGCATTGTAGCCTTGGATTATGCCATACTCATGAGCAATCGAGATCGCGTTCCTTGCCCAATGGTCCCCTGTATCCGCAAATAATGCCCCCTGGCGCATCTCCAGCTTCAACGCATGGATGAGCAGGGTAACGTATTCCGCTCTCGTTACCGCACGGCTCGGTCTGAACGTACCGTCGGGATATCCTGCGATGACCCCGGCGGCAGCCAACTCCAGGATCGCTTCGCCTGCCCAGTGGCCTTCCGCGTGCGTGAAGCGAGGCAAGCTCCCTGTGCTCCGGCTGGATCCCTCTGGCGTGCACTGCTGGTTATCTTCGAGTGCATGAGGCCGCTTAGGATCGTCCTTATCCTTATGTTCATTCGGTTGGGGCATCATCGCAGGCACTTGGTGTTCATCCTGCGGCGAGGAGCTCCCGCCGCCATGACTGCCTCCATTATTATGATCATTGCCGTCATCGAGTACGGGACGAGCGGTCACCTTCACGGCGCGAATGATTTCGTCAGCCGCATTGCCCGCCTTATCGGTCACATTGTACCGCAAAATATACTCGCCCGGGATTCGCGTATTCACCTGTCCGGATACGATGATGGAGGCGGAGATATCCCCGTCGGCATTATCTGTCGCGGAGGCGCCGGGATCCTGGAAGGACGTGCCCTCGACCACATGGATGACCGCTTCGCCAAGCAGGGCAATGACCGGCTTCTCCCGATCGATGTTTGTAATGTCAAGCTGCTTCACCGTCTCGTTCCCCGCCATATCTCTGGCATACAAGCTAATCCAGCCGTTATCCTGGACTTCAATCGGCCGCTTCTCTTCCCAAGGCTCGCCTTCGCCGCGGAAGAAGGCGGCATCGTGAAGTCCAAGCGCCATCCTCCGCTCTGCGATATCAGCAGGAGAGTAGACGGAAGCCGTTACCGTGACCGGGCCTTGCGTCGGCTCCGTCGGGAATAGAGTCAATGAAATAAGGGGCTCCAGTCTATGGATATTGGCGACTTCAATCGTTGCGATGCTGGAATTGCCGGCCTCATCCTGGGCAAAGACCGTATAAACATCGTTGACTTCCACCTCGAATGAATCCGAGCCCGCGAAGCTTGTTCCGCCGGATTCGAAATAACTTTCCGTCTGTCTGCCGGCCGCCCATTTCTGTCTGGCGACAGGGCTCGTCCTGTCGCTAATCCGGGCTTCGATCGTGACGTTGCCGTTCGTTAGCTGTTCCGAAGGCAGGGATAATTGGATGACAGGCTGGTCTGTATCGATCTGCTTCACTTCAATATGCTCGACCGTCCCGTTCCCCGCTTCGTCTTGGGCGAAGATCGTATAGTCCCCATTCGCGTAGGCGATGAACCGGGAATCGCCCATCATCGATCCGCCCGTCTCAAAAAAGCCCGCCGGCCGGATGCCCCCGCTCCATTTCAGCATTTTGATCTCGCCGGCCTCATGTGTCGCCAGCACGTTCACCGTAACCGGTTGATTGGTCCAGCCAGAGGGGGCAAGCGTAACCTGAATGTGCGGAGGGGTCGTGTTCATGTTCGTAATCGCGATCTGGGCGACCGCCTCATTGCCTGCTTCATCCTGCACATAGACGGTGTAGGCGCCGTTGTCGTTGACGAAGAAGGCGTTCCCTTGCAGAAGTTCCCCGCCTTCTTGAAAATAGCCGCTTGGATGCTTTCCGCGCGCCCATTTCTTGAGCTTGACCGCAATTCCTTGGTCGGTCCCAATCGTGACCGATATTGTTACCGGCTGGTTCGTCCACGTGTCCGGCGAACGCGTCAGCGTCAACCGCGGAGGCTGCTTATAAATATTCGCAATCGTAACCGTTGCGACGGCTTCGTTCCCGGCCCGATCCTTGGCATAAACGGTATAGACTCCATTGTCGGAGACGTTGAAGCCGTCTCCCGCGAGCGCGTTTCCTCCATTTTCGAAAAACGTGATGCTCCGTTCTCCGGGCGCCCATTTTTGCACCGCCGCTCCGCTTTCTTCCTCCACGATCCTCGCCGTAACCATTACTTCCTTATTGGTCGGCGTCTCGGTGGACGGGGTCAATGCAATGACAGGCGGGGTCCGGTCGATGTTGGCGACGGTAAAGGTGCGGATCGTCCCATTTCCGGCCCGATCGGCTGCATAAACGGTGTAGGCGCCGTTTTTCTGGACAGTAAAGGAATCGTTGACAATTAGCGTCCCATTGTCTTGGAAGTACGCAGCAGTCCGGGTTCCCTCCGCCCATTTCTGCATCTCCACCCCGCTTCCGCCATCATCCTCAACCTGGGCCGCGACCTGAACGTTATCGCGTGTCCAGGCTGTCGGCGCTTGCTTCAGCACAATAGCCGGCGGTGTCTTATCGAACCGGACCGAACTGCCGTCCGTGGTCTCCGTGCGCGACTTGACCATGCCGCTGCCCGCTTCTTCGTAGTCGATGCGAAAAGGAATATCGCCTTCCGCATCGGCAGAGGTTAGCCGGTAGCGCGCGATCCAGCGCCCGCTCTGCTCCGTCGCTTTAATCGGATGACCCGCTATGGTAACGTCCGCTCTTTTTAATGGAAAAATAGCAGTAAAAGAAAGCGTCACTTCATCGCCGGCCTTCGCAATTCCCGGGGCAGCGGCATGATTCGATGCGATGGCGACCGAACGGATCGGGTCGATATCCAACGCATAGGTCCCGTAAGAGCGATCGTAGTCCAGCGTTTTGTGCTCTCCTGACCACACGGTATCATACTCGCTCAAGGTCGCCCATAAAGCATTGGCCGGAACCTCCGGCCCGCTCAAAACATGGATCCCATCGACGCTGTACCTGTATTGTTGATTGGTAATCGCATGTCCTTCGCCGAAGGCTCCATCGAAGTTGCTAATCGTCAGCCACTTCAGATCGGCCGGCGCATCATCCCAAGACCCCATCTTGATGAATTGTTTTTCCGTGGTAATGCCGTCGCGGCTGTAATAAAGCTCCACCCCGTCTTGAAATGCGCTGAGTGGAATAAAGCTCACCCAACGCGCATGGAGCGTGCCCTTGTCCACATCGATATAAGATACCTTGCTTCCATCGCTATAAAAGTGCATCACGCCGGAAAAACCGCTAGGCGTGTAAACAATCACTTTCAGGTATTCCGCCTGGACCTGCTTCGCCGACACTTGGTCCGGCAGAAGCATGAGCGCACACAGGGAGACGAATAGCATGGATAGCGCCACCCGCAACCTTGTCTTTTGGTCTCTGTTTTTCATATGTTGCATCCTCCTTTCCCCGCTTTTTGTCGTAATCCATACCAAATTGTAGAGCATCCCCTATGAATCCGATATTCCCCGTTTGAGGGATTTTTGGCGCATTCGAGCTCCGGGATCAACAAAAAAAGCTCTCCGAAGAGAGCTTTTACCGCGAGGGCTCATTATTTCACATACATCCCATCGACGTATGCGGTCTTCCCATCGATGGCAATTTGAATCCAGCCATCTTTTTTACCTGTCACCTCAAGAATGGTTCCTTGCTTGACTACGGCTACGATTTTACTGTTCGGGGACGCCTGCTTGCGAACGTTTAAGTAGTAGGCTGTAACCGTTACCCGGGAAGCTGGCTCTGCCGGTTTGCCTGTGTCCGGTTCCCGTTTGTCCAATTTCATCTTGTCAGGTTCAGGCTTCGCCGCTTTGTCCGGCTGGGCCGGCACCTCCGTTTTAGGCGTTGTGTTCTGTTGGGCCGCTTGATACGCAGCGTTTAATCGGGAATAGAGTTCACCTTTGTTCCGGGCCCCGGCAACCATTTTCACGTCCACATTGGCTTTCTCGGCAAGCGCCTTAACTTCATCGGCCTGTACGTCATCCAAAATATTAATGGAAGCCACATTCGTATATTTGCCGTCTTCCGTCGCCGGAACCTTCAGAATGCCCGCATTGACTAGCTCGATGACATCTTTGCGCGCCGGGGCGTCCGTCTCCACGCCGACAATCTTCCAGCGATTTTGCGCCTTTTGCTCAAGCACGCCCTTCTTCTCTTCCTTAATATATTTGATTGCCAGGTTGCGGATCGTGCCGCCCATTTCACCGAACGCGCTGTTGTCCTTGGAAGACCAGAGCTGTTCGAACGTTCTTCCTTCGAGAGCCCCGCCCTTGGCCACAAGCGCATCCATTCGATACGCATTCATTCCGAGCACCAGCGAATCGGTTGCCTGAATCGGGGAATCATCCATACGGCGCAAGTTAATAATCCGCTGGCCATAAGGCTTGCGCACATCGACATCGTATTTGATGTTCCCGAAAAAATCATTGGTGCTGTACTTGGAGGATCGGCGCTTCAGATCAAAGCTAACCGTCACATCTCCCGGACGCGTGGAGTTAAAATACCCTACAGCCCACTCCATATAATCTTTCAGATCTTGGCCTGTTACTTTATAATTCGTTACTTCGCCAAATGTGAATTGATAGTTATAGGCGATATCCTTCTTCTTGATGTCGCCGACATCTAGTCGAGCCTTATCGTTATCAATCTGAAAAGCGACGACATCCGCTTGGCTGTAATGCTGCATCACATCCGCAAAGAAATCCGACAGCAGCGTTTCTTCTACCTGAACCTGCGGAATCCCCTCGATTTCGTTCGGCGGAACCAGATTCTCGCCAACGAGCCGACCGACAACCGTATTGGCATCTTGACGCGCAAATTCATGGAATGGCTTCAGGATTGTCTCAAGCCCCGGATCGGAGGCAAGAACATTGCCGTCCGCGTCTTTGACCGGGATCGTAAAAGCATCTTTCGACGTCAGTACCATCTTCCCGTCTTCTTGGCTAAAATGCAAATCAATGCGGGAAATATGCGTTCCATATTTATTCGGTTCTGTAATCAATACCCCATTTACTTCTTCTTTGTTGACCAGTGTATGCATATGCCCGGCAAAAATCGCCGCCAGCTCCGGGTTCGCGTTGGCAATATCCCGCACGCCGGAATGAGGGGTGTTGTTTTCATTGTCCAGCCCCATATGCATAACCCCGATCATGACATCCGCTTTGCCTGTTAATTCCTGAATCACCTTCTTGGTTTCTTCCACCGGATCGGTAAAGACCAAGCCTTTCACATGATCCGTTCCCTTTTCGAAGTCGGGGACAAACGGCGTCGTCATGCCGATTAAACCGATTTTGACGCCTTCCTTTTCTATAATCGTATAGGCAGGAAAAAAGCGTTCCCCATTGTCCTTATATACATTGCCCGCTAACATGACGCCTTCAAATTGACTGCTCACCTTGTCCAATACGTCCAACCCGAAGTTGAACTCGTGATTCCCATATGCCCATGCATCATAGCCCATCGCATTCATCGCCACCATCATCGGTGATTGGGGCTCGCTATTGAACAGCTCCGCAGAGTTGTCTTGAATCATGTCCCCGGCGTCCACCAAGATCGTATTCGGATTCTCCTGGCGAATCTGCTGAATGGCGGTGAATAACTGCGTCAGGCTTCCGCTCGGATTGGGCGCATCCGAGGCATAATCCCAAGGCATGGAACGCCCATGGATATCCGAAGTCCCTAACAAAGTAATATGTACATTTTTCTTAGCCAAGCCTCCATCGGCAACGCTTTCAGAAGCGGCCGCTGAAGTGACGACAAGACTTGTCAGCATCGTAACCGCCATCAACGCGCTCAGCCATTTTTTCCAAGTGGATCTGCTCTGGATCATCATGCTGCTGCTCCCCTCATATCGATTCATCATCCTTGACAAGCGCCGCTCTCCCATCGGCTGCGAAGCCAGACTATCACAGGGTTGTCAGCGCTTTCAACAAATACTATACTCCTCCTTGCCGCTTCATATCTATGAATGGATTAACATACATTTCGTGAAATCCGCCCATTTTCAAGAGGCTTAGAGGTTCAATTTGTCGCGCAGCTATTCTTCCAGCTTGTCATCCCAGAACGGTTGCTTGCGACGCGGTGAAAGAAGGGTCGCGAATGACGGCAGGACTTCACGGATACACTACTCGAAAAAGAAAGGCAGGTGCTCCCATTGATGGATCCATCGGATCGCGAGACCGAACATAACCATACCGATGTGTCGACGGTGCAATCGCAGCGCAATGATTTGACGGCGGAGGAGTTCCCGGAAGGGCCATATGGCGCGAGCATCGAATCGGAATCGCTTGGCAAAAGCACGCCATGGCGCAAGGGGCAGCATGGTCCCAACCCGTTCGGCAATGAAAATCTGCAATTGCATCAAGGACTGGAACGGAACTATCCGGGCGAAGACCTGATGACGGAGGATTCGCAAAGGGAACGGATTGAAGACGAATAGTTCCGCCCGGAAAACGGTACCGCTTATCCTTTAATCGATCCGGCCAGCAATCCGCGAATGAAATATCTTCCCAGGAAAATATAGACGAGCAGCGTCGGCAGGGCCGCGAGCAGCGCCCCGGCCATCTGGACGTTCCACTGCACAATCTGGCTGCCGGACAAATTTTGCAGCGCGACCATAATCGGCTGCTGCTTCTGCGTTGTCATCGTCACCGCGAACAGAAACTCATTCCAGATGTTCGTGAATTGCCAGATGCCGACGACGACGAAGCCTGTCACGGAGAGCGGCACCATCATGTTTTTGTAGATGCCGAAGAAGCCGCAGCCGTCGATTTTGGCCGCTTCCAGCATTTCATCCGGTACCGCCACGTAGAAATTCCGGAACATAAGCGTGCACACGGGCAAACCGTACACGACATGGATGAGAATAAGCCCCGGTATCGAATTGTACAGATGGATGCGCTGCATGAACTGAATCAAGGGAATCAGGATGCTCTGGTACGGGATGAACATCCCGAACAGCATCAGCGCGAACAGGGCGTTCGAGCCTTTGAACCGCCATTTGGACAACACATAGCCGTTCATGGACCCGAACAACGCCGATAATAAAGTGGCGGGAACCGCGAGCAGGAAGCTGTTGCTCAAATGCGGATACAGCTTGGACACGGCTTCGCGGTACCCGGACCAATCGAGACTCTTCGGCAGCGCCCACATCCGCTCCAGCGTAATCTCGTCCAACCCTTTGAAGCTCGTGACAAGAAGCACATATACCGGCACGAGAAAGAGCAAAGCCAAGCAGGTCAAGCCGGTGTACAGCGTGATTCGTTGCACCCGCTTTTTCGTCATCTATGCCTCCTCCTTCCTCATGCCCGACAGAAGATAAGGGATGATCAAGAGCGAGATCAGCACGAGCATGACCATCGAGATCGCCGCCCCCTGCGCGTAATGATTGCCCCGGAATGTCGTCTCGAACATGTAGACCCCGGGCATATCCGTGACGAACATCGCTCCTGGACCGGTCATGGCATAGATGAGATCGAATATTTTCAAGGAAATATGGGTCAGCATGATAACGAGACTGGCCGAAATCGGCCGCAGCTGCGGGAGCAGAATGCGCCGGAAGATCGTCCACTCGCCGGCTCCGTCCACCCGGGCCGCTTCCTTCCATTCCTCGGGGATGCCGCGCAGACCCGCCAGATACATGGCCATCGCGAAGCCCGAGAGCTGCCAGACGGCGGCGATCACCACCGCAATCAGGGCGACGGGCAGCCCGAGCTCAATCTGCCCGAAGCGGAAGCCCGGGATAATATCGGTGCTGACATACCATTTGGGCACATCCGTCATCCCGATCGCCTTCAGAATCAAGTTCACCCCTGTCGACGGGTTGAGAATCCACTGCCAGACGACGCCGGTCACGATGAAGGACAGCGCCATCGGGAAAATAAAAATGTTGCGGAAGAACGACTCGGCGCGAATTTTCCGATCGACAAGCACCGCCAGCAGCAGGCCGAAGCTAATCGTCACGGCAATAAAGAGCACCGTGAATACGAAAGTATTGCGCAAATCCGATTGGAACCGGAAATCCTGAAAGAGAAACAGGTAGTTTTTCCAGCCGGCAAAGTCCAAGTTGCGGGCTAAGGTGTTCCAGTCGGTGAAGGACACATATCCGCTCCATCCGATAAAGCCATATACAAATATCGCAATCGCGACAAGAGAGGGCAGCACCATCAATATCGGCACGATGCGGACCCTCTTCCGCCGCCGCGCCTTCCGCTCAGGCGGCATGGATAGGGGCATCGTCTCTCCGCCTATGCCAGCGGCATTCATATTTATCCCTCCTGACCGCGGCAGCCGGCAGCGGACTCCCGCCGCCGGCCCCGCTTGCAATGTTCGTCAGGGCCGGCCAAGGCCGCCCCAATCAGCCGCCTACTTGGCGATGCCGCTGGCCAGCTGTGCGTCGCGAAGCGAGCGGGCCGCCTGCTCTACGTCCCCGTTCGTCACGAAGATCGTCATCACCTGATTGACCTGGGTCACGAAGCCTTCGGGAGCGGCGGATCCATGCGCCAGACTCGGCACGAGGCTGCTTTTCTTGAAGTCTTCGATTGTGGCTTGGCCATAGGCGTCGTATTTGCTCGCATCCGCATCGACGCGTGCCGGAATCGACCCTTTGAGCGGATTGAACACATCCTGTCCCTCCACGGAGCCGAGCACCTTCAGCCATTCCTTCACCGAATCGGCGTCCTTGACGTTCTGAGGCAGGCCGAACGTATCGGTAATGACCATGAAGCTGTTCCCCGAATTCGGAGTCGCAATCCAGCCGAAGTCGACATTCGCCTGCATTTTGAGATCGGTCGTAAAGTACCCCTTGGCCCAATCGCCCATAATGTTCATCGCCGCCTGGCCGTTAGCGACGAGCTGCGCTGCGTCCTGCCAGTTGCGCGCCGCATGATCGTCGTTGATATAGCTGAACATTTTCTTCGTCTTCTCCAGCGCGTCCTTCACTCGCGCATCGTCGAACGCGATCTCGCCCGTGTACAGCTTCTTGAAATCTTCCGGGCCAAGCACCCCAAGGAGCGCCGCTTCGAAGACCATGGTCGCCGTCCAAGGCTCCTTGTCGCCGAGCGCCAGCGGAGTGAGGCCTTTCTCCTTCAGCGCATCGGCCGCTTGGAAGAAGCCGTCGAAGGTGGCCGGAGGAGTCAATCCATTATCGTCAAAAACTTTCTTATTGTAGAAAATGACATTGCCGCGATGGATATTGACGGGGACCGAGTAGATGGTCCCGCCCTCGCTTACCATCTCGATTAAATCCTTCGGGAATTTATCCATCCAGCCTTCGCTCTCGAATAGCTCATTCAAGCCCTCCATCTTGCCGGCCGCGACCCAGCCCGTGTTCAGCTCGGCCCCGCCATGCACCTGGAACGTTCCCGGCGGATCTCCGCCCTGCATCCGGCTGGCGAGCACCGCCTTGGCGTTCGTGCCCGCGCCTCCGGCCACGGCGGCATTGATGACTTCAATATTCGGATGCTTCTCGTTGAACAGCTTGATCAGGCCTAATAATCCTGCCTCTTCTCCCGCTCCCGTCCACCAGCTAAAAATCTCAACCGACTTCTTGTCTCCGGAAGACGGCCTGTCCGCGTCATTCTGTGTTCCTTCGTCCTGTCCGGCCGCCGCCGGCTTGGCCGGCTCCGGAGGCTTCGCATCCGAACCGGAGCCGCAAGCCGCCAGGAGCAGGCTCATCATACAGATAACGGGCAGAATCAATATCATGTGCTTCCTCATGTCATATCCCCCTTCACGCTTGAATGTCCATTGCGGATTCCATTAAGCTTCAATGAAACCGCTTACATCCAAGGTAACACAACTATCGCCTCTACCGGAGCGAGAAAACCCGCACTCGTTTGTCATTCATCTGGATGGATTTAAGGAGGGAAAAAATTCGAAGGGATTATCGGAAAATCTAGCACTTATTTGCCTCGTTCCGTTTCCATAAGCCAATTCCGTCCAGGCCGGGGACGGAATTGGCTTATGTCATGCGGGGACGGGCCGGCGTCACCGTACGAAATTTATCCTTCGCCGGCCCATTCCGGAGCCCGCTGCCTGAATCAATCGCCGCGATGACGGCTGCGGTATTCGGTCGGGGCCACGCCTGTCACCTTTTTGAACACGCGGCTGAAATAATTCGGATCCCGGTATCCCACCTGATAACAGATTTCCTTCAATGACAGCTTATTTTGCTCAATATAGCGGCATGCCCGGGCGATGCGGAGCTGCGTAATGTAGTCGGTGAACGTCGCTCCGGCCCGCTGCTTGAACAATTTGCTGAAGTAATGCGGACTCAGATGAACCATCCCGGCCACCTCCTCCATTGCCAGCGGCAGATGGTACCGCTCGTGGATAATGGCCTGCGCCTGCTCGATCACGGCATGCGCTTCCCGATCGCGGCTTGCCTGCACTTGATCGATCGCCGCATGAAGCGCCTCTATCGTACCGGTTCCGCTTCGGATCGCTTCAAGCTGTGCCGGACGGGAACAGCTTCCGGCCCGGACGGGAACCTGATCGAAATGAATGACCGCGGAAGAAGCGGCATTCCGGGCATAGGCCGCCGCGCAAGCCGCCTCCACATACGATTCGCGGAGCTTGGCGATGCCGAGCTTCAAGCGCCCGATTCCGATATGGACGGCCCCCTCTGCCGCTTGCCGCAGCGCAGGAACAAGCCCCTCGCTCATCGCGAGCACGTCCTCCTTCGCATATTGCGCGCCGTCCTGCAAGCGGATGAAGACCGTCATCTGTCCGCCGATAATCGGACTGACGATACAGGACAGACGGCCGGCCAGTTCATGCCTGACGGCGGTGTATACGTTCTCCAGCCGCAATCGCCGGCTCCCGCCCCCGGATGCCTCGTCCGTTCCGGGAGCGGTCACGTCGACGACCAGGGCATACCCCATCTGCAGCGGGAACTGTGCCAGCTCCGCCAGCTGCTCCACATTCCAATCCTGAACCCGGTCGTTCATCAGCATCATTGCCAGCTCGTTCTCCACCAGCGGCATCAACCGCGAGACGGTGTCCCGCAAGGCCAGCTCGCTGTCGCGCTTGCTTCGCTCCTGCTCCAGCTCCTGGACGAGCCGCCGCAAGATGCCGATGATCTGTTCCTTCTTCGCGGGCTTCACGATATAGTCTTTCACTCCCAAGGCAATGGCCTGCTTCGCATAGGCGAAATGATCATACGCCGTCACCAGCACCATCTTCACCCGGCTGTGAACCGCCTGGATGTCCTGCAGCGCTTCCAGCCCCTGAATGCCCGGCATCTTCACGTCCATCATTACAATATCCGGATGATGCCGTTCCGCAAGCTCTATCGCCCGGCGCCCGTTGGGCGCATGAATCACCTCGAAGCTGTCCGGCATGGCGCGGGTAATCATCAACTCCAGCCCTTCCCGTTCCAACGCTTCGTCATCCGCAATTAACAGACGGTACATCCGCTTCCCCCTCCTCATAAATGGGCAGCCGCAGCCTGACCGTGGTGCCTCTCCCGATCTCGCTCTCCAGCTCCACGATATCCTCCCGGCCATAGAAGAGCTGCAGCCGCTTGAATACGTTCTGCAAGCCGAGCCCGGTCGAGCGCTGCGCTTCGTCCCGGGAGCGGGCGCCCGCTTGCGGCCCGCCCTCGCCCAACAGGGAGGCCCGGGTCGCCTCATCCATCCCCGCTCCGTTATCCGCGATGATCACGGTTACTTCCGTATCCGAGCGGATAATCGACAAGCGCACGGCCGCGCCTTCTTCCATGCCCTCGACGCCATGAATGAACGCATTTTCGACGATGGGCTGCAGCGACAGGCAGGGAATATATTGCGCCAACGCCCGCTCGTCGATGCTCATCTCGCAGCGGATGCGATCGCGGAAGCGCGCCTGCTGAATCGTGAAATATTCCGCGGTATGGTCCACTTCCTCGCGCAGCGTCACCGGGCTATCCAGCTTGCGTAAATTGTAGCGAAGCAGATTCGAGACGGACACGGTCAAGTCGCTCGTCCGGTCGGCTCCCTCGATCAGCGCCAGCTTCGACAGCGCATTGAGCGTATTGAACAGGAAATGCGGGTTGATCTGGCTCTGCAGCGCCCGCAGCTCCAGTTCCTTGACGAGACGCTCCCGCTCCAGATGCTCCATATCCTTGGCAATCAGCTTGCGGATATTGGCCAGCATATGCCGGAACGCCTCGGACAAAATCCGGAATTCATCGTCTTGCCGGAACACCGGAGGCGCAATCTGCAGATTGCCCTTCGCGATCTGCTTGGCGGTGCGGACGAGCATATGTATCGGGCGGGTGATGCTCCGCGACAGCCAGATGACGAAGACGATGCTGAGCAGCAGGCTGACCCCGAACAGGGCGAGGCCGATCTTGTTCATCTGACGCGTATTTTGCAGAAGCTGCCGATAATACGGCTGATAGCTGCTCAGCTCCAGATCGACGAGCGACTGGCCCTGATCCCGAATGAATCCCGCGATTTTTTCCGTATCTTCATACAAGACGGCAAACGAACGCAAGCCTCGCACATCGGTCGCTCCCAGCACCTCCTCCGCTTTTTCCAAGAAGGAGTCAAGCATATGATCATAATTCCGGACGGAGATCTCGTTGTTGTCCGTCTCCGCCTGCCCGGCCAGATTCCGCTTCAAAGCAAGCAGCTCCTCCTGCTGCGCCGCCAGCTCGCGGTATGTCGCTTCCTGCTGGTCGATTAAGTAGCGGCTGAGCGTGCGAAGATGCTGCTCCGTCTGCTGGGCAATCTGCTTGTACAACAGAATGCGATCCATCATCAGGTTATAGCTCTCCTGCATCATCCGGCTGCTGAAAGATATAAAATAAGTGACGGCGCTGACCAGGATGACAAGAAGAGGAATAAAAACGAAAAGCTTCGTGCGGATATTCATCGTGCGTCACTCCAATCGGATTCCGTCCTTCGTCAGTATGTCCGTATCCATCAGATGATGGGGCGGCGCGCTTTTTCCTTCCAGCACATCATGAATGATCGAGACGCTGTCATAGCCCATCCGGTACGGCTTCTGAATGATGCTGGCCGCGATCTCGCCGCGGGCAATCGCCTGCTTCGTCTCCTCGATGTCATCGAAGCCGAAAATGAGCAAATCGTCCCGGCCCGTGCTCTTGGCGGCCTGCAAGATGCCCGCTCCGTCCAGCGCGCTCATCCCGGCGATAATGGCAATATCCGGATGCAAATACAGCATCTCCGACGCTTTCTGGGCCGCTTCAACCCGTGAAATATTCGACACCCGGACATCGACGATTTGCAGCGAGCGGTGCCGGCTGATGACCGAGCGGAATCCGTCCAGCCGCAGCGTCTGATTCTCGGCCAGATTGCTGCCGATAAGAACGCCGATTTTGGTCGTCGAACGATCGGAGAAGGCGCGGCCGGCTTCGGCCACGATCTCGCCCAGTCTCCTGCCCGACTCATAATTGTCCGTCCCGACGTAGGTGAGCCGCTTGCTGTCCGGCGCATCGGCATCCACGGTAAGGACCGGGATGCCCTGTGCCACCGCTTGGTCGATCAACCGGGTATAAGCAATGCTGTGAATGCCCTGCAGCAGAATCGCATCCACCTTCGCGGCGATGGCTTTCTCCAGCAGCATCGTCTGCTCCTCCGGGTTGATGCGGAGCGGCCCGACATATTCCAGGGCCATACCCAACCGGTTCGCCGCATCTCTCGCCCCCTGCTCGATCATCCGCCAGTACGGATTATCCAGCTCCTGGGAGATCAGCATCACATGGGGCTTGCCGGATGCCCCGGCCTCCGCCTCGCTCCACTGCCGAATCAACGCCTGATTGCGGTAGGTGGATGACATGAACTCAAAGAGCAGATAAAGAAAGGACAGGAGCAGCAAGCCAAGAACCGCCGCCCATCTTTTATCTGACATGGATCATCCCTCCCAACAATAATTGAATGCGCTTACAACCCCGAACATCGTGATCTGCATGCACTGGCCATCCCGCGACCGGCTCTGCACCCGGTGCGAAGATCTAAAAAAGATGACTCCTCGCTGAAAGAAGTCATCTTGCGCCCGATTCCCGGGATGAATTCATTATCGGTTTATGCGAATGAAGGCTTGGTTCGATCGACTTCGCCGCTGAGCACCTTCACATATTCTTCGTCCGAGCCTTCGACGGAAGGGCCAATGTAGACAATAGCTGCCGCGTTATGCTGACCGCTTCCGCGAATGCCTTTCTTCCTGGAACGGCCAAATGGACCTCTTGCCTGGCGGTTAAGCTTGTTGATTCCGGCGCTTCCCTTATGCAAGTGAATCGGATGATCGCCCGTCATGCGGAATCACCTCCAATTAAGTGGTCAATGGTTCGCAGCAAATCATTGTTCAGCTGTACAATCGCGGCTAGTTCGGATTCCTCAAGCAGCCTCTGCCCGGCGAAATGCACGGACAGCACGTGCTCTCTACCAAGAGGATAGCATAGCACATAAACCAGCGCAAGCTCCTCGCGCTTGAAAAACGACCATTTTCCGTTAAGAAAGACATCTATCACGTAAATTTGGTGATCCTTGTCCTGCCGGCGCTCCGCGGCGCTGAACGAGAAAAACTGCCCTCTCCCTACATTACCCGCCACCTGCCCGATGCCATCAAGGCCTTGCTTGCGCCATAGCGCCGCCCCCGTGACGCGGAACCCTTGCGGAGGCATGATGGAGTTGCGGACGGCCTCATACAGCGCTTCGTATTTCTCCTGAGAGTTGACGGCCGCCAGATTGCGAGTGTATTCCCAGAAAAAGTGAAGCAAGCTTTGCTTCTGGAGCAGTTCCGTTTCTTTGGCAGCCAACAAGTCACGGGGGTTTTGAAAAAATCCTTCCTCTTTAATCCTGCGGATCAGCTGCTGGCAGGCGACCGACACGGCCGCCTCATGCTTGTTATCCGTCCGCAGCTCATAGCTCAACAGCGTAAGCCCCTGCAGATCGGAGAGCACGTGAAATTCATGGATCGTCTTCCCTTCTATCAGATCGCTTCGTTCCCGGACTTGGCCGGGAATGACGGCGAACACTCTGCTCCGCCCGAGCTTTCCCCAAAAAAGCCCCATCTCGAACAACGTATTGTCCCGCGGGACAAACACATATTTCCCGCGGTGCAATGCGACATCATCCGGCGCGAAAACGAAAATACCAAAATCATGCTGCTCAAGTTCCCTCTCCAGTGTCTCCATCGTATATTCATTTCCGCCAAATGCCCCGGCATACCAAGGGGAAACCTGGCCGTAATAATTCAGTTGCGAATGAACGGCGTTCGCGATGTCAATCGCTTCCCTCGATGAGCCGATAAATATATTCGGTTTCGCAGAAATGGACACAAGCGCAGCTCCTTTTTGAACTTGATAGCCTTAATTATACTATGATTTACCAATTCTGTGTGAGAACAAAGCGATGAAACCGCTTTTTCATCCGATTCCCTTCAATCCGTCAACGTGTAGAAAATGTTTCCTTGATCTATACTTATGCTGTTCCCATAATTTTTAAGTCATCAAAGGAGACGACACAATGAACACTAGCAACCGCTTTGCCCGGCCTCATCTGGCCGAATGCGTGCCCGGCCTGGTCGCGACGGCGAGAGGGGACAAAAAGGCAACCCTCGTCATTCTGCGCGCGAAGCTCGTCAATGTATGCTCCGGGGAGATTCAGGACGATATGTCCATCGGCGTGCAGGGCTCGCGCATTGCCTTCGTCGGCAAGGATGCGAGTCATATGATCGGGGAGGACACGAAAGTAATCGATGCGGCCGGCCGCTATGTCGCGCCCGGACTGCTCGACGGCCATTGTCATATCGAGAGCAGCCAGATCACGCCGTCGCAATTCGCGCGGGCCGTGCTCGTCACCGGCACGACCGGCGGCTTCTTCGACGCCCACGAGATTACCAATGTTCTCGGCCTGCCCGGCCTGCGCCTGATGCTGGACGAAGCGAGAACGACGCCGCTCGCGGCCTATATGCAGGTCGCTTCCTGCGTGCCGTCGACAGGACCCGAGCTGGAGACCAGCGGCGCTTCGATCGGCCCGGCCGAAGTGGCGGAAGCCTTCACCTGGGGGCCGGATATGATCGCCCTTGGCGAGGTGATGAACTTCCCGGGCGTCGTGTACAGCGATGAGAAAATGATCGGCGAAATCCAGGCGGCCTTGCGCGCGGGCCGGGTCGCGGACGGGCACTATACCTGGCCGGTCGACGACTGGAGAATCTCCGCGTATGCGGCGAGCGGCATAACCGGATGCCACGAGAGCGTCAAGGCGGAGGATGTCATCGAGCGGGTGCGCCGCGGCATGTACGCGAAGATGAGACGCGGCTCGGCCTGGCATGACGTCGCCGAATCGATCAAGGCGCATACCGACTATGGCATCGATACGCGGCGCATGATTCTCGTCACCGACGATCGCAGTCCCGAATCGCTGGTGGATGAAGGGCATATGGACTTCGTCGTCCGCCACGCCATCGCTCAGGGCGTCCGTCCGGTTACCGCCTTCCAGATGGCGACTATCAACACGGCGGAGCGCTTCGGCGTCGCCCGCGATGTCGGCACGATCACGCCCGCCTCGTTCGCCGACATCATTATCCTCGAGGGCAACCTGGCCGACGTCAATGTCGCCATGACGATCGCCGCCGGACAAGTCGTGGCCGAGAACGGACGCATGGTCGTCGATCTGCCGGAGTTCAGCTATCCGGAGGAAGCCATTCGTTCGGTGCATCTGGCGCGGGAAGTCCGTGCGGACGACTTCGTCATTGCCTGCCCGGGTTCATCCGGGGAGCGGAAGGCAAGAGCGATTCAAGTGCGGGAGAATCATGTCGATACGAAGGAACTGATTGTATCCGTCCGCATCGAGGACGGCCGCGTGGCGCTGCGCCGAGAGGATGGCCTGTGCAAAATCGCCGTCATCGAGCGCCATCAAGGAACCGGCAACCAGTCGCTCGGCCTCGTGTCCGGCGTCGGCTTCCAGGTTCCGGCCGCCATCGCGACGACCGTCGCCCATGATTGCCACAACCTGATGGTAATCGGCAACTCCGACACGCTGATGGCCAAGGCGGCCAATACCGTGGCCGGTATGCATGGGGGCATCGCCGTCGTCACGGAGGATGCGGTCGTGAAGCTGCCGCTGCCGGTGGCCGGCCTGATGTCCCATGCGCCGTTCGAGGAGGTCGCCGAACAATCGCGCGCCATCAGCAAGGCGCTGTACGATGCGGGCTGCACGATGAACTACGCGTTCATGACTCTGTCCCTGCTGGCGCTGATCGTCGTGCCGGAGCTGCGCCTGTCCGATCTCGGGCTGATCAAGACGACGGAGCAAGGCTTCGTTGAGGTTCCGCTGTTCGTGGAAGAATAATTGGACCTGAAAACAGGCAGCCGTCCCGCGGGATGGCTGCCTGCTTCTATTACGCGCGAACCTCGGGGCGATGCTCCGGCTGTGCGCCAACGGTCTGGCCGTCGCTCTCGCGAATCCATGTCTCGAAGCCGCGTTCCCCGGCCTTCAACTGAATGACGCGCGCGCCCGTCGGGAAATGATCATTCCGTTCTCCATCCACGAAGCTGACATATTGCGCGGACCTGCCGTAGCAGAGACGGATGCCGTGCAGCGTCCCGCAGAAATCATTCGCGTGATCATGCCCGACGAAGGTGCCCATCACATCTCCCATCTCGAGCATCGCCGCGAACAGGCCCGAATTCACCGCGGGCGAGCATATCGGCTCCATCCGATGGCCCACGCATGTCTGGGTAGTCCACGCCTCCTGATACTCCGGCAGCGGAATGTGGAAGAATGCGAGCGCCGGCAGCGGCTGCCCGCCGTTCTGCGCAATCAGCGCCCGCGACTGCCGGATATACCATTCAATCTGATCGTGACGTATCCAGTCATAGCCGCCCACCTGGCGCAGCGGCGAATAATCTCCGCTATCCAGGAAATAAAGGGCGGCCGCCGCCGTGCCGCTCTGATCGGCGATCGTGAGCACATAGTTCCCGTTACCGCTAACTCCAAGCGGATCAGGCTGGGCGGCGCAGTACCTGTAAGACAACTGCGCTTCATGCATTTGCCGCCTTGTCGCCGCGCCTTCCGAATCGTGATTGCCGAATACGAACGCCCACGGAATCCGGTGCCGCTCCAAGGTCATCGCCGCTTTGTCCAGGAAGTATAACGGATCTCCCTTCGCGCTCGCCGTCACGTCTCCCGCGATGACAACGAGATCGGGCCGCTCGGCTTCGATAATCCGATCCATCCCGGCCCGCGTCATATCATCGATATTTTGGGGTTCCTCCAAGTTGAATCCACTTTCCACGCAGAACTCCGTATCCGAGAACTGGACAATCTTGAATGTCCCATCCCCGCGGAACGCCAACGTCTGACTCATTACCGGCAGCCTCCTTCTGTCGGATCCCGATCACCCGAATCGGGATATCGCGTTATGGCCGGAAGTATACCATGGTCCCTCCGCCTGCTCAATATACGATAATCCCCGGGCAAGCATTTTTCGCGAAGCGGCGCGCTAATCCAAAATTCGGGCCGTCACCATCGCCTTGACTACGCGCTGCCCCGCGACGAACATTTCCACTTCGATCTTGCAGAACCTGCGGCTCAGTTCAATGACCGCCGGAACCATTTCCACGATGTTTTCGATTTCGATCGGCGCCAAATAATAAACGGAGGTGTGATCGATAAGCAGATCCTTCTTCTTATGCTGCTTAATCGTGCGGGTGACGGCAAGGGTGATCATGCTGCCCAGGATGCCCTCGGAGATGTAGCCCATCTGATTGATCATCGAGGTATGAACAGGACCGCGGAAAGAAAGTCCGCCGTCTTCGCCCCGAATCTCCTCGAACGCCGACCAGATCTGATCCTCCAGCGTCTCCCCCTGTTGAGGCTGCGAATGAACCGACTGCATCGCTTTCAAAATATCCTTGCGGCTAATCACGCCGATCAGCTTCTTCTCCCCGTCTACGACCGGGATCAGCTCAATGCCTTCCCATACCATCATATGGCCCGCGGTCGCAATCGAGGTATGAGGCATGACCGTAATCGGATGGGGGCTCATTAAATGCTCGATTCGTTCGTTGTCGGAAGCGCCGATAATGTCCTTGGCGATGATCATGCCCACGGGCCTGTTCTCATCATCCACCACGGGAAAGCGGTTGTGATCGGTTTCCTCGATCAGCTGTTTCAGATGCCCGACCGTTCTCGACTGGTGAATCGAGGTCAGCGGAATGTCTTTTCGAATAATATCGCCGACCAAAATAATCTGCTTCTTGATCATCCGCTCGGATAAAGCCCGGTTCAGGAGGGCAGCCACCGTAAAGGTGTCGTATTTGCAGCTGATGACCGGAAGCGCCAGCTCGTCCGCCAGCTCGCGAACCTCCGCCGGGGTATCGAAGCCTCCCGTAATGAGCACCCCTGCGCCCAAGGTCAGCGCGCTGTGATGCGCCTTGTTCCGGTTCCCGACAATCAGCAGATTTCCCGGTTCAATGTACCGCATCATCGCTTCGAGCTGCATAGCCCCGATCACGAACTTGTTCAGCGTCTTGTCCAGGCCCGCTGTGCCGCCCAGCACCTCTCCGTCCACCAGACTTCGTATTTCTTCGAAGGTCAGTCTGTCGATATGCTGCGGCTCTTTCTTCTCGATGCGGACGGTGCCCGTGCGCTCTCTCGTGCTGACGATCCCCCGGCCCTCCGCTTCCTTGATGGCGCGGTAAGCCGTCCCCTCGCTCACGTTCAAGGCCTGCGCGATTTTGCGCACCGAAATGCGCGTCCCGATGTCAAGCTCTTCAATGTATTGGATAATCTGCCCGTGCTTCGTCATCATTTCGTGAGAATTCATAAGCTATCCCCTCTGTTATATAGCGGAATACCTCTATTATATAGCATGGGGAAAATATTGAAACGGAAGCGGAAAAAGAAAATCTCCAACAGGCCCGTTCTTTCCTCGAGCAGGCTCTGTTGGAGATCAGCTTGCGATCAACTAATTAATCATTGCGGTAGCAATAATAATTGGTAATGAAATAGTGCGACAGCGGCAAGGAGGACTGCTGGACTTCCTCGCTGCTCGAATGATAATACAAATCCAAAAATACGGGGGACAGCGGATAAAACGCCGTGTGCTCCATCGTCTCGTCTGTCTCGTGTTCAACCTTGTTCATCGCCATATGCGTGAACCTCCTTTTGCGAAATTAGGATAAGTGCGTATAACCCGGTTGGGTCAAAAACGGCTCAAACGTATCGGCAACCGTCATCTCGCGGAACAGAGAGGCGGCCAGCGCCAGCCGGGAGCCGGGAACTTGCTCTTCGCCGATCCGAAGCCGGAGGTGTTCCAGCTCTTCCTGAAAGAGTTGATCGAAGAGCTCGATCGTAACTTTGCGCCCATCGTCGAGCACGCCCCGCGGATGATGTATCCACTGCCAGAGCTGGGCTCTCGAAATCTCGGCGGTCGCGGCATCCTCCATCAAATGGTTGATCGGCACCGCGCCCATTCCTCGCAGCCATGCCTCCAAATATTGAATGCCGACCGACACGTTCATTCTCACGCCGGCCTCGGTAATCGGCCCTTGAGGAACCTCCAGCAAATCCGCCGCGGTGATCTCGCGCTCCGGCAGCTTCCCGAGCTGGTTCGGTCCTGGCATATGGGCATCGAACACCTCCATGGCGATCGGCACAAGACCGGGGTGCGCCACCCATGTGCCGTCATGGCCGTTCCGCGCTTCCCGCAGCTTATCCTTCCGCACCTTCTCCAGGGCCGCTTCGTTGGCCGCCGGATTGTTCTTGATCGGAATCTGGGCTGCCATGCCCCCGATACAGTAGGCTTGGCGCCGATGGCACGTCTGGATGGCGAGCAGCGAATAGGCCGTCATAAAAGGCGATTCCATCGTCACGATGGCTCTGTCGGGCAAAATGACGTCCGGCTTGCTCCGGAGCTTCTTGATATAGCTGAAAATGTAGTCCCAGCGCCCGCAATTCAAGCCGGCCGCATGATCGCGCAGCTCGAACAGAATCTCATCCATCTCGAAGGCGGCCAGAATCGTCTCGATTAAGACGGTCGCCTTAATGGTGCCGCGCGGAATGTTCAGCTCCTGCTGCGCGAATTCGAATACGTCATTCCACAGCCTCGCTTCGAGATGGCTTTCCATTTTCGGAAGATAGAAATAGGGGCCGCTTCCCTGGCGAATCAACGTCTCCGCATTATGAAAAAAGTATAGTCCGAAATCGAAGAGCGACGCCGACACTGGCTCTCCGTCGATCAACAGATGCTTCTCTTCCATATGCCAGCCCCGCGGCCGCACCTTGAGCACGGCCGGTCTGCCGTTCAGTTCATAGACTTTGCCCGCCTCGTTCACGAACCGTATCGTCCGGTTGACGGCATCGCGAAGGTTGACCTGGCCTTCCAGCGTGTTCGACCAGGTTGGGGAATTGGCGTCCTCGAAATCCGCCATAAACACTTTGGCGCCCGAGTTTAACGCATTGATCACCATTTTGCGATCCCCCGAGGGGCCAGTAATTTCCACTCTCCGATCCTGCAAATCGGCCGGGATGGAAGCAACCGTCCAATCCCCGTTCCGGACATGCGCCGTCTCCGCCAAGAAGTCGGGCCACTCCCCCTCGTCGAGTCTGTGCTGGCGCTCGTCTCTCATGCGGAGCAGCTCTTTGCGCCGCTTCCCGAACCGCCTTTCCAATGCCGCCACGAAGTCCAGCGCCTCAGGCGTCAAGATGATGCGGTGCGCATCGGAGCTGCACTCCCCTTTCAATTCACGGTGTGACTGGCTCACACGGTTCATAGGTCGAACCCCCCTTTTTAAAATGGCTGCAGTGCCGAAATATCGTTCATTACCGGCTGAATTGCTCCTGTTCGGTCGAACCCGCCAACGCCGTCGTGCTGGCCAGACCTCCGGCAATAATCTGCGTCACTTCGTCAAAATAACTGGCTCCCACTTCCCGCTGATGGCGGACCGCCTCATAGCCTTCCGCCTCGCTGGCGAACTCCGCTTGCTGCAGCTCGGAGTAGGCTTGCATCCCCCGCTCCTTGTACCCCTTGGCCAGTTGGAACATGCTGTGGTTCAAGGCGTGGAAGCCGGCCAAGGTGACGAACTGGAACTTGTAGCCCATGGCGCCCAGCTTCTGCTGGAAGGTCGCGATCTCCTTGTCGCTCAGCTTCCGCCTCCAATTGAAGGATGGGGAGCAGTTATACGCCAGCAACTTGCCGGGATAGCGGGCGTGAATGGCTTGCGCGAACCGTTCCGCCTCCTCCAGATTCGGTTCGGAGGTCTCGCACCAGACCATGTCGGCGTAAGGGGCATAAGCCAGGCCCCGCGCTATCGCTTGCTCCAGTCCCGCCCTGACGTAATGGAAGCCTTCCGTCGAACGTTTTCCGGTCAGGAAAGGCCGATCGTTGCCGTCGATGTCGCTGGTGAGGAGCTGCGCCGCATTCGCATCCGTCCGGGCAATGAGCACCGTATCCACCCCCATCACGTCCGCCGCCAGCCTCGCGGCGATCAGATGGCGAATCGCCTGACCGGTCGGGAGCAGCACCTTGCCGCCCATATGGCCGCATTTCTTCTCCGAGGCAAGCTGGTCCTCCAGATGGACCGCCGCGGCTCCCGCTTCGATCATGGCCTTCACGAGCTCGAATACATTCAACGGGCCTCCGAAGCCGGCCTCGGCATCCGCGATGATGGGCGCGAAGAAATCGATGTCATTCTTGCCCTCGGAATGCTGGATATGATCGGCGCGCTGCAAGGCCTGATTGATTCGCTTCACGACATGGGGAACGCTGTTCGCCGGATACAGACTCTGGTCGGGATACATCTGTCCGGACAGGTTCGCATCCGCCGCCACCTGCCATCCGCTGAGATAGATGGCCTTCAGTCCCGCTTTGACTTGCTGCACGGCTTGATTGCCGGTCAAGGCCCCCAGCGCATGAATATAGTCTTCCGAATGAAGCAGATCCCACAATTTCGCGGAGCCGCGCCGGGCCAATGTATATTCGATTTTCACAGACCCCCGCAATCTCAGCACGTCTTCCGGCGAATATGGGCGCCGGATGCCCTGATAACGGGCTCCAGACCAATGTTCCTTCATCTGCTCAAGTTCCGTTCTCCCTGTTCCGCTCATCGTCAATCCCCTCCATGATTCTAATTTCATTCGCTTCATGCTTCCTGCTCCAGGTAACCGTTGCCGGAGCACCGGCTGCAAGGAAGAAACCGCCTGCCCTCGCATAGCGGGCAATCCTGATGTTCCTGGCCTTCAGTCATCGGGCTCATGCATTTAAAGCAGTCCAAATCGCCATTGCCGCCGCATACAGGACAATCCATGCCGTGCACCCCCTCTTTACTGTTATATAACAAAACTGTTTTGTTGAGGTCATTATATAACACTGGAAAGAACTGTTCAATACTGTTTTTGAATTTTTTTCTTGTTATATAACAAAATTAGGCAGCCTTCCTCAGATCGAATCACTGCAGCCAAAAAAGCAAAAAAGCCTGCACCTCGGTCACAAGATGCAGGCGTCTTCAGGCCAAAGGCTTGCTTTAACGCCCGGCCCCATGCCAAAAGCCGCAGCTTGACGCTGCGGCTTTCAGACTGTCGACAAAGTCCTGTCGACCGTCTTTTTTCTTAGGAAGGGCGGGGCCGGGGAAGGCAGAACAGGTTGGTTAGGTTAGGGCTAGCTGGTCCCTGCGTGAAGCTTGATGGTCTGCGCATCTGCGCATGAAGCAAGCTGATCTCCGTATGAAATTGCTGCACAGGCGCAGCATTTTTAACCTCAATAGGCTAAATTCCGAGAAAATCCTGCGAAATTACATTATTCCGCCATTTTAAACGCTAATTATGACTCGCCGTGTGCTAATTGCTGTATTTTTGCAGTAATCGTATTTTCGCAACCGCGTGTCAAGGAAATTACTGCATTTTTGCAGTATTGGTGGAGCAGGTGACTGGAGTGGCGGGAGATACTGCAGTATTGGTGCAGCAGGTGACTGGAGTGGCGGGAGATACTGCAGGATTGGTGCAGCAGATGACTGGAGTGGCGGGAGATATTGCAGGATTGGTGCAGCAGGTGACTGGAGTGGCGGGAGATACTGCAGGATTGGTGGAGCAGGTGACTGGAGTGGCGGGAGATACTGCAGTATTGGTGCAGCAGATGACTGGAGTGGCGGGAGATATTGCAGGATTGGTGCAGCAGATGGCTGGAGTGGCGGGAGATATTGCAGGATTGGTGCAGCAGATGACTAGAGTGGCGGGAGATACCGGGGATTTAGTGAGTGGATGACCGGAGCTGCAGACTCTGCAGACGTTCTGGCCGGGAACGATGGAAGGTGATATGGAGATGTATTTGCGAACCAATCAGACCTTGAAGGGCGTTTCGGAGCGGCTGCGCGCCAGGATGAATCATCACCATCCGCTCGCCGCGGCTGAATTTTTTGCGTTCTGCCGCAGCAATCCGTGTTTGCCGGACTTCATACCGCTTCATTTCTATCCGTATGACTATATCGAAGAGGTGCTTTATGCCGAACTGGCCGCTCCGCTGGGGCTCCCTTTGCATCGAGACCGAATAGCGGAGGAGTTCATATGGGGATCTCTCCGAATCCGGTGTACTTGCGAGACATGCTTGCGCAGGAGATGAGGCTGCAGGCCGAGCAAGGGTTGTCTGACAAGGAGTTGGTTCTCACGGAATGGAATCCGCCGCCTATCAGGGAATTGCTGAATGACACCGTGTACAAGGCGGCCTATCTCGGCAATGCCATTGTCGACAGGCTTGTTTTTTATGAGATAATTTCAAGCATTCACCGCCTTTTAATAGGGTATAACATAGGAAATTTCGTCTTTAAATAGGGATAAAAACGTAAAAAAACCCCGAGGTTGCAGTATTCGCGTGAGTTTGTCTACAACCTGAAAGCCGCAGCTTGATGCTGCGGCTTCGCTTCGGCTTCTTTCCCTTTGCTATTTATTTGACCGCTTGCTGGCCGGCGATGCGCCCGAAGGTGATGGCATCGGCAATCGCATTTCCGCCAAGCCGGTTCTTGCCGTGAATGACGCCCGTGACCTCGCCTGCGGCGAATAGGCCCGCAATCGGCTGGCCTTGCTCGTTCAGCACCTGTGTCGTCTTATTGATCACAAGTCCGCCCATCGTATGGTGAACGGAAGGCACCGCTTTTTGAATATAATAAGGCCCTTTGCTCATATCCTTCAATCCCGCGCGGTGGTTGAAGTCCTCGTCTTTTCCGGACTTGGCGAATTTGTTGACGCGGTCGATTGTCGCCTGCAGCGCTTCCGGATCGATTTTGAAAAATTCGGCCGCTTCTTTCAGCGTATCGGCTTTATACAAAAGGCCGTCTTTGACGAGCATTTCATATTCGTCTTTATGCGTGTCGACGGTTTTGCTGATGTCTCCAATTTCCTGGTTCCACAACTGGTAGGCATAGCCGCCTTCCTGGGCCAAAATCGCCTTGGAAATGACATCGCGGCGTTCCAGCTCTTCGACGAAACGCTGGCCGCTCTGATTGACGAGAATCGCTCCGTCAAAACGGCTGTCCGCCACAAGCGAGATCACGCCGGTCTTCGGATTGCATACCGGATAAGTCTGAATGCTCTCCATATTGGTCAGGGCGGCGCCGACCGCCTGCGCCATCACGATTCCGTCTCCCGTCGTTCCCGGGGCATCCGTCGTCATATATTTTTCATCGTATTCCGGATTATATTGCTTTCTCATTTCGACATTGGATCCGAAGCCGCCCGATGCAATAATGACGCCTTTGTTGGCATGGAAGGTGATGGTGCCGCCGTTCGCTCCGGCTGCTTCGACGCCGATCACTTTACCGCTCTCATCCGTGAGCAGCTTCTCGGCCTTCGTATTTGTCTTCAGATCGATGCCCATCTCGTCCAGTTGCTTTTTCAGCTTCGTAATCAGTTCGGCGCCCGTATGCCCTTCCGGAATGAGCGCGCGCTTGACGGAATGGCCGCCGAATTGGAACAGGTGATCCTCCAGGAAGTTCACCTTCACCGCATCCTTCAGCCATTCTGCCGCCGCGGTCGCGTTCTCGGCCAGGACGCGGACCATTTCCGGATCGCCGGCATTATCTCCGCCTTTGAGCGTATCTTCAATAAACAGATCGGTGCTGTCTTCAATGCCCAAGTTTTTCTGCACCCATGTGTTGGCCGCATTCATTTCACCGCCCGAAATCAGCGTGTTGCCGCCTACGCTAGGCATTTTCTCCAGCAGCACCACCGAAGCGCCGGCCTGCTTCGCTTCCAACGCCGCACTGAATCCGGCGCCGCCAGCCCCGATAATGACGACATCATATGTCTGCTCTGCCGGCTCGTCTGTCTGGGTTTTTCCAGCCGCCTGCTTCGCAACGAGCGTCAAGCCCGCCTTCGCTACCGCATCCTTCACCGCGTCGATGTAGCCTTGGCTTGTGACCGTCGAGCCGCTGATCGCATCCGCCTCCGCGCTGTTCGAGGCGATCATGATCTCTTTCAGCTCTTTATATACCGGCTCGGCCAACACCTCGTTTTCTTTCTGCTCGAGCACTTTAATATCTTTAATCTCATCGTTCTCAAACGTGACCTCAACCTTAATCGTACCGTGCTTGCCATCGCCTTCCCCGATGGATGTTACGATCCGATCCCCTCCATTATTGGCCTCCTTGCCATCTTTGTTCCCGCTCCCGCATGCCGCCAGCATCGCGACCATACACAGGACAAGCATCATTAGTCCCGCTTTTTTCATCCTCTTCATCTCGCTTAAACCCCTTGTCTTCTCTTGTTGTGTTTGTCTGCAGCGTAACAGTACTGTGCACCACATCCTCATGATAGCACAGGAATTCCTGCTTATTAGTGAAAGTAATCACTTTCACTATATAAAATCGTAAATACTAATGAATAAACTACTGCCCCTTGGGCAGGGATCGCCAGAAGCTGCTCCTCATTGCTGCCAAAGTGCAGGATTCCTCGGTAATGAACGTTTGTTGGAAAAGAAAGTGCTGCAAATATCAGGCTGTTGAGAAAGAAGTTTTGAGTCGGAAAATGGATATTTCCACCATCCTGAAAACTGCACCATTTCCCTAGACACGCCCATCCGGCAGTCGAAATCCGCAAAACTCCACGATTTCTCCAGACGCTCCTATTCAGTAAGCGAAATCCTGCATAAATACAGCAATTCGATATGGATGACTAGTCCAGAAACGGAATCCTGCAAAATTACAGGAATTTCACCCGTTTCGCTTCGGCTTGAAGCAAAAGGGCCTAAAATGATGTAGATTTGCAGCAATTCCTCGGGATGTGGACTCATTAAGCCGAAATTCCTGTAAAATAGCAGCAATTTCCTCCGCACGTCCAAGCCCCAGGAGGCAACGATGCTTCGAGCAGGCCGATAATGCTTCCAGCAGGCCGGATAATGCGATGATGCCCCCAGCATCCGACGCGGTCGCTTGGATCCCGTAAAATCAGGCCATTGAGTAGTCTATGGGGCTTTTTACTTGTGATTGATCTCTTCTCCCAGTAGAGAAAATCGATTTAAAACGCTCTAAGAGCCAAAGTTTGGATGAGGAAAATGGACCATCTCCACCCCTTCACAAAATAAACAGGGGTTTTCCAACAGCCTGAAATATGCAGCATTTTCGTCTGCCCCCTTTGCTGGAAAAAAGAATCCTGCAAAAAGGCAGGATTTTCATCCGTTTCGGCTTTAACGCAAGGTATAGGTAGGAAAATGATGTATTTTTGCAGGAATCAGTAAAAAATTCGCCTTTCAAAGGAGTAAATAGTGTAATTTTGCAGGATTGGTACTGCCGTGCAGCGTGCAACGTCCTTCAGGACATAGAGATGCGCAGGGCATGGCTTTTATTCGCTATTCGCCGCGCTTCATTCGCCACCGGCGATTCATAGCGCGCCCTCGGCCTGAAGCGCCGTGCCGCTGCGCACAAAAAACTGCAGCCCCGGCCGGGATGCAGCTTCGGTTTATGCTCCCGCTTCGAACGCGGCGGGCGTGACAATCAACGGCGCATTCGAGGTCGGAAATTACGGAAGAAGGGTTAGCCGTCAGCATGATGCAGCCGAGAGCTTTGATGAAAAAAAGAGGCTGTTATCTCCGCTTCGCGGCGGAGTTCGGCCCGCAAACCTTCATCTGCATCCCCAAACAGGCGCATGTCCACTTTTTTACCTTTGACTCTCCATGTTCCCGCTATCATGCCGTGTAGCATGACAGCCGCATGGACATGGCCCGCAGCGCCATAAACCTTTTTATAATGCTCGCTTTCCATATAAAACTTTTCTTTATGCCCCAATAACAGAGGATCGAACTTCGGCAGCAGCTTCACTGTCGGAACGTCGGCCGTAGCGACTGTTCTATAGATATTTTTGTTATCGTACAGGTCGCCAATCGAAATGAGGTCGGCACTTCTATTTTTGAAGATTTTTTTGGCCAACGTGACCGTAATCCCCGACCAGTACGCAAAATCCTCGGCTCTTGCCGGACCATAAGCCTGTAAATAGCGCAACAGAATGAGGCCAAGCGCTTCTACCTGATCATACGTATGATAGACGTCGGGGCGATCCCGCAGCCACGAGCTTGTAAGATGGAATGCGATGTCCGGATCACACGGGTTCCCGTGAATCACCATCCGCTGATAAGACAAGTCCTTAAGGATGCCGCCCCACGAAGACAGTAAATAGTCGATGAGAGCAGGCTCGAGGGTCAACGATTGCTTCAGTTCGGCTTTTAACTGCTCGCGCGTCTTCGGTCCATCGGATAAGGAGGAGAGCACCGCCTCGGAGACAAGCTGCTTCTCATATTCCGTGACATGCTGATTCAGATACGTTCCCCATCGGGCCGCCCATTCCGTGCCGAGCGCGCTCCACATCAGAGCGGCATCCGCTGTTCGCATCAGATGCAGCGTCCCCCTAAGCGACCACGTCCTGATTAATTTTTTCTCGTCCGCGATTAAGAACTGGATATCATGCAAGGAGACCTTGTTCTGCATTCTGCACTGTACCGCCAGTAAGGAATGGCTGAAAATCTGCGATTGAATTCCGAACTCGTGATCCAGCAGCTCCATGACATGGGCAGCGGCGTTTTTCCGCGAAAGTTTTTGTCTGTGCAGCAGCTCTTGGCATCTGCTCCTCGTGTCCACGTTAATGCCTCCTTCCGATTTACCGCTCCCATTTTCCGCCCCCACTTACCTGGAAAAAGCTATGCGCGCCGAACCAGCATCGGCAGCCTTGTTTCCGCATACTCAAATCTGCCCGCTAGTCACCGGGTCCTGGCCTTTTATACATAGTTCCTTAACAATACCTTCTCCCAACACTTCAACACACAGCGGACAATTCCTGTTCCGTCCCCTTGAATTCATGGTAAAATTTGTACTCCCCCGCAGGGTACAGTACAATGAAGGAAGTGTCGAGCAGACGCACAGATTGATTATGGGAGGCTTGAGAAACGATGAAGACAGCTGTGCACACCGGGGGATGCGGGCCCCAATATGATCTCGCCAAGCTGGAGACGCTGCTGCACGAGGATCATATTGCCTGGAATTTCCGCAATATGGACCATATTTTGCCGAAGCGCGATATTCAAGCGCCTGCGGATAAGTTCCGATTCTCCGAGAACTTGCAAAATCTGGGCGATGTCCGTTACAGCTACAACGGACAATCCTCCACCGTCGGGGAATATATGGACAAGGTGAAAGCTACCGGTTGGCTGGTCATCAAGGATGATGTCATCGTAACTGAGCGTTATTATAAGGGATATACGCGGGAATCGACCGCCACGTCGATGTCGGTCGCCAAATCGTTCGTCTCGGCCCTGATGGGCATCGCCTTCGACGAAGGCGCGATACGGGACGTCCATGATCCGGTAACGCGGTACTTGCCGGAGCTGGCCGGAAGCGGCTATGAAGGGGCTACCATCAAAGATGTGCTGCAAATGTCCTCCGGCGTTCGCTTCAACGAAGACTACGCCGATCCCGATGCGGAGATTTATACCTTTATGAACGATGTCTTCGGGGAATCGGCGGTGCCGATCTCACAGTACGTTCGCAAGCTGACGCGCTTGCAGCCGCCGGGACATTACCAATATAAGAGCGTGGATACCGAAGTGTTATGTATGCTGCTGGAGCGGACGACCGGGAAAAAGTTATCGTCTTATTTGGAGGAAAAGCTGTGGCAGCCGCTTGGCATGGAATACGATGCTTATTGGAACACAGACCTGCACGGCAATGAGATTGCATTCGCCTTCTTGAATGCCGCTTTGCGGGACTACGCGAAATTCGGCCGCCTTGTCCTTCATCAGGGAGCCTGGAACGGCCGGCAGATCATTTCGGAGAAGTGGATGAAGGAATCGGTCATTCCCGATCGGTCCGACCTGCAGGCGGGGCAAGCCGAGGATTGCTTCGGCTATCAGTATCAGTGGTGGACACCGCTCGGCAGCGACGGCTCGGAGGTGATGGCCCGCGGCATTTACGGGCAACAGATCTATATCAATCGGCGGCATCATGCCGTCATCGTCAAGTCCGGCGTCGATCCGGCCGTCTTCAATGTTCACGACTTCGAGGCGGTCACGGCATACCGGACCATTCTTGAACATCTCGGATAACGCGTAACGTATTAGGGCGGCATCCTCATACCGGCAAAATGCAGGATGTGGATACCACGGGGGCGGTGCCCGGGCCGCAGCTACCCGAGCGGAGGCTGCAGCCGCGCAAGCCGGGTAACGATGGCCCGCTCCTTCCCCGGCTTGGCCTGCCGGTCTGCTTGTCGCTCCCGTTGGCCTGCCCGCTTCCGCTTCTCATGGAGAATGTCATAAAAGCTGGGCTTGCTGCGGGAGCGGTCTCTCCGATGCGCTGGTCTCGCGCCCGGATGCGCATACCAGGAATGATAAGGATCGTAGCGGTGCACATTGATTCGTACATCCCATAACATTGGGGATTCCTCCTCTTCATGATCAGCTTGGGGGGGGAACATTCTCTTCTCTGCCTGGCGAAAAGAACGAATAAGCTTGATTGCTTTATGCTGCTCAGGCACCGAACGACCCTCTCGACAATAAGTACCCGCCAAAATCCCTCTTCAATCAGGATCGGCCGGCAGCTGCGAGATTTCTTCCTCATTCTACTATTTCACGCCGCGCTTTGCATCCCGTCCCCCATCCAGACAGAGCCGATTGGTTCGTTGCCGGGAGGCGATTTGCTATAATACCCGTATGAGCCCTGCCGCAAGGGCATGACATATTCCAGGTTCTCTCCACGAATCTGATGCGAGGAGGAAAAAGCGATGAATCCAAGCAAGCCGAACGATGCGAAGCGATCGTCCGATCCGGCCCCGGCCGTGGAATCGGCACAGCGTTCCGTTCTAGGGAGCTCCGGAAGCGAGATCGTGGATGCCGGGGATGTCTCAGCCGCCCGCAAGGAGACGATGGAAGCTTGGGACGCGAGGGAAGAAGAGTACGGCCGGGAACAGGCCCGGGCCGGATATGCGGAAGCCTCCAGCGAACGGGAGCAGTCTGCCATAGCGCAGCGGCCCGGCGAATGGCCGCAACAGGGCTATTCGGAACCGTTAACCGCAGCAGAATTCGAGGAGTGGATTGGAGAAGGCGAGGACGAAGAGGAGGATCCAGATCCTGGTCCGCGAAGACAATGGATGACAAAATCGATCACGGTACTGCTGGCCCTGATGCTGTTCGGCAATGTGATCGCATTCTGGCCGCAGATCTATAATCTCCCTGCCCTCCGCTTCCTCCATGCGGACAAAGAATTATCGCAGAGTGAACAGATCCGGCAGTACAAGCAGGCGGTCGTCATCGTCAATGCGCGCGATCGGAAGGGTACCGGCTTCAATGTGGCCGCGGAAGGCATCATCATTACGAACCGCCATGTGATGGCGGAGGACAAGACCGGATCGGTCACGTTTCAAAACAATCAAACCTATCTCGCCGATGTGATCGCTAGCGACGCTGCCCTGGATGTAGCGGTTTTGAAGCTGCGGGAGAATACCGACTCTTTGCCTGCCCTGCCGCTGGAGACGAACTCCGGATGGCGGGAAGGCGCCCAAGTTCATATCATTGGCAACCCGCTCTCCTTCTACCATATCGCGATCGAAGGCCAGATTCTCGGTCTGGCCCCGCTGCAGCAGCGCGAGCGGCCCGTGCTGATGATTCAGGCTCCGATCCATTCAGGCAACAGCGGCAGCCCAGTCGTGAACGAGCAGGGCCGCGTCATCGCCGTCGTCTTCGCCACCTCGACCGTGAAGCAGGGCGAGGAATCGATCGATGTCGGACTTGCCATCCCGATCGAAGATGTTCGGCCTTATCTGAACGAAGCCGGTCAGGAGTAGCATTACGGCCGACCGATTTCCTTGCTGCACCATTATTTGCCCCTCACCGTCTCCGGTCCGGGAATTCGGATGCCCGCGGCCTGGCGAAGAGCCTTGAGCATGACTTCTAGGCCAGCAAGGACAGCTCCTTCAGCCGGTTAAGGGCGAGCTGCACTCCTTCCTCCACGGAGCAGCGGTCCGTCGGAAGGACAATCTCGGGGGCCTCGGGAGGCTCATACACATCCGAGACGCCGGTGAACATCGGAATATCTCCCTGCCGGGCCCGCGCGTACAAGCCCTTCGGATCGCGCCGCTCGCACTCGTCGAGCGGACAATCGACGAACACTTCGACGAAAGGCGCCAACTGCTCGCTTGCGTATGCGCGCATATCCCGGTACGGGCTGATCACCGAGACGACCGGAATAATTCCGTTGCGGGCCAGCAGCCCGCTTATATATACGATCCGGCGGATATTCTCCATCCGGTCTTCCCGGCTGAAGCCAAGCCCCTTGCCAATGGCGGCCCGAAGCTCATCGCCGTCCAGACATTCGGCCCGGCGGCCATGCGACCGGAGCGCGGACGCGATCGCATGCGCCATCGTCGTCTTGCCCGCCCCGGAGTATCCCGTCAGCCATAATGTGAATGCGTGTTCAGACAATCGTTGTTCCCTCCTTGCGCATGGAGCCATGCCGCGCAGGGATGCGTTCCAGCAATCCCTCCGCATACATTGCGCCCAGCTCCAATTCCGGCATATGAATATATCCGATATAACAGCCGCAGCTCTTCATCCCGCAGGCACGCTCTGCCGACAGTCCTTCCAGCCCGTCCCGGTACAGGTGGCCGATGACGCGCCGATCCTGATAGCAGCGCTTCACGATGCCGGAGCCCTGAACGTAGAAGACGGTCTCCCCCGCTGCGCAGGGCCGGCCGAGGCTATCGTAATCCCTCAGATTGATCGCAAAATAAGGATCGACGACCTGCAGCCGCTTCACTTCTTCCGCCGTATAATAATCCGGCCGATCCTTATAGGCGTTCACCCAGACGTACACGTCTTCCGGCAGCAAGCGCCGGATCTCCTCGATCGCGCCGAAGGCGCTTCTGACCCCGACGGTTCCGACGCTGAAGGAGATGCCCTGCTCGTACAGCCGCATGCATTGCGACAGAAAGCCGTCCAGGCTTGTCTGGCCCGGATGATACGTGACCCAGAAGGCCGCCTTGTCCCGGTTCAGCCGCTCCGTCCAATCCAACCGGCAGGACAGGTTCGTCTGAATGGCCACCTTCTCGATGTGCGGAAGCGCAGACAGCTCGGTCATCGCCTCCCTGTACCAACGGTGAATCAGCGCCTCCCCATACGGATTGAAAAACAAGGCCAGCCGATGCCCGGCTTCCTCCTGCGCCCGGATCCAGCCCATGAACGTCTCCAGCTGACGCTTGTCCTCGGCCAGCGTCTCCCTGCTGTCCTTGGTTTTGCTGAACGGGCAGTACGGACAGGCATAGTTGCAGGACGACAGCTTCCCCCGATAATAGAGCACCGCCCTCATCGCAACTCATATCCTTCCATCCGCTCTCTTACGCCGGCGGAGATCAACTCGTCCCCGATCGCGTCGGAATACGCCATCCCGAGCGTCGTCAGACGCAGCACGCCCGCTTCCAGCTCGGCCAGGCCGAGGCGAAGCAGCTGCTCAAGCTCGGGATGATCCCGCATCGCCTCGCTGCCGAAGCGCTCCGCATAGGCGGCCAGCTCCAGCCCTTCGCGATGAAGAATCGCCTTCAGCAGATAGCGCCGCTTCTGTTCCGCCTCGTTCAGCACGAAGCCGTAATCGGCCCGATCATGCCGCTCCGCTGCCACATAGTCGGCGATGATGCTTCTCGTCGCCGCTTGGCTTACCCCGTAGCGCGACGCATAATGCACGCGGCGCGTATACGAGCGGGCTCCGCAGCCCAGGCCGACCATCCCTTCCTCCTGACAGCTGAAGGGCAGAATCCGCTTGTGATCGAAGCCGTTCACCTTGGAGAAGCGCCGCATCGAGTACTGCGTATACCCCGCTTCCTCCAGCCGTTGGCGCGCCATCTCGTACAGCTCCAGCCGGATGTCCGCGCCCTGCTTGCGCATCTGATCGGGCTTCAGTATCGTATTCTCCCGCGTATACAGCGGGTAGATGAAGATCTCCCCCGGCCCGTAGGCGATCGCCTTCTCCAGCGAGTACAGCCAAGAGTCCGGCGTCTGCCCTGGCAAACCGTAGATCAGATCGACATTTACCAATGGGAAGCCGAATGCCATCAGCCGCTCCAGCGCTTCCTCGGCCAACCGCGGCTTCTGCGGCCGGTAGATCGCCGCCGCTTCTTGCTCGACGAAGCTCTGGATGCCGATGCTGACGCGGTCCGTCAGCCGATCCTTGAGGACATGCAGCCGCTCCTCCGTCACCGTGTCCGGCGATGTCTCCACCGAGACGGATGCCTGCGACGGATCCAGTCCCATCACCCGCTCCGCAATATCGAACAGCCGGTTCAGCAGGGGGGCCTCCAGCAGCGTGGGCGTCCCCCCGCCGACGGCAAAGCGGGAAAAAGGCCGGCCGGCGAACCAGGGCGCCCATTGCCGGGCCTGCCGCTCCAGCGCATCCACATACTGCTCATGCACATCGGCCCGCCGGTCCGGCAGCGTGAACAGATTGCAGAAGCCGCACCGGGCGCCGCAGAACGGGATATGCATATAGAGGAAGTAATAGTCCGTCTCCTCCCGCTTCCACAGCTCCTCCAACGGCAGCGCCGGCTCAAGGGGACGGTAAGCCGTCTTGTGCGGATACGAATACA